>CAVUQJ010000015.1:0-508910 GCA_963743605.1 Vulcanimicrobiota bacterium | reverse complement strand
GGTGCTGCCCAGCGTGGCGGAGTCGTTCGACGAGCTTGCCGTGACGCTGTCGCAGGGAGTGATCTTGTACGAAAGAATGGCGCTGTAGACGCGGTCGGTCGAAGACGCTGTCCCTGATAGAACGTCGGAGCGTAGTATCCGGCGAGGACGACGGGGCCGACGACGAGCGAGCCGTTGACGAGCGGCAGGTCCTGGGGCGCATTGATCTTGCAGAAGATGCCTGACTGAGGGACGAGCTTCGTGCCTTCGTGGAGCGTCAGAGTTGTCGACATACACGACGGGGCGATGTGGTCGAAGTCGTACCCGGCGCCGATCTTGGCGTATTGCGCCCTATCGGCGGTGAACGGATACGAATAGGAAGCGCCAAGGACGTAGTCCTTGCCGCCAAACGCGGTCGTGCGCTGGCTTGCCGGCAATTGGTTGATCGCGGTTTGTAGCGGCGAGTCGCCCAACTGCGAACTCAGCGAAGTCGCTGCGACGAGCGCCGCCGTCTGCGTCGACCACGAGGCGTTGCCGGTCAGCGAGAACTGGCTGCTTGACGGCCCACGACGCCGCCGCTCCGAGCGTCCGATTCTGATTTGTCGGCGAGTAGTACGCGTTGGCCGTCAGCTTCAGGTCGAGGAACGCGTTGGGTGATCCGCTGAACGGCGCCGGCGGCACCGGCGTTGCCGATGGCGAAGGAGACGGCCGTTGCGCCCGCGTTGCGGCGCCGTGCTTGAGCGCTAGATCGATCGTCGCAAGCGCTCCGCTGACGCCGGGCAGGCTCGTTTGGACGCCGTCCAGCTCGTTGTAGCCTTGATCGATCTGGCGATAGCCGGCCAGGGCGGTTCCCGTAAACAGGTTGCCGCGGCCCGTCGGTGCCGAGTACTGCAACTGTCCGGCACCGAACGCGTTCAGGGCTCGGTCCGTCGCGTCGTAGGCGGCTCGACCGAACCAGTTAACCGTCGTCGACGTATGCGCGACGTCGTCGGTCGCGACGTTGCTGCCCTGCGCGGCTAGTGCGAAGGTGGTGAGGTAGGGGATCGTGATCTTCGTGGGCGCCGGCGTCGCCGTATGCGGCGGAACGGACGGAACCGGAGACGGCGTGCGTTCGACCGAAACGCCGACGAAACTGACGCTCGACGCGCCCTGCTGGTTGGTGAGTCCGACGGCGGTGTCGGTGAACGCTTGCGGCGAACTGTTGCTCAACTGCGAGCGCAGGAACCCGACGGTGGTCGGGCCGTCCGAGACCACCGCGGTTCCACCCGCGATGAGGTCGCCGAGCGTCGCGAAGGAAAACGGCGAGTCGTCGGAACCGAGCGACGTTGACGGCAGCAGGAGCCCGGCCGCACTGCCCTTCAGCGTGTTGAACGTTGAAGCGTTGATGGCCTGGAACGTCGCGCACGTAGGACAGATGCTCGGCAGGGGGTTCGGGGTGGCGAGCGCCTTAGCCGCGACCACGCCCTGGACCGCGTTCTGCACGGCCTGCACGAAGGCGCCGTTCTGCGAAAAGGTCCCGGCGATGTTGACATCCTGCGTTAGCGGGGCGCTGATATCGCCGTTCGGAATCGGCCAGCGCGCGAGAGGCGCAGGTGCTTCGGGCCGATTTGAACAGCTTCACCGGTATCGGCGTGCCCGACTGGACCGGCGCGTCTTGACTCGGCGGCGGCGTCGTTCCGGGACTGGCGTTACGATAGTAAACGCTCATCGCTCCATAGCGATGATCGTCGACTCCGGGCGTCAATAGCGGATCGGGCGCGCTGCCGCTGAACGCCGGGTTGACGGCGATCGACACGGTCTTGACCTGAGCGGCCAATTGTTCTTGCTGGCCGCCGACGTATTGCAGGCTCACTTTGACGTTGTGGGCCTGGCTATCGGTGGGGAGATCGAGATACTGCCACGGCACGACGACGGACGCGGCGAAGACGTTATCGCCGCATTGGGGCGGCGATTGGGAGCGTTCATCTCGGTCCTCGGCGCGGGCGGCGGGCAGCCCTTTGCCTTGAGTTGAGTGACTTTCGCCGGCACGGAGGGTGTTCTGCGCTCGTGCTGCTCCGCGTAGAGGTGGCCGAGCAGGTTGATTTCGTAACGGAGCGTGCACTTCTGCTCCCCGTCGCGGCAGATGCTCATGTCGACGTAGGGCTCATTGTAGAAGGGCGTGTTGTCGATCAGCGTCAGCTGCGCGTTGGGCTGCGCTTTGAACGGATAGACCGCAAAATCGATCTCGAAGCCCTTTGTCGACGCCGCCAGGTAGGCCGCGTTGCAGTGTCCATCCGCGGCACTGTTCCCCAGCCACATGGTATGAGCGGCGAGTTCCGGCGCCGAGCTCTCGGCCGCCAACATCGGACCGGTCTTCGCTGCTCCGGTGGGCGACGGCGACGGGGACGGTTGCGAGAAGGTCATCCCGCAGGTGTCGACCTGGGGCGCCCCCGGTACCGGTGCCGGCGTCGCGACGAGATAGATCTGTGCCCCAAACCCGCGGACCACGGTGACGGCGGGGTATGCGGCCGGTTGAGCAATCACCGGGGCCGAGATGCAGAGTTGTCCGACGGCGGCCAAAACCGCTAGTCGCTTTCGCACGATAACCTCCTCGCCGGTCGAGTGGGACCGGCTTGGAGGCAGACTAGCGGTGGCCGGTTACAGCGCGGTTACTAATGCCGCAACGCTGCGACGCGCAGGTCGTCGATCTGGTGCCGGTCGCCCGCTCCCGCAGGTCGCTGCGCGGAAGCGCGATCCACGCCTTGCGGCGCGCGCGAGGGCCTCAGCGTGACGGCGTCACCATCGCGCCGATCAAGTAGCCGAGAAAGATGCTGCCGATCGTCACCGGAACGGACGCAACTGCAACGATCGTCCCCGCGACCGCCCAGGCGCGCTCTACGGTGCGGTAGTCGTCGTCGCCGGCGTACGCGCGCTGGCGTACCGCGATCTCCCCGCCGCGCAGCCCGAGATACACGGCGACGCCGATGGTGACGAGCGCCGGCGCGATCCACGGGGCGAAGAAGATGCCGAGCAACGCGGCGAGTCCGAGCCACGGCGCGCCGTGCCAAAACGGCCAGAGCCAGGGCAGCAAAAATGCGCCCCAGTTCCAGCGCCTCGCGAGCGCCTCCGAGACGGCGCCGCGTTCAGTCTCCATGCGCGGACGCAAGAGGGTCGCGGCGCCGGTCGAAGCCGTCCGCGTGGAAGTCTACCGGGTGGGAGACGATGTCGGTCATCGACGGCTCCATGCGCTCTTGCTCGAGTACGAGGCCGGCTTGCCGCCGGACCTCAGACACGGCATCGTCGGCGACCTTCAAGCGGTGCGCGCGCAGTACGCCGATCCGAACGCCGCGTTCGTGGCGGCGGACGCAACGGCCGCCGCCGGTTGCATCTGCGTGACGCGGCTCGACCCGACGACCGCGGTCGTCATGCGCCTCTACGTGCGCGACAGCCATCGGGGGCGCGGACTGGCGCGGCGCCTCGTCGCGACCGCGCTGTCGTTCTCGCGCGCGGCGGGCTACGAGCGTGCGGTGCTCGACACCGACAAGGAGCGGCTCGGCGCGGCCTACGCGCTTGACCGGTCGCTCGGCTTTGCCGAGTGTGCGCCCTACGGCCCGGTCGACTACGCGTCGCCGACGTACATGGAACTCGACTTGCGCTGATCGACCAGGAGCTACGGCGCGCCGCTTTCGGTCGCGAGCGTCCGTGCCCGGCGTTCGATCTCGGCGGGTTCGAGGTCCTGATGCCACGACAACAGGACCCACACGTGGCCGAACGGATCGCGCAGACTCGCGGAACTCGCGCCGTAGAACATCTCGGTCGGCGCCTGGATCTGTTCGGCCCCCGCCTCCACCGCGCGCTGCAGCAGCGCGGCGTTGTCGTCGATCATGATGTGCAGGCTCGCGCTGCAGCGACCCAAGGCCTGCGGTTCGCCGTAGAGTTCGTCGTCCGGGTCGCCGATCATGACGACGGATCCGCGGATCGACAGTTCGGCGTGTAGGATCGTGCCGTCCGGCCGAACGATCCGGAACAGTTCGATCGCGCCGAACGCGTGCTTGTAAAACGCTATTGCGGCGGAGGCGCCTTCGACGTAGATGTGGGGGACGATCGCGTCCCGGTAGCGGCGGGGTCGCTCGGCCATCTCGGTCCTCCTCGGCGAAGCTTCTCCACCGGGTTTTTCGCGAGACCCTTCCGACCCTAGCCCCTCGGACGCTCGGCGACCGTCTTCAGTTTGGCGAGGCCGCTCTCGAAGTGCTTGCTGAGCGCGCCGTTCATGTCGACGAAGACGCCCATCACTTTTGCGACGTACGGCAGTTGACCGTGCCAGCGCCACGTGACGGTCGTGCCGGGTCCCGCAGGCTCGAGTTGCAACACGTTGACGTTGTGCGCCGTGAACGGTCTGACGAAATCGACCACGACGGTGACCTCGCGATCCGGCACCGTCTGTGTCAGGCGCATCGTTCCCGCGCCGCGCTTGCCGTTCCACTGCGCGGTCGCGCCGGCGCCGCTCGCGGGGCCGCCGAACGTCCGCGCCGCGGAAGGGTCGCTTTCATCGTCCGGCTGCCAGTCGGGCCAGCGGCGCAGGTCGGCGACCAGTGCGTAGAACGTCACCGGGCTTCGCGTCGATCGAGATCGTGCGTTCGATGTCGATCGTTCCCGGCCGGCTCGCGGCGACGAGCAAGACGACGACGACCGCCAGCACGACGACGCCGGCGACGGCGCCGACGACTGCCATCACGCGCGAACGTCGACCCAAGCGCTTCGTAATTGCTCGAGGGACGCGTTCCAGCCGCCCGACAGGATCGCGCGCTTCTGCTCGTCGGCGTCGTACTCGTGCACGAGACGCAGACGGCTGCCCGTGCCGTGCGGTTCGATGACGACGTCGATGACCTCGCCGTTTTCCCAATCGTAGCGGAGGTGGTGCGGTGCGTCGACGGTCACGAAGCGGCCGCGCACCTCGTAGAGACCGCGATCGAACTGCAGGCTCACGTGGAGGGCGCCGCCCGGGCGCGCGTCCCACGCGTGGATCGTCCACAGCATGTCGGTGCTGCAACCGAACCAGCGCCGCAACACGTCGACGTTGGTCCATGCCTCGAATAGGCGGTGCGGCGTTACTTCGTAGTCGCGCTCGAGTGCAATCGATTCACGCATCGTTGCCTCTCAACACGTCGTCGAGCCGGTCGAGGCTGGCCGCCCAGCCGCGCCGCAAGTGATTGACCCAGTTCGCTACCCCGTCGAGCGGTTGCGGCACGAGCGTCAACTCGCGCACGCCGCCGTACGCCGTCGTGCGCGAGATCAGGCCGGCGTCTTCGAGCAGGGCGATGTGGCGGCTCAGCGCCTGCTTCGTGAACGGGAAATGGCGCCCGACCTCGGCCGTCGTCATCGCCCCACGCGCGAGGCGCGTGAGGATCTCGCGCCGGTTACTGCTGGCCAGCGCATCGAAGACCGTGTCGAGAGCCTGCGCCTTCATACGGCGCCATCATAACGGATCGGCCCGAGTGTGTCAACAAGCTTGTTGACACACTCGGGGCTCGCGTTTAGGCGAGCTTGGCCTCGACGAGGCTCTCGAAGTGCTTGGGAAGCCCGAGCCCAAACTCGGCGTCCAGCATGGAAGCGTATTCCGCGAGGTGGCCGCGCGCCGCGCGGTTGTTGCCGACCCGCAGGTGGGCTTTCACGATGGATTCGTGCCACACCTCAGCGTAGGGATCGATCGCGAGGATCGCGCGCGAGATCTCGAGCACCGAGGTCGTGTCGCCGCGCAGCAGCGCTTCCTCGACCAGCATCGGCGCGATCTTGCGAAGCAGGTCGGACACCGCTTGTTCCGCGTCGGCCGCGAGCGTCGCGGCGCTCGACGAACCCGTGTTTGCGCCCAGCAGTTCGTGGTACGCTTCGGTGAGTTTCATCCGGGTTGCCGCCGTCAACGGCATCGCCCGCGCCTCGTGCAGCAGTTTCTCCCACTCCCACAGATCGACCGAGACGCTGGGGCCCAGGCTCCAGCGTCCGCGCTGGCACACGACGATGTCGCGTCGCCCGGCGCGCGCTCGCAGCCGGTGCACGAGGACGCGCAGGCACGCGCTGCTGCGCGCGGAGTCGACCTCGGGCCAGATCCGGTCGACGAGCGCGTCGGTCGAGATCGGACGGCGATTGAGCGCGATCGCGATCAGCACGTCGAACTCGCGTGCCGTGACCTGGACCGGTTGTCCAGCGACCATGAGCACGCGGTGGGACAGGCTCACGCGGATCGGTTCGTCGGCGCCGGCGGCAAGCTGGGTGACGACGTCGCGCAGCGCGCCGATGCCGACCCGGCCCGCGACGGCGAGCGCTTCCCGCAGGACGGCGTCGCGCTTGCCGTGCAGGCTCGGCGCGAAGTCGATGCGCGCGTAGACCTGCGGCGCGGCGTGCGATTGGGTCACCCCGATGATGAAGCCGCACGAGGGCTGCGATGAGTTGCGCAGCCAGTCGCGGCCCTGCGCCGGAAACCCCCATAGGACGGAAGCGATCGCGGAGGCGCGCGCGCTCCCCTCGGCGGCCTCGCCGTTCGGCAAGAACACCTCGAGCCGGCGATGCTCGCCGTCCCACCAGGAGAAGACTGTGACGCCGGCAGAAGCGTCGGAAAGGGTTTGCTTTTCCTCTACAAAGACGGGCATCACGGCTGCGTCCTTTCGTTCGTCCGAATGCGGTATTGTGATGGCAGGCTACCGAATGAGTGACCGGCCCGGTATCCGTGCTGCCACCCAATTTCGGCCCGAATCGCCCGTTGGGGGGCCCATGCCGTGAAGCGCGCGATCCCGCGGGCGGCGCCCGTGTTCGCGCGCGCGTTCGCGGGACGCGCCGAGGAACTCGACTTCCTCGCGGCCCGCATCCGGGCGGCCGCCGAGGGCGAGGGGTCCGTCACGCTGCTCGCGGGCGAGGCCGGCTCGGGCAAGACCCGTCTGCTGACCGAGGTCCGGGCGCGGGGCGCGGCCCAGGTCGCCATGTCGGCGTTCGGTCAGTGCCTCGAGTTCGCGCGGAGCCCCTATGGCCCGTTCTGCTCGCTCTTACAGACGATGCTCGCGGTCTTCGAGCCGGCGGCGCCGCCGGCACCGCACCTGCGCACGGCGCTGCGCTCCTTCGTGCCGACCCTCAGTCTGCCGGTCGTCGAGTCGACCGACAACGAGGATCTGCAGAAGCGCTGGATGTTCGAGGCCGCCCGCGAGACGTTCATGCGATTCAGCGCCAAACAGCCGGCGCTGCTGGTGCTCGAGGATCTGCATTGGGCCGATGCCGGAAGTCTCGACCTCCTGCGCTTCATCGCGCCCGCCTTGGCGGATCTCCGCATTTGCCTCGTCGGGACGTATCGCGGCGAGGACGTCGACCGCCGTCACCCACTGCACGCGGCGCTGGGCGACGTCGGGCGCGGCCACGGCGCGTTTCATCTCGAGCTCAAACCGCTCGACGAGGCCGCCGCGCTCGCTCTGATCGACTCCGCGGTGCCGGCGCCGATGCGTCTGCCGGCCGACGCCCGGCGGCAGATCTGCGCGCTCGGCGAGGGCAACCCGCTCTTCTTGGAAGAGCTGACCAAACACGCGGTCGAACTGCCCGACGCGATCGCCGCCGGGCTGCCGCTTTCGCTCGACCATGCCGTCCGCGCGCGGCTCGCCGCGCTGCCCGACGAGCAGATACCCGCTCATCGAAACCGCGGCGGTGATCGGGCGGCGCTTCAACGCGCGCGACCTCGAGCGGTTGACGGGAGCCGCCGGGCCGGCGGTCCAAAACGCGCTGCGCGCGGGCTGCAACGCGAACGTCCTCAGCGCCGATCCGCGTCAGGTCGATTGGTTCCAGTTTCGGCACGAACTGACGCGTCAGATCATCGGGGGCCACGCGCTGCCCGCTCTGGTACGCGAGGTGCACCGGCACGTTGCGGATTCGCTCGAGGCGGTCCGCGGCGGGGCCGAGACGCACGCGACGGAACTGGCCTACCGCTGGCGGGAGGCCGGCGAACCCGAGAAGGCTGCATTTCATGCTGAGGTCGCCGGCGACCACGCGGCGACGTTCTCCGCCTTCGCCGACGCCGCGGCGCTCTACGAATCATCGCTCGCCGGCCTCGGTCTCGACGCCGAGGCCGTCGCGCGCGTGGGGCGCAAGGCCGGTCACGCGTACTATCTGATCGGAAACCTGGACGAGGCCGACCGCCATTTCGCTGCCGCCGTCGGGTATTACGAGCGATCGCACAATCCCGGGATGCTCGCGCGCACCTACATCGACATGGCCGGCGTCGCCCTGCGCCGGGCGGCGATGGGCGACGCGGTCGGGGCGAGTCAAAAGGCGGTGGCGCTCGCGGGGCCGCTCTATCCGGCCGACCCGATTCTGTTACGAGCGCTGCTGAATCTGGCCGAGTACGCGGCGATGAGCGGCGACCCGGCCCAGGCGGCGCGTTGCCTGGACGCGGCCGACGCGCTCGACGGTGTCCCGACGCCGTCGGAGTCGGTCGTGTATCACAATGCGCGCGCGGTAGTGGCGTTCCTCGACGGCGATCTCGCCGTCTGGCGCGAAGCGGCCGAGCGGGCGGTGCGCGGCGCGTCGTCGATCTCGGACCCCGAGAAATATGTTACGACGTGCTACAACCTCGCGTCGCTGGCGGTGGAGATCGGCGACCGCGTCCTCGCGTCCGACTACTTCGACAAGGCACTGGACGCGGGCGACAGCCACTCGCTGCTGGCGATGGCGTCGTACGCTCGGCTCGCCTATGCCGACGCGTGCTTCGAATACGGGCGGCTCGGCGAGGCGCGCGACGCGCTCTATGCCGTCCTGCGCAGCGGGATGGACTCCGCGATGGTGCGGATCGCAATCGCGACGGCCGGAATCCCGGTCGCGCTCGCGCTCGGCGAAGACGCGCTGCTGAAGCGCTGCGACGATCCGACGACGATCGAACTCGCGGCCGCGTCGGGCGAGTCCCCGCGCTTCGGACCGCTCGCGGCGGCCTACGCTCGGCTCGCGTTGGCCCGCGGCGATCTCGCGACCGCCCAGTCGCTGTTGCGGCGGACGCTCGAGATGATGACCGACGTGTGGAGCAACCTGCCGACGCTCGTGCTGATCGCGCGCATCAGCCCCGACGAGGAGGTCGAGCGCGCCAGCGCGCTGCTGCGCGCGTCGACCGAGCACCGGCCCAACGATCGCATCCGGGCCTACGGACACCTCTTCGACGCGTGCCGCGCGCGGCGCGCCGGCGATCCCGAGGAACAGCGCCGCCACGCTCACGCCGCCGTGCCGCTGTTCGAGCGGACCGGCGCGCGACGGCCGCTCGCGGAAGCGTACGAACTCCTCGGCCGCGACGGCGAAGCGATCGAGCTCTACCGCGAGATGGGGTCCGTGGCGGATCTCGAGCGCATCGAACGGACGCGCGACAAGGCGTCGCGGCGACCTCTTCTCAGCCGGCGCGAGGCCGAGATCGCGCGCCATGCCGTCGATGGACGGACCAACCAGGAAATCGCCGCGATCTTCACGTTGAGCGAACGGACCGTCGAACACCACATGACATCGATCTACCGCAAGCTCAAGATCCGATCGCGGCTGCAACTGGCGAGGGTCTTGGACGCGCGGGTCAGTGAGAACAGCTCGGGGGACTAGCGATCGGCTTCGCCGGGTTCGTCCCTTCCGTGTCGTACATCGCCGGGTCGTAGTAGAACTGTGTCACGAGGAGACCCTGAGAGTCCAGCAACTCGCAGTGGGTCACGCCCGTGAGCTTAGGGTCCGGGTAGGACTGCAGGGTATACCCGCAATAGTCGAGGTTGTAGAAGTTGACGGCCGGCGTCGCGGTGGGACTCGGTGACGCGCCGGCCGGGCTGACGTTGGCCAGCGCGAACATCGGGATGCCCGACGACTGGCATGCCGGGTTGCCTTTCATACTCTGCGCCCCGACCGATGTCGCTTTTTCGTGCATGATCGGCGCCAAGACCAGGAATGCAGCGGCGATGACGAACGGGGTGATCGCCGACTTGATCAGTCTGTCCATGGTGAGCATCTCCTTCGAGCCGGGGCAGTGAATTTCGATGAGTGCGGTCCGCCGGTTCAGGTCGGGCAGGCGGCATCGCCCGCGGCGATGACGAGTCCGATGGCGACCTTCAGCCAAGGACTCGCCGTGCCCATGAGGATCTCGAGCGCATTCTTCCCCGCCTGCCAATATTGACAGATGCCGCCCTTCTGCGCTTGCTTCACGTCGAACTCGTGCGTCACCTCAGCGACGTTCAGCGACCGCGTCTGGTTGTTCGCGGTGATCGAGAGACTAGCCATTCAATGCTCCTTAAAAAAAGGGCGTGGAAGGGTCACCACCTCCTTATAAGAGATACGAGGTTACGAACCGGTTAACGTGCGCCGCACCCCCCGGTCCCCGCACGAAGCAGTGAGCCGCGCCGCGCCGTCGA
This sequence comes from Vulcanimicrobiota bacterium, assembly GCA_963743605.1. GTDB lineage: Bacteria > Vulcanimicrobiota > Vulcanimicrobiia > Vulcanimicrobiales > Vulcanimicrobiaceae > CAVUQJ01. Next base: position 498,555 of record CAVUQJ010000015.1, on the reverse strand, counting down.
AGCGTGGCCGGTCCGGAGGGTTCATGTCTCGATTCGTCGTCAGCACGTTCGCCGCGGTCGCCGCGCTCGCGGCACTGACCGCAGGCGCGCGCGGCGGCGCCCCGAGCCGGCGGGCCATCGTCCCTCCGGTCGCGATAGCGACGTTCCCGCCCGCCACGCGCGAGAAGCTCGACATGGCGATCACGACGTGGCTGGGTACGTCGAAGGCCCCCGGCGTCGTCGTCGGGCTGTGGTTCCCCGGCGGGACATACGTCGTCGCGCGGGGATCGAGCGACGCGTCGACCGGTGCGCCGATGGTCGTCGCCAACCGCTTTCGCATCGGCGATATCACGACGACCTTCACCGTGACGGTCCTGTTGGAACTCGCCGGCGCGAAGAAGGTCGGGCTCGACGACCCGGTCTCCAAGTATGTCTCTTACGTCCCGAACGGCAGGCACATCACGCTGCGCATGCTCGCAGCCATGACCAGCGGTCTGTTCAACTACTCGGACGACGCGAGCTTCCGGCAGAAAGTTCAAGCCGACCCGAAGGCGCCGTGGAAGCCGCGCGAACTCCTCAACGTCGCCTTCGCGCACAAGCCCGCCTTCGCTCCAGGGACCGGCTGGCAATACAGCAACACGAATGCCGTCCTGCTGGGGCTGATCATCGAGGCCGTCACGCACCGTAAGATCCAGGACGTTTTTGCCGAGAAGCTCTATCGGCCGCTCGGTTTGAAGCAGACGAGCTGGCCGGCCGGTACGGCGCTGCCGCCGCCGTATGCGTCCGGCGTCACCGAACAGACGGCGGACGGCGCGAAGACGGACGCGACGAACTGGAATCCGAGTTGGGGTTTCGCGGCGGCCGCGCTGATCTCGACACTCTCCGACCTGCGCGTCTGGGTTAGGTCATACACGACCGGGTCTCTGATCTCGCCCGCGATGCAGAAGCAGCGCTTGACCTGGGTGACGCTGCCGCCGAACACGCCGGCGCGCAAGTACGCAATGGGTATCGGCAGCGACAGCGGCTGGCTGGGACAGAGCGGCGAGGTGCCCGGCTACAACAGCGGCGGCTACTACCTGCCGAGCAGGGACGCGACGATCGTGATACTCGTCAACTCCGACATCCCGATCGGGAAGGACAACCCGATGCAGGCGCTCTTCCGGGCGATCGCCCAGCTCCTCACGCCGGGGAACGTCCCGAACTAAGCGCGCCCGCCCAGGCCGCAGCGCCGGACGACGGGAACCGCGCCATATGGGAGTCCGGCTCTGGCAGGTTTGCGCGACCGCCGCCATCGTCGTGACCCTCGCGATCGTCATCGGCGATCTGCTGAACGCCGATGAGAGCGGCGGGTCCTACGGGCTGCACATGCGCCCGCGAGGCGACATCGTCGTCTCGGTCGCTCCGGACTCACCCGCGGCGCGGGCGGGAATCGAACCGGGCGATAAGCTCACGGTGGCGCCGGGCGACCTGACCAGCCGCGTGCGCTTCACCCGGCCGGTGGAGGGTGACCGCGTCGTCGTCGGCGACGAGCGCGACGGGCGCACCCGCGCCGTGACGCTCGTCGCCGCCGGTTCGACGAAAGAAACGGGAATCGGCCCGGCGATTCTCGCCATCTACGAAACGCTGCGCATCGTCATGCTCGCGCTCGCGCTGTTGATCGTCGTGCGGCGGCCCGATCTCCGCGCGGCGCGCGCGCTCGCGAACTTCTTCATCGCCTTCGCGTTCGGGTTCATCGGCCGAACGCCGTGGTATCCGCCGATCGTCACTGCGACGCTCGACATCACGCGCCCGGTCGCGGTGTTCTTCGCGCTCGAACAGGCGGCCGTCTTCGCGACCATCTTCCCGCGCCCCAGCAGCGGCGGTCTGCGCCGGCTCGCCGAGCGCGCCTGCCCGTATGCGCTCGCGGTGGCGGCACCGTTGGGGTTCGCGACGAGCTCCCTGTACTACTTGACCAACATCGATCTGCCGGTCGATCCCAACCTCGTCTTCACCGCGTACACGCTGCTCATGATGGCGTTCATCGCTGTCGGTTTCGTGCTCGGTTCGCGCGAGGCGACGCCCGCGGAGCGGCACCGCCTGCATTGGATCTCGTTCTCCCTCGCGATCGGCTTCGCCGGATTGCTGACCGGCGTCGCGCTCGAAGCGTCCGGTGCGCCAGAAGAGCGCTGGATCTTCCTGCCGCTGACGCTGATCGCGGTGCCGATCGGCACGACGTACGCCATCCTCCGGCATCGCGTCCTCAACGTCGGCTTTGTCGTGAACCGGGCGCTGGTTTTCGGCGTGATCTCCGGTATCGTCGTCCTTGCGTTCGGCTTGCTCGAATGGTTCCTGGGGAAGTATCTCGTCACACTGGGTCACGTCGGCAGTTCGTTCGTCGAGGCGATGCTCGCGCTCGCTCTCGCGCTCTCGCTGCGGCAGATACACGCGCGCGTCGATCACTTCGTCGACAGCGTGTTCTTTCGCCAGCGGCACGTCGCTGAACGGGCGCTGCGGCGGCTTGCGCACGAGGTCGCGTTCATCGACGACGCACGCGTTCTGGGGGAGCGCACGGTCGAGGCGGTCGATCATTATGCGCGCGCGATCGGCTGCGCGATCTACCTGACGGCGGGCGAGCGCGACTTCGTATTGCGCGACTCGACGCTCGCGAACGCGCCCGAGCGCGTCGACGCCAACGACCCCGCCATCGTCGCGATGCGGGCCTTCCACGAGACGGTCGATCTCGACGACCAGGGCGTTGCGCGTTCAGAACTCGCCGGCGCCGTCGGGTTCCCGATGGTCGTGCGCGGCGACCTCATCGGAGTGCTCGACTGCGGCCCGAAACGGGAGCTCGAGCCGTACGATCCCGACGAGCGCGAGACGCTGCAGGTGCTGGCGCGTGCGGTCGGTCACACGTTTGACGCGATCCGGACGGCGGCGTTGCGCAGCGCGGTCGACCGCGCGCTCGCGGGCGATGGAAACCTCGACGATCTGCGGGCGGTGCGCGCGGAGTTGGGAGCGCCGGGCTAAGCGCGAGCGGGGAGATGCCCGAGCGAGGCGAATGGCCCGTCCCCTCAGGAGAGCGGAATGAGCGTGGAAAGCGGGGCGAAGACTCACGGGGCCGACCGGTTCGCGGTCGAGTCCAACGCGCAGACGCATTTTGCGTGGTTGCGGACGCGGCTTAGCGCCGAGCGTACGCTCATGTCGTACAACCGCACGGCGATCGCGCTGATCGGCTTCGGTTTCACGATCTACCAGTTTCTCGCTAAGCTCAACCTGTCGAAGACCGTGGCGCGGCCGACGCAGGTGAATGCTCCGCAGTGGCTCGGCCTGTTGCTCATCGCCAGCGGATTGCTCTTCCTAGCCATGGGCCTCGCCGACTACCGCGCGTTCATCAACTATCTGAATCTCGACCACTTCCGGCCCGTGACGCTCGAGAAGAGTTCGCGCATCCACAGCGGGACGCCGCTCGCGGCGGCGCTGCTGTTCGTCGCAGGTGCCTTCGCCTTCGCGGCCGTCCTGCTGCGAATCTAACGATGGACGCGGCTCAGCCGGCAAAGCCCGGCGCCGAAAGCCATTTCTCGTGGTTGCGCAGCAAAATGAGCGCCGACCGCACGCTGATGGCGTACGCGCGCGCGAGCATCTCGTTCATCGGAGTCGGGTTCACCATCTACGAATATCTGGGGGCGCACGGCGACGCGAAGGCCGTCGTCATCGGGCGCGGCCTGTCGGCGCCGCAGTGGCTGTGTCTCGGATTGATGGTCGCCGGCGTCGTCCTGTTGATCGCGGGCACGGCAGACTACCGGCAGTTCCTCGGCTCGTTGCGGGACGAGGGCTACGGCGAGGTCTCGGGCATCACCGGCTGGCGGCTCCGAGCCGGCGTGCAATTGATGGTGACGCTCCTGTTCGTGGCGGCGGCCTTCGCCTTCGTCATCGTACTATTCAATCCCGAGTAGGGGCCGGATGCAGCACGTTTGTTGAGACGCATTGATTGCACGCGTCCGGACGATTCGCTATGCTGTCTCCGCAGCTATGCAACGCTCGGCATTTCTCAACGCATTCGGAGCGATCGCCGCGACGGCGTTCGCCGGCGTGGCACCGCCGCCGGCGCCGGTCGCGGGGATCGCGATTCCCGACACGGCCCTCGCCAAGGAGGCGACGGCGCTCGCGCAGGCGTCGGAACACGCGGAAATATTCAATCATTCGCTGCGGACGTTTCTGTTCGCCGAACTCATCGCGCAGGCGACCAACGTGCCGCACGACGCGGAGGCCGTCTACGTCGCCTCGATCCTGCATGACACGGGGCTCACGGCCGCCTACATGAGCCCGCACGACCGGTTCGAGGTCGACGGCGCGAACCTGGCGCGTCACGTCCTGGGCAGGCACGGCATCACCGGGGCGCGGGCGGATTCCGTGTGGGACGCGATCAGCCTGCACGACGACGGCGGCATCGCCCGGTGGAAGCAGCCGGAAGTGATGCTCGTCAACGCGGGCGTAGGCGCGGACTTCGGCGGCCACCTCGACCTCATGCAACGCGCCAACGTCGTCGCCGTGCTCGCCGCCGCACCGCGGACGGGCTTCGTTCCGGTGTTCCTCGACGCGGTCGCCGCGGTCGTGAAGAAGAAGCCGCTCTTGACCGGCAACTCCTTCGTCACCAACGTCGGCTACCGGATGGTCCCTGGGTTCCACCTCGACAATTTCTGCGACGACGTGAAGGACGACCCGTTCGCGGGTTATCCGCACTGACGGCCGAATGAACGCGCGACGGCCCGGCGAATGGGTCGCCTCGTGTCCTTGCCGCGGGTCGTGCCTTGACCCGAGTCCCCAGTTGGAGCGCCGACATCGCCGCCGTCACGACCGCGGCCGTGTTCGGTGCGCTCGTCTGGTGGATGTTCCACGCCGTTTCGCAGGCGGGCGACCTCGGGCGTGAGGTTCGCGACGCCGAGAACACGCGGTCTTCCGTGTTACGGTCGCAGCTCGACGAGGAGACCGGTTTGCGCGGCTACGCGAGCACCGGCCGCCGGCTCTTCCTGCAACCGTTTCGCAACGCGCAGCGCGAGTTCGGGGTGGCCCTCGAGAATCAGCTGCGCGCCTTACAGGCGCTGGACGGGCACGTGCCGCCGGGCGCGCTCGACGCCGCCAACGCCGAGGCGCTCCTCAACGAGCAGTGGGAGCGCGAGGTCGCGGCGCCGCTGATCGCCGCGCCACGAGGGAAGGACGCCGCCGCGCTCCAGTTGCACGGCAAACAACTCATCGACGGGTTCCGCGAACAGAACGCGAGGATCGTCGCGTCGCTGCTGGGCGCGGCGTCGGCGGCCGACCTCGCGCTGCAGGCGGCGCTGCGGCAGATCGTGCTGTTCGGGGTCGTCGGCGCGCTCGTTCTGATCGTCGCGGTCCGCTGGCTCACGAGGACCGCCGACCGGCTGCGCGGCGATGCCTATCGTCAGCGCCTGCTCTACGAAGACGAGAAGCGGATCGCGGACGGACTCCAAACGGCGTTCCTGCAACGCACGCTACCCGACGTGGCGACGGTCGACATGCACGCCGTTTACATGCCGGCCGAACAACAGGCGCAGGTCGGCGGCGACTGGTACGATGCAATGCGGCTCCCCGACGGTCGCCTGTTCGTGAGCGTCGGCGACGTCAGCGGTCACGGCGTCGATGCGGCGGTCACGATGAGTCGCGCGCGGCAGTCGCTGATCACGCTGGCGACGCTCAGCGCGACGCCGGGACAGATCCTCGAACGCGTGAATCGCACGTTGGTCCTCCAAGGCCAGTCGATGGTGACGGCGATTTGCTGCTTCATCGATCCCGAGACGTTCGTCATCGACTTCGCCCGCGCGGGGCACCCGCCGCCGGTCGTCGTCGAGCACCGCGCGGAGCCGCAGTTCGTAAGCGGACAAGGGATCCCGCTGGGCGTCGTCGCCGACGCCCAGTATCAATCGTTCTCGCTGTCGCCGAAGTCCGGTGCGCTGCTCATTCTCTATACGGATGGCCTTGTCGAGTACGACCGCGATCTGGCGGGCGGCGAGCGCCGGCTCCTGCTCGCCGCGCGGCGGGTCGCGGCATCGGATCCGCCCGACCCCGCGGCGGCGTTGCGCGACGCGATCTTCAGCAAGGCGGGGCCCGTCGACGACGTGGCCATTCTGACGCTGCGGATTCGTGGCCACGTAAAGACCAAGCGCCGCTCGACCGAGCGAACCGCCGCGGGTCGGCGCCCAAGCGGCCCGGTGCTGCGGGCGATCGGACTGTGAGGAGCGCGAGCTAGATGGATGAAGCCACCGTCGTGACCTTGTCGGGCGACATCGACGTCGCGACCCGCACCGGCGTGCGCGAGCGACTCGAGCGTCTCGCCGAGGCGGCGCGAGCGATCGTCGATCTGACCAACGCCGAGTACATCGACTCGTCCGGCGTGAGCGAGCTGCTCTTCGCCTACCGCCGCCGCGCCGACGCGGGCGGCGAAGCGCTCAGGCTCGTCGTGCGGCCGGGCAGCAACGTCGCCCGGCTGATCGATCTCGCCGGGCTCCGCACGCTGTTTGCCGTGTTCGACACCTTGGACGACGCGCGGGAATGAGCGAACTGCGCCGCTGGCATCTCTGCAGCGGTGACTTCGCCGCCGCGATGGTGGCGCGCAAGGAATTCGCGCGGCTCGTTCGCGCCCTCGCCGTGCCGCCGTCGGATATCGACGGCGCGGAGTTGATCTTCGGCGAACTCGCGGCCAACGGCGTCGAACACGGCGCGGGCAAAGTCACGCTCACCGTACGCAGCGATGGTCACGACCTGGTGCTAACGGTCGACGACGAAGGGCACGGGTTCGCGGAGCAGTTGCGCGGCGAGGCGCCCGTCTCGTCGACTCCGCGCGGTCGCGGCTTGTTCTTCGTCAGGTCGATCGCGCGCAGCGTGGATATCGCCGGCCACGGCCGGCCGGCGACGATCCTGCTTCCCGTGCGGGTCTAGCGAGCGCCGGCCCGCTTCTTGCGCGTCGCCGTCTTCTTGCGGGTCGCGGCGCCGCGTTTTGCCGCGGCGCTGCGGTTGCGTTGCGGGTGGACGCCGAGGTCCGCCGCCGACTCCTCGCTCAGCTCGACGCCGTAGTGCTCCGCGGCCTTCTTGATGTTCGCGAAGGCGAGTTTCCGGTCGGCCTCGGGGACATCGATGACCTGGTCGAAGCGGGCGACCGCATTGCGAACATGGCGCGCGTCCGTCAGCGGCTCTTTGCGCTCCTTGGGGAAGGCGTACACCGAATCGGGAAGGTCACTCTGCTTGGTGAGCCGCCCGTGCTTTTCATGGGGTTTCCACGTCGTTCTCATAGCGTGCAACCTGTTACCCGCGCGTCCGCGCACCGAAACGGCGGTCACTCACCCCGGGCCGCGTGGCGCTCTCCGCGGTCCGGTGCGCCGAACAGCGGCGGCGCGAGGAACGCCGCCAACAGCGCGCCGAGCGCAGGGCCGGCGGCGTAGATCCACATGATCGAGAACTGTCCCGCGAACAGTTGTGGAGCGAGCGACCGGGCCGGGTTCATCGACGCGCCGCTGATCGTCCCGCCGGCGAAACCGGCGGCAGCGATCGCGAACCCGATCGCGATGGCCGCCTCTCGACCGACCTCGGCCTCTCGCCGCGCCGTCGCTAAGATCACGAGCACCAGCATCAGCGTCAGGACGACCTCGGCGGCGAAGGCCTCCAGGGGGCCGACCCCCGGTCCGGGCCGGCTCGCGCCCAGGACGATGGCCTTGCCCCACGCCGCGAAGACAAGGGCCGACGCGAGCAAGGCGCCGAGGAATTGTGCCACGAGGTACAGGGCGAGCTTGCGTGCCGCAAAGACACCTCGAGCCCAGAAGGCGAGCGAGACGGCGGGATCGAGGTGGGCGCCCGACACGCCGGCAAACGAGAAGATCATCGCCGCCGCGATGAAGCCGCGGGCCAGCCAGCGCGACACCGTGTCGATTCCCTGGCCGCTGAAGTAAGCCAGATCGACTGCCGTCGGAATGAGCGTAACGAAGAAGGTCCCGACGAGCTCGGCAAGCGCCTTGCGCCACAGCTCCATCCTTGGCCCGTACCCGGCGGCGGGGACGACGAATCGAGGCGTGGCGTGGCGATGCCGCGCGCCGGGTAAAGCGTCGCTAGAACGGAGGTGTAGATGGCCGTAAAAAAGCGCACCACGCGCAAGAAGACGACGACAGCTAAGAAGACCACGGCACGAAAGAAGACCACGGCACGAAAGAAGGCCACCACGCGAAAGAAGACCGCGGCGAAAAAGAAGACCACGACACGGAAGGCCACGACGCGAAAGAAGACCACGGCTCGCAAGAAGACGACGACCCGCAAGTACGGGCCTAAGGCCCAGAAGAAGGTCGAGTTGGCGATGCGCGAGCGCAACCGCGGTCAGTTGCGCTCGGGGCGCTCAGGGAAGAAGGTGACGAGCCGCAAACAGGCGATCGCGATCGGGCTGAGCGAGGCGCGTCGCGAGGGCGACAAGGTTCCGGACGCGCCGTCCGGCGACTAGCGCCAAACACGTGGGGCTCGGATCGCTCCGAGCCCCACTCGTATTTCTAGGTCCGGTCGCGGACGTCGCGTTTCGTCTTGTCGACCTCCGCGAGGATGCGATCCTTGCCCTCCTTCAGCGCCGATCCGGCCTTCTCGCCGGGCGCCATGGCGTCGCCGGCCATCTCGCGCTTCGCGCGCTCTGCCTCGGCCTCGCCGCGGTGGCGCCCCTCGTTTACGGTATCGCGGACGTTGTCGACACCATGTTTGATCGCGTCAGCCACGCGGTCGATACCATCTTTCACCTTGCGTTCTCCTTGATCTCGAAATCGGTCATGGGGCTTGTTCTACCCAGAATGCGCGCTCGTACGCGCCCCCCGCTTACCGTGGCTCAGGGACGCGCGGAGCTGCCTCCGGAGCGCTGCCCGCTCGTCGCGCCGGGCCTCGCCTTCGAGGAGCCGCAACACCCGCGCCTCGTCGGCCGCGAGCCCGTTGCGGGCGGCGCGGGACGCCTTGGGGAGCTCGAGCGCGCCGTCGAGGATGAAGCGATCGATCACCGCCGGATGCACGTAACTCGAGCGGCATACCGCCGGCGTGTTGCGCAACTGCGTGGCAACCACACGAACGGCGTCGGTCACGGCGCGCCGTCGGTTCACCGCGCCCTCTACGGGACCCGCCTGCCGCAGCTCCAGCGCGCACAACACCGTCCCGTGCCACGTGCGAAAGTCCTTCGCCGTGAACTCCGCCCCCATCGCCGCGTGGACGTAGGCGTTGACGTTGTCCGAAGTCACCGCCACAGGCTCGCCCTGCGGGTCGAGATAGGTGAAGAGTTCTTGGCCGGGGAGGTCGCGACAGCGCCGGATCACCGCCCCGATCCTGCGGTCCGCGATCCCGATCGTGTGCCAGACTCCACTCTTGCCGCGGAAACGTAGCTTCAGTCCGTGCGCGCCGCGCTTGACGTGTCCGTTCCGCAACGTCGTCAGTCCGAACGACCCGTTGTCGCGGGCATAGCTCTCGTTCCCGATGCGCGCCAGCGTCGTGTCCAGCAGGCGTACCACCGCCGCGACGACCTTCGGCTGCGTCAGCGCATGGTGAGCGAGGTCGGCGTCGACGCGCGCGCGGAGCGCGGGTAGTGCTCGCGCGAACGCGACGGTGCGCCGGTACTTGCTCTCGTCGCGCACCTTGCGCCAACGCTTATGATAGCGGTACTGTTTGCGGCCGCGCGCGTCGCGGCCGGTAGCCTGCAAGTGGCCCTTCGGATCGGGGCAGATCCAGACGTTTCGTAGGCGGGCGGGACCGCGATGGCCTTGATGCGGCCGAGTTGCGAGCGGTCCGCGATGAGCCGGCCGTCGACGCCGATGTACGCGAAGTGACGGCCGGCGCGCCTACGCCGTATCCCGGGCGCGCCGTCGTCGACGTAGTGCAGCGCCGCGCGACGCGCTTCCGTGCGCCCGGCCGCCGCTTCCCGTGCGGTCGTGGCTTACGGCGGCGGGGTGCGCGTATAGGTCGTGGTCGACGTTGAGCGGCGTGCGAGCCCGGCGAGACCGAAGAGGCCGAGCAACCCGAGGAGGCCGTAGTCGAAGGGCTGTCCGGTCGCCGTCGTGGTGGTCGTCATGGTCGAAGGCGCCGCCGTTTCGGTCGCGACCGGCGTGTCGGTCGCAATCGGCGTTTCCGTGCCGTTTGCCGACTGGGCGAAGGCCGGCCGCATCGTCGCGCACGCGGCGGCGAGCACAACGGCGGCTCCGGTAGCAGCGAATCCTCTGGTCGTGATGTTCATGGGCTCAGCGGTACCCACGACCCAGGAACACGAAACCGGCGGTCGCGGGGAGTGGTTTACGCCGAGCGGCGCGAGAACATGCGCATCAACAACAACAGGATGACGGCTCCGACGAACGCGACGATGACGCTGTAGAGATTGATGCCGTTGGCGCCCACATGGCCGAAGAAATTGAAGACCCAGCCGCCGATGATCGCGCCGATGATGCCGACGATCAGGTCCCCGAGAATTCCGCCCGGCCCCTCGCCGGGGACTGCAAATCGTGCCAGAAATCCTGCGATGAGTCCCACGACCAACCATGCCAAGATGCCCATGCGTACCTCCCGGCGCTCGTGGCGCCCGACGATAGTGACATCGGCGTTCGGGGCGGTCGGCACCTGCTTTCCCGTCGCGCACGCGCGATGTGACGCATTACCCACCGCCGCTGTGAAAAAAACGGGCGATCCCGAACCGGCGGTCGCGTCCGTCGAGGCCCGCGCGGTCGTGTTGCCGAAACGCCGGGCGACAGGAGGCCGTCATGCAGAGACCGGTTACGCTTGGACATTCGAAGATCGTGAAGCGGGCGCTGGGCGCGCTCGCCGCGTCGTTGCTGCTCGGAGCGAGCGCGATCGCGGCGGGCAACGAGCGCGTGGTCTACAGTTTCACCGGCGGTAACGACGGCGCGGACCCCGCGGTGCAACTGCTCTTCGACGCAAGCGGCGACGCGTACGGCACGTCGGTCAGCGGCGGCGCGGACGGTTGCGGCACCGCCTACCAATTGAAGCCCGCCGGGCGCGGCCAATGGCAGCAAACGCTGCTGCACACGTTCAGCTGCGGCGCCGACGGAAAGAATCCGTACGGCGGACTCGTCACGGATGCGACGGGCGATCTCTACGGCACGACCGTCGCCGGCGGATCGGGGGAACCTGCGACGGCGACGGTTGCGGCACGGTGTACGAGCTGACCCCGAGCGGCGAGACGGTCCTGTACAACTTCACCGGCCGCAGCGACGGGTTCGGTCCGGGCGGCCCGGTCGTCTTCGACCGATCCGGCAACATGTTCGGTACGACGCCCGACGGCGGCGCGCACGGACTCGGCGTCGTCTACGAACTTGCGCGAAGCAGCAGCGGTTGGCAGTACCGCGTGATCCATGCGTTCACCGGCGGTGCGGACGGCGCCGTCGGCTCGCTCGGCGCGCTGCTCGTCGACGCGAAGGGTGCGCTCTACGGCCTCGCGGAGAGCGGCGGCGCGAACGGTCTCGGGACGGCCTACAAACTGTCACCGGCCGGCCAAAAGTGGCGGTTCACCACGCTCTACGCGTTCAAGGGTCAGCCCGACGCCGCGTCGCCGTACGGCGGCCTCATTGCCGACAAGAAAGGCACGCTCTACGGCACGACCTATTACGGCGGCCCGAGCGGCCAGGGCACCGTGTTCGCGCTCTCGCGGAACGGGCGCCGCGGCTGGAGCGAGCGCGTCGTGTACAACTTCAGCGGCGGCGCGGACGGCGGTTCGCCGACGAGCACGCTCGTCATCGACGCGGCCGGCGCGCTGCTCGGGACGGCCTCGGCCGGCGGCAATCCGAGCTGTGGCTGCGGTGTCGCCTTCGCCGTCGCGCCGTCGACCGGAAAGGAAACCGTCCTGCACACCTTCGGCGGCGGCCACGACGGCATGTATCCGTATTACGGGCTGACGAGGGCCGCGAAGGGTGTGTATTATGCCACGACGGCCGCCGGCGGTGCCGAGGATATGGGCGCGATCTTCGCCCTCAAGCCGTAAGGCGGCACGCTCCTACGGCTTGACGGCGGCCTCGCGCCCGAGCTCGCTCAAGAACTCCTCGTGCTTGAGCGGCCGCGAGAACATCGGATAGTTCTTCTCGACCGCCATCCGCTGCTCGTCCTCGCTCACCGTCGCCGTGCAGTCGGTGAGCGTCACGACCTTGTAGCCTTTCTCGTATGCCGTCCGCATCGTCGACTCGACGCAGCAGTTCGTCAGGAACCCGCCGAGCGCGATGTTCGTGATGCCCCGGCTGCGCAGGATGAAGTCGAGATTCGTGCTCGCGAACGCGTCGAGCCCGCGCTTGCCTTCGACGACGATGTCGCGCGGGTGGGGCGCGAGGTCGTCGACGATCGCCGCGCCCCAGGTGTCCTTGCGAAACGACTTGCTGTCGACGACGCCCTTCAGGATGCCGTACGGTTCGGACGTTAGTTCGCGATAGTCTTCGGTGAACGTGATCGGCGCATGGACGATCGTCGCGCCCAGCTCGCGCGCGCCGCTCCACCGTCTCCTTCGTGTTGTCGAGCATCCGGGTGCTCTCCATCACCGGTTTGACGGCCTCGTGCAGGGTGCCGCCCGGTGAGGTGAAGTCGTTCTGATACTCGATCAGTACGACTGCGGTCTTGGTCGGATCCATTTCGCTTACTCCCGTCGTGCAGGACGGGATCGCTTGGACGCGCGCGTTCTCCGCTCCCCCGCGTACGCTCAGCGCGAACCGAACCGTCGCGCCGCGTACTGGCGCGCGACCAGCGCGCAGAAGCGCGCGTTGCCGAAGACGTAGCGGCGCCACAGGCGCGCCGGTTCGCTGCCGGCGCGGTGCAGCCACTCGAGCCCGGCTCGTTGCATCCAACGCGGAGCGCGCTCGACGACGCCGCCGACGAACTCGAAGCTCACGCCGATGCCGAGCGAGACGGGGACGCCGAGGCGCTCGGCGTTGCGGAACATCCAGTACTCTTGTTTCGGCGCGCCCAGCCCGACGAACAACAGCGCGGGGCGGGCGGCCGCGATCGCCTCGCAGACGCGCGCGTTCTCGCGGGCATCGTGTTCGAAGCCCAGCGGCGGGCAGGCGGTCCCACAGACTGCAGCGCCGGATGGCGCGCGCGCAGGACGGCGGCGGCGGCGTCGGCGGCGCCGGGGCGGCCGCCCAATAGGAACACGCGCAAGCCGCGCTCGGCCGCGCGCGCGCAGAGGCGCTCGAAGAGATCGGTACCGTTGACGCGCCCGTTCAGGCGTTGCCCGAGCAGCCTCGCCGCCCAGAGCAGCGGGACGCCGTCCGGGACGATGAGGAACGCCCGCTCGTAGATTTCGCGCAACAGCTCGTCGCGCTGCAACAGCACGACGTGGTGCGCGTTCGGCGTGACGACGTGGGACGGCGGTCCCGTCGCGGCGCGCTCGACGATCGCCTCGACGGCGCCGTCGAAGTCGAGCCCGTCGATCGCGATGTCGCGGCGATCGTGGCGCGCGCGCCGCGCAGCGGCGACGCCTCGGGGGAAGCGGCGAGGCTGGACACCCCCCCAGACTACGCTCGGCCGTGCCCTCGGACAAGGCCGATAATGGGCTATTTCCGGGTCGCGCGCGGCCCCGAACCCCATTTTCGGCCTTGTCCTCGCCCGGTCGGGTTGCGTACACTGAGACCCGTGAATCGCCGAGGGCGCGCTGCCGCACTGCTGGCTCGGCTCGCGCGCGCGACCGTGGCCGGCGCCGTCGCGTGGTCGCTCGTCGCCTGCACCAGCGGGAGCGCGAACGCGTCTCGTTCCGCCGCGAGTCCCCAACCGGCCGAAGCCGCCGAGCGTTCCTATCTCGAGGTCGTCAAGGGCGATGGTCCGGTGGCAGTCTACCGGCTGAACGAACGCACGGGATCGATCGCGCACGATGGCTCGGGGAACGCGATCGACGGCACCTACGTCGATCGCTTCACGCTCGGCCGGCCGCCGCTGCTGACCGGCGATCCGGCGACCGGCGCCGCCTTCCCCAAGGGCTACGTGACCGCGCATCCGGCGTGGACCGCGCAGGCCGTCACGGCAGAATGCTGGGTTCGCCCGTCGGCCGAAGATCTGCAAGGCGCGCCGCGCATCATGTCCAACGCGTGGACGGATCACGACGGCGCCGGTTTCATGTTATGGCTCTCGAACGGGACCGCCGCGTTCAACACCGGCTGGTCGAGCCAGGTCGGCACGTACGGTCTGCAGGCCGGGCGCGCGTACCATCTCGCCGGGACCTACGACCGCGGCGCGGGCGTGACGCTCTACATCGACGGCGTCGCCGTCTCGCACTCGAACCCGAGTTTCATCCCGAGCCCCCAGACCGGCGACGCGGCCGGGGCGACGTACATCGGCGCGCTGCTCGCGCCGGCCAACGGCGGCTTCGTCGGGTTTTTCCAGGGCGACATCGCCGACTGCGCGCTCTACGATCGCGCGTTGAGCGCCGACCGCATCGCGGCGCACTACAACGCGGGCGCGAAGGCGCACGTCGTGCCGGCCGCACTCGCGGCGCCGGGTGCGACTCCGGCGCCGCCGCCCGCGACGCCGCCGCCGGGTCCGATCGCCTACGACGCGCGCAGGGCGTGCATCGCCGGCCGCGTCTACACCAACGACGTTCTGCCCGCCGGGGTCGGCGAGTTCGGCACGCACGGCTTCGACCGCGAGTGGTGGGGCCGGCAGCGCGGTAACCCGATCGGCGGTGCCGCCTACAGCGGCTTCCAGACCTCGTGGGGCCGTCGACAGTACGATACGTACTTCGGCGACGAGTACGACGGACTGCCCGGCCGTCACGATCCGTTCTACGACGGGGCCGACACGCAGGTCGCGGGAACGCCGCGCGGGCTGCGGATCGCGGCCGTGCCGATGCCGCAGGAACTCGCGGACAATTCAGCCGTCGCCGGAGCGCACTGGTACTCCGGCGTGTTGGACACGCCCGTCGATCTGCGCTACGGATTCTTCGTCGCGCGCGTGCGCGTGCCGGCGCCGCGACCCGGCGTGTCGCCGGCGTGGTGGCTGCTGACGCAACAACGGAGTGCCGCAGGGTCCGCACGGCCCGCTCAACGGCGAGTGGGACATCCAGGAGATGTTCGGTAACGATCTCGGCAACGGGATGAACGCCGGCACGATCTTGTGGAACTCGGGCGCGAAGGGAGCGCAGAACTGGGGCGGCACGTACGACTGGCCGCTACCGTCGACGCCGTCGGCGGCGTATCACGATTACGGAGCATTGATCGCGCCCGGCGGCGCACCGATCGCATCGAACCTCTACGGACCCGGCGGCCCGGGATATGCGTACGGACCGGCAAATACCGGCATCACGGACTATCTCGACGGCGTGCCCCTCCACGGCCACACGGGCGGCGCCGACGTCACCTCGGGCGTGAGCTGGAAGGAACTGATGCTCATGTTCCAGGTCGGCGCGCAGGGCGGTTGGCTCGGCTCGCCGGCGGCGAGCGATTTCCCCGCGTACTACTGGATCGAGTGGGTACGCGTGTACAGGCCGACGACGACCGCCTGTTGACGCCCGTTTCCGCGGCGCGGCGGCCCGGCAGAGCGGAGACGATCGCGCTGGTGCTCATCCCGCTCCTGATCGTGCTGCTGCGGCTCCCCGCGTTTTTCTATACCTCGGCCGGCCTCGACGAGGGCCTCTATTTCCTGATGGCCCACAACTTGCTCGCGGGGCACCTGCCGTACACGCAGACCTTCGACAACAAGCCGCCCGGGATCTACCTGATCTTCGCGACGGCGATGCTCGCGTTCGGACGCACGACGTTCGCGATCAGGATCGCCTCCTGCCTCGCGATCGCGCTCGGCGCGTATGCGATGTACCTGCTCGGCAGGCGCGCGACGGGGCGGAGCGCGGTGGCGTTGACGGCGGCCTACGGATATGTATTATACACGTCGCATCTGAGCGGGCTCGAGGCGAACACCGAGATCTTTTTCATGCCGCTGACCGTGCTGGCGTTCGCGCTCGTCTGGCCGACGGACGAACCGGGACCGCGCGGGCGTGTGCGCGCACTCGGCGCCGGCCTGTTGTTCGGCCTGGGAGCGTGCATCAAACAGTCGGTCGTCTTCGACCTCGCGACCGCGGTCGCCGTCATCCTGCTCTACCGTCGCGCGCGCGTCTGGGAATCGTTGGCCCTGCTGGCCGCCGGCGCCGTGCTCCCGCTGCTGCTGTTGCCGATTCCGTTCGCGCTCGGCGGGCAGTTGCAGACGTTCTATCGGGCGGCGGTCGCGGCCAACGTCCGCCGCGTGGGGCTCGGCATCTCCGTCGGGCAGAACGCGCTGCGGATCCTCGAGGCGTTCGTCACGCTGTTCCCCCTGTTCGAACTGCTCGTCGTCGCGCCGCTGGTGTACCGTTCGCCGCGCGCAGGCGCCGCGCTCCGGCGCACGATCGCGATCGGCGCGCTGTGGTTCGCCGTCGACAGCGTGGGCGTCTTGGCACTCGGCGTCTACGAAGCGCACTGGATCCTCCCGTTGCTGCCCGCGCTCCTATTGGTGGGATCGGCAACGCTCTGGGGCGGAGCGGAACTGCTGTCCGCCGACAGGCGGCCGCGCCAGATCGCCGTCGCGATCGCGCTCGCGAGCGTCGCGCTGTTTCAGGCATTCAAGCCGCTGGCGCTCGACGGCGCCGTCGTCGCACATCGGATCGTGCGGCCCGGCGACGCGTTTTACGCGGATCGCGCCGGCACCGTCGCGTCGTACCTGGCGCGCCGCGTCGGGCCGAACGACTGCGTCTTCATCGTGACGCCGGAGTCCGCGTTCGAGTACGCGCTGTCGGGCGCTGCGGTTCCGACCCGCTACGGATTCAGTTACTTCCTGACCAATCCGTACGGGATCAGGATCAGCCGGGTCGACGTTGAGCGCGAGGTGCAGGCCGCCTTCCGCTGCAAGCCGGCCTACGTCGTCGTGCAGATCCCGACCGACAGCAGCGGGCTCGATCCACACTTCTACACGATCGCGCAACCGCGCGGCGTCGCGCCCCTGAGCAACCCCGTCGTCGCGGCGGCGGCGGCGCCGTTGTTCCTCGCGCTGCAATTCACCCGCCGCGCGATGGACGACGACTATGGGTCCCCGGTCTCCGTCGGCGGCGCGCTGATCTACGCGCGCGCGGAGCGCGAGAAGCGGCCGCGCC
The DNA here is from genome assembly GCA_963743605.1 of Vulcanimicrobiota bacterium. GTDB lineage: Bacteria > Vulcanimicrobiota > Vulcanimicrobiia > Vulcanimicrobiales > Vulcanimicrobiaceae > CAVUQJ01. The sequence continues at coordinate 481,478 of CAVUQJ010000015.1, read as the reverse complement.
GCGCCGACGATTCCTTCAACGGGTAGAGCAGCGCCGCGACGAACAGGATCCACTCGATGGTGTTGAAGTTGCCGAGGTACGTCTCGGAGTAACTCCCCAAGGTCAGGGTGAGGATCATCAGCAGCGGCCAGAGGCTGAGGACGCTGCGCTCGCGCAGCAAGAACCTGAATGCGCGAATCATGCCCGCGATCAGCAGCCAAACGAGCAGCGCCAGGCCCGCATAGCCGGTGTCGAGCAGCGTCTGCAAGAAGCTGTTGTGGGCGTGATACGGCTTCCAGCCGCCGGCCTCGACGACGTAGTAACTGAGGTAGTCGTCCGAGGCGCTCGACCGGAAGAACGCGCCGTAGCCGTAGCCGAGGATCGGGCGCGCCGCGATCGCCTCGAGGAGATAGGGCCAGAAATCCGCGCGTCCCGTCAGCGTCGAACTGCGGCCCACGAGCGCGTAGACCTTCCCGGCGTCGAACCCGAACAACGCGAAGACGATGAACCCGAACGCGGCGACGGCGATGCTCAGCGCGCGCGCGAGGATGCCGTAGCGCGGCGAGACGCACGAATATGCGAGGACGCCGGCGACGATGACCCCGGCGCATACGAGCGTGGCCGTGATCGAGTTGGAGCCGACGAGCAGCGCGCCGCAGAACAGCAGCCCGACGAACACGAGCGGTTTACGCGGAACCCCCGGACGAAACAGGTAGATCAAGTAGACGATGATCGCCGTCGCCATCGCCGCCCCGAGCGAGTTCTTGTCCTGGTAAATCCCATCCCACGGACCGCTGCCGTAGAACATGCGCCCGCGTCCCGGCGAGCCGAAGATGAGGGCGGCGCTCATGAGCGCGCTCGCCGCGAAGAACAGCATCAGGATCGTCATGAACTCCGACATGCGGAATCGCGCGACGATGTACAGACCAACGACGGTCGTGCCGACGAGTTCGACGGCGTTCTTGAACGTGGTGCTCGGCGCGACCGACCAGAGCGATGAGACGAAATCGAGTGCCAGGACCGCGATCAAGATTCCTGACGACTTGATCAACGGTGCCGCCTCGCGCCGCAGCGCGAAGAGTCTGAAGCCCGCCGCGAGATAAGCGGCGCTCCAGACCACCTGGGCGAGCAGCGGCGAGTTACCTTCGTCCGAGTAACTCTTGACCTGCAGCGGGATGATGACGGTCAGCAGCAGCATCCCGAGGACCAGCCAGGCTTCGCGGTTGTCCGACCCCGAGCGCCCCGGGCTCATCGTTCGTGCCACTCCGGCACCCTTAGGCGCCCGGAACACCCCCTCCCGTGACGCGCTCGAGGCCGATCAGCAGCGTCCCTCCGTGCGTTGATAGACGCGCACCCACTGCACCCAATAGTACGCGGGAAAATTCGATGGATCGGGCGTTCCGAGCCAGCCGCCGGACGGTCCGACCTGAAACATGAGCATCAGTTCCTTCCAGCCGACGCCGGACGTCACGTTGCCGCCGCCGGTGTGGCCGTAGAGCGGAACGCCGTCGAGGTAGTTCGTGATGCCGGCGCCGGAAGGTCCGTACACGTAGCCCGGGCCGCCCGGACCGTATTCGTTGCGCGAGATCTTCGCGCCGCCGCTTTCGATGAGCGCGCCGTAATCGTGATAGTCTTGCGACGGCGTCGTCGTTTCGGTGCCGGGCCAATCGTACGTTCCGCCCCAGTTCTGATCGTGCTGGGCGCCCGAGTTCCACAGGATCGTCCCGGCGTTCATTCCGTTGCCGAGCAGTTTGCCGAACATCTCCTGGACGTCCCACTCGCCGGCGAGCGGACCATGCGGTCCATGCTTGACGCCGTTGTTCGTGAGCAGCCACCAGGCGGGCGACATGCCGGGATCGGGCGCCGGCACGCGCACGCGCGCGACGAAGAAGCCGTAGCGCAGGTCGACCGGCGTGTCGAGCACGCCGGAGTACCAGTTCGCGCCGCCGACGGCGGGGTTGCCGACGAGATTCCGCCGGCATCTTGAGCGCCTCGATGCGCACGCCTCGCGGCGAGCCCGGCGCGCTCTTGTCCTTGCCGGCGTAGAACGGATCGTGGCCGCCGGGCAGACCGTCGCTCGAATCGCCGAAGTACGTGTCGTACTGGTGGCGCCCCCACGACGTCTGGAAGCCCGAATACTGATTGCCGCCGAGCGGGTTGCCCCGTTGCCGGCCCCACCACGAGCGGTCGAGACCGCTCGTCTCGAACTCGCCTTCGCCGGCGGGCAGCACGTCGTTGGCGTAGACGCGGCCGCCGATGCACGCGCTCTGCGCGTCGTACGCGATCGGCGTCGGCGCGGGCGTCGGTGGAGGCGGCGTCGGCGTCGGTTCGGGCGACGGCAGGTCGTGCGGGACGACGTGTCCGCGGGCCCCGACGTTGTAGTGCAGCGCCACCCTGCCGGCCGTCAACGCGTGGTCGTAGACGGCGCAGTCGGCAACGTCTCCCTGGAAGTAGTCGGTCACGCCGCCGCTCGCGTCGAGCGCGCCGACGTAGGTGGTCGCGCCGTCGCCCTGCTGCGGATTCGGTTGGTTCTCGCCGGTCGGCGCATTGGCGCGCTCGCGCCCGTTGATGTATAGCGTTGCGCCGTCCGCATCGTCGAACGTGCCGACCACGTGATAGACGCGTCCCGGCTGGAACGCGAACGTGCCGACGTCGCCGAGCCAGCCCGTGTTGAAGCCGGCGGTGTGCTTCGTGATCCACAGCATGAAGCCGTTGCCGTCGTGATCCGTCCACGCGTTGTCGAGGATGCGCGGCGTCGCTTGCAGGTCTGCGGCCGTGGGGCGCACCCAACACTCGGCAGTCACCGCCTGCGCGGTCCAGGTCGCCTGTTCGCCCACGTAACCCTGTGGGAAGCTGACGCTCGTCGCCGCCTTGTCGACCTTCAACAACGCGGGCTGACCGAGGGTGACTTGGCCGTCGTACGTCCCGTTATGGCCGTTGCCGGACGTGTCGTACGCGGTGACTCCGGAGGTCTCCATCAGGCGATAGAAGGCGATGGGTTTGTCGGCGAGTACGGCGTCGACGTACGCTCCCGGGGCGCCGGGCAAGCTGCCGCGCTCAGCGTTCTGGGGAGCGGCGAGCGGTGGTCGCGCGGCGGGATCGAGCGGCGTTCCGGCCCCGCTACAGCCGGCGATGAAGAGAGCGGACGCGCACAGCGCTCCGGCGCGCAGGCGTGCGCATAGGCACATCACGTTCACGGACAGGTTCCTCGTGGGGTAAGGAGTGTCCCGAGTAGGCCTCCGTGCCCGGCACGCGCGCGTCCAAAAAAACGTCGTCACGCCTCGGCGTCTGCGTACCGACGTTGCGTGACTTCAAGCGCGATGCGGCGTGCGAATCCCTGCCGCGACGGCGCATCTTTTTCTCAAGCGGCGAGAAACGCGTGAACGACGTCGCGTGCTAGCGCGCTACGGAGGCGCCAGGAGCCACTCCTAGCAGTGCGCGCTCGTGCGTTCGTACACGCGGATCCACTGGACCCAGTAGTAGAGCGGAAAGTCCGATGGGTTGGGCGTTCCGAGCCAACTGCCGGGCGACGCGACCTGGAACATCGCCATCATTTCTTTCCAAGCGACGCCCGAGGTGACGTCGGCGCCGCCGGTGTGACCGTAGAGCGGGATGCCGTCCAGGAAGTCGGTGATCCCCTTGCCGGACGGACCGTAGATATAGCCGGGCCCGCCCGGACCGTAGTCGTTCTTTGAGATGCGCGCGCCGCCCGGATGGATCAACGCTCCGTAGTCGTGGTAGTCCTGCGACGGCGTCGACTGCTCCGTACTGGGCCAGTCGTACGTGCCGCCCCAGTTCTGCGATCCGTTCGCGCCGGAGTTCCAGAGAATGGTCCCGGCGTTCATGCCGTTGCCGAGATCGTTGGCGAACATCTCTTGGATGTCCCATTCGCCCGCGAGCGGTCCGTGCTGACCCTTCGGGACGCCGTTGTTCGTGAGCAGCCACCATGCCGGCGAGATGCCGGGCGTCGGCGCCGGCACGCGCACGCGAGCGACGAAGAATCCGTACTGCAGATCGATCGGTGTGTCGAGCACGCCCGAGTAGTAGTCCGCGCCGCCGACGGCGGGGTTGCCGACGAGATCGCTCGGCATCGGGATCGCCTCGATGCGCACGCCCTGCGGCGAACCCGGTGCGTCGCTGTCGGGCCCGACGTAGAACGGGTCGTGGCCGCCCGGCAGACCGTCGCTCTCGTCGCCGAAGTAGGTGTCGTACTGATTGCGGCCCCACGACGTTTGGAAGCCCGAGTACTGGTTGCCGCCGATCGGATTGCCGCGCTCGCGGCCCCACCACGACCGGTCGAGGCCCGTCGTCTCGAACTCGCCTTCGCCGGACGGCAGGACGTTGTTCGCGTAGACGCGTCCGCCGATGCAGGCCTTGTTCGCGTCGTATTGGATCGGCGAGGGCAGCGGCGTCGGCGGCGGCGCGGTCGGGCTCGGCTTCGGGCTCGGTAAGGGATGCGGTACGACGTGCTTGCGCGCGCCGACGTTGTAGTGATTCGCGATCTGCTGCGGCGACAAGGCATAGGTGTAGACGGCGCAATCGGAGACGTCGCCTTGGAAGTAGTCGACCATCCCGAACTGGCTGCTGTTCAGCACGCCGATGTATGTCGACGGGCTGTCGCCCTGCTGCGGTTGCGGCGACGGCGCCGTGCCGACCGCCTTGTTGGCGACGATCTCGCCGTCGACGTAGAGCGACAGGCCCGTCGGCCCGTCGTACGTTCCGACGACGTAGTAGACGCGATTCGGCGTCAGCGCCTTGGCGTCGGTCACGTTGAGCCAGCCCGTGTTGAACGCGACGGTGCCGCTCGAGATTCCAGACCATGAAGCCGTTGCCGTCGTGGTCGGTCCATGCGTTGTCGATGATGCGGGGCAGGCTCTGGAGATCGGCGGACGTCGGCTTCACCCAGCATTCCGCGCTCACCGCGGGGTTCGACCAGGTCGCGCTTTCGCTGACCTGACCGACGGGGAAACTGACGCTGGTCGCGCTGATGTCGCCCTTGAGCAACGCCGGCTGACCCATGTCGACCGTGCCGCCGTAGCCGCCGTTGTTCCCGTTGCCCGACGAATCGTAGGCGGTCGACCCGGACTGCTCGTTCAAGCGGTAGAACGCCAGCGGCGTGTCGCCCTGGATCGTCGCAACGTAATGGGTCCCGGCCTTGCCGGCGGAACGGTGCGTCCGCACCGCCTGCGCCGCGCCGTGTGAGGAGCCACCCTGACCCGGCGTGAGGAACGGTCCGGTCGAACTGCCCGCGCTGCAGCCCGCGGCGATGGCGGCCAAAAAGAGCCCGACCGCGAGCGCCTGAAGGGACGCTTGGGGCCGAGGACGCCCGGAAGAGGGGGAAGCGGTTCCGGCCATTATCGACAATGTCGGGCCGCGGCAACAGCAAATCAAGCAATCGGCCGTGATTGTGTCGCGACGCACTCATTTCGGGTGACCGGGGTCACAGGAGGTAGCAGATTTTGAGCGGTGCATCGTCAGGGTTAGCTGTGCAGCGCGAGCGCCGCGTGCCGAGGTGGCTCGTCGCGATCGTGGCGCTCACCGTGCTGCTCGGGATCGCGTTCCGCTTCTATCGCCTCGACGGCAAGGTGTTTTGGGAGGACGAAATCCTCGGCACGATCCACACGCTTGGCTACCGCGAGGCCGAGATCGTCGAGGCGTCTCCGCACCTCGTGAATGCCGCCGCCTTGCAGCGGTATCTGATGCTGCCCGCCGCCACGGAGGGGCGCGGGCTCGGCGCTACCGTAACGTCCCTCGCGGCAGAAGACCCGCAGCATCCGCCGCTATACTATCTGGCGGCGCGGCTGTGGGCACAGGCATTCGGGACGTCTGCCCGGGCGTTGCGTTCGCTGCCGGCGATCTTCGGCGTCCTGGTGCTGCTCCTGGCATATTTCCTCGCCGCGCAGCTGTTCGCGTCGCGCGCGACCGCGGCCGTCGCCGTCGCGCTCGTCGCGGTCTCGCCGTTCTACGTCCTTTACGCGCAGGAGGCGCGCGAATACAGCCTCTGGACGCTGGCGATCGCCGCGGCCGGAATCCTCCTGTTGCGCGGCGCGCGCGGCGCCGGCGCGTGGACATGGGCCGCCTATGCCGTCGTCGTCGCGCTCGGCCTCTACGTCTACCCGCTGACCGGACTCGTCGCCGTCGGGTTCTTCGTTTACGTGCTCTTAGCCGAGCGATTGCGGCTCACGCGGCCCGTCGTGAGCTGCTTCGTCGCGAGCCTCTGCGCGCTGATCGCATTCGCTCCGTGGCTCGCCGCGATGCGCGCGAGCCGCGGCCTCGGGCAGGGGATGGCGACGATCATGCGCGCCAAACTCACGCCGAGCGCGTTCGCCTTCATCCTCGCCCGCGATCTGCGGTTTCCGTACTTCGACTTCGGCGCGTTCCGGCTCGGGCCGGTCGGCTCCACGGCGATCAACGGGGCGTTGACCGCGGTCTGCGTCGTCCTCAGCGTCTGGGCGCTCGTCGCGCTCATCCGCCGGCGGCCCTTTTCGGTGTGGGGATTCGTCGTCGTCGGACTGTGCCTGCCGATGACGGTCCTGCTCCTCGAGGACCTGTTCGTGCGCGGCCACTTCGTGTATCAGGCGCGCTATTTCATCCCCGCGCTGCTCGGCATTCAGTTCGCGGTCGCCGATTTGTTCGCGGGCGGCATGTTGGCGGCGCGCTCTCCAGCGCGATCCGCCTGGGCCGGGCTGTTCGCGCTCGTCCTTGCGGGCGAAGTGATCTCGTGCGCGGTCTCGGCGCGCGCGGACACCTGGTGGAACAAGGCGTACGAGCGCAGCCCCGCCGTGGCCGCGATCGTGAACGCTTCGCCGCATCCGGTCGTCGCCGGCGACTACTACAGCCCCAGCATCCTCGCACTCGGGCTCTACCTGGATCCGGACGTCGCGCTGCGGCTCGTCGCGCGCTGCACGCAGTGCACGATCGATCCGCCGCAGCCTCCCCCGGCCGGCCTCGAGGGGTTCGGCTCGGTGTTCGTCATCCGAGCGGAGCCGCCGCCCGCCGGACGCGAGCGTTGGATCGATCCGCAGACGTTTCCGCTGCGGCCCGACCCGCTGAACCTGTTTACTGCGACGTAGTGCCGGGGCGTTGCTTGCGCAGCGCCGACGACATGCTCTTGCGCAGCGGGATGGCAACGTTCATGAATGCGGCCTTCACACCGTCGGCCGCGGGATGTGCCCGCAGCGGCGACGGCCGCATGCCGAGCTTGCGCAGGTAGTGATTGAAGGCGCGCGTCCGCCCGAGCGCGCGCGAGCGATTCGGTCTCGAAGGAAAACACATATGAGACCGAGCGCGACGCCGTCGTCTCGACCCAGTGTGGCGAGTTCTGCGGCTGGTGCATTCCGAGGCCGGGCCGCAGCTGGAAGACGTGTTCCTTCTGCGGGTCGCGTCCCGCCAGATCGACCTGGCCGATGTTGACGATCCCCATCCAGTAGAAGCGTTCGAGTTCGGGTTCGGTCAGCGCGCTCGGCGCGAACACGTGATAGATCTTGTCGCCGGCGATCTGAAAAAAGAACGAGACCTCGGGATCGAAGTGGAACGGCGTGATCGTCGCGGCGGAACTGATCAGGATCGAGGAGTCGAGCCGCTCGAGGCGCTCGCCGCGCTCGAGGCCGCCCCGCAGGGCGATTGCCTGTTCGAACAGCCCGTGCATCAGGTCGCGGTAGCGCGCGTCGTACTGCTCGGGGCGCTTGAGGAGGACGCGCCGCTGGTCCGTGTCGAGCCGCCGGAGCGCATCGTACGGCGTCGACTCGCCGTACTTTACGGAATAGAAGTCGGCCGCGGGCGTCAGAGCCCCGCCCGCTACGAAGTAGTCGTGGTCGAACTTGCGCGCGAGATCGCACAGCGCCTCGAACTCAAAGAGGTCGAGGTTGCTGAGGTTGTGTTCGTACGGGAAGGGGGTTCGATCGAAACGGACGCCGGCGTCGTCGGGAAGGCGATGGAACCGAGCGTCTCGGTATTGCGTCGCCTCATGCAGTTGCATGTCACCGCCTCCTTACGAAATAGAAACCTGAGTAAGCGCCGATCGAGTAGCGAGCGTAGAACGGGATCTCGCACGCAACGTCGGGGGACTTCCACTCGTCGACCAGCCGGTAGCCGAGCCTCTCGGCAGCGGCGACGAATGCGCTCCGGTTGAACAGGTGGTAGGGGCAGAACGCAGTCCCCATGTTGTGCAGCGTGACGGCGGACGGCATCTCGTAGACCGGCACCTTGTTGAAGATGAGGTGCTCGGGCAGCGCCGGCGCCTCGCTGAGGCGCGCGAACGGGTCGTCGACGAACTGCACTACGCCGGCGGCGAGCATAACGTCGGCCTCGGCGATGCGCTCCAAGCCGGTCGCGAACTCGAGCGCGCTCGCGCCCTCGTCACGGGCGACGTCCTTGCCCAGTTCGACGACCGCCGGCACCTCGCCGACAATCCAGCGCAGGCCGGCCGGATAATCGATGTAGCGGCGATAGGCGAAGTACTTGAGTCCGACGTTGCCGCCCCAGTCGAAGACGCTCGACCGCTCCCGGAGCAAGCGCGCGAGCCAAAAAAGCACCGGATAGTCGTTGGGAAAGACGCCGAGCCACTCGTCGAGCACGCGCGCGCGGACGGGTCGTTGTCGTAGCTCGAGAGGCCGCCGGGCGGCACGTCGCGCGCGGCGGCAACAAGCTCGGATAGAGGCCACGAAACAGGCGAACGTTGCCGCGCGCCCGGTTGAAATAGGAGCGGTAAGCCTCGGCGACGGCGTCGCCCAGCACGGGAACGTGCCGCGCGTTGTACGCGAGCCGGCGGAGCGTGCGCGTCGAGGACGACACTACCTGGTCACGAGCCGGCGCAGTGCCGGCCTGCAGCGCGCGCATCGAACGGTAGACGGTGCTCTTGACCGCGTCGCGCAACGCAGACTCGCGCGGGGCCGCGGGGCGCACGCCGAGCTTGCGCAGCCAGTAGTTCGCGCGGTAGACGTCCGCGAGCATCGCATCGTGATAGTGGAAGTTGATGCTGAGCGAGACGGAGACCTCCGGGCCGTTTCGTACCCAATGCGGCGCGTTGACGGGGATGTGCACGCCGCGGCCGGGCGGCAGTTCGAAGACGCGTGCCCGGTTCTGGAGGTGCGGCTTGTACACGGCCGAGTTGTTGTCGACCGCCCAGAAGCGCTCGATCTCTTCCTCGGGGAGCACCTCGCGGTCGTTGCGGTCGAAAATGCTGAGCGTCTTGGTGCCGCGGATCTGCAGCAGAACATTGCATTCGCGATCGATGTGATAGGTGCTGATGCGGTTCGGCGAGTTGATGAAGATGATCGCGTTTGCGCAGTTTCACCATCCGGCGGAGGTCTCGGCCCGGACAGGGCTTCGATCTGCCCCATGCAGTCGGTCGAGATCGCGGCGAACTCCGGATGCTTGTCGGCCTTGCCGCAGGACGATCCAGGCGCCCGCCGACTTTCGATGCGCTCGAACAGTTCGTCGATCGGCAGGTCGCAGACCGGTGTCTGATCCCAGCGCTGGTCGACGCGCACGTCGCCCGCGTCGTAGTAAACGTCGCGCTTGTCGCGCGCCATCTCCTTAGCCAGTTCCAACAGGTGTTCGGGAGCGAACAGCGGGTGATCGGCCAGCGCGTGATCGAACGCGAACGGCTCGCGATCGAACTTGCGCGCGAACTGCTCGCTCTTTTCGAGCAGTCCGGCGGGGGGACGGTCATCAGTACGTAACATCGTGTTTCCACAGGACAGGCGCTGCGGCTCTGAGCGGCCATCGCTCGAGCGTCACGCTGGGTGAGGGACGTTGCGTTGCCGCGAGCAGCGGCGACGGCTTGCCCGCGAGCTCTTGCTCGAAGAAGGCGACCGCGTAAGCGCGGACGACGCGGGCGAGCCGGCTCGGATCGAGCCGGCGGTTTGCGAACCGATGGAACGGCGCATAGAGCGGCACGTCGGTAAAGTCGAGGTGGTCGGCGCCGCCGACGTTCAGCGCGTAGCCGCCGTGCCGCAGCACGTCCAGCTGGCGGGCCTCGTCGGCGACCGTGAACTGCGACGTGTAGCGCCGCACCGGGTCCGCCGAGGTAACGTCGCCGTGTCCGGGCGACGGCGAGCCGCTCGACACCAGGAAATATGCTACGCCGCCGCGGTAACCGGTGGCTGCGTCGAACAGCCAGCCGTCCATGTTCATCACGGCCTTGAAGCGCGGGTCCTCGCGGCACGTCTTCAGCGCGACCGCTCCGCCGAACGAAAAGCCGAGGAGTCCCGCGCGCTCGGTCTCGAGCCTGCCCGTGAAGCGGCCGGCCGGATCGCGCGCGTTGAGCGCGGCGAGGTAGTCGAGGACGGCGACGCGCGGCGCGCCTGATGGCGGAGCTTTTCGTCGCCGAGACGGAGCGTCGTCCGGTAGGCCCGCTCCGAGCCGAAATCGGGCGGCCCGGCGAGCGAGCGCAGCGGCGGTGAGTCGTGGCTGAGGTCGCCGATCGCCGCTACGACGAAGCCGTGACTGGCGAGATCCTCGGCGAGCGCCGTGTTGTCGCTAGCTCGTTGCCCCACCCCGCGACGTAGACGACGACGGGGAACGGATGGGCGGCCGTCGCGAGCGCGACGCCGGGGGCAGCGTTGGTGCGCACGACGAGGTGGTAGAGCAATCGGCGCAGTCCGCCCGACGCGACGCCGTACGGCGTACGGACCGGCGATGACCGGCCCGGATACCAGATGCGCAGGCGGAAGAAGCCCGCCGGTTCTCCGGCGACGGACTCGCGCGGCAGTTTGACGGCGATCGTCCCGACCGGGTGGTCGCCGGAAGGTTGCGGGAGTTGGAATGCGGAGCTGCATCGCCGTTACGCCGGCCGCGACGAACGCGAACGCGACGACCAGCAGCAGCGCATGATGCGGCCGCACACCGGGGGTCAGTTGACGGCCGCCTTCGCGAGGCGTGGCCGGAGCAGCGGCCGCGCGAGCGACAGGCCGGCGAACGCCGCGAGCTTGACGTGGTCTTGCCACGGCGACGCGCCGGGAGCCTGTGGAGCCAGCCCCGCCTTGCGCAGGCGGTTGTTGACCTTATAGAGTTTCGCGAGCCGCGCGCCGGACTTCAGGTTGAAGTTGAGGCTGATGCCGACCGAGACCTCGTCGAGGTTCTGCGCCCAATGCGGCGCGTGCAGCGGCAGATGCACTCCCATCCCCGGCTGCAGCGCGTAGACGCGCGCCGCGCCCTGGCGGTCTTCCTTGTACCGAGCGCCGTCCCAGTCGCCGCCGTAGAACGCCTCGAGTTCCGGTTCGCTCAAGATGCCGGGATCGCTGGAGTCGAAGGCGTGCAGCAGTTTGCGCCCGCGCACTTGTAACAGAAAATTAACCTCGGCGTCGATGTGATAGGAGGTGACGCGGCGTGGCGAACTGATGACGAGCGTCGCGCGGCCGGTGTCGAGGTCGTCCCGCAACGCGTCGCCGACCTGCGCGACAACGTCGTCCATCAGGCCGCGGAAGACGGCCCCGTGGACCGGATCCTTTTCGCAATGCTTGAGGAGCACGAGCGAGTTGGTGGTCGCGAGGGTCTCCAAGGTCGCGGTCAGCGAGCGGCTACGATCGCCGATGCGCTTCCAGCCGTCGCCGACGGCGGCGTCCTCCGCCGTCGAATAGTAGGCAGCATCGGGGAGGCGCTCCGACATCGCGGCCAATAGAGGCGTGTCGAAGATATCCAGCCCTTGCAGCGCGTGTTCGAAGCCGAAGCTCGAACGGTTGTAGTTTGCGGCAAAGGCCGGACGTTGCGCCGGCACCAGCACGCTTGGCATCGTCGTTTTACCCCCGGCCGTGACCCGAGAAGCGTAGCCGGGCCGCACCGGGGCGGACAACCCCGGAAAGTCGGGATTTTTGGGCCTCGGCGGGGCGCGGCTTTCATACGAGGGCCACTTTAGGGGATACGTGGCGACCCAGGCGACCGATATAATTTCGCACTGAGGAGCGGCGCGCTCGGCGTGTTTGCGCCGCTCCCGCAACCATTCAGAGAGTGCGAATGTACGACCGCGACGCGACGATCGATGCGACATTTGCCCGGCGGGCGCAGGAGCGGCCGTCGGCTATCGCCGTTTCCGGGCCCCGCGGCGAGGCCCTGACCTATGCGCAGCTCGATCGGACCGCCAACCGGGTCGCGAACTACCTCCTTTATAGGGGGATCGGGCCGGGCAGCGCGGTCGGCGTCGCATTCGAACGCTCGCTCGAGTTGCCGGCCCTGCTGCTCGGCATTCTGCGAGCCGGCTCGGCCTACGTTCCGCTCGACGAGTCTTATCCGGCCCGGCGCCTGACCGCGATGGCGGACGACGCCGGGGTCGCGCTGATCGTCGCACGCGACGCGGCCGCGCCCGGCCTGGGGCGTCCGGTCGTCCCGGTCGCCACGTTGGCGGCACACCCCGACGAGCGACGCCCGGCGCCTGCCGGCGACGGCGGTTCGCTCGCCTACGTCATGTACACCTCGGGCTCGACCGGCCGGCCGAAGGGGGTCGCGGTCGAACAGCGCGGCGTCACGCGGCTCGTCTGCGACACCGACTACGTCGCGATCGGCCCGGACGACACGTTCCTTCAGCTTGCGCCGCTCGCGTTCGACGCGTCGACCTTCGAGATATGGGCCCCGTTGCTCAACGGCGCGCGCCTGGCGATCGCGGATCCCGGCATGCACGGCGTCGAGGAGATTGCGGCGATCGCCGGACGCCACGGCGTCACCACCATGTGGCTGACGGCTTCGATCTTTCACGCACTGGTCGATGCCGGCTCCACAGTGCCGCCGGGGCTGCGGCGAGCTGCTCGTCGGAGGCAACGTCGTGTCGCCGGCGCACGCGCAGCGCTTCCTCGCCGCAGTCCCGGCGTGCACCCTGATCAACGGCTACGGGCCGACCGAGAACACGACGTTCAGTTGCTGCTACCGGATCCCGTCCGCGGCGGCGATCGCGGACGGCGTGCCCGTCGGCGCGCCGATCGCCCACTCGAGCGCGTACCTGCTCGACGACGACATGCGGCCGGTCGAGGCCGGCGCGATCGGCGAACTCTACGTCGGCGGCGACGGCGTCGCGCGCGGATACCTCAACCTTCCCGCGGAGACCGCCGAACGGTTCGTTCCCGATCCGTTCGCGGCGTCAGCCGGCGCACGGATGTTTCGCACCGGCGACCTGGCCCGGCGGCGCCCGGACGGCGTCATCGAGTTTCGCGGGCGCGCGGACGGGCAGGTCAAGGTGCGCGGCTTCCGCATCGAACTGGGCGAGATCGAGGTCGCGCTGCGCGCGCATCCCACGGTCGGCGACGCGGCGGCGGCGACGGACGAGCGCGCCGGCTACAAGGAGATCGTCGCGTTCGTCGTGACCAAGCCGGACGCGCGGTTCGACGAGCGCGCGCTGCGCGCGCACCTCGCCGAGACGCTCCCTATATATATGCTACCGAATCGCATCGAGGTCCGCGAAGCGCTGCCGCGCAATCCGAGCGGCAAACTCGATCGGGCCGCCCTCCGGGTCGAACGGCCGCGGGCCGCGGCGCCTGCGCCGCGCTTCGTCCGCGGCGGCACTACCGCCGAACTCGAACGCACGATTGGAAGCATCTGGCGCGAGCTGCTCGGCAGCGAGGGCGCGCCGGACCAGAACTTCTTCGACGCGGGCGGCGACTCGTTGCGCCTGCTCGCGATGCGTGCGCGGCTGCAGCAGCGCCTCAACGTCGAACTCAGCGTGGCCGACCTCTTCGAGCAGAGCACGATCCGCAAGCTCGCGTCGTTCGTCTCGCGGGCGCAGGCGCGCGCGTGACGTCACTGGTCGAGTCTGCACGCCTCTCGCCACTCCTGGCCGGCCTCTTCGACGACGCCGTCGTCGGTTATGAATTGCGCGGCGCCGGCGATCCGGCGACGCTGAAGCCGGCCGAGGCGGTGTCCTGCGAGGCGTTGCGGCCGAACCGGCTCGCCGAATTCGCGGCCGGCAGGTTGTGCGCGCGGAGCGCGCTCGGCGATCTCGGCATCGTCGACGTGTCGATCGAACGCAACGCCGACCGGACCCCGCGCTGGCCCGAGCACGCCGTCGGCAGCATCACCCACACGCTCGGCTTCTGCGGCGCCGTCGTCGCCCTGCGCCGCCACTACGCGAGTCTCGGCATCGACGCCGAGATCGTCGCGCGCGTGACGCCCGACCTGTGGCGTCACGCGTTCACGCCGGACGAGAGCGCGCGTTTCTCCGCCGCGCCCGCGGCGCGGCGCGAGGCCCTCGCAGCGGTCGCGTTCAGTGCGAAGGAAGCCTTCTACAAGTGTCAGTTCGCGGTGACGGGGCTCTGGCTCGACTACCGCGACGTCAGCGTCGAGACGTTCGGCGAGGCCGAGGGTGGCGGATCGTTCCGCATCCGCCCTGCGAACGAACGCGCCCGCTGGTGCCTGGGCGACCGCGAGACCGCGGGCCGCTACCGGATCGTGCGGGGCCTCGTCGTCACCGGCATCGCCATGAAGGCAGCCGCGTGAACGGCCGCGCGCCCGGCCCCGGCTGCGCGATCGCGATCATCGGCCTCGCTGGGCGCTTCCCCGGCGCGCGCGACGTCCGGCGCGTTCTGGCGCAACCTCTGCGACGGCGTCGAGAGCATCAGCGCGTTCGCCGACGGCGAACTCGAGGGCGCGCTCGCCGCAGGCGAACGCGCGCGGCCCGGCCGCGTCGGCGCCCGCTCGGTCGTCGACGGCGCGGCCGAATTCGATGCGGCGTTCTTCGGCATGCACGCGCGCGAAGCCGAACTGACGGATCCGCAGCATCGCCTGTTCCTCGAATGCAGTTGGCAGGCGCTCGAAGACGCGGGCTACGATCCCGCGACGTTCGCCGGACCGATAGGCGTCTACGCGGGCTGCAGCATCGGCTCGTATCTGCTGCGCAACGTGCTCGGCGGCCGCGAGCGCATCGAGCGCTTCACGAGCGACTATCCCGTCTCGGATTACCCCGAGCTGCTCGGTTGCGGCTACGACTTTCTCGCGACGCGCGTCGCCTACAAGCTGAACCTGCGCGGACCGGCGATGACGCTGCAGTCCGCCTGCTCGACCTCCCTGCTCGCCGTCGCGCAGGCCTGTCAGGCGCTGTCGTTCGGACAGGCCGACATGATGCTGGCCGGCGGCGTCTCGATCACGTTCCCGCAGCGGCGCGGCTACGCATATCAGGAGGGCGGGATGGTCTCGCCCGACGGGCATTGCCGCACGTTCGACGCCGGCGCGAACGGCACGGTGTTCGGTGACGGCGCCGGCGTCGTCGTGCTCAAGCGGCTCGACGACGCGCTCGCCGCCGGCGACTCGATCTACGCGGTCATCCGCGGCTTCGGCACGAACAACGACGGTGCGTCGAAGGTCGGCTACACCGCGCCGAGCAGCGATGGCCAGCTCGGCGCGCTGCGCGCGGCCTACGCGATGGCGGACGTCGATCCGGCGACCGTCGGTTTCGTCGAGTGCCACGGCACCGCGACGCCGCTCGGCGATCCGATCGAGTACGAGGCGCTGCGCAAGGCGTTCGCCGGCGACGACGGCATCAAGCGCTGCGCGCTCGGTTCGGTCAAGACCAACGTCGGCCACCTCGACATCGCCGCGGGGATTACGGGGCTGATCAAGGCCGCGCTCGCGGTGCAGAACGGCCGCATCCCGCCGACGCTCCATTTCACGGCGCCCAATCCGAGCATCGATCTCGCGAACGGTCCGTTCTTCGTCAACACCGCCGTCGCCGAGTGGCCGAACGGCAACGCCCTGCGCCGCGCGGGCGTCAGCGCCTTCGGCGTCGGCGGCACCAACGTCCATCTCGTCCTCGAAGAGGCGCCGGCGCGAGCGCAGACGCCCGCCGCCGACGGCTCGCACCTGCTCGTCCTGTCGGCGCGCAGCGATGCGGCGCTCGCGCAGGCGCGCACGAACCTCGCCGCACACCTGCGCGAGAATCCCGCCGTATCGCTCGGCAACGTCGCGCGCACGCTGCAGTCCGGACGCCACGCGTTCGACGTGCGCTGCGCGCTCGCGGCCGCTTCGCTCGACGAGGCCGCGGAACTCCTCGAGCGTAACGAACGGATCGTCTCCGGGCGCGCCGGCGGCGGTCCGCCCAACGTCGCGTTCGTCTTCCCCGGCCAGGGTTCGCAGTATCCGGGGATGGGACGCGAACTGTACGAGCGTATCCCGGCGTTCCGCGCCGCGATCGACCGTTGTGCCGAGATCCTGCGCCGCGGCGCCGGCTTCGAGTTGCTCGACTATCTATACCGCAACGACGACGCGGCCGGGCTGACCTCGACCGAGATCGCGCAGCCGGCGATCTTCGCGATCGAGTACGCGCTCGCCGAGACCTTGCGCCGCTACGGCGTCGTGCCGGTCGCGAGCGCCGGTCACAGCGTGGGCGAATTCGTCGCCGCGACGCTCGCGGGCGTCTTCTCGCTCGAAGACGGACTCTCGCTCGTCGCCGAGCGCGGCCGCCTGATGCGCGGCCTGCCTGCGGGAGCGATGCTCGTCGTCCGCGCCGGCGAGGCCGACGTCCGCGCGCTGCTCGGCTCCGAACTGGACCTCGCCGCCGTCAACGCGCCCGGCCTGTCGGTCGTCTCCGGCCCGGCCGCAGCGATCGAACGCCTCGAGGCGCGGCTGCTCCGCGACGGCGTGATGGCGCGCCGCCTGCACACGTCGCACGCGTTCCACTCGGCGATGATGGAGCCGATCGTCGCGCCGCTGACGCAAACGGTCGCCGCCGCGACGTTGCGTGCACCCGTCGCGCCGTACGTCTCGACCTTGACCGGAACCTGGATCACGCCCGAAGAGGCGACGTCGCCGTCGTACTGGGCGCGCCACTGCCGCGAGGCGGTGCGCTTCGCCGATGCGGCACAGACGCTCGTCGACGCGGGCATCGACATCATTCTCGAAGTCGGACCGGGCGCCACGCTGACCACGTTCGCGCTGCAGGGTGCCGCCAAGGGCGGCCGCGCCAGCGCGCTGCCGACGTTGCCGACGGCCGAGGGCGCGCAGAAGACCGATCTCGCGACGTTCCACGCGGCGCTCGGCCGGCTCTGGGTCGCCGGCGCGCCGCTCGATTGGGACGCCGTCGCCGCCGACCGTCCGGGAGCCCGCATTCCGTTGCCGACCTACCCCTTCGAACGCAAGCACTTCTGGATCGAGCGCTGCGCGAGCGAAACGGAGCGGCCGGCCGCGCCCGCCGCGATATCACCCGCGCCCGTCGCGACGGCGACCGCACCCGCCGAGCCGGCGCATGAAGGGCGGCAGGCGCAGGCGGACGCCGGCGAGATCGGGTCGCAGTTGATCGCGTTGCTCGAGGATCTCTCGGGCGAATCGCTCGCCGCCGCCGACCGCGGCGCGACGTTCCTCGAACTCGGCTTCGACTCGCTCGCGCTCGGCCGGTTCGCCGCGAACGTGCAGACGCGGCTCAGCGCGAACGTCACGTTTCGCCAGCTCCTGAACGAGCTTCCGTCGGTCGCCGCGCTCGCCGCGCACATCGCGCGCAGCACGCCCGCGCCGGTAGCGTCGCTCGCCGCGCCCGAGAAGGCCGCCGAAAGGGCCGCGCCGGCTGCGGCATCGCCGGTCGAGGCGTTCCGCGTGACGCCGCCCGCGAACGCCGAGATGACGGCCGCCCAGCGCGCTCACGTCGATGATCTGATCGCGCGCACCGTCGCGCGCACCGCGAAGTCGAAGGCGCTGACGCAGCGCTATCGCGGCGTGCTCGCCGACCCGCGCGTCGCCGCCGGGTTTCGCAGCGAGTGGAAGGAGATGGTCTATCCCATCACCTGCGTCGAGGCCAAGGGATCGCGCATCCGCGACGTCGACGGCAACGAATACATCGACATCCTCAACGGCTTCGGCCAGACGGCGTTCGGTCACGCCCCGGACTTCGTCGTCGACGCCGTCGCCGCGCAGTTGCGGCTCGGCTTCGCGATCGGGCCGCAGACGCAACTCGCGGGCGAGGTCGCCGAGCTGTTCTGCGAACTGACCGGCAACGAGCGGGTCACGTTCTGTAACACCGGCTCCGAGGCCGTCATGGCGGCGCTCCGCGTCGCACGCACGGTGACCAACCGCGATCGCGTCGTCGTCTTCGAGGGCTCGTATCACGGCCAGTTCGACGAAGTGCTCGTCAAGAGCGCGCGCGGCTCGCGCCGTTCGCTGCCGGTCGCCGCGGGCATCCCGAACCAAGCCGTCGCGAACGTGACGGTTTTGCCGTACGGCGAACCCGAGAGCCTCGCGTGGATTCGCGAGCACCAGAACGAACTGGCGGCCGTCGTCGTCGAGACGGTGCAGAGCCGCCATCCCAGCCTGCGCCCACAAGAATTCCTCCGCGAACTGCGCGGCATCACGGCGACGTCGGGCAGCGCGCTCGTCTTCGATGAGGTCGTCACCGGTTTCCGCATGCATCCCGGCGGCATGCAGGCGCTCTTCGGGATTCGCGCCGATCTCGCGACGTACGGCAAGGTCGTCGGCGGCGGTCTGCCGATCGGCATCCTTGCCGGATCGGCGCGCTTCATGGACGCGCTCGACGGCGGCGCCTGGCAGTACGGCGACGACTCGTTCCCCGAGGTCGCGCCCACCTTCGTCGCCGGCACGTTCGTGCGCCATCCGCTCGCGATGGCCGCCGTGCTGGCCGTTCTGCGCCGTTGCAAGGCCGAGGGCCCGGGGTTGCAGGAGCGGATCGCGGAACGCACGCAGCGGCTCGTCGCTCGCTTGAACGAGACGCTCGCCGCGCGTGGCGTCGCGTCGCGGATCGAGTCGTACGGCAGTCTGTTTTACTTCAACTTCACGCACGAAGACCGGCTCGCGCACCTGTTGCACTACCATCTGCGGCTGCGCGGAATCTACGTGCAGGAAGGCTTCCCGTGCTTCCTTGGGACGGAGCACAGCGATGCCGACGTCGACGCGATCGTCGCCGCGTTCACCGCCGGTCTCGACGAACTTCAGGCGGTCGGCATCCTCGCGCCGCGCGCCGCGGTCGCGTCGACGGCCGTCGCCGTTTTGGCCGCTCCCGCGGGCACGCCGCTAACCGAGGAGCAGACGGAGATCTGGCTCTCGGCCCAGGTCGGCGACGAGGCGTCGTGCGCGTTCAACGAGTCGGTGACCGTCCGTTTGAACGGACCGCTCGACGAGGGCGCGTTCGTCGATGCTTGGGATCGCATCGTCGCCCGCCACGACGCGCTCCGCGCGGCGTTCGGCGCCACCGGCGAAGCGATGACGTTCGCGGCGCCCGGACCGGTCGGTCTGCGCCGCTGGGATCTCTCCGCGCGGCCCGCCGCCGCACGGGACGTGCTGCTCGACGGCATCGTCGACAGCGAGGCCCGCACGCCGTTCGATCTGGCACAGGGACCGCTCGTGCGCGGCCACCTGATCCGGCTCTCCTCGACCGAGCACGCGTTCGTGTTCACCGGCCACCACATCGTCTGCGACGGCTGGTCGATCAACGTGATCCTGAGCGAGATGGCCGCGATCTACGACGATCTCGCGCGGCAACGCGAACCGTCGCTCGCGCCGGCGCTCGCCTTCGAGACGTACGCGCGCCGTCAGGCGCAGCGCGATCCCGCGCAACTCGCCGCCGTCGAGTCCTACTGGCTCGCGGAGTTCGCGACACCCCCTGCGCCCCTGCAGCTGCCGACCGATCGCGCGCGGCCTTCCCGCAAGAGCTATCGCGGCGCCACGCGCACGGCGCACGTCGCCAAAGACGCCTATCAGGCCGTCAAGAAGGCCGGCGCGCGCAACGGCTGCACGCTGTTCGTCACGCTGCTGGCCGCGTTCAACGCCCTCGCGGGCCGGCTCGCGGACCAGGACGACGTCACCGTCGGCATCCCGGCCGCCGGCCAGTCCCTGCTGGACGGCGAGATCCTCGTGGGCCACTGCGTCGATTTTCTGCCGGTGCGCGCGCAGCGCACGGCCCAGACGACGTTTGCCGCGTTTCTGGGTGAGATGAAGCGGCGCGTGCTCGACGCATACGACCATCAGCAGTACACCCTCGGAACGCTCGTGCGCAAGCTCGCGCTCGAGCGCGACCGCGGCCGCGTCCCGCTCGCCGAGATCCAGTTCAACCTCGAGCGGCTCCCGGAAGACCTGCAGTTCGCGGGCGTGACGGCGCGCGTAGAGCCGAACCCGAAGGCGTTCGTCAACTTCGACCTGTTCCTCAACGTCGTCGAATCCGAGGCCGGGCTGCGGCTCGACTGCGACTACAACGCGGACCTGTTCGACGCGGCGACGATCGACCGCTGGCTTTCATATTACGAGGCGTTCCTCGCGCACGTCGCCCGCGATGCGGATCGTCCGATCGCGGCGATCGACCTGGTCTCGGCCGAGGAGCGCGGGATCATCGAGCGCATCAACGACACGGCCGCCGAGTACCCGCGCGCCCAGACCGTCGACGGGCTGGTCGCAGCCGCGGCGGCCGCGGCCCCCGGAAAGATCGCCCTCCACGCGGCGGACGGCGTCCTGACGTATGACGCGCTGCAGCGGCGGGTCGCGCGGCTTGCAAACGTCATCCTCGCGCGCGCGGGCGCTCCGGGACGGCGCGTCGCCGTTTGCGTCGACCGCTCCACCGATCTCGTCGCCGTCCTGTTGGGGACGCTCGCCGCAGGTTGCGCCTACGTGCCGCTCGATTCCGCCCATCCGGCGGCGCGGCTGCGAGGCATCATCGAGGACGCCGGCGCGGCCGCCATCGTCACGGACGGATCGCTCGATCCGGCGGCGATCCCGGCGGGCGTCGCGACGATCGACCTGCGCGCCGATGCGAACGCGATCGACAGCGCGTCCCCCGTCGCGCCCGCGCTCGCGCGCAACGCCGACGACCCCGCCTACGTGATCTACACGTCGGGCTCGACGGGACGGCCGAAGGGCGTCGAAGTGGCGCACCGATCGGTCGTCAACCTCTTGAACTCGATGACGAAGCGGCCCGGTCTGTCCGCGGACGACGTGCTGCTCGCCGTGACGACGGTCTCGTTCGACATCGCCGCGCTGGAGTTGTTCCTGCCGCTCGTGACGGGCGCGACGGTCTCCGTCGCCGCGCGCGACGAGGCGGCCGATCCTCGCGAGCTCGCCGCGCGCCTCGGCGCCGGCATCACCGTGATGCAGGCGACGCCCGCGTTGTGGCAACTGCTCGTAAGCGCAGGCTTCGCGTCGCGACCCGGGCTCACGATGCTGTCCGGCGGCGAGCCGTTGACGCGCGAACTCGCGGACCGGCTGCTCGCCGGCGGCGGCACGCTCTGGAACATGTACGGGCCGACGGAAACGACGATCTGGTCGACCTGCGCGCGGGTCGAACCGGGCGCAGAACCGATTACGGTCGGCACGCCGATCGACAACACGCAATGCTACGTGCTCGACGAACACGACCGGACCGTCCCCGTCGGCACAGGCGGCCAATTGCACATCGCCGGCGACGGCGTGGCGCTCGGCTACGTCGGCCGTCCGGAACTGACGGCGGAGCGGTTCGTGCCGAACCCGTTCGGTCCGGGCCGCATGTACCGCACCGGGGACGCCGCGCGGGTCACGCCGCAGGGCGCGATCGCCGTGCTCGGGCGGGTCGATCATCAGGTCAAACTCCGCGGCTTCCGCATCGAACTCGGCGAGATCGAGGCCGTCGTGCGGGCGAAGACCGGCGTCGACGAGGTCGTCGTCGTCCTGCGCGAGGATGCGCCGGGCGATCGGCGGCTCGTCTGTTACTACGTCGCGCCGCCGGCCCCGGCGCACGACGCGGCGAACCTGCGCACGCTCGCCGCAGAGGATCTGCCGGATTACATGCTACCAGCGGCCTGGGTGCGGCTCGAGCGCATGCCGCTGTCGGTCGCCGGAAAGATCGATCGCGCCGCGCTGCCGGCGCCCGACCCCGCCGCACCGGCGGCTGCGTTCAGCGAACCGGGCACGCCGACCGAGATCGCGCTCGCGCGCATCTGGTCCGAGGTGCTGCGCGTCGAGCGGGTCGGGCTGGACGACGACTTCTTCGCGCTCGGAGGAGACTCGATCCACCTGTTCCAGATCACGGCGCGCGCAAACCAGAGCGGCCTGCGGCTGGCCGCCAAAGACCTCTTACGTAACTCGACGCTGGGCGCGTTGGCGCGCCGGCTCGACGAGATCGCCAGGACCGCGACCCAGCGCAACGGTGCTCACCAGAGCGCGGGCGTATCGCCGCTGCGGCCGAACGGGCAGGCGCCCCCGCTGGAACCGGCGCTGCACGCGAGCGAGCGCTCGTGAACGCGAAGGCGCCGCTCGCCGTCGTGGATCCGCACGGCGCCGCACTCCCCTGCTCGCAGTCGCAGAAGCGCTTCTGGTTCGAGTCGCAGCTCCACCCCGAGAACGCCGGCCTCAACGTCGCCGTGCGCTGGCGGCTCGAGGGCGAGGTCTCGAACGCGCACGTCGAGCAGGCCTGGCGGCTCATCATCGCGCGTCACCAGACGCTGCGCACCTATTTCACGACCTCCGACGGCGAGCCGCGCCAGATCGTCCTCCCCTCGGTGCCGTTTGGGGTTCCCCTGATCGACCTCACCGGAATCGACGAGGCCGCCGCGAGCGCCGAGGCGGAACGGATCGCCTCGCTCGAGGCGCGCCGCACGTTCGACATCACCGCGGCGCCGCTGCTGCGCGTCACGCACGTGCGCGTGCGTCCGGCCGTTTCGATGGTCCTGATCACCGCGCACCACGCCGTCTGCGACGGATGGTCGATCGGCGTGCTCGCCCGCGAGATGGGCGAGATCTGTGCCGGGCTCGTGGCGGGCGAGACTTCGGCGCTCGCGCCGCTCGAGCGCTCCTATTCCGACTACGTCGAGTGGGAGCGGCAGTGGCAGATCGCCTCGGCCGAAGCGAGCGGCGGACGCGAAGAGGTGGCACGCAAGCTCGCCGGCTTCGAGCCGCTCGAGATCGTTCCCGACAAGCCGCGCCCGTCGATCCAGACCGCCAACGGCGAGATCGTCTCGCGGTTGCTCGACCGTAGCCTCACCGGTGCACTGGCCGACCTCGGCAGGAGCAACGGCTGCACGCTCTTTATGGTCGCCTATGCGGCGCTGCTCGTGCTGCTGCAACGCTACTCGGGCCAGTCCGACATCGTCATCGGCACGCAGATCGCCGGCCGCGAAGAGGTCGAGTTCGAACGGCTCGTCGGGACCTTCATCAACACCGTCGCGCTGCGCACCGACGTTGCCGGCGATCCGACGTTCCTCGACCTCCTAGAGCGCGCGTCCGACACCGTGACCGACGCGTTCGAGTTCCGCCACGTCCCGCTCGAGGAATTGGTAGAGATCGTCAATCCGCAGCGCGACCTCAGCCGCAACGCGCTCTTCTCGGTCAACTTCGTCTACCAGCGCTCGTTCATCCAGAACCAAACGTATGGCTCGTTCCGGCTCGTCGATCTACCCTCGCGGTCCGCGGGGCCGATCTGCGACGTCGAACTTCTTCATGGTCGAGCGTCCCGAGGGCTGGCGGCTCTCGTGCGAGTTCAACACCGATCTGTATCACCACGAGACGATCGCCCGGATGCTCGACCGGCTGGTCCTGTTGTTCTCGGCCGTCGCGACGGATCCGGCGCGCCGCATCTCGGACCTCCCGATGATGAGCGACGAGGAGCGCGCGCGCGTCGTCGCCCTCGGCGGCGGCGAGCGCACGGCCTACGAGCGCGATGCCTCCGCCGACGCCGTGTTTTCCGCGCGCGCCGCCGGCACGCCGGACGCGGTCGCCGTCGCCGACGCGACGACGTCGCTGACGTACGGCGAGGTCGAGCGCCGCGCGAACGCGCTCGCCGCCTACCTGCGCGCGAACGGCGTCGCGGCGGGAACGGCCGTCGGCGTCGCTCTGGAGCGTTCGGCCGACGTTGCGGTCGTGCTGCTCGGCATCCTGAAGGCCGGCGCCGTCTACGTGCCGCTCGACCCGGCGTGGCCCAACGAGCGGATCGCGTTCATCATCGAGGATGCCGCCGTCGAGCGCGTCCTGACGCAGCGTGCGCTGCGCGACCGCCTGCCGAACGACCGCGTGCCGGTCGTCGAGTGGGAAGAGATCGCGCCGGCGGTCGCCGCGGGTCGAGCCGAGAAGCCGGAGCCCTCGCGCGGCGCAGGCGACGTTGCCTATGTCATGTACACCTCGGGTTCGAGCGGGCAGCCGAAGGGCGTCGCCGTGACGCACCGCGGCATCGTCCGGCTCGTCCGTAACACGAATTACGCCGCGCTCGGCGCGGGCGACGCGACGCTGCAGCACTCGCCGCTCGCGTTCGACGCATCGACCTTCGAGATCTGGGGGCCGCTGCTGAACGGCGGACGGCTCGCCGTCGCGCCGCCCGGTCTGCTCGCGTCCGCCGACCTCGACCGCGCGATCGCCTCGTTCGGCGTCACGACGTTGTGGCTGACCGCGGCGATGTTTCGCGAGACGATGGAGAGCGGGCAGGTCGCCTTCGAAGGCCTGCGCCGGCTGCTGGTCGGCGGCGACGTTGTCTCGCCCCATCACGCGAAGCGCTTCGTCGAGCGCTATCCCTCGTGCACGCTGATCAACGGCTACGGCCCGACCGAGAACACGACGTTCAGCTGCTGCTACCCGGTGCCGTCCGCCGACGCGATCGGCGAGACGGTCCCGATAGGCCGCCCGATCGCAAACTCGCAGGCCTACGTCCTCGACGACCGGCTGCATCCCGTGCCGTTCGGCGTCGTCGGCGAACTCTGCGTCGGCGGCGACGGCCTCGCCCTAGGATACCTGCACCTCGCCGAGCTGACGGCGGAGCGCTTCGTCGCCGATCCGTTCGGCGGCGAACCTGCCGGGCGGCTGTATCGCACGGGCGACCGCGCGCGCCAGCGCGACGACGGCGTGATCGAATTCCTCGGCCGGATCGACGACCAAGTCAAGATCCGAGGCTATCGGGTGGAGCCGCGCGAGATCGAGAGCGCGCTAGCGGGCCACCCGGAGGTCGCCGACGCCATCGCCGTCGTCGGCAGCGGTCCGGCAGGCGACAAGACGATCTGGGCCTACGTCGTACCGCGCGCGGAGACGTCGGTCGACGCAGAGCGGTTACGCGCGTGGCTCGGCGAACGCCTGCCCGTTTTCATGTTACCGTCGGCGATCGTGACGATGCCGCTGCTGCCGCTCTCGGCCAACGGCAAGGTCGACCGCCGCGCGCTGCCGACGCCCGTCCGGGCGGCGGTGCCGCACGACGCGGCGTTCCGGAACGAGACGGAGGCGACCGTCGCCGAGACTCCTGTGCGAACTGCTCGCGACCGACCACGTCGCGCGCGACGTTCACATCTTCTCGCTGGGCTTCCATTCGCTGCTGGCCGTCCGGCTCGCGGCGCGGGTGCAGCAGCGCTTCGGCGTCGCACTCGGGCTGCGGGCACTGTTCGAGCGGCCGACCGTCGCCGCGATCGCGGCCCAGATCGGGTCGTTCGGTGACGGCGCGGTCGCCGCGACGGCGCCTCCGATCGTCGAACTCAACGGCCAGGGCGCGCTGCCGCCGCTGTGGTTCTTCCACGGCGATCTGTTCGCCGAAGGGTTGTACGCGCACCGGCTCGCGGCCGCGCTCGGGCCCGGCCAGCCGATCCGGCTCGTCGCGCCGCACGGCACCGCCGGCCTCTCGCTGCCGCCGACGATCGAGGGCATGGCCCTCGATTACGCCGAGCGGTTGCGTGAGGTGCAGCCGCACGGCCCGTACCGCCTCGGCGGTTTCTGTGCGAGCGGGCTCGTCGCGTACGAGCTCGCGCGCATCCTGCGCTCGCAAGGCGAGGTCGTCGAGCGGCTCGTGCTGGTGAACTCGTCGCCGATGCCGAGCAAACGGATCCCGTTCATCGACGGGCTCGTGCGGCGGTTCGGGCTTGATGCGCGGCTCGCGCCGAGAATCCGCGACCGCGCCTGCTACAATCTCGCGCGCGCACACGCCGCCGCGGTCGCGACGCCGCTGCAGGCTCTGCGCGCCACCCTGAAGATCCTGCGTTCCTTCATCAGCAGATCGCACGGGACGCCGAAGGCGCAGATTCCCCAGCCGTTCGAGAAGCGGCGCGGGGTGCGCGAGACGGAGGTCTCGTTCTCGCACGTCGTCGCGGCGTTCACGTATCATCCGAAGCCGAGCGACGGCGAGATCACGCTGATTTGGGGCGACGACCAGCCTGCGCTGTTTCGCGATCCCACGATGGGCTGGGGCGGCGTCACCGGACCCGTCTCGGTGCTGTCGATGTCGGGCGGTCACATCGCCGCGCTGGACGAGCGCATCGGCGAGCTCGCCGGCGTCCTCGAGACCGCTCTGCGGGGAGACCGCGGACCGTGACCGCCCACCAGGAACGCATCGCGATCGTCACGCCGAGTTTCGCACGCGACTTCGAGCGCTGCAGGGAGCTCAACGAGAGCATCGTGGCCTGCGCGCCCGCCGGCGCGACGCACTACATCATCGTCGACGCACGCGACGTTCCGCTCTTCAAGCCGCTCGCCGGCGATCGCACCGTCGTCGCCGCCGTGGAGGAGGTCGTCCCGCGCGGCTTCTTCCGGCTGCCGCTCTCGGCGAAGTGGTGGTTCTCGGCGTCCGCGCTCTACCCGGCGAAGGGCTGGCTCGTCCAGCAACTCGTCAAGCTGTCGGCGCACCGCATCGTCCGCGAGCGCGTGCAAGTCAACGTCGACTCCGACGTGCGCTTCGTGCGGCCGTTCGACGTTCGCTGTTCGTGCGCGACGGCAAGACGCGGCTCTACCGCCTGTCCGGCGGCGTGCGCGAAGGAATGGAACACGTCAAGTGGCATCCGCGGGTCTGCCGGCTGCTCGGCGTCACGCCCGACGCGCTTCCGATGGACGACTACGTCGGCAACGTCATCAGTTGGGACCGCGGCATCGTGCTGCGGGCACTCGACCGCATCGAACGCGTGACCGGCAGCGCATGGCACGTCGCCTTCACCCGCGCGCGGCTAGTCAGCGAATACCTGCTCTACGGACTCTACGTCGACAAAGTGGGCGGCTCGCAAGCTGCCGGCGTATGGTACGACGACCGGTCGTGGTGTCATACCTATTGGGGCCCCGCCCCGTTGCCCTCCTCGGCCGTCGAAGGTTTCGCCCGCGCGATGCGTCCGGACGACATCGCGATTTCGATCGCCGGCTATAGCGGAACGTCCCCCGAAGTCACGCGCGCGGCGACGAGCCTGGCGCTTCGTCTCGCCGCAACGTGATGCGTCGACCGTTCATTAATAAGAAAGCCCTCCAAGGACTCTTTACGATGTTAAATCTACCGGCACTCGAACGGGGCTCGCCATGAGCGCCGACTTACAACTCGGTCGCGACGTTTTGCTCTTCTTCGAGGACCGCGATCGCGATACGCTGGTCCCCGGCGACCGGCGGCTGCGCCGCCGCATCCGTAAGACGGTCGCGCTGTTGCGTCCCAACAAGCAGCGCGTGACCGGATTCGAGATGTCCTTCATCCTCCTGTGCCGCGCGTTGCGGCGCGCGGGCCAGCGGGTGCACGTCAACGATCACGCGCTCGCGCGCGAGCATCCGCAGTTCCCGCTCGCCCTGTGCGGTTACACGCACATCCTCGAGCGCTGGACGCTGCCCAACCCGGCGGTGCTCGGACCGGGCCTCTACGACCACCCCAAGCAGCATCCGGACCTGATGGATGACCCCCGCTTCCGCTCGTACCTGACCTTCTGCGAGTGGATGGGGGACATGTTCGCGACGATCTATCCGCGCGAGGCGCTGCGGCCGTGGTTCGGAGGCATCGACGTTGCGGAATGGTGCGACACCAAGGCGCTGCCCAAGGACTTCGACGTCCTCGTCTACGACAAGATCCGCTGGAACCGCGACACGCTCGTGCCCGGGTTCCTCGAGCCGGTCCTGGCCGAATTGGCCCGGCGGGGCCTGCGCGTCGAGGTCGTGCGCTACGGCCGTTACACGCACGGCGGATATCGCAGACTGCTGGCCCGCAGCCGCAGCATGCTGTTCCTGTGCGAGAACGAGACGCAGGGAATGGCCTACCAAGAAGCGCTGGCCTGCAACGTCCCCGTGCTCGCGTGGGATCAGGGCTCGTGGCTTGATCCCAACCGGGTACGCTGGAGCGACGAGCCGGTGCCGGCGACCTCCGTCCCCTACTTTTCCGAGGACTGCGGCGATCGGTTCGCGGGGGTCGGCGACTTCGCCGCGGCGCTCGACCGGTTTCTCCCGCGGATCGAGCGCTACGAGCCGCGCCGCTACGTCGAAGAGCACCTGTCGCTCGAGGAGTCGGCGGCGCTATTCCTCAAAGCGTATTACGACGCGGCGGAGGCGCTGCGTCCGTTCCCGCTGCTCGCACGAGAGGCCCTCGCCGTGGGCGGGGCCTGAGAGTTAGGCGGCGGAGTCGCGCTCGGCCTGGATGCGCGCGAGTTCGGTGACGGGCGCGATCTCGCGGCCGCGCGTCTCCCAGTCGAACATCCCGGCGACCATCGAGACTCGATTCCGCGCCCCGCTCTTGAAGAGCAGGCGTTTGAAGTAGCCCTGCACCGTATGCTCCGATAGCGCGAGCATCTCGGCGATCTCGCCGGCGCTCGAGCCGTCGAGGATCAGCGAGAGGACCTCGGTCTCGCGACGCGTCAGTTGATGGCGCCGCGCCGCGCGCAGGAGGCTCGAGTGGTTGCGGTCCTCCTCGACGCTGAGGATGAAGGTCGTCCCCTCGGTCCCCACCAGCCGGACGACGCGCAGGACGCGATTGTCGCCCAGCAGGCCGACGCGAACGGGCGACCGATGCGTGGGATCGTTGATCAGCTCGCGCACGAAGCTCTCGACTTCGGGCTGCAGTTTGGTCCGGTTGACGATGAGCCACTTGAGCTCGCCGGCGTGCTCGCCGTCGCTCGCCGAAACGGACTTGATCCCGCACCGCGCGTCGACCACGACGAAGGCCGGGGCCGGAGCTGCGGATGCGATGTTGACGACACCTTTGGCACTCATCAAGAAACGATTGCCTTTGCTATCGGTTGAAGCGGTAAGGGGACCCGCAATCACTATAAGGATTATGGATGCTCGCTCGCAAGCGGCGAAGTCCTCAGTCGGCCTGGGCCGGGAGTCCTAGTGTGCTTTGTAGTCCTCTGGTTGCATTGCGCGCTTATACTACCAACGTTAATAAGAGTTTCAACAAATTACAAAAACGCGCCGAAGTACTATCCCGTATGGGTCCGAAGGCCCATGCGATGAAAGTCGGATGTGCGGGCCTGCACCAGTTTGGGTTATTGGCAGCCTCTGTGTTTAGGGTTACGTTGACTGCGCACACGGCGCGGCGGCGCGATCGTGTCGTCTCGAGTACGAAGGAGGCCGGCAGTCTTGCACCTACCACTTTCCGCGGGCGCGGCAGCAGTCGCACTGTGCGTGCTGTTGTCCGGCGCACCAACGATGGCGACCGCGGTCGTCGTACACCCAGGCGACCAGCTCCTCGTCAGGGTCTATGGTCATCCCGAGCTGAGCGAACCGGTAACAGTCAATGCGGCCGACGAGGTCTCGCTGCCGCTCGCCGGAACGGTCGACGTGCACGGTCTCGGCACGCAGCAGATCGCGGAGCGCATCCGCGTCGCGCTGGTGCCCTACGTCATCAAGCCGGCGGTCGAGGTCGAACTGAAGGGACAGCCCGACCGGATCTTCGTCTCGGGCGGCCCGGGCGGCGTCCTCAAGTATCAGCCCGGCGAGACGCTCGCGGCGGCTCTCGCCGATCTCCCGATCGGCAGCGCGTCGCCGGCGACAGCCGACGGCGATAGCCACGCCACGACGACCGGCGACGACCGGCTCGCTTCGATGGAGACCTCGCGCATCGACATCCGCCGCGTCGGCGTCGAGCGCGACGGCAGGAATCTTGGCATCTACGACGTCTCCGAACTGTCGGCCGGCGGCCAGAGCGGTCCGAACCTGCAGCCGGGTGACACGATCGTCTTGGTCGACAAGCCGGTCGCGGTACGCGTCACCGGCGACGTGCGCACGCCCGGCGTCGCGCACCTGTGGAGCGACGAGGCCCTGTCCGACGCGATCGCGCAGAGCGGCGGCCTGGCGAGTTCCGCAGCGACCTCGCACATCACGATGCAACGCGACGGCACGGCGACGAGCATGTCGCTCGGCGATCCCGCCTTCACTCAGCCGGCGACGGCCGGCGAGACGCTGACCGTCTCTGCGGCGCCCCGCGTCGTCGTGGCCGGCCTCGTCACGACGCCCGGGCCGGTGACGCTGAAGACCAACTTCTCGTTGCTGAGCGCGCTCTACGCCGCCGGCGGCCCGACCCAGTGGGCCGACTTGACGCAGGTGCAGGTCATCGGCGCCAACGCCAAGTCGACGTACGACGTGCGCCAGCTCGTGCACGGCGACGTCTCCCAGAATCCCGACCTCAAGGACGGCGACGTGGTGTTCGTCCCCGAGGGCCACAAGGTCGACTCGAAGGGCATCTTCCAGACCCTGATGAGCGGCGCCGGCCTGCTGTGGTTGATCAAGTGACGACGATGAGTCCGGCTCTCAACCCGGCGCTGATCTACCGTCCCAACCTGGTCGCCTCACGCGCCCGCCGCCTCGTCGACATCGTCGCGGCTGCGATGCTGCTCGCGCTCGCGTTGCCGGTCATTGCGATCGCTTGCCTGTGCACGTGGCTCGAGGACCGCGGACCCGTGTTCTTCACGCAGCGCCGCGCCGGCCGGTTCGAGCGCATGTTCACCATCTATAAGCTGCGCACGATGCGGGTGAAGGAGTGCGGCGACCGCCGCTCGCCGACGAGCGGCGGTGACCCGCGCATCACCGCGGTCGGGCGGATCCTGCGCAAGCTCTCGATCGACGAACTCCCGCAGCTCTTCAACGTCCTGCGCGGCGACATGTCGCTCATCGGACCGCGGCCCGAGATGCCGCTCATCATCAGGGACTACCAGCGCTGGCAGCACCTGCGCCATCTGGTGACGCCCGGGATCACGTGCATCTGGCAGGCGACCTGCCGCTCCCGGATCCCGCTCGATCATCCCGAAGCGACCGAACTCGACATCGACTATATCCGCAGAGCGTCGCCGCTCTTCGACGGCCAACTGCTGCTTCGCACCTTCTTTTCCGTCGTGTTACAACGGGGAGCGTATTAATCTCATGAACCGGCCGATCTGCATCATCGGAACGGGATACGTCGGGATGGCCTGTATGATCGGCCTCGCCGAACTCGGTTGGACCGTCCACGGATACGACATCGCGAGCGATCGCATCGAGCGGCTGCGCCGCGGCATCCCGCCCTATCGCGAAGACGGGATCCAGGAGGCGCTTCAAAAGCACGTCGCCGCCGGCCGCATGCACTTCTTCGATTCGCTGGGCGCCGCCGTCCAGGGGGTCGAGATCGCGATCGTGGCCGTCGGCACGCCGTCGCACGACGACGGCTCGTGTGACCTGCGCGCGCTCGAGGCGGTGCTGACCGAGATGTCGGCCGTCCGTTTCTCGACGTGGCCGACGATCGTCATCCGCTCGACGGTGCCGCCCGGCACGTGCGACCGCATCGCGCCGCTCGTCGAAGCACTGGGGCGACCTCGTCTACGCGCCCGAGTTCCTGCGCGAGGGAACCGCGGTGCGCGACTTCCTGACTCCGGCCCGGATCGTGGTCGGTGCACGCAAGGCTTCGCTCGCCGTCCCCTACGTCCGCTTGTTCGAGGCGTTGCAGAAGCCGGTCGTCTTCACGTCGCCGTGCAATGCGGAGATGGTCAAGGGTTGTTCGAACGCGTTCCTCGCGCTCAAGATCACCTACGCGAACGAGGTCGCCAACCTGTGCGACGCGCTCGGCGGCAACGCCGACGACGTGCTGCGCGGCATGGGCTACGACCCGCGCATCGGCCCGGACTTCTTGCGGCCGGGGATCGGCTTCGGCGGTCCCTGCTTCGAGAAGGACGTCAAGAGCATCCGCCACGTGAGCCGCCAGCTCGGGCACGGCGGCGACCTGTTCGACACGACCCTGCGCATCAACGACCGGCAGCCGCTGCGCGCGATCGAAGCGCTCGAGCGCGAGATCGGGACGGTCGACGGCGCGTCGATCGGCGTTTGGGGCCTCGCGTTCAAGGCCGGCACCGACGACATCCGGCACTCGCTCGCGATCCGCATCGTCGACGAACTCGCTGCCCGCGGCGCGGTGATCACCGCGTACGATCCCGCCGTGCACGTCGCGCCGCTGCCGCCCGGCAGCAGACTCGTTACGACGGCCCTCGAGGCCGCCCGCACGGACGCGCTGCTCGTCCTCGCGGACTGGCCGGAGTTCGCCGCAATCGATCCCTCGACGTTCGCTCACACGTTGCGCCGGCGCACGGTGATCGACGGCTGCAACGTCCTCGACGCGCGCAGAATCAGCGCGGCCGGGTTGACGTACCGCGGCATCGGACGGACGACCCCGACCCCCGCCACCCGTCTCTCCTACGTCTCAGCCCTGTAACCGGAGGATAGCATGACCTACGTTCAAGCCGCCGCCGTCAACGTCAAGGATGCCTACGCGACCGTCTGGCGCCATCGCATTCTCGTCCTGACGACGTTCGCCGTTCTGATGCTGGCCTCGGCCGCGCTGATCGGCCTCATCCCGCGCGTCTACAAGGCGAGCGCCAACGTGTTGATCGTCAACGGTAACTCGCGCAACGACCCGACGCTGTCCTCGCCGGACATCCCGACGCTCGCGACGAGCACCGGCGTGCTCGACCGCGTCAACCAGCGGCTCGGCCTCAAGATGCCGCTGATGCAGCTCAAGTCGAATCTTGCGGCCAAGGTCCCGGCCTACAAGTCGGGGATCATGCGCATCGAATATGCCGACTCGAGCGCCGCCCGCGCCGCGCTGATCGCCAACGGCGTCGCCGACGAGCTGACCAACTATTACAACCAACTGTCGACGGCGCGCTACGACGACGACCTGCGCGCGTTGGACAAGGAACTGACGGAGCAGAAGACGCGCATCCGCCGGCTCGACGGACAGTTGAAGGCGCGCGCGGGCTTGCAGTCGTTCGCCGGCGGTGACAAGACCGCGGGCGGCTCGGCGTTCGACCAACTCAACGCTCTGCAGACGCAGCGCGCGCTCGCCAACGCCGAACTGGTCGGCGACCAGGCGCAGGCGCAGGCCGCCGCCGGCGACGCCTACACGCGCTCCGAGACCGCGCGCCGCGACGTGCTCGCCGCCGATCCGCTCTATCACGCGCTGCAGTCGGAGGCGACCGACGCGCAGGGCGCGCTCGCCGCCGCGCAGGCGCAGTACACCGGACGCTATCCCGGACTCCCGCAATTGCGCGCGAAGGTCAACAGCCTGCGCGCCGCAGCTCCAGCACGAGGCGCAGCACGCGCTGTCGTCGCCGCACGCGTTCAGCCCGACCGTCGCCGGCGTCATCGCCGATCAGCGCAAGGCCGAGGCGATCGTCGATGGCGACCGCGCGAAGGTCGCCGCGCTCGATCAGGAGATCGGCCGGCGCAGCCGCGACCTCGGCAGCATGGCGCCGATCGCGCTGCTCGGGCTCGAGCGCGACGCGGCGATGGACGAATACCGTTCACTCTCCGCGCACCGCGGACAGACCTTGATGGATCGCGCCGACGCGCTATCGCTCGGCTCGATCGTCGTGATCGACCGCGCGATACCGTCCGAAGCGCTCGCCGGCATCGGGCCGCGCAAGCTGATCGCGACGTTCGCGCTGCTCAGCCTCGTGCTCGCGCTCGGCGCGGCCTTCTTCGCCGAGCAACTCGACCCGCGTCTGCGGCGCGCCGCTCACATCGAAAGCCTCTACGGCAAGCCCGTCGTGGCAACGCTGGGACAGATGCGATGAGCGCTGTCGCCGGCCAGAACGACACCACCTCTGAATCCATGGAAGCAATGAACGCTCAAGTCCAACTCCTGCGATCGCGCGTCGAAGCCGATCTCGGGAAACCGGCCGTCGTCATGGTGACGTTGGCGCTCCCCGGCGACGGCAAGACGCTGACTGCGCACTCGCTCGCCATGAGCTTCGGGCGCTCCGGCCATCGCGTCGCGTTGGCCGGTCCCGCGGCCCTCGGCGCCGATCCGCGTTGCGTCTCGATCGTCGGGCTGCCGCCCGAAGAAGGCCGCGTCACCGAGCGCGAGCGGCTGGTCGAGTTCATCGAGAAGGCCCGCTCGGAGTACGACTACACGGTCGTCGACGCCGGAACGTTTCTGCGCAGCAACACGGCCATGGCGCTCGCACCGCTCGTCGACGGGATCCTGTTGACGGTCCGCGTCGGCCGCGCGCCGAGCGACGACGACGAACTGCTCGTCCGCACGATCGATCACTCGCGCGGCCGGATCGTCGGCGTCGTCGCGACCGAGGCCAAGGCGATCGAGGCGTTCGAGCGCGAGCGGCTCGGCGAGCGCGGCGCGGCCGCCGCAGCGCCGGCGTCGCGCCGGACGGAGGCGCCCGCGGCGTTCGCCGCGGCCGTACAAGGCAAGGCCTGATGCTGAATCTCGTGACCGGTGGGGCCGGCTTTCTCGGAAGTCACTTGGTCAACGCGCTCGTCGACGAAGGCGAGCGCGCGATCATCATCGACAACCTGTCGACCGGTCACGTGCGCAATCTGGAGCACGCCTTGTCGACCGGCCGCGCCACGTTCGTGTACGCGAACGTCGCCGTCCCGGCCGCGGAACTGAGCGACGTCGTCGGACGCGCGAGCAAGGGCAGCGTCGATCGCATCTTCCATCTCGCCTCGCCCGCGAGCCCGGAGGCCTACGGCGCCGACCCGTGGGGCACGCTCGCCGTCAACGGCCTCGGCACGATGTCGCTGATCGACCTCGCGCTCGAACACGGGGCGCGCATGCTCTACGCGTCGACTTCCGAGGTGTACGGCGATCCGCTCGTGCACCCGCAGCCGGAGACGTACTTCGGTAACGTCGATCCGATCGGACCGCGGTCGTGCTATGACGAGGGCAAGCGCTTCGGCGAGGCGGCGATGGCCGCCGCGTCGCGCAGCCGCGCCCTCGACGCGCGACTCGTGCGGTTCTTCAACTGTTACGGTCCGCGGCATGAGCGAGGCCGACGGGAGGCTGATCCCGGCCCTCGTCGACGCGGTGCTGCAGCACAAGCCGTTCCCGATCCACGGGACGGGCCGCCAGACGCGTTCGATGACGTACGTCGACGACGCGATCGCGCTGCTCAGGCTCGTGATGCGGTCCGGGCAGCCCGTGCTGGCGCCGGTCAACGTCGGCAACGACGAGGAGGCGAGCGTCGAGGAAATCGCGCGCACGCTGGCCGCCGTCGCCGGCGTCGACTTCAACCCCGTCTACCTGCCGCCGCGCGAACAGGATCCGCAGCGGCGCAAGCCCGACCTGACGCGCGCGAAGAGCCTCGGCTGGTCGCCGTCGACGCC
This sequence comes from Vulcanimicrobiota bacterium, assembly GCA_963743605.1. Classification (GTDB taxonomy): domain Bacteria; phylum Vulcanimicrobiota; class Vulcanimicrobiia; order Vulcanimicrobiales; family Vulcanimicrobiaceae; genus CAVUQJ01. The sequence continues at coordinate 446,333 of CAVUQJ010000015.1, read as the reverse complement.
GTTGCGCGACGGTCTGCGCGCGACGTTCCGCTGGTTCCAAGAGGCGCGGCTGGTGTACGCCTAGATGGATGTCACCACCGCCCCGCAACGCGAAGCCGCCGAGACCGTCTCGGCGGATTTCGCGATCGCCGGCGTCGCCGCCACCGTGCGCGCACCGCAGCCGGTCGTATCGATCCTCGAACGGACGCTGGCGCACGCGCGGATCGCGACCGCGCCGGCCGCTCCGCCCGTTGAGATATCCGTCTCGAGCGACGAGTTCGTCTGGCGCATCGACGGCGGCTCGCAGCGCAGCGGGAAGGTCCTCAGCGCGACGAGCGTGCTGCCGCAGGTCGCCGGCGCCGTCATGTCGTCGCTCATCGCCGACGTTGCCGACCACGCGAAGCTGACCGTTTGGCGCGCGGCCGTCGTGGAGCGCGACGGCCACGCCGTCGCCTTCGTCGGCGACGACTGGGAATCGGGGCTCGTGCTCGCCTGTCATCTGCACGCGCGCGGCTGGCGGCTGCTCGGCGGCGACTACGCGCTGATCGAGCGCGACACGCTGACCGTGCGCACCGACGAAGAAGCTCCTCTACACGACGCTTTCGATCATGGACGAGCTGCCGAACGCCTACCGGCGCGCGGTCGAGGTCTCGCCGTGGTACTCGACGCCGCACGGCCTCGCGTTCTACGCCGTCGACCCGGCGCTCGTGCACGCCACGCAGCCGTGGGCCGAATCGGGCCGGCTGCGCGCCGTGCTCAAACTCGACGGCCACGCCGCGGAGTTCCCGTCGCTCGAGCGCGCCGAAACGTTCAAACTCGCGGGCGGCATCGACAGCGCCGAACTCGAGCGCGAGTCGGTCGCGGTCGCCGAGTTGCAACTCGGCGACTACGCGCCGACCAGCGATCTCGTCCAGCGCTGGTTCAGTCGCTGGTCTCCGGCGAGGTAGACTAACCGAACAACTCGCATGCACATGTTCAAACAGTGGCTGGCCTATGCTGCCGGGCGGATCCTGCCCGCCGCGGTCGGCTTCGGCGCGATCGCGCTCTACACGCGGCTGCTCGACCCCGCGAGCTTCGGCGCGTACGCGCTGCTGCTGAGCATTTCGTTCCTGGTCGGCATGGTCGCGTACTCGTGGCTGCGCGTCGCGAGTCTGCGCATGATGGCGAGCGTCGGCGACGACGAGGAGCCGGCGATGCTCGCGACGATCCTGCTCGCGTTCCTCGCAACGTTCGCCATCGTCGTCGGCGGCGTGCTGGTGGCGACGGTCCGCATCTACGACGCCGGCGCTCGGTTGGCAAGCCGCACTGTTGACCGCGGCCTGCGCCGTGCTCAGCGGCTGGTTCGAACTCAATGTCGCGATCATGCAGGCGAAGCTGCGGGTCGGGATCTACGGTCTGGCTGCAGACGGGCCGCGCGCTCGGCGCGCTCGCTGTCTCGGTCGCGCTCATCTTCGCGGGCTGGAAGGCCGAACGCGCTGCTGGCCGGCTTCGCGGTCGGCAACTGCGCGTGCTTCGGCATCGCGGGCTACTGGGGCCGCGCGCTGCGCGGCACGTTCTCGCGCGAGCGGTTCCGCCAGTTCGTCCACTTCGGCTGGCCCTCGAGCGCAGCGGCGATCAGCTATTTCTCGAACACGTTCCAGCGGTTCGCGCTCAACGGCTTCGGCGGAACGCGCCGCGGTCGGCATCTTCGCGGCGGCCAGCGACTTCTCGCAGCAGACGGTCGGCCTCCTGATGGGGACGGCGACGCTGGCCGGACAGCCGCTCGCCTTTCGCGCGCGCGATTCCGGCACGCCCGAGCAGTTGGTGCGGCAGTTGCGCAACAACGCGCAGCTCGTGCTCGGCGTCGGTCTGCCCGCTGCGGCCGGCCTGATCGCGTTGGCCGGATCCGATCTCGAACCTCTACTTGGGGCCGCGCTTTCACGTCCACTCCGGCGCGGTCGTCGCGATCGCGGCGGCCGTCATGCTCATCTCGGGCCTTCGTGGCAGCTATTTCGAGCAGGCGTTCGAGATCGCGCGCCGGACGCGAACCATCGCCGTCAACACCGGCGTGCGGGTCGTGCTCACGATCCTGTTCAGCATCTGGGCGATCCCGCGCTACGGTCCCGGTCGGTGCCGCCTCTGCGGGCTTTCTCGCCGAGACGATCGGCCTCGGGCTCAGCGTGATCTGGGCGCGCCGCGTGATGCACCTGCCGATCCCGTACCGCAGTTGGGGCAAGATCGTCGTCGCGACCGCGCTGATGGTCGGCGCCGTGCTGCTCGTCCCGGCCGCTCGACGATCTGGGGCCTTGCGCTCTCGATCGTCGTCGGGGCGGTCGTCTACGGCGCGGCGGTCGCGCTGACGCACCTGCGCGGGATCCGCGCGCATCTCGCCGTGCCGGCTACGGCCGCGGGGTTTACGCGATGATCGCGACGCGGCCCCGGCCGGCGGCGCAGTCCGCGCCGCCGCTCGTCTCCGTCATCATCCCGGTCTATCAGGGCGAGGCCTTCGTCGAGGGCGCCGTGCGTTCGGCGCTCGCGCAGACGCATCGCGCGCTCGAGGTCTTCGTCGTCGACGACGGTTCGACCGACGCGACCCTCGCGCGGCTGGCGCGGATCGACGACGATCGCCTGCGCGTCCTGCGGCAGCCCAACGCGGGCACCGCCGCCGCGCGCAACAACGCGCTCGCGCACGCGCGCGGCGCCTACATCGCGTTCCTCGACTGCGACGACCGCTGGTTTCCGGACAAGATCGCGACCGAACTCGCCGTGCTGCAGCGCGCGGGCGGACCCGCGATCGCTTACGGCGCGCACTACGCCGTCGACGACCGCGGCGCGTTGCTGCACGCGGCGCCCCTGCGCCGCCACAGCGGCCCGGCGTTCGATCTGATGATCGACGGCGAGGACTTCCTCATGCCGAGCCTGTGCCTGTTCGACCGCCGGATCTTCGACGCGATCGGCACCTTCGACGAGTCGCGCTATCACGAGGATCATGATCTGATCCTGCGCGCGACGCGGCACTTTCCGATTTATCCGACGCTGCGGCGGCAGACGGTCTACCGCCAGACGACCGGCGGCAAGGCGCGCAAGATCCTCGCCGACTACGATGCCGCGCTCGCCGCGGAGACGGCGCTGCTGCGCGAGTTCGGCCCGACCCTCGCGCCCCGCGAGGCCGAGCGGCTGCGCGAAAACGTCATCCGATCGCTCTATCTCCGCTTTCTGATGTACGGCTACGGCGCGCACGCGCGCCGGCTGCGTCGAGAAGTCGGATTCGTCCGGTTCCCGGGCGGGATCAAGGGCCGGCTCGGCCGGCTGTTCGCCGCGACCGGCATCAACCTGATCGCGCCGGCTCGCCGGGCCGTCCAATTCGTGCACCGCGTCGCGCGCCAAGCGTGGTGGAACGGCACGCTAGCGCGCGCCGGCGTCGAGTTGCGTTATGGCTGAGGCGCTGTTGGCTGCGCGACCCGGCGCCTCCGCGCTGCGACGCGTCTGCATCGCGATTCCCACCTATCGGCGGCCGATGCTGCTCGATCGCCTGCTCACCGGCATCGCGACGCTGAACGTTCCGCCGGACACCGCTGTCGAGATCGTCGTCGTCGACAACGATCCGCTCGAGTCGGCGCGTGCGCTCGTCGCCGCGCGGACCACCGCGTTCCGGTTCCCACTCGCCTACGAGCCGGTCGCGGAGCCCGGGCTCTCGTCGGTGCGCAACTTCGCCCTCACCTACGCGAACGGCCGCTGCGCGCTGCTCGCGATGATCGACGACGACGAGGCGCCCCAGCCGCAATGGCTCGCCGAGTTGCTGCGCGTCCGGGAAGCGACCGGCGCGGACGCCGTCGTCGGGCCCGTCCCGCATCTCTTGCCGAGCGAGGCGCCGCGCTGGCTGCGCGAGGGTCCGTTCTTCGACCTGCCGGTCTACGCCGACCAGGAGTCGATGACGGACGGTTACTCCGGCAACTGCCTGCTGAGCGTCGACGCGGTCGCCCGGCTCGGGCTGCGCTTCGATCCCGGCGCTGAACTTCGCGGGCGGCGAGGATCTGTTGTTCTTCCGCCAGTTGTTGCGCGGCGGCGCTCGCCTCGTCTACGCGGCCAACGCCGTCGCGGAAGAGGCGGTCGGCACCGAGCGCGTCACGCTGTCCTACCTGCTTCGGCTGAACTTCCGGCGCGGCAACACGCTCGCTCTGTGCGACCTGCGGCTCCGCGATGGCGTCCTCGCGCGGACGGCCCGCGCGCTGAAGGCGTCCGCGCGCGTCGCGCGCGGCCTGCTGACCGTCGCTCCCCGGGCCGCTCTGCGGGGGAAGACCGGCGCCGTGATCGGGCTGTGCGACGTTCGCGCACGGGCTCGGCGGATTGACCGGGCTGTTCGGTCACACCTATCAGGCGTACGGGCGGACGAACGATGGTAGCCGCTAACACGCGGTCGATTGCCGCTCGTGGCGCCGGCGGCTTGGAGTGGTGGATCGGCTTCGCGGCGCTCGTCGCAATGCCGGTTATGCAGGCGCTCACGAAGGTCGGACCCGCCGGCGATCCGCTGCGCTCCACGCTCGCGGAAGGACTGTGGACGACCGTCTACATCCTCGCAGCGATCCGGCTCTTGACGTTGCACGAGAAGGCGGCCGCGCTGTTCCGCCGCTCCGCGGTCCTGTGGGCGTTCGTCGGCCTGATGCTCGGGTCGGTCCTGTGGTCGGTCAACGCGCTCGTGACGTTCAAGGACGCGGTCGAACTGGCCGGCACGACGCTCGTCGCCTGTTACCTGGTCACCCGCTATCCGCTCTCGCGGATGCTGGAACTGCTCGCGACCGCGTTCGCCGCGCTCTGCGTCGCTCAGCTACGCGCTGATCGCCCTCGTTCCGAGCCGCGGTCGAATGGACTTTGGTCACGGTCCGTGGTGCGGCGTCTTCGCGGAGAAGAACGCGCTCGGCGCCGCGATGGTGCTGGCACTCATCACGTTCACCGTGATCGTCCTGAGCGGATCGTCCCGGCAGCGCCTGTGGGCGGGGGCCGGCTGGCTCGCTGCCGCCGGTTTGCTCGCGGGCTCGCAATCCGCCACGGCGTTCGCCGCGGGAACCGTCGCGCTCACCGCCGGCGTCGCGGCGCTCCTGTGGCGCTCGCCACGAGGCGCGGCGATCTGGTGGCGCGCCGCGATCGTGACGATCGCTGTGCTCGTGGCCGGCGCCGCCATGCTCTTCGGCGTTCAGCCGGACCTCGTCGCGCACTCGCTCGGGCCGAGCGCGACGCTGACGGGCCGGACCGATTTTTGGCCCTACCTCTTCCAGGCGATCGGGGACCAGCCGCTGCTCGGCTACGGCTACGAGGCGTTCTTCCGGTCGGGTGGCGACATCCACTATCTCGCCGCGTACGCCGAACAGGCGGGCGGCTGGACACCGTACCACGCGCACGACAGCTTCCTCCAGGTCGCCCTCGACGCCGGGATCGCCGGGGTCGTCCTGTTGATCGTGCTGCTGGTCGTGACGTTCGCGCGCGCGCTGCGCTACCTCACGAGCGAGCCGGGCGCCGGCGCGGTCTGGCCTCTGACGATCGCGCTCTATCTCGTCGCCGCCAGTTACACGGAGAGCGCCCTCGGGAACTACAACACCCTCGAGTGGGTCCTCTTCGTGGCGGCTTTCCTCTACCCGATTCGTGTACGCTTGCGCCTCGCGGTGCGGCAGCGCGACCGCAACGTGAGCACCACTTCATGGCACACCGTCCGTCACCATCCGTGATAGGCGATGACGCTCTTCGTCAAGCCCAGGAACCTCTCGCGATAGACGATCGCCTCGGGGAAGAGCGTGCGCATCTGCTTTTCGGTCAACAAGCGCACTTGGGCGACGGTCTCCAGCGCGCGCGTGGGGTCGGGTTCGCGCGGCACCCAGCCCAGCCGCGACTTCGTGAGCAGAAACGCCCGCAAGCGCAGCGGCATGAACTGGAAGCCGGGCACGAGGAAGTGCGGCTCGACGGGGAACAGGGCGTTCGGCGTCTGCACGAAGTAGCGCTTGGCGACGCGGCGAATCTCGCCGGCCATGCGGCGCTGATCGGCGAACGTGCCGACGTGTTCGATCACCGAGTTCGAGTAGACGATGTCGATGCTCGCCGGAGCGAACGCGCTCAGGTCGCGCGCGTCGCCGGCGATGCTTTCGAAGCGTGGGTCGTCGAGTGCCTCGCGCTGCATGTTGAGGATCGTCACGCTGACGCCGTCCAGGGCGAAGTCCGAGCGCTTCCAGAAATCGGACGTGCCGCCAACGTCGAGGATGCGCAAGGGGCGCGGAACCTGCGCCAGCAGCGCGCCGAAGAACTCCAGCCGGTTTGCCCGGAGGCGCGCGGCGAGCGAATTCGGATCTCGATGGTCGGCGACGCGTGAGAAGAGCGACAATGCGGGCCTTTCTGACGTCCGTGCCGCGCTTCGGGCGTGGGATCGCGGCGATCGGTACCTCCGCGACGGCGTTCGCCGGAACCTCCTGCGGTTACGTGTTCATCTGCGTCGCGATCGGACTCGCCATCGTGCCGCTGCCGGCCGGCGCAGCGCCGTGGCTGTTCGTCAGCGACATCCACCTCGATCCCGCGTCGCACGATTCCGTCCCCGTTGCGATGGGCGACGATACGAACGGCGCGCTGCTGGATTCCGCCCTGCGCGAGATGCGGGCCGTCGATCCGGGTGCACCCGTCGTGTTCATCACCGGCGACTTCTTCGCGCACCACTTTCGGTACGCGTCGTCGCGGGCCACGATGGGCCGGATCGCCGGCGCCTTCCGCGCCGCGTTTCCGCACGCGCAGTTCGTCATCGCGCTCGGCAACGAGGACTCGGCGTGCGGCGACTATCGCCTCGCGCCGAACGCGGCCTTCCTTCGCGACACCGCCGCCGATTGGAGCGCGCTCGTCGACCCGCACGGCGAGGCGCCCGGCTTCGTGCGCACGTTTTCGCGCAACGGTTCCTACGTCACGCATCTGCCCGGCGGGATCACCGCGTTCGTCGCGGACAACGTCTTCTGGTCGCCATGGTACCGCGCCGGCTGCACGAACGGCGGCGCGCCGGACGGCACGTTCGAGGATCTCGCCCGCGCCTTTCCGCCCGACGGCGGCGGCCGGCGCTGGGTGATCGCGCACATCCCGCCCGGGATCGACGCCTTCTCGAGCGTGTGGGTTGCTCACCGCCTCGCAACCGTGCCGTTTCTGCGCGCACCGGCGCAAGCGCGGCTGCTCGGCATGCTGTCCGATCCGCGCCGGGGAATCGCGCTGCTGCTCGACGCGCACACCCACAAGTTCGCCTACCGGATCGCCGGTGCGTCAGGACCGCATCCCGTTCCGGTGTTGCTGATTCCGTCGATCAGTCCGTACTTCGGCAACGCGCCGTCGTTCTTGACGGTCGGCGTCGGCGCGGACGGCACGATTCGCGACGCGCGCGTGCACGCCTACGACGGCCACGGTTGGCGCGAACTCGGCGGACTGGATTCGCTGGGGCTGCACGCCTTCACCGCGACCGAATTGAGCGCGCTGCAAGCGCGTCTGCACGACGACCCGGCTTTGCGTGCCGTCTTCGCGAACCTGTACGGCGGCGGCGTGCAACCGCCCGAGATCGACGAACGCGACTGGCGCGCCTATTGGTGCGCGGCGACCGCGCTGCAGCCGGCGGAGTACCGGCGCTGTGCCGGCAGCGGCGGAGTCGGTCTGTTGACGCTGCGCGGCCTGTTCGTCGTCGCAGCCGGCCTGGCCGTCTGCGCTGCGATCGTCGTCGCGGCGCTGCTGTTGTTTCGCCGGCGCGGCGCCGGGAGCCGCGCGAGATGAGCGTGCAGCGGGTCGCGATCGTCGAGCACCAACTGCTGTTCGGCAAGGCGCTCGGCGCGATCTTCGCGAGCGATCCCGAGCTCGACATCGTCGGCGAGTTTCGCACGCCCTCGACCGCCGAGCTGACGGCGTGTGCGCCGGACATCGTCGTGCTCGACATCGACGGGCAGGGCCCGGACGTGACGCGCACGATCGCGACCTGCATCGAGATCGGGTCGCATCCGCAGGTGTGCGTGCTGTCGGGACAGGCGTCGCCCGAGACGATGCAGCGGTGTCTCGGGGCCGGCGCCGCAGCCTACGTCGTCGAGGACGTCGCGCCGGCCGACGTGATCAACGCGCTCAAGATCGTGGCCCGCGGGCACTCGTACGTGGACGCGCGCCTCGCGGGAACGCTGTTACGCGGCCGCAGCCGGGGGAACGCGAAGCGGCCGCCGAGCGAACTGTCGCTGCGCGAGACCGAGATCCTCAAACTGATCGCAGAGGGCTTCGCGAACAAGCAGATCAGCTCGCGGCTCGGTCTCTCCGAGAAGACCGTGAAGAACCACATCAGCCGGATCTTCTCGAAGTTGAAGATCACGGCGCGCACGCAAGCGGCGGTTCACGCGATCCGCGAGGGGATCGTGTAGGCCGAAGCCGCGAGAAACCCGGTGCCTAGAAGGCTGCCGGACTAGACAGGCTCCTAAGTCCCGTGGGTACCGGTGACCTGGCGCAGCGCCGGCCGCCGGTGCAGCCGCGTCGCGGCGATGACGGCGGCGTCGTCGGCCTCGGGTCCGAGCACGATGTCGGCGCCGACCGACTTCGCGAGGGCGGTCCACGCCGGATCGCTCTGGTTGGTATAGGCGACGATCCGCGCGCGCGGCAGAGCGCGCCTCAGGCTACGAATCCCGCTGAACGCGGACTGCTTGAGGTGGTCGACATCGACGCAGACCACGTCGGGACGCAACTGGAGCAGGCGCCGCGCGCTCGGCAGGGGGCTGGACGAGACGACGCGCGCGCCGTCACGCTCGAGCAGCTGCCGCAGGTACGGCAGAAAGAGCGCTTGCCGCTCGACGAGGAGGACACAATACGGTGAGCTCATTGCTTTCTTACACTACCCCCCGGTGGGTGACACATCACAGAGTCCCTAGGCCCTGTTTGTCGAGGGCGACTAGGAGAAATGTTCCAACCCCGGCCGCCGGGCCGGGACTAGGTAACATATCACCCTCGCATGGCCGTTCAGGGGTCCCGAAGCGCCGTCCTTCGAATCGTGACCCACGTGGGCTAGGACTTTCGGCACTTGTAGCGCCTTTGAAGCGTGACGTCCCGGTCCGCGATCAGCCGGGCCGACCGGCGGGTCAGCTCGCCGCTGTGGCGGCGGAAAGGACGTACCACGAGTGAACATCCTCAGAGCCATCGTCTTCGGGGGACTCGTCTGCGCGCTAGCCGCGTGCACGCCGAGCCAGCCCGGAGCGAACTTCCTGCCTACGAACGCGACCCAGAACGCCGGCCTCAGGCAAGCGCACCCGGCCGACAACGGCGCCGGCGGGCCGGTCGCGCACCCGCTCGACAACGGCTCGGGAGGGCCCGTCGGGCACCCGGCGACGGACAACGGCGCCGGCGGTCCGATCGCCTAATCGCGAGCGAGCGCGTGCCCGGGACGCAGCGGTGAACGGGCGCGCGCACGACTAACGGCTTGTAGGAAAGGGGACGGGCCGCGGGCAACCGCGTTCTACATGCTCCAGTCGGTTCGCGCCGTCGCGCCCCTCGACGACGCCATCTTTCCGGCGTTTCGCCGCGCGGAATTCGCCCACGTCGCCCAGACGATCGACGCCGCAATCAATCGTGGGATCCCGGTTTCGGATCGCGCTTTGCTGGTGCGCGCGCGCATCTACCTCAGGACGCATCTGCCCTCGGCGCTCGAGTTCCTGACGCGCCGGCTCGACGACTTCGACCAGCGCCATCGCGCCGAGGCGACGATACTGCTGGCGATCGCCTACGGGCACTCGCGCGACGACGTCGTCGCCGAGTCGATGCTGCGCCGCGCCGGTGCGCTGATCCGCGAACTCGGCGACGAGGGACTGGCCGAAGAATTGCGCTACCACGCGGCGTTCCTGCGCTGGACGCAGGGCAAGCCAGCGGAGGCCGAAGCGGGTGCGGTCGCGCTGCGCGCCGCGCGCGAAGCGGGCGTGCGCGTGCGCGCGAAGATCTTGGAGGCGCTGGTTCACACGTCGCGTCGCGAACACCGCGAGGAGGCGGCGGTCTCGCTCGAGGCCTTCGAGATGGCCGTCGCGCACGACGAGGTCGAGTTGGCCGCGATCGCCGCGCGCAACCTGAGCACGATCGCACGGGAGGTCGCGGTGCCCGAGATCCGGCTCGCCGTTCGCGGTGCGATCGATCGCGTCGCTTGGAACGACGACCTGCGCGATCTCGAGTTCAAGACCCTCAAGGCAACGGCGTGGTGCTGCGCGCTCGATGGCGATTTCCTGAGTGCGTTCCGGTTGCTCAAGCGCGCGGCGAAGGCCGCGCCGTCCGACCACTGGCGCGTCATGGCGGCGATCGACCGGTCCTATCTCGCGCGCTGCATCAACGAGCCGCGCTGGGCGGAACAGGAGTTGCTCGACGCGCACGAACTCGCGTCGCAACTCGAGTGGAGCGGCGTCGCGCAAGAAGAACAGGTCGCGCTCGTGCTGCTCGCCGAGTTATATGCGGAGGTCGATGCCGGTGTGTCGCTGGCGTACCTCGCCCGCTTCCGCGCGCTCGCCGGTTCCGTCGACCGCAACCTCTCGTTCGCACACGACGGGCGGCTGCGCGCGATCGCGGACTACTCGGCCGGCGTCGTCCAGGCACGGCTCGACAATCGCGACGCGGCCCAAGAACTGCTGCGCTCCGCGTGGCAGGTTTTTGACAAGACGCAATACGACTGGCGGGCAGGGCGCTGCGCGCGCGACCTCTACGCGCTCACGGGGCGCCGAGTGTGGCTCGACCGCGCCCGCCGCAAGCTCGAGTCCTATCGCGGCACGTGGCTCGGCGAAGGCCTGTTCGAAGAAGGCGCCGCGGGGCCGCTCGACCGGCTGACGCCGGCGCAGCGCCGCATCTTCGAGTCGCTCGTCGGCGGCGCGTCGACCGACGACATCGTTACCTCGTCGGGTCGCAGCGTCTTCACCGTGCGCAACCACATCAAGGCGATCTTGGCGGCGTTCGGCGTCAACTCGCGCACGGCGCTCGTCGCCGAGGCGATCCGTCTTCGTCTAGCGGGGTAGTCCCGCGGCGGCCGCGCTCGCCCCGCGGCCCCAGCCCAGCGTGCGCGCGACGAGCTCGACGCGATTGCGGCAGCCCGTCCGCAGCAGCATGCGTTTGACGTGGTCGCTCGCGGTCGTCGGTGCGATCTTGAGGACGCGCGCGATCTCGCGGGTCTCACAGCCCTCGAGCAGCAGAGCCAGCACGTCGAACTCACGGGCCGAGAACCCGAACTGCGACGCGGCGGCGAGCGCGTCGCGCGTGCGCAGGCGCTCGACCGTCACGCCGGCCCGCAGTCCCGCCGCCCCCTGCATCGGAACGACTCGCACGATGAAGGTCCCGTAGATGGCCGTGCCTTCCGTCGCGCGGCTAGGGTCGGCCGCTTCCCAGGTGCGCGTCAGGCCGCGCACGACGCCCGCGAGGTCCGGCGCAAGCGCCAGGCGCTCGTCGTCGCGGCGGACGTGTTCGGCGGCCGCGTCCTCCGGCAGCCACGAGAAGTCGATCGCGCCGTCGAGCGTGAGCACGAAGAACGCGGCCTGGCTGCGGGAGCGCAGACGGCGCTGAGCGGCCTCCGGCGCCGGCGCCGGATCTTCCGCGAGCCGGGCGGCGAGCGCCTCGCCGGCGGCGCGCATCAGCTCGCGATCCTGCTCGGTGAAACGGCCGAGCGGCTCCTCGCGCAGCACGATCAACAGCATCGTCAGCCCACGCTCGTCGTGGCCGAGATAGGTGAGGCCGTGCGCGTAGGGAGCCAGCGAGGCGCGGCTTGGGACGACCGCGTCCGTGGAGGCGCGCAGGTGTAGCCCGTCCTCGGCGGTCGCTATGCGCTCGAGCTCGGCCCTGGCGCGCCGCGAAGGCGAAGCCGTGACGTTGACGATGGAACGTTCCGCTCCGTAGCGAATACCTACCCACGCCGAGTGCGCCAGCGGCGCCAACGCTTGCTCTACGGATCGAGTGAGGCTGGGGTCACGGGTGCGATCGATTCTATAACTCACGGGTCGTCCGGGGAATCGATGGGCCGGAAGTCCCATCGAAGTCCCATTCTTCCTAGGGGCCGTTCGGGACCATTCCCTGAAATAGGGGAACCTCCGGCCGCGTTCCGCTGGTATATAGGGACAAAGGGTCCGATGTTTTCCTCTGGGGTTCCCATATTTTGATGAAAGTAGCCCCGTATCGCGTCGCGATCGTCGAGTCGCAGGTTCTCTTCTCAAAGGCGCTCGCGGCGATCTTCGGGGCGGATCCCGACCTCGTCGTCGTCGGCGAGCACCGAACGGCGACGAACGAGGCGCTGTCCGCCGACCGGCCGGATCTGATCGTCATCGACGTTGACGGCCAGCCGGAGGAACTGGGGCGGACGCTTCAGACGTGCACCGAGGTCGACGGGCAACCATACCTCTGCGTCCTGTCGATCCGCATGACGCCCGAGTTGATGCAGCGCTGCCTCGCGGCCGGCGCCTCGGCGTTCATCATCAAGGACGTCTCTCCGGCAGAGGTCATCAGCGCGCTCAAGGTGGTCGCCGCCGGCGAATCCTACGTCGACCCACGCCTGGCGGGCGGCCTCCTGCGCAAGCGTCGCAACGGCGGCAAGCCCGACATCATGGGGTTGTCGGCCCGGGAGACCGAGGTGCTGCAACTGATCGCCGAGGGGCTCGCGAACAAGCAGATCGGCGTGCGGCTCGGACTGTCGGAGAAGACGGTCAAGAACCACATCAGCCGGATATTCTCGAAGCTCGACATATCCGCGCGCACGCAGGCCGCCGTCCACGCGATCCGGGTCGGCATCGTCTGATCGCCGCCCTCGGGGTGTGGCTTCGAGGGAATCTGGGAATAATCGGGAGAGTTTCCGCGCGCCGGCGCGCCAACGTGCGCGCCGTCGTCGGGAACCCGCATGAACCGACCCGAGGCTGCAACGTCGCTCTCTAACCCGTGTCACGTCGTCCATCTCTACGGTAACGACGACCAGCAGATGGTCGCCGGCGCCGCGCGCTATCTCGCCGCCGGATACGAGCAACGCGAGGGTCTGCTCGTCGTGGCGACCGTAGCCCACGAGGCCGCCCTGCGCGACCAGCTCGAGGCCCTCGGCGTTCCGGTCGCCGGCGCCGAGAGCGCCGGTGAGATCCGGTTCGTCGACGCCGCCGAGACCCTGTCCGCCCTCATGGTCGACGGCTATCCGGACCAGCGACGCTTCGACGAGACCGTAGCCGCGGGCGTGCTGGGGATGCTCGCCGGCCGCCCGGGCCGGCGCCTGCGCGGCTTCGGAGAGATGGTCGGGCTGCTGTGGGAGCGCGGTCAGTTTCCGTCCGCGATCCGTCTCGAACAACTCTGGAACGGGCTACAGACGACGGCGGACCTTGACCTCTACTGCGCCTACCCGATCGACATCTTCGACCCGAACTTCTCGCTCGGCGTCGTCGGCGGCCTCCTGTGCACGCACTCGGCCGTCGTCGCGGCGGAGCGCAACGAACAGCTCGATCGTGCGCTCGGTCGCGCGATCGACGCCTGCACCGGGGCGGACGCGTTGCGCGACCGCGCCGCGCAGCCGCGGACGCAAGCCCGCGCCGTGCTGCCCCACGCCGAGGACACGATCCTCTGGATCCGCAGCAACCTTCCGCACCGGGCGGACGAGATCTGACTCGCGCTCGCAGCGAGTACGCCGCCGGCTAGCTTCGCGTGTCGAGCGGGCGCAGGTCGCGCTTGCCCTCGATCGGCAGCACGACGCGGATCTCGGTTCCGTAGCCCGAAGCCTGCCGCACGGTCACCTCGTCGGCGAGCGCGTTGATGAGATAGATGCCACGCCCGTCCTCGCTCAGGACGTCGTCGGGGAGCCGCGCGACGTACTGCTCGAGACCGGGGCCGGTGTCGCGTACGATGGCGACGGGTTTCGCGCGGGTCCAGTCGAGCCGCACCTCGACGAGGCCGGGCGCGTGTTCGACGGTGTTCGCGAGGATCTCGCCGAGGATCAGCTCGCAGGCAAAGATCTGATCGTGATCGGTCGCGAGGCTGCGAATGAAGCGCACGATCTCGCGCCGCGACGTGTGCGCCGTATGGGCGTCGCTCGAATGGAAGCGCCAGGTGTGCGTCAGGGCGGCCGCGTCGAACGAGAGCGAGCCTAGGTCGACCTGCGAGAACTGCATGATCAGCAAGGCCGCGTCGTCGTGCGGCCGGTTCGTGTCGAACACGAGTTGCTGCATGGCGGCGGCGGGTCGCGCGATCGTCGTGTCGCCGACCAGGAGCCGCACGGCGGCACGCAGGCGCCGCTCGGCGTCGGCGACGTCGTGCGAGAACTCGATCATCCCATCCGTAAAGACGGCGACGACCGCGTCGGGCTCGAGCCTGACCTGATGCGTCGACCACGTCGCGGACAGGCCGGTGCCCAGCGGCGGGCCGCCCAGCGACTGCGCCCCGGCCGTGTCGTCATCGGGATAGGCGACCATCGGCGGCGGGTGTCCCGCGCTCGCATACGTCAGCCGTTCGTGCGATGGATCGATCGAACCGACGAGCGCGGTCACCATCGTGCCGGGCTCCTGATGCTCGAGCATCGCGTTGAGCCGGGCGAGGATCGTCGCGGGATCGTGGATCGTGAACGCGAGCGTGTAGATCGCCTGGCGTAACCGTCCCACGCTGAGGGACGCGGACAGGCCGTGGCCGGCCACGTCGCCGATCGAAAACACCAGACGCCCGTCGGGCAGTTCGAACGCGTCGTACCAGTCGCCGCCGATCAGCGCGTCGCGTTCGGCCGGAAGATAGATGGCATCGAGCCGCAGCCCGGCCCTCTGCGGCAGTTTCGACGGGAGGAAGACGTCCTGCAACGTCTCCGCGACGCGCTTCGTGCGCTCGAGCGAACGCTTCTGCGCATCGATGTCGACGTTGCTGCCGTACCAGCGCACGATCGTTCCGGACGCGTCGCGCAACGGCTCGATGCGGCTGAGGAACCAGTGGAAGCGTCCGTCCTTCCTGCGCAGCCGGAACTCCATCTCGAACGGTTCGCCCGTCGCGAGCGAGTGCGGCCAGCGCTGCATCACCTCGAGGAAGTCTTCGGGATGGTGAACGGCCTGCCAACCCCACCCGAGCGCGTCGCTCGGCGATTGGCCGGTGAACTCGTACCAGCGCTGGTTGTACCAGTCGATCCAGCCGTTCGCATCCGCGCTGAAGCACATAACCGGAATCGCCTCCGCGAGCACGCGGAAGCGCCGCTCGGAGTCCTCCAGTTCTGCGCGGCTCGTTCGCAGCGCGTCCTCGGCGCGCCGCCGCGCGTCGACGTCGACGGCGGTGCCATACCAACGGCGCACGCGCCCTTCGGGGTCGAGCGACGGAATCGCGCGGCTTGCGATCCAGGCGTAGCTGCCGTCGGGCCGGCGGAAGCGGCACTCGAACGTCAGGCGCTGGCCGCTCGCGATGGCGCGTCCTGTCGCCTCGCCGACCGCCTTTAGGTCGTCGGGATGGACGAGCTGCCGCCAACCGTCGCCCAGCAGCGACGCGGCGTCGTGGCCCGAGTCTCGGACCAGCGGCGGTTGACGAAGTCGATCGTGCCGTCGGGCGTGGCCGTGTAGACGATGGCGGGCAGCAAATCGGCCGCGTCTCGCCATGAGGCGAGTTCGGGTTCGTAGCCGTGCTGCGGCGCAGGCGGCGCCGCAGCAGAACCGATGCAGCCGGAATCGATGGCGGTGTCCTCTCGAGGGTATCAGCGTCGTACCCGTCCGGACGGCGGCCGGAAACCTCGGCCGCGGCGGCGGCCGCTAGGAGCCGCGCGCTCAAAGCGAAGCGGGCCGCAGGACGCGCGCCAGGCTCGAGTAGTCGTCGGTCCAGAGCGGGAGATTCGGGTCGTGGGCGAGAGCCTGCCAGCGCTGATCGGCGGCCAGCGCGGGCAGCATCTCGCCGCGCCGGGTCGCGACGACCCATGCGGACGGCATCGTCGCCTCTTGGAGATCCTCGGGCGTCAGGCTCTCGTCGTCGCGTTCGAGCGCCTCGAGGCCGGCGTCGTCCGCCAGGTGCGCGATGACGGGCGCGAGCGGGGCGGTTCACACGAACGGCAGCGACGCCACGTCCGCCGTGATGTGCGCCGTCAGACCGAGCGTCAGCAGCGTCGGCGCGGCGGCGAGCGCGACCCACGTCACAGGTAACCGAAGCGATTTCGGAGAGCGGCCGGCGGCTGGGGCTGGGACGGGCGCCGCGGACGTGCGCCGCGCCGCTACGATCCCCAAGGCGATGGTCAGCAGCGCGAAGACGGCGTAGCCGGCCGTCCACGGTAGTTAGCACGGATGCGAACGAACCACGCCGGGTCCCCACGGAACCCGACGACAGCCGTGGGGCGCAGCAGTCGCACAGCGTTAGCGGAGCGCGTCGCTGCAAAGGGCGTCCATCCAACCGCTACGTGAGCGGCGTGATCCCGGGTTCATCTGTGTGCCATACTCCTGGCACATCCGCGTGCGACGATGGTGGCGATGCCGCGGTCGAACCGATTCGATGGTCAATTGCGCTGGCTGCACAAGGTGCGCCTGTACCCGACGCACGCCCAACGGTCGGTGCTGTTCGAGATGCTGCGCCAAACCCGCGAGCTGTACAACGCCATGCTCGAACAGCGCCGCGAGTACTGGCGGCGTGGACGGAGGCGGGTCACCGACCAGTATCGCCAGATTACCGAACTGCGCGCCAGCGATCCCACGTTCGCGGCGGGCTACCGCGAGTGCCAAGACGCCGTGTTGCACCGGCTCGAGTTGGCCTACGCGGCGTTCTTTCGGCGCGTCAAGGCCGGTGAAACGCCGGGTGCGCCGCGCTTCAAGAGCGCACGACGCTGGAACCAGTTGGAGTTTCCCCACGGAGACCGCGCCATCACGTTCGACGCCGCACAGCGGCGGATGACGATCCCAGGCGTCGGCAGCGTGAAGCTGCGCAAGGGCCGCGTCGTCCCGGCGACCTTTGGGCGGGTCTTCGTGGTCTACAAGAACGACCGCTGGTATGCGGTGTTCGAGTGTCACCGGGACGTTGAGCCGTTGCCGGCAACCGGCCGGAGCGTTGGCATCGATCGAGGTGTCCGGGCACTGGCGGCGCTGTCGACGGGCGAACTCGTGGAGAATCTGCGGCCGGGATCGCGGCGCAGCGTGGCGACCGAGCGAAGCCAACGCGAACTCGACGCGGTCACGGTCAAGGACGCACGGGGCCGACCCATCAACGGCAGCGAGCCGCGACGGAAAGCTGCGGTGCGAAAACTGGCCCGAGCCAAAGAACGCGAGGCCAATGCGCGCCGCGATTGGTTGCACAAGTGTTCACGGGTGATCGTGGACCGGTTCGACGTGATCGCCCTGGAAGACCTCAGGCTTCAGAATATGACCCGGTCGGCCAAGGGCAGTGCCGAGCGGCCGGGGAGGAACGTCCAGGCGAAGAGCGGGCTCAATCGTGCGCTGCTCGACGCTGGGTTGGGGATGCTGGGAACGCTGATTCGCGAGAAGGCAGCATGGGCCGCTCGCAGGGTGATCGGCGTCGACCCCAGATGTTCGTCGCAAGAGTGTTCGCAGTGCGGGCACGTTGCGGCGAGCAATCGCGTGCGCAGTCGCTTTCGATGCGGGTGGTGTTGGCATCGGTGTGATGCCGATGTCAATGCAGCTCGGGTCATTCTCGCACGCGGACGGGCGCAGTTGGCGCCCTCAAGGGCACCGGGTCACGCTCGGGGCAGGACGCACGATGCGGCCTGACCACGCTCACAACGAACAGCGGCTCTGCAGCGAGAGACCGGTGTACGGCTCGACGGCGAACGGGTAGGCGAGCAGCGCGAACAGACTGCCCGCGTTGCTCGCGGCATAGAGCCGGTACGGGTCGCGCGCGCCGGACGCTCGCGCGAGCCACGATTGAAGCAGCGGCGTCGCCGCGGCGAGCAGGGCGAACGGTTCGGCGATGCGCTCGAACAGGAGGACGAACAGCGCGAGCGGCGGCGCGTTCGTCAGGAACGGACCGGCGAACGGCGCGGCGTGGACCGGCAGCACGACCGCGCTCGCGAGCAGGAGCACAACGTAGACGGCGACCTGCGCGCGAATCGGCGCCCGGACCAGCGCGTGGGCGACGAGGTAGCCGAGCAACACCGCCGTCGTGAAGAAGCCGAACGCGACGTTCCAAACGGCCGGCGCGCCGCCGAACAGCGGCAGGGCCATCTTGACGAACAGCGGCTCCAAGCCGAACAACAGCGCCCCGCCCAGGAACGACGCGAGGGCGGAGAGCGCAACGGCCGCGCCGGATCGACCCGTCGAGCTCACCACGCGTCGTTGGCGTCGAGGCGGCCCGGTCCCCGGTCGCGAAGGCTGCGCCTCTCAACACACCGTCTCGTGGAGGGTGCGCCGTGCGTTTGCTCCCCGCGCCGTCGGCCGTCTCCCGGTTGCTTCGAGATCTTCGCGATCCGCAGCGCCTGCAGCGCAACGCGCTCTACCGTCAGCTCGCGCAGCCGTTCGACGATCCCGCCGGCCGCTCGCTACGGCGCTCGATCGAACGTCCAGTTGCAGCGCCTCTCGCCGCGCCGGCGCGCGATCCTCGCGCGCTACGAACTGAGCGGCGAACCGCTCGAATCGATCGCACGCGACCTCGGGCTCTCGCGCCGCCAGTTCTTCCGCGACCGCCAAGCGGGGCTCGCCGCGCTCGCGGAACTGCTGACGACGATCCCGCGCGAGGAGTCGCTCGCTCCGCCGCTCGCGCGGCCGCCGATCGCGTTCGGCGCGGAACACGCCTCGTTGATGCAGTCGGTGATCGCAGGACTGCGCTACGCCGGCGAGGCGGACGCCGCGCTCGCGCGGTTGCGCGACCTCGCTGGAGGGTCGCCGTCGCGCAACGTCCGGCTCGACGCGCTGCTACAGAGCGCCGAGATCGCGCGCGACTATGGCGATCGCGCCAGCGCGCGCGCGACGCTCGAACAGCTCGCCCGCGCCGGGATGCTCGAAGGTCCGTGCGACGCGGTGACGGCCGCGCGCATCCTCATGATCGAGAGCGATCTCGCGGCGGACTGCGATCGCGCGATCGCGCTCAACGAACGGGCCGCCTACGAACTGACGCAGTCGCTGCGGTTTGAGGCGTCGTGTCCCGCGCTGCTCGTGCTCGTCGAATGCCTGTGCATGCTCTCGCACGACTACGAGCGTGCCTCGCGCAACGGTGAGGCGATGGACGCGGCCAGCCGCGCCGTCGACCTGGTCGAGCGCGCGCGGCTCGACACGCTCCCCGCGGGCGTCGCGGCCCGCGTCGCGCTCGCCTACCAACGCGCGCGTCAGTTCTCGGAACGTCGGCGCCGTGCTCGCCACATTGCGCGAGCCGCTAGCGCGCTCGCTCGCGGCGGGTTGGTTCACGCTCGCCGCGCAGATCGGCGTCGCCTGCTTGAGCCTCTCGGTCACGCGGTCGCGCTACGGCGACGCGCTGCGGTGGTACGACTGGCTCAGTTCGGTCAGCGCCGACCGGCTGCCGGCCTTCGAACGCAAGACGCTCGTGTACGACGGCGCGCATGCACTCGTGATGATGCGCCACGCGAGCACCGCGATCGCGGCGCTCGACGGTTCCCACGACGAAGGCTACGTCTATGTGCCGAGCGTGAAGATCCGGCGGGCCGAGGCGCTCGAGGCGCTCGGCGACGTGCGCGGCGCGATCGACGACGCGAGTGCGGCGCTCGCAGGCAGCGAACGCGCGCACTACGTCAAGGGCATCGCGCGGGCGAAGCGCGTGCTGGCCAGTTGTTACGCCGCGATTGGGCAGACGCGCCTCGCGCGGACGCACATCGCGGAGTGCATCGA
The DNA here is from genome assembly GCA_963743605.1 of Vulcanimicrobiota bacterium. GTDB lineage: Bacteria > Vulcanimicrobiota > Vulcanimicrobiia > Vulcanimicrobiales > Vulcanimicrobiaceae > CAVUQJ01. The sequence goes on along the minus strand of CAVUQJ010000015.1, from coordinate 426,630 downwards.
ACTGACGGAACAGTCGCAGTCGCCCTACGACCTGCTGCGCGCCCGCGTGACGCAGGCGCACGTGCTGCGCGATGACGGCGTCCGGGCGACGGCGATCGAGTTGGCCCGGCTATTGCTGGAGGCCGGCGGGTCGGAACCGTGCGCGCCCCCGAGTCACGCGCTCGCGGGCTAGTGTCGCGAAGAGAGGAAGACGATGACGATGAGACTGCGATCGATCGCGTATGCAGCCGTTGCGCTGGGGCTCGCGGCCTCGGCCGCGGCGTCGGCCTGCACCGGCATCCGGTTGACCGCGAAGGACGGTACGGTCGTCGCCGGCAGAACGCTCGAGTTTGGGCTCGATCTGAAATCCGCGATCGTCGCGATCCCGGGCGGCAGCGCACTGACCGGCACGCTGCCTGCCAACGGCAAAGGCCTCGCGTACACGACGAAGTACGGTATCGTCGGCGCCAACGCGTTTGGGCTTCCGGTCATCGTCGACGGGATGAACGACCACGGGCTGTACGTTGGCGAGTTCTTTTTTCCGGGCTACGCCGGCTACGCCACGATCACCCCGTCGAACGCGCCGCATGCGGTTGCCGCCTACGAGTATAGCGATTGGCTGCTCGGAAACTTCGCGTCGATCGCGGAGGTCAAGGCGGCGTTCGACCGGGTCGTCCTCGCCCCGACCGTGCTGGCGCAGATGGGGATGGCCCCGCCGGTCCACTTCCGCGTGATCGACAAGAGCGGCGCGGCGGTCGTGATCGAACCGATCGGCGGCCGGCTCGTGCTCCGCGACGATCCGCTCGGCGTGCTGACGAACTCGCCGACCTTCGACTGGCACATGACCAACCTGTCGAACTACGTCGGCCTCACGCCGATGGCGCACTCGTCGCGCAACGTCGGCGGCGTGACGATCAGCGGCTTCGGCCAGGGCTCGGGCTTCTACGGCCTGCCGGGCGACTTCACGCCGCCGTCGCGCTTCGTGCGCGCGGTCGCGTATCAGGTGAGCGCCGTGCAGCCGGCCGCCGGTCCCGACGCGGTGCAGCAGCTCTTCCACATCCTCAACAACTTCGACATCCCGGTCGGCGCGGTGCGCGACACGGTCGAGGGACGAACCGTCGACGAGTACACGCTGTGGACGAGCGTCGCCGATCTCGGCAATCTCCAGTTCTACTTCCGAACGTTCGGCGATCAAACGCTGCACGGCGTCGACGTCGGCAAGACGCTCGCCGCCGCGAACGGCAGGATCGCGCAGTTCCCGATGGAGTCAGGGACGACGACCCCGGTCGTCCCGGCGGGCCCCTCCACCTAAGTCCGACGCCGCGCTCGCTACGTATAGCAGACCAAGCAGGTGAGAAAGGAGGCTCCCGCTTGCCGATTCGGCCCGGCCGGCTGCCCGCCGGAGCCTTTCCTTCTTGGGCCGGGTTGATAGAATATTGGTAAGGAACGCGGGTGGCGCGTTTATTCTGGAAGCGGGTTCATGCGTATCAAGTTCGAGGTCTCGGCCGGGGGGCTGGTGCTCCGCCGGAACGGTGCGACTTTTGACGCGCTCCTCATCGGCCGGGGCTCGCCACGCGTGTGGTCGCTCCCGAAGGGGCACGTCGAAGCGCGCGAGACGCACGAGCGCGCGGCCTTGCGCGAGGTCCGCGAAGAGACCGGCTGCTGGGGCGAGATCCTGACCAAACTGTCCGAGATCTCGTATTGGTTTTATCTCAACGGTACAAAGCACAAGAAGTCGGTGCACTTTTACCTGATGCGCTACGTGTCGGGCGATACGGCGAACCACGATCACGAGGTCGACGAGGCGGCGTGGTTCGAGGTGCGCGCCGCGAAGAAGGCGCTCAAGTACGTGAATGAAAAGCGTCTTATCGATCTCGGCCTCGAGTACTTGACGAGCCTGGAGACCGACGCAATCCCGCTGGTCGGCGCCGCGCCCGCCGCCGAGCGTACCGAACTCGTCGCGGGAGATTCGCAGACTCGTTGATCTCCGCACTCGAAAGCCGGCCCCTGCGAGTCTCTCTCGATATCTTTGACGGCCCCCTCGACCTGCTGCTCCACCTCGTGCGCGAGCGGCAGTTGGACATCGCGACCGTTCCGCTCGCGACGGTCGCGCAACAGTACTTCGACTACATCGCGCTGATGGATTCGCTCAACGTCGAGATCGCCGCCGAGTACCTCGTGATCGCCGCGACCCTGGTCTTCCTGAAGTCGAAGTCGCTCCTGCCGGCGATCCCGGCGGAGTTCCTGAACGCGGACGAGGAGACGCCCGAACAGGTCGAGGCCAACCTGCGCGCGCGCCTGATCGCGTACTCGAAGTACAAGGCCGTCGCCGAGCAGCTGCGGGCGCGGGCCGCCGAGGCGGCCGCCTACGCCTATCGCGACGCCGGCGATCCGGGCACCGACTTGCTGCAGCGCTATCGCATCGACGCGAGCCGGCTCGCGATCGCGTTCCTCGCGGCGCTGCGCGCCGGTCCGCCGGAACGGCGCGCGATCGTGCGCGAGCGCATCTCGCTCGTCGCCCAGATGGCGCTCGTCGGCCGGGTCGTCCGCGAACGCGGCGAGTTGGCGTTCGAAGAATTGTGTCGCGGCTTCAGCCGCAGTCGCGTGATCGTCACGTTCCTCGCGGTGTTGGAACTCGTCCGCCTGGGCCGCCTGGGATTCCGCCAGAACGCCGCGAGCGCGCCGTTGACCTTGCTCGCCACCCCGAACGTCGTCCGTGCAACCTGAACTGATCGACACCGGCGCGCTGCAGCGGGACATCGAGGCGGTGCTGTTCGTCGCGAGCGAGTCGCTCTCGATCGACCGGTTGGCGAAGCTGACGGGGACGACGCACGTCGAGGTGGCGGAGAGCCTGGCGAAGATCGCGAGCATGTACGCGGAACGCGGGGTCGTGCTCCGCGAGGTCGCCGGCGGCTATCGCTTCGCGAGCGCGCCGGCCGCGCGCCAGGCGGTCGAGGCCTACCTGCTGCCTGCGCGCACGAACCTGTCGCCGGCGGCGATGGAGACGCTCGCGATCGTCGCGTACCTGCAACCGGTCACGAAGACGGAGATCGAGGCGTTGCGCGGCGTCAACGTCGACGGCGTCATCTCGACGCTGACCGATCGCGGCTTCATCGTCGACGCGGGCCGCAAGGACGTCGTCGGCAGGCCGATGCTGTACCGCACGACGCCGCTGTTCTTAGAATCGTTTGGGCTGCGCTCTCTCTCCGAGCTACCATCGCTCGACCTAGAGGGAGAAGCGCCCGCATTATTACCGCTGCCGCTCGCAGAACGCGTCGCGGCTGCTCGTCAAGGGGAAGAGGCTATCACATCCGACACCACATAATCGATTCGGCGCGCGAGATCTGGGATCGCGTCGATGCCAATTCACAGGCCGTCGCCGTCGCGCGCGAGCTGATCCAACCGGACGAGCGCTTCGCGCTGACCGACGATCAGGCGCGCTCGATCGCGCGGATCAACGACGGACTCGCCCGCGGCGAGTTCGAGTTCTTGCTCAAGGCCCCGACCGGCTCGGGGAAGACCGAGGTCATGCTCCGCGTCGCGCTCGCCGAGGCGCTGCGCAGCGGCGGCTACGTCTGTCTGGTCGCGCCGACGCGCGATCTCGTGCGCCAGGACTGCACCTACTTCCGCGACCGGCTCGCCGGAACGGGGCTCGAGGTCGGCGAGGTCCATGCCGGCGTCACGGGCGACGAACGCCGCACCGTTCTCGAGGGCGTACGCAACGGGACCGTGCGCATCGTCGTCGGCAGCGCGTTGCTGATCTCGAGCGACGAGCTGTGGGACGTGCTCGACCACTCGGCGCTGACGATCGTCGACAACGTCAACGCGTTCGACGAGCGCGAACACCTGCGCGCGCTGGAAGGGCTCGACTGCCCGCTGCTCTTCGCTTCGGCGACGCCGAACGAGTTGCGGCGGTTCCTCGAGCGCGTCGGCGCGTTCGCCAACGTCGTCGAGATGCGCTCGATGCCGTTCGACGTCAAACCCACGAAGGTACACCGCGTGCCCGGCGTGTGGGGCGAGCCGGCCGAGGAGCAGTTGTCGCGGGCCGATGCTTTGATCCGCGACCACCTCGACCGCAAGTCGCGGATCTTCGTCGTCGGCCGCACGCGCGGCGACGTGCCGAAGCTCGCCGCGCGCCTCGAGGCGACGTACGGGCTCGAGGTGCAGCAGTTGCGTGGCGACATGGCCGACACGAGCGAGCACGGCCGGCGCTATCGCCGCCGCGGCGTAAGCGTTCACGGCACCACGACGCGCATCCAGAACATGCGCGCGTTCCTCCAGGGTGCGCCCTCGATGCTGGCGGCGACGAACCTGATCGGCAGCGGCCTGGATATCCCGGCGGCCGACCTGATCGTCATCACCGACTCCGACGCGTTCGGCGAGTCGGAGATCGAGCAGTTGATCGGGCGCGTCGGGCGCCGCGAGCACCCGTCCGACGCCGTCTTGGTCACCGACACGACGCTCGAGCGCAACCCGTCGCGGGCGATGTCGTCGCCGAGGGCGCAGACGTTCATGCCGCGCGGGGCCCGCGCGAGTTCGTTCCGCTTCCGCCGCTAGCACACGCGTGCGCTTCGGCGTTCACATCCACGTCGGTGGCGGCTATGCGGCCGCCGCCGATTACGCGGAGCGGCTCGGCTGCGACACGGTGCAGATCTTCAGCGACAATCCGAAGACCTACCGCACGAAGGCGATCGACACGGAAGCGCTGCGGGCGTTCGCGCAGCGGCGCGCGACGGCCGGGATCACACCGGCCGTCATCCACACGTCGTACTTGATCAACCTCGCGACGGACGACCCGAAGATCATGGCCGGCTCGCTGCGGCTGCTCCGCAACGACCTCGAGGTCGCCGGCATCGGCGACATCGCGTACGTCAACACGCACCTCGGCTCGTACGGGACGCGGCCGCGCTCGGAGGGCTTCGCGTCGGTCGTCGGCGCGCTCGAGGAGGCGCTCGAAGGCATCCCCGCCGGGCGTGACGCTCGTGCTGGAAAACTCCGCAGGCGCGGGCCAGTTCTGCGGCGGGACGATCGAGGAACTGGGCGAGATCCTGCGCGCGGTCGACCATCCGCAGTTGGGCGTGTGCATCGACACGGCGCACTCGTGGGCCGCCGGCTACGAGATCGACTCCCAGTCCGGCGTCGACCGCTTCGTCGATCTGATCGCCGAGCAGATCACGCTCGAGCGGCTGAAGCTGTTCCATTTCAACGACACGCGAGATCCCGCTCGGCGGGCATCGCGACCGCCACTGGCATATCGGCGAGGGCCGCATCGGCTTCGCCGGTTTCCGCGCCCTCGCGAGCCGATCCGAGCTGCGCGACAAGCCCGCGATCCTCGAGACGCCCGGCGAGGAAGCCGACGACGTCCGCAACCTCTTGACGATCCGCGCAATCTTCGAAGGGGCAAGGACCTAGGCCCCACTAACGGGCGTACCGGCGAGGCCGCGATGATCGTTCATTTCGACGTCGACGCGTTCTACGCGAGCGTCGCGCAACGCGACGACCCCGCGCTGCGCGGGCTGCCGCTCGCGATCGCCGGCAGCAGCCGGCGCGCCGTCGTGCTGACCGCGTCGTACGAGGCGCGGCCGTTCGGCGTGCGCTCGGCGATGCCGTTGTGGCGCGCCCGCGCGCTGTGCCCGGAACTGGTCGTGCGGCCGCCGGACTTCCTGCGCTATCGCGAGTGCTCGCGCGCGATCTTCGCGATCCTCGCCGACGGCGCTCGTGCGGTCGAGGGCCTCTCGCTCGACGAGGCCTTCATCGACGCCGGGCCGTGCGCGCTCGCCGACGCGGTCGCCTACGCGACCGCCGTACGCGCGGCCGTGCGCGAGCGCATCGGATTGACCCTGAGCGCCGGAGTCTCCGCGCAGAAGATGCTCGCGAAGATCGCCTCCGACGACGCAAAACCCGACGGTCTGCTTGCGATCGCGCCCGGGACCGAGGAGTCGTACCTCGCGCCGTTGCCCGTCGGCCGGCTGTGGGGCATCGGACCGAAGACGCAGGCGCGCCTCGCCGCGGAGAAGATCGCGACGATCGGACAGTTGGCCGCGCTCTCCGACCGCGACGTCCACCGGCTCTTCGGCCGCTACGGAATGAACCTGCGCGAGCTCGCGCGCGGCAACGACACGCGCACGGTCGAGGCGGATCAGCGGACCGTCTCGGTCTCGAGCGAGGAGACCTTCGAGTACGATCTGCGCGCGATCGACGATCTGCGCTCCGCGTTGCGCGAACTGGCCGCCGACGTCGCGCGCCGCCTCTCTGCGCACGGCCTGCGCGGTACGACGATCGGCGTCAAGGTCAAGCGCTCGGACTTCACGATCGTCGGTCGCCAGACGCAGGTCGCGCAGCCCACCGACGACGCCGAGGTGATCTACGGCGCCGCCGAGCGTTGTCTCGACCGCGTCGACCTCGCCGGTTTCGACGTCCGCCTGCTCGGGGTGCGCGTCGCCGCGCTCACGGAGGACGCGGCGACGCAGATGTCGCTACTGTAGGAGTGTCGCAGCCCCAGCGCAAGCCTGCGCGGCCGCCGATGCGCGCGCCGATGGACGACTCGCGTCCGATCTGGCAGACGATCGGGGTCTTTTTGATCCCGTTGATGCTGAGCAACATCCTCCAGTCGATGTCGGCGACGGTGAACAGCATCTTCATCGGCCGCGTGATCGGCGTGTCGGCGCTGGCGGCGATCTCGGCGTTCTTCCCGCTGCTGTTTTTCCTGATTTCGTTCTTCATCGGGATCGCGAGCGGCAGCACGGTCCTCATCGGTCAGGCGTACGGCGCCGGCAACACGCGCCGCCTCAAGCAGGTCGCGGGCACGACGCTGGGCCTGACGATCGTCGTCGGCATCGTCGTCGGCGCGGCCGGCGCGTTCTTTGTCCATCCCCTGCTGAGCGCGATCGGGACGCCGCTCCGACATCATCGCGACCTCGGAGTCGTACGCGCGGATCGTCTTCATCTCGCTGCCGCTGCTGTTCGTCTATCTGGTCTACACGACGTTCTTGCGCGGGATGGGCGACGCGCAGACGCCGTTCTACTTCCTGTTGCTGTCCGCGCTGATCAACCTGGTGGCGACGCCGGCGTTCCTGTTCGGCTGGCTCGACCTGCCCCGGCTCGGCGTCAACTCGGCCGCGGCGGCGACGATCGTCGCCAACGCGGGCGCGTTCGCCGCTTTCATGATCTACCTGCGGGCGTCGAACAACCCGGTCCAGTTCGATGGCGAGACGGCCCGCGATCTGCTGCTCGACTGGCCGACCGTGAAGACGATCGTGCGGATCGGGATCCCGACGGGGTCCAACTCGTCATGGTCTCGCTCTCCGAGATCGCGGTCATCTCGTTCGTCAATCACTTCGGTTCGCGGGCGACCGCGGCGTACGGCGCCGTCAATCAGATCGTCTCGTACGTCCAGTTCCCGGCGATCTCGATCGGGATCGCCTCGTCGATCTTCGGCGCGCAGGCGATCGGCGGCAGACGGCTCGACCGGCTGGGGCCGATCGCGCGCTCGGCCGTCGGGCTCAACTACGCGATCGGCGGCGTGCTGATCGCGATCTGCTACGCGTTCTCGTGGCCGCTGTTGGGGCTGTTCCTGACGGACCAGCCGACGCTCTCGATCGCGCGCCAACTGCTGATGATTACGCTATGGAGCTACTTGATCTTCGGCAACAACGCCGTGCTCTCGGGGATCATGCGCTCGAGCGGCGCCGTGCTCTGGCCCACGCTGCTCGCGGTCGTCTCGATCTGGGGCGTCGAGGTCCCGGCCGCATACCTGCTTGATGCAGCGCGTCGGCCTCGACGGCATCTGGATCGCCTATCCGATCGCGTTCGTCGCGAACCTCTGCTTCCAGTCGACCTATTACTTCGGCTTCTGGAAGAAGCGCCAGATCAAGGCGCTCGTCTAACGGAAAAGCGCCCCGGGCCGGAGCCCGGGAGCGCTTCCCAGTATGAAGTCGACGAACGTTAGCGCTTGTGCGTTTGGCCGACGCCGAGGGACCAGCGTGCCCCAGTGTGTGGCTCCGCTGTCGTAGAGGTCGACGAGGATCTGACCCGCGTCGTTCACGCCGTACGGCGTGATTGAGCTGTAGGAATTGGGCGGGATCTCGGCGTCGAGGTCCTGCATCCCGTTGACGGGATCCCAGATCCAGTAAGTCGGAGTATTCGCTGACGCAGTCGAACGCGTAGCCGAGGATTTCGCCGGTGTTGTTCTGCGCGAACGGATAGTAGCTTTCGCACGTGCTGCCGGGGATGCCGCCGAGCGCGACGGGTTGCGAGGCGCCGACCGTATACTGCCAGGCCTGATAGACTCCCGATGCATTCAAAGCGTAGGTGATCTGATAGGCATCGTTGATGCCGACCGGATAGCGACGTCTCCCACGGGATCGGCAGGTTCTGGCCGGAACCGGACTGCCCGAGCGTCATGACTTCGTAGAACCAGTCGCTGTCGTAGTCGTCGCCGAACACGACGTTGAGGTCATTGACGGCGCAACCTCCGAACGGACAGCCGTCGGTCAGCTCATCGGTCATAATGTCCGCCATGCAGAGCGGTTGTTGGGTGGTACACTGCGGTTGCAGCGGACGAAACCGCGAACCGGTCAGCACGAACGGCGGGTAGGTTTCGAAAAAGCCGCTCTGGGGCCGGTAGAAGGCGTAGCCGACGGCGGTGCCGGCGCTATTGACCGCGTCGACCTCCGAGGGATCGTGGCTCGTCGTGGCGCGAAAACGCGCGGCGCGCGAGACCGTAGCACTGAAGCCAACCTGGCCGTCGATGTTCGGCGTCTCACCCCAGCCGACGACCGCGAACGCGCCGGTGTTCGGATTGGGGTTGCTCATCGACATCGGCGAGCAGTCTGTGAACGTAGCCGGATTGATGCGCACCCAGCGCCTCCCGGTGTAAGCGATGCAGTTGTTGGTGTTGGTCACGGTATTGTATTCGTAGCCAACCATCTGGCCGTCGTTGTTGAACATCGCCGGCGCTTCGAGCTCGATGCTCTGCTGAGCGGGAGCGCCGACGTCGTCGATCGTGTAACTGGTCGCGAGCGGTCCCATGTGATGGCGGCCGCCGAGCGGCATGTGGAGGCGCGGCGGCGGGGCGAGCAGCCGCTTGAGGCGACCCGCCGGGTTGGTCATGAAGGCGGGTTGGGCGTGGGCCGGCGTTGCACGCATGATTACGCCGGCGCTCGCCGGGAGACTCGCCGCAACGGCCAGCACGACGCCGGCGATCGTTGCGATGCGGGCCCGGGTAGGGGTATGCATGGGGCCTCTCCTTTGGTGAGGATGCGTCCGTTGGGACGCGCGGTGCGCAGCGCCTCGAAGGGCGCCTTGCCATACCCCTACAGGACCGCGGTTACGGTCCGGTTACAATCTGACGGGGCGGCCGGTTCGCCGCGGCCCGCAACTCCTCGAGGAACTCGGGCGTCCGGCGCCCTCTCGTCGGCGTCCCCGACGCCGTCACCCACAGCCGCTCGACCGCACGCGAGGTCGCGACGCCGAACGCGCGCCGCTCCTCCGCGTTGTACGCGTCGCGCAGCTTCATCCGATGCTCGTAATAGGTATATTTCGCCGTCCGCGAGGCGGCGGTCGTCGCGCCGGCGTTCTCCTTTGCGATCATGCCGAAGCGCGGGCTAAACAGAAACGCGTCGGGGACATAGTAGCGCGGGAACGCGCCCGCGCGAACGTCCACGACGAAGACCCGGTCGAACTCGTCGCCCTTCGCGGCCTCGACGCTGCGCACCGCAACGGCCGTTCGGTCGAGCGGTTCGAACGGCGCACCCGCCTCGCTCGCAGCGACGCGTTCCGCGTGGACGAGGAAGCCGTGCAGCGTCGCGCGCGGGGAGCGCGCGGCGAACGCGTCGACGTTGCGCGCGAGCCGCTCGATCAAGCCGGCTCGAAAGCGCGCCGCCGCGCTCGCTCGTCTCTCCCGCGAGCACCGTCTCCGCGAAGACCGTCCGCGCGAGGCTGCCGAGCGGCGCCGACCGTTCGAGCGCCATCCAGCGCCGGCGTGCGGCGCGAAACGCGACGAGCCGCTCGCGCGCGACCTCCGGGATGTCTGCGTCGCGGTCGCCGCGGATGACGTTCAACCCGAGCCGCACGTTGCGGCGGCGATCCCAGCGCCGGCCGCGCTCGTCCTCCGCGTCCTCGTCCGGTTCGAACAGCGCGATCTGCGGTTCCGCTGGTTCGGCGCACAGCGTCGCGACGGTCGCATCGGCCAGGTTGAGCCACGGCGCCTCGAGGTTGCGCAGCAGCCAGTCGTGCCGGTACGGATCGGCGAGCGCCCACAGCGCCCCGAGCCCGTCCGCGACGGCCTTGAAGTCGTAGAGCGCGGCGTCGCCGGCGAGATCGATCGCGACGTTGCGCGCCAACAGCGCCTCGACGTACGGTCCGATGCAGGCGAGGCTGCGCGCGATCACCGCGACGCGGTTCGGCGGCGTTCCTTCGGTGATCGTCGTCGCGGCTTGCCTCGCGACGAACGCCGCTTCGGCGTCGATGCTCTGCGCGCGCTCCAGGATCGGTTCGACGACAGGCCGATAGCGGTGCTCGAGCGTGAACGTCGCGGCGGCGCCGTTCAGGACGCCGTCGGCGCGCGGACCGGCGAAGCCGAGCGTCCGCTGCGCGGGATCGCCCGCGAGCGTGACGCGCTCGAGCGCGTCGCCGAAGAGCGCGCGCAGGAAGCGGTCGTCGGCCGCGCCGAGGTCCTGCGCGTCGTCAACCAGGCAGTAGCGCAGGCGGCCCGCCCAGCGCGTCCGAGCGCCGGCGTCGCTCGTCAGCAAGTCCGCCGCGGCCAGTAACGCATCGCCGCGGGTCAGGCAGCCGCGTGCGACGAGGGCCCCGAGATACGTGTCATATAACCGTTCGAGGATCTTGGCGAGGTCGAGCTCGCGGCGCCGCTGGCGGTCGAGCTCTGCGGGGCTCGCGCTCAGCGAGTTGCGATAGCGGTGCGGCGTGTCCATGATCAGGTCGGGGCTCGCGAGGTTCGGTAGCCGGCCGTAGAAGGTCGTCGCGCCGGTGCGGACCTGCTGGATGAACTCGCGCGGATCGATCCGGGCGGCCCGCAGTTTGCGGATGAGCCGGAGCGCCGCGTCCGCGAACCGCTCGGGCCAGCGCATCCCGGAGATCTCCGGGTCCATCTCGGCCGAAACGAACTCCGTCCACTCGAGCGCGAACAGGTCGGCGACGACGGTCTCGAAGATCTCGGCGGCGCGGTCGTCGTCGATCAGCGCGACGCGCTCGCCCCGCGCCGCGGCGCCATCGGCGACGATCTCGAACGCGACCTCGCCGAGCGTCCGGCAGACGACGCGCGGATCGTTCGCGAGGTCGGGGTCGACCCGCTGCAGCCGGTTGGGGCCGTAGGCGCCGGCCGCGGTGACGATCGCGGACTGCTCGCCGGCGAGAGCCTGCAGCGCGCGACGCGCGCGCCGCAACAGCGCCGTCGACTTCCCCGTGCCGGCGGCCCCCGCGATCGCCGTCGACCCGCCGTCGAGCGGATGATCGATCGCGGCCCGCTGCAGCGCGTCGATTGCGGCGTTCAACGGCCGAAGCGGTCCTCACGCCGCAGCGGCCGCGCGCGACAACTGTTCAGGTACGCGCAGTACGTGCACGCGTCGGGATCGTCGGTCGCGGGAAAGTGCGTCACGTCTTCGTCCGCGAGGACGTGCGCGAGTTCGACCATCCGGCGCCGGGCGCGCACGAGTTCGTCGATCCCGATCGTGCCGACCGCGGCGTCTTCGTCGCCCGGCGCGGCCGGGACGTGTACGACCTCGAGTTCGATGGGTCGGACGTCGAGGTGCGCCTCCTTCAGCGGGACGAGCGCGAGCCGCGTCACGCGGTCGCCGGCCTCCGTGCGGGCCCAATAGTAGAACGGCAGTTGGAATTCGACGTGGTCGGCGACGCGGCGGCGATACTCGGCGGCGCTCTCCGCGATGTTGCCCGTCTTGTAGTCGACGACGGTCACGCCCCCGGTCGCGTCGTCGCGGTCGAGCCGGTCGATGTAGCCCAAGAACTGGTAGCCGTCGAAGGCGACGTTGGCGACCGTCTCGCGACCGATGACGCTGAACGGGTGGGCGCGCGAGCGCTCGAGGAACCATGCCAAGTAACGGTCGGCGGTCCGGCGAGCCCGGCGGCGCTGCAGTTCGAACTCGACGTTCGTCGGGAAGGCCAGGCGGTAGCGCTCGAACGCCTCGTTCAAGTACGCGCTCAGCTTGCGCGCGAGCAGGTCTTCGGCCGCGGCGTCTGCGCGCGGGAACTCCGTGTGGAATTCTTCGAGCGCCCAGTGGAACGCGGAGCCGTAGGCGGATGCCGACGAGCCGCGGTCCTCGACGGCCGCGCAGGCATACCGGTAATACCATTTGCGGTTGCACTCCGCGAACGCGCCGAGCGACGATGCGCTCTGATGCCCGCGCCGGCGTGGCACGGGCCAGGCGGGCTCCGCCGCGAACGGGCCGAGCGGTTCGACCGCCGTAGCCGCGACGTTCGCCGGTCGCCGCAGCGCCGGATCGTCGTCGACCCGGTCCACGAACGCGGACGGATCCCAGGCCGTCTGGTCCGCGCGTTCGGCATCGAACGTGCGCGCGAGCGCGTACATGCGTGCGAGGGTCGGCCCCTCGGTGGCCGTCGCGTTCGCCGCGAGGTCGAACGCCGCGTCGATCGCGCCGACGACGCTCGCCGCGCTCGCGCCCTGCGTGCGAAACGCGCGCGCCATCGCGTCCAGCGCGGCGACGAAGCGGTGCAACGCGAGCGACGTTTCGTGCGCGAGCACGATGCGCTGCGCGGCGAGCACGGCGCTCGGTCGCTCGCGATCCTTCGCCGCGGCGACGAGCAGCCGCGCGGCGTCGCGGTCGACGCCCGAGAACGGCGAGTCCAACAGGCGGATCTCATCGCCCTCGCCCGGCGTGGCCGCGTAACGGACCGCGGCGCAGACGAACCCGATCAGCGCGCCGCTCGGCTCGAACGCGTCCTCCGGCGGAAGATCGGCCATCGCCCGGCGCTCTTTGGGCCGCGCGCGGAGTCGACCTTCAGGGGTTGTGGAGCACAGGCGGTGAAGGCCGCCGCAGCATGCGAAAGATCGTCGTCGGGGTCTCGGGAGCGAGCGGGAGCGCCTACGCGCACGCGCTCCTGCGCACGCTCGCGCGCGTGCCGGAGGTCGAGGTCCACCTCGTCCTCAGCGGGCCGTCGCGGCGCACGATCGAACTGGAGACGGACCTCACGCCGTCCGACTTCGAGGCGCTCGCCGCGCGAACGTACGACGACGGCGACCTGGGGGCGGCGATCTCGAGCGGATCGTTCTTGACGGACGGCATGATCGTGATCCCGTGTTCGATGCGCAGCGCGTCGGCGATCGCCTACGCCAACGACGGCAACCTGCTCGTGCGCGCCGCCGACGTCACGCTCAAGGAGCGGCGCAAGCTCGTGCTCGTCGTGCGCGAGACGCCGCTGCACGTCGGCCACCTGCGGACGCTGACCCGGCTCGCCGAGATCGGCGCCGTGATCCTCCCGCCGATCCCCGGGCTGTACGCGCGGCCGAAGACGGTCGACGACGTCATCGGACACACGGTCGGCAAGGTGCTCGACCAGTTCGCGATCCCGAACGACGCGTTTACGCGCTGGTCCTGACGAGCGACTCCGCCAGCGCGACGTCGCTGAGCCGATCGACGTTGACCGCGACCTCGGGCCACGCACAGATCGCCGCCCGTACCGAGACGCCGAGCAACTCGCTCGCGCGGCGCTCAGCGTGGGCGATCGACAAGCGCCGTAGCGCATAGCGCAGTAGGGCGCGCAAGCCGAAGATCGTTGCCAGCCGCGCCGGATTCTTGCGCGCCGCCGCGAGCCGGTCGAGGAAGCCGTCGAGCGGCGCGATCGCGCGCGGCCGCATTGCGACGAGCCCGGCGCCGCAGAACGAGCCGTCGCGCATGTGTGCCCAGGTGTGCGGCACGCCGCCGAAGCGGCGCAGGTGGTTCGTGCGTTCGACGCAGCCGTAGACGATGTCGGCGTCCAGTTCCGTCGCGCGTGCGACGAAGTCGTCGACGGCGGCGGCGGTCAGCACCGGCAGGTCCGACGCGGCGATTACGACGGGGCGCTCCGGCGGCAGGCCGGCGATGCCGGCGCGCAGGCTGTCCTGAATCGCGGCGCCGCTCTCGCGCACCTCGTCGCAACCGGCGAGCGCGGGATGGCCGAACGCGACGCGCGGCGCGACGGCGATGATGCGGTCGATGCTCGCCGACGCGCGCAACGCGTCGATCGTACGCTGGACGAGCGCGCGCCCGGCGATCGTGACGAACGCCTTGTTCGGTGCCTCGGGATCGAGCGACGTCACCGCGTCCCGGCCGCCGCCCGCGAGCACGATCGCCGTCATCGCCAACCGTCCGCGCAGAGCGGCGCGACGAGCGGCGCCGCGATCGCCGGGTCGAGCCGTGCGCCCGCCGCGCGCGCCGCGTCCTCGCTCCGGAACAGCGCGAACGAACAGGCGCCCGAGCCGGCGAGCAGCGCCCGCGTCCCGGCGGCGGCGGCGAGCGCCGCGTGGGCGCGCGCCGCGACCGGATACGCGCGCAACACGACCGATTCGAAATCGTTGACGAGCGCGCCGACGACGGCATCGAAGTCCGCGCGTTGCAGCGCCTGCAGCGCCGCGATCGAGGGGCTGGTGTTGCGCGGGCGCTGCGGGGCGCCGCCGGCGCGGCCGTCGTCCAGCAGCCGGTACGCGTCCGCCGTCGCGACCTCGCCGGGCGGCGCAGCGACGACGACCCACCACGCAGGCATCGCGCCTGCCGCCGTGACGCGTTCGCCGGTGGCCTCGACCAGCGCGCCGGTGCCGGTCAAGAAGAAGGGCACGTCGGAGCCGAGCGCGCGCGCGAGCGCGACCCAATCGCGCTCGCGCGGCGGCACCGCGAGGTCCCCGCGCATCGCGGCTCGCAGGACGGCCGCGGCGTCGCTCGACCCGCCGCCCAGTCCCGCGCCGATCGGGATGCGCTTCGCAAGCGAGACGTTCGCCGGTCCGTAACCGAGGAGGGCGAGCGCCTCGACGACCGAGTTGTCCGGCGCCGACCCGCGGATCGTCGCAGACGAAGGCGGCCCGGCCGGACGGCGCGATCTCGATGTCGTCGTACAGCCCGATCGGCACGATCAGGCTGCGCACTCCATGATATCCGTCACCGCGGCGCGCCAACACCTCGAGGGTCAGGTTGACCTTCGCCGCTGCGGTCAGGCGCGGCACAAGCGGTCCAGTTTCGGGGCCGGGCGCGGCTCCCTGCGGACCGCGCGCCGCTGCGCGGTTAAAGGGCCGCTTGCGCCGCGCGTCGGAGTGCGTGCCGATGCGAGTCAGCTACGACGCCCAGCACAACGAGTTCTGTGCGTACGTGCTCGACGAATCCGAGACCCCGTTCGGGATGACGCTCGGCAACTTCAAGGCCTACGCGACGTGCACGCCCAAGGGCGGCGTGCGCGGTCTGTGGGACGCGGACACGGACCAGATCATCTTCGGCGCGCACCAGATCGCCTACCGCCTCGACCGGTCGGATCCGACGATGTTCCCGCATCAGATCCACCGCTCGTTCACGTTCCTGCCCTACGCCCAGATCTCTGAGTTCTCGCTCGACGAAGGGCTGCTCGTCACCGAGGCGTTCTACGTGCCGCACGGCAACCGTCACGACCGCGACGTTGCCTTCGCCGTCGACCTCACCTTGTACAATCCGGGCCGCACGCCGCGCACCGTCACCGTCTTTCCTTGGGCGCTGCTGGTTGGCCAGCGCTTCTACGGCGAACCGGAGAACGAGGTGCGGGCGACCGTCTCGGGTCCGCACGTGCTGATCTCCAACGATCAGACGCGCGCCGCACGCTGGTGGGGCGGTTCGCGCGAGCCGTCGTCGGTCGCCGTCTCGTTGCGCGAGCAGGTTCTGCTGCACGCGATGCGCGGCGGCAGCCTCGCACCCGTCGCCCAGCTCGACGAGGTGACGCCGCGGCTGGCCGAGGTCGTCAGCAAGCGCATCTTCGGCGCGCTCGAGTTCAACATCGACATCGCGCCCGGCGCGCGCGAGTCGCTGCGGCTCGCCGTCGCGTTCGACCGCCGGGGCGCCGAGTTCGCCCGGCGCACGTTCGATCAACTGCTCGCGGACGGCCGCGCGCTGCACGAGACGCAGCGCTTCTACGCCGGCGCGCTCGCCGACGCGCGCTTCATGGCGCCGTCGCCGGCCGTCAGCCGCGGGGTCGTGTGGGCGAAAGCCAACATGATCCGCATCGTCAAGGAGTATCCGCTCGGCTGGGGCGCGACCAACTCGCCGCCGTCGGACATCCTGGTATCGCGCGACACGTCGTGGTTCGTCCACGGCTTCGACTACTTCATGCCGAAGTTCAGCCGCGACGCGCTGTCGATGTTCAACCACTTCGTCGAGGACTCGGGCCAGGTCGTCGAGTACGTGCGCGGCGTCAGCGGCTTTCGCACGTCGTACGAGCTGAACATCAACGACGACACGCCGCTGCACCTGATCGCGCTGCTCCATCACTACAACGCGACGCTCGACGACGAGTGGATCGCGAGCATCCTGCCGATCGTCATCCGGGTCACCGATTATCTGTTGGCCCAGCGCGATCAGAACGGGCTGATCTTCTGCAACGCCAAGGGCGTCGACATGTACGGGATCACGTCGTGGCGGAACATCATCCCGTACTACACGCTGGACGGCGCCGTGACGGAGATCAACGCGGAGGCCGTCTTCGCGCTGGAGGCCGCGGCGACGCTATGCGCCGTCTGCCACGACCACGAACACTGGAGCGCATACGCCGAGGCGGCGCGGACGTTGCGCGAGAAGATGCTCGAGCACCTGTTCAACGCCGACACCAACGCCTTCGTCCTGAACTACGACGCGAATCAGAACTACCAGGACAACTTCACGGCGGACGAGATCTTCCCGGTGCTGTTCGGGGTCGCGAACGCGGATCAGCGCCGGGCGATCCTCAGCCGGCTGCTCGAGGCCGACTTCGTGACGCCGGTCGGATTGCGGACGATCTCGACCGCCGACACCTGGTACTTCCCGTCGCACGGCTTCGGTTTGCTGGGCGGCGTTTGGCCCGACCTCACGTTGTGGTTCGCCGTCGCGCTCGCGCGCAACGGCTTCGCGACCGAGTCGGGGCAGTGGCTGGCCGCGATCTACGCTGCGATGGAGGCCGGCGCCGTGCGCAACACGGTCCCCGGCGAATTTGCGGAGTGGTTCGACGGCGGCTCGCTGACGAATCGTGGCATGTATCTCTCGCCGTGGACGAGCGCCAAGTATCTGTGGGCCGTCGCGGAGACCGTCGGCGGCCTCGACGGCTACCGCACGAGCGGCCGGCCGCACTTCGCGCCGATCGTCCCCGACGGCTGGCAGTGGACGGCCGGGGTTCGCGTCCACTGGGGCCGCGGGCGCTGCACCTACGTCGTCGACGCCCGCCGGCGGATCATCTTCGGCGACATGCGCGAGGCATCGGCCGAAGAGCCCTACCGCTGCATCTACGCCGGGACCGACGTCAGCGACGAAGTGACGACCTCGCCGATCGAGGTCGGAGCGGTCGCCTTCGAGGACGAAAGGGGTGCGGTGCGCGCTTTCCTCTGCAACCTGAACGACGCCCCGCGGACCGTCTCGATCGAGTTCCGCGGCGCGACCGTTCGCCGCCGGGTCGAGATCGGCGCACTGCTCGAGGTGACGCTCGCCGGCCAGCCTGTCGACACGGAGGCGCTTCCCAAGCCGCGCGACGACGCCGGCTATGCCCTCGCGGGGGCCCCGGTCCACTAGATGGGACCGCGCGCGAACCTGGCGATCACGATCGTCGCCGCCGGCTTGATCCTCTTGGTCGCGATCGCGGTCGGCAACGAGATGGGCAACCGCGTCCTCGGCCAGGCGACCGAGCGCGGTCCCGCGCTGCTCGCGACGCCGGTGGCGACGCCCGTCGGCTTCGACCCGGACCCCGGTGACGTCAACTGGCGCCGCAACCGCATCATCTCGGTCGCGACCGACCCCGCCTTCCCCGACCCGCGCGTCACGCCGCCGCCACCGCCGCCGCCGCCGCCGACGGTGCGCTACCTCCCGACCGCGGCACCGACCCCGAGCCCCAGCCCAACCCCGTCGGGGCCGCCCTACACGTCGCCTCCGCTGCCAATTCCGCTCGTGAGCCACGCGCCCGACGAGGGCTCGGCCGAACCCGCGACAGCGGAGCCGACGGCGACGCCGTAGCCCACCACCCGCGGCCTCGATTGTCATCATTGACCCATTTTTTCCCGGATTATGATAGAGACAATGGGGGAAATGGGATGAACGGAAACGGGTCGCAGACCGGGACGCTGACCGTCAAGCGCGGGCTGGCGCAGATGCTCAAGGGCGGCGTGATCATGGACGTGGTGACGCCGGAACAGGCGGCGATCGCCCAGGAGGCCGGCGCCGTCGCGGTGATGGCGCTCGAACGCATCCCGGCCGACATCCGCGCGGCCGGCGGCGTGGCGCGCATGAGCGACCTGTCGCTCGTCCAGCGCATCATGGACGCGGTCACGATCCCGGTGATGGCCAAGGTTCGCATCGGCCACTTCGCCGAGGCGCGTTGCCTCGAGGCGCTCGGCATCGACTACATCGACGAGTCCGAAGTGCTGACGCCGGCCGACGACAAGTACCACTGCGACAAGCACGACTACAAGGTGCCGTTCGTCTGCGGCGCGCGCGACCTCGGCGAGGCGCTGCGCCGGATCGCGGAAGGCGCGGCGATGATCCGCAGCAAGGGCGAGGCCGGCAGCGGCAACATCGTCGAGGCCGTGCGCCACATGCGCGCGATCACGGACACGATCAAGGAACTGTCCGTCGTCCCGCGCGAGGAATTGGTCGCGCGCGCGCGCGATCTCGGCGCGCCGCTGGAACTCGTGCGCGAGGTCGCGGCGGAGGGCAAGCTGCCGGTCGTGCTGTTCTGCGCGGGCGGCGTCTCGACGCCCGCCGACGCGGCGTTGATGATGCAGCTCGGCGCGGAAGGCATCTTCGTCGGCAGCGGGATCTTCAAGGCCGCGCAGATCGAGCGCGCAGGCGCGCCGGCGTACGACGCGGACGGTTATCCGGAGATCGACGGCGACGTCGCGTTGCGCTACGCGCGCGCGATCGTCGACGCGACGACGCACTACACGGACGCCGATGCGGTCGTCGCGGCCCACAAGTCGCTCGCCGGCGCGAAGGCGATGCGCGGCATCGACGTGCGCCGCCTGCCGGCCGACGAACTGCTCTCCCTCAGAGGCAATTAGGACGGCGAAGATGCGCATCGGCGTCCTCGCGCTGCAGGGCGACGTCGCCGAACACGTCGCGGCCTTCGCGCGCAGCGGCGCGCTCGCGGTCCCCGTAAAGACGCGCGCCGACCTCGATGCCGTCGACGCGCTCGTCATCCCCGGCGGTGAGTCGACGACGGTGATGAAACTGCTCGCGCGCTTCGACCTCGCCGGTCCGATCGTCGCACGCGTCCGCGCGGGGATGCCCCTGTGGGGCACGTGCATGGGCATGATCGTCGCTGCGCACGCCGTGGCGGATTCGGATCAGCCGACGCTAGACCTCATCGACATCACGGTCCGGCGCAACGCGTTCGGCCGCCAGATCGCGTCGGCCGAGACGCCGCTCGCGATTCCCGCGCTCGGCACCGAGCCGTTCCCGGCCGTCTTCATCCGCGCGCCGTGGATCGAGCGCGCCGGTCCGGACGTCGAGATCCTGGCGAGCGTCGACGGCCATCCGGTCTTCGCAGCGCAGCGGACCGGTCATCGCGACCTCGTTCCATCCCGAGCTGACCGCCGACCCGCGCGTGCACGCGTACTTCGGCGCGATCGTCGCCGCCGAACGGGACGAGCGCGCAGCCTAGATACTAGAAGCGCAGGGTCGGGGGGTCGTAGGCGAACCGGATCGCGTTCGCCCCGGGGTCGAAGGTCGCGCGTCCGGGCAGCGCGCGGTGAGCCATGCACCGCTCGAGTTGCCGCAGGGCGGCGGACATGCGCAGGGGCGATGCACTCGCGCGGGACGTCGCCGAACACGCCCGCAGGGTGGCGAGCCGGTCCCGCGCTGGGGCCTGGGCGGCGCGGTCCGCGCACCCCGTCGCGAGTAGCAAGATGACGGCCGTCAACGAGAAGCGCCGACCCATCGTAGTAGCAATATCGGCGAGCGCCGGGCCGTTATTGCGCCGAAAGTGCGTGCCCCAGGACACATTTGGGCCGCCCCGCGCGGTGGGGAAAGCGGCCCCGCGCGGCGTACATCGCCCGCGAAGCGCCATGAATGAGACGACGACGCCGCCGGTTGAGGACGTCTTGAGCGAGGTCGTGGTCGGCCTTGCGTTCGTGGCGCATGCCTACCTGGAGCCGGCGGCCGAGGGCGCCCAGCCCGACCTAGACGCCGCCGAGGTCGCGATCGACGCCGCAGGCGCGGTCTTCGACCGCGCCGCCTCGCGGCTCGACGACGAACGGCGGGCGACCCTTTCGGGCGTGCTCGCCGACGTGCGGATGAGTTTCGTCAGGAAACGGGGGCTCTGAGCGTGGGGGCGCGGTCGTGAACGACGTCCTCGTCCTCAATTTCACATACGAGGCGCTCAACATCACGAGCTTCCAGCGCGCCGTGAAGTTGCTCTTCTCCGGCAAGGCGGAGATGGTCTCGGATCGCGAGCGCATGCTCAGTTCGCCGACCTTCGAGATGCGGATGCCGTCCATCATCCGCATGCTCTACTACATCCGGCGGCCGATGCAGCGGGTCGCGCTGACGAAGAAGAACATTCTGTTGCGCGACGACCATATGTGCCAATACTGCGGCGTCCGCGGCGAACGATTGATGACGGTCGACCACGTCGTACCGCGCAGCAAAGGCGGCCCGTCGACCTGGGAAAACCTGGTCTGCGCGTGCATGCGCTGCAACAACCGCAAAAACAACCGCTCGCCGGACGACGCCAACATGGCGCTGCGGCGGCGTCCGCGCACGCCGAAGTACATCCCTTGGATTCAGATCAAGCGCAACACGCTGCCCAACGAGTGGCACAAGTTCCTATTCCTCTGGAACGTCTCGATCGAAGAGCGGGTCGAGTAACGGCGCGTTGCCTGCCCCTACCGGCGCGCCGGTCCGAACCTCCCGACGAGCGGCGCCACGACCGCTGCGACCGCGCACTTGAGCACGTCGCCGAAGACGAACGGGAGCACGCCCAGGGCGAACGCCGGACCGGCTCCGCCGACGAAGCGCGCGAGCCAAGCGGCGCCGCCCGCGAACACGATCGCCGTCGCGGCGACGAGCGCGACGAAGCGCGCCGGCGCGTTGCGCCAAAGGCCGGCGTCGAACGCGCGGCCGAGGACGAACGCCGCGACCGGGAACGCCCACAGATAGCCGGCGCTCGGCCCGAGCAGCCAAACGAATCCGCCCTGGTGCTGCGCGAAGACCGGTAAGCCGCTCGCCCCTTCGGCGAGATACGCGAGCGTGGCATAGGTGCCGAGCCGCGTCCCGAGCAGCGCGACGACGAGCGCAAGCCCGAACGTCTGGAGCGTCACCGGCACCGGCGAGAACGGGATCGGCAGCGCGACCTGCGCGCTCGCAGCGAGGATCGCGCTCGCCGCCACCACCCAGCCCGGGGTCGTCAGCAGCGCCGGTAGCGAGCGGGCCGCTCCGAGGTTCGTCATCGCGCGGCCCTTCATCGGCAGGGGTCGAACACCTTGCCCCGCCGGGGGACATGCCGCGCCGTCGGGGAAACCGCTGGCCCGCAATGGATCAGACTCGGACGCCGTATTTCGACGTGCTCCTCGACTATGTCGACTCCGGCGTCATTCCGTTTCACACGCCCGGTCATATGCAGGGGCGCGGAATGGATGCGGCCTTCCGCGAGTTCGTCGGCGAGAACGTGCTCGCGATCGACCTGACGCAGATCCGCGGGCTCGACGACCTGCTGCAGCCGTCGGAGGCGATCGACGAGGCGCAGCGGCTCGCCGCGGAGGCCTACGGCGCGGAGCATTCGTTCTTCTTGATCAACGGTTCGACGAGCGGCAATCAAATCATGATGATGGCCGCCGCCAATCCGGGCGACGAGGTCGCGCTGCCGCGCAACGCCCACAAAAGCGCGCTCGGCGGGCTGATCATGAGCGGCGTCCGGCCCATCTATATGCAGCCGGAGGTCGACGAGTCGCTGCACATGGATCACACGGTGACGCCGGAGATCGTGCGGCGCACGCTCGAGGAACACCCGAACGTCCGAGCGGTCTACGTCGTCAGCCCGACCTACTACGGCGTCGCCGCCGACCTCGTGGGGATCGCGCGCGAGGCCCACGCCCGCAACCTGCCTCTCTTGGTCGACGAGGCCTGGGGTCCGCACTTCCACTTTCACCCGGCGCTGCCGATCGACGCCATCGAGGCGGGCGCCGACCTCTGCATCAATTCGACGCACAAGATGCTGGGCAGCATGTCGCAGACCGCGATGCTGCACCACCAGGGCACGCGCGTCGCGATCGACCGTCTCAAGGCGGTCGTCAAGCTCTTCCTGTCGACGTCGCCGAACCTCGTGCTGGTCGCCTCGCTCGACGTCGCGCGCCGCCAGATGGCGACCGTCGGCCGCGAGCTCCTGTCGCGCACGATCGACCTGTCGAACGACGTGCGCGGGCGGCTCAACGCGATCGCCGGCGTCTATTGCTTCGGTGAAGAACTGCGCGGCAGGCCCGGCGTCTTCGCTCTGGATCCCACCAAGATCACGGTGACCGTCAAGGACCTCGGTTACACGGGCTACGAGGCCGAAGAGATCCTGCGCCGCCGCTACAACGTGCAGTGCGAACTCGCGGACCTGTTCAACTGCCTCGCGCTGTTCACGATCGGGACGACGCCGGAGGCGGCCGACCGGCTGGTCTACGGCGTGCACGAGCTGGCCCGCGAGGACCGTCCGATCGAACGTCTTCTCGCCGTCGGGAGTCCTCGAACGGCGTCTAAAGACCGGGACCTACGCGCTGCCGAAGATGCCGCCCGTCCGCTTGTCGCCGCGCGAGGCGTTCCTCGCGCCGACGGAATTCGTGCGCTTCAAGGCCAGCGCCGGACGCATCTGCGCCGAGGTGATCACGCCGTATCCGCCGGGGATTCCCGTGCTGTCGCCCGGCGAAGAGATCACGCCCGAGATCATCGATTACCTTGACCTCGAACTGCACGCGGGCGTTCGGATGCAAGGTCCGTACGACTCCGAGCTGCGGACGATCCGCGTCGTGCGGTCGGCCTGACTGACGTTGGGAGAGAAAGAGGGCCCGGGGAGCGGGCCCCGGAAGGGTGCGTTTGCGTTTGCACGGAGTACCCGTGTGCCCGGCGACGCGAAAAATTGACGAGGGTGAGTGTTGGCCGTCAACGCTGAATCGGTTTCCTCGAACTGGGAGCTGAACAGGCTCCTCGACATCTTCCCCCTCCCGATCCGACAGGCGCTGCTCCGCCTCCCGAATCTCGTCGACGTCATCGAGGTCGTGCTCGACCTCGGCCGGCCGCCCGAGGCGCGCTACGTCGACGACTTCACCTACCTGTCCGATCACATCGTCACCGAGGACGATCTGGAACAGATCATCGGGCGGCTGTCGCCGTTCGGTGCGGACAATCGCGCGGGGATCGAGCAAACGTTGCATCGCATCTCGGCGATTCGCAACCGCTCGGGGAAGGTCGTCGGACTGACCGCGCGCGTCGGTCGCGCCGTCTTTGGCACGATCGACATCATCCTCGACGTAGTACGCAGCGGGAAGTCGATCTGTTTGCTGGGACGTCCCGGCGTCGGCAAGACGACGATGCTGCGCGAGTGTGCGCGGATACTCAGCGACGATCGCAAGCGCGTCGTGATCGTCGACACGTCGAACGAGATCGCCGGCGACGGCGACATCCCGCACCCCGGCATCGGCCACGCGCGCCGGATGCAGGTCCCCAATCCGATCCTGCAGCACGCCGTCATGATCGAGGCGGTCGAGAATCACATGCCGCAGGTGATCGTCATCGACGAGATCGGCACCGAGGCGGAGTCCAACGCCGCCCGCACGATCGCAGAACGCGGCGTGCAGTTGATCGGCACGGCACACGGCCAAAGCCTCGAGAACATCCTGATGAATCCGACGCTGTCCGACCTGGTCGGCGGCATCAACGCGGTGACGCTCTCCGACGAGGAGGCGCGCCGCCGCGGCACCCGCAAGACCGTCCTGGAGCGCAAGGCCCCGCCGACGTTCGACGTCCTGATCGAGATCGTCGACCGGGACCGGCTCGCGATCCACGACAACGTCGCCGGCACGATCGACGCGCTGCTGCGCGGCTACGCTCCGCAGCCCGAGATCCGTCAACGCATGCCGGGCGGGACCGTCGCGGTCGTGCGCGAGGCCGCACACCCGAAGCAGTCCTATGAGTTCGAACGCGCGCTCGCGGCCACGCCCGCCGCGCCGCCGGTACGCGAGGAGGATCGTCAGTCGGCGCTGCTGATCTTCCCGTACGGCGTCTCGCGCAACAAGATCGAGCGCGCCGTCTCCAACCTCGGCGTCAACGCCTCCGTCGCACGGAAGTGGGACGACGCCGACGTGGTCCTGACGCTCAAGGCGCTCGAACGCAAGGAGTCGGAGAAACTCCGCGCGATCGCGGCCGAGAACGTCCCGATCTACTCGATCAAGACCAACACGACGACCCAGATCCAGAACGCGCTCAAGGACGTGTTCGACCTGCCGCCGATCGACGTCGAGGAGATCGCGTTGCGCGAGGCCGGCGAGGCGATCTACCGCGTCCTGCTGCACAACGATCCGGTCGAACTCTCGCCGCAGAGTTCGTACGTCCGGCGGCTGCAGCACCAGTTGGCGGAGCAGCACCTGTTGCAATCGCGAAGCACGGGGCTCGAGCCGAACCGCCGCGTGCGCATCTTCCGAGAAGCCGAACCGGCGGGAGCGCCCGCATAACCGCATCGACCGCCGCCCCGCGGCGTCCCTTCGAGGGCGTCTTCGACGTTGTCGGCGCCGAGCGCGCGCTGGCGCACTTCGCCACGCTCGACGCGGCACGGATCGCGCACGGTTACCTGTTCAGCGGTCCCGGCGGCGTCGGCAAGAAGACCTTCGCGCGGCGGTTTGCGCAGTCGCTGTTCTGCGAGACTCCCAAGTCGACGCTGCTTGGATACTGCAACGCGTGCCGTGGCTGCGCGCTGTTCGCGGCCGGGACGCATCCGGACTATCACGAGGTCACGGGACCGCTCGCGATCCGGCGCACCTCGACGACGAGGGACGACGAGACGACGGCCGTCGACATCATCGCGGCGATGGCGCTGCGGCCGTATCTCGCGCGCTGGCGCGTCGCCGTGATCGGCGACGTGGCGTTCAAGAGCGAAGACGCAGCGAACGCGCTGTTGAAGCTCCTCGAGGAGCCCTCGCCGGACGTGCTCTTCGTGCTGACGACCGACGCGCCGCGCGCGCTCCTCGACACCGTTCGTTCGCGGATGGTCGAGATCGCCTTCGATCCGCTCACCCGCGAGCAGGTCGCCGGCGTGCTGGAGCGCGAGGGGGTCGCCGCCGAGGAGGCCCGCGCCGCCGCGGGCGCCGCGCTCGGCAGCATCGCGCGCGCGCACGCGCTCCTCGAGGGCGGCCGCAGTGGCCTTCGCGAGGGCGCGATCGCATGGTTCGCCGACGCCGTGCACGGCCGCGTGCCGGACCAGACCTTCCTGCGGCTCGACGACCGCACCGTCCCCGCCGCCGAACGGCGCGAGCTGTTGATCGAGGCGCTCGAGGTCGTGCGCACGGTCGCGCGCGACTGGGCGGTGCTGGCGCTCGCCGGCCCGGGCGCGCCGCTGCTCGCCGCCGACGCGCGGTCCACGCTCGCCGCGCTGCCGCAGCGTTCGGAGCGCGAGGTCGTGCAGGCCCTCGCCGCCGTAGGCCGGGCGCTCGAACTCGCTACCGGACAGGTCGCCGTCGTGCGTGCGGCGCTCGTGCTCGACGACCTGCGGATGGAGCTCGCGCCCTAGCGGGCTCTCCTAGGACGCATCCTCGTAGGCCTTGGCCATCACGAGCGCGACGTAGCCGAGGCCGATCGACTTCACGACCGCCTGATAGATCTCGAGAAACGCGTTCGAGGAGGCCAGCGCGGGCCAGTTGGCGAGCAACGGCAGCGTCAGGTTGACGATGTCTGAGAACAGCAGGATCAGCACGATCAACACGGCCGCGAGCACGAGCGTGTTGAGCAGCGAACCGCGCACGCGTTCGAGCGAGGCCTGCAGCGCGGCGCCGCCGGGCACGCCGCCGATCGCGGCCGCGGGGATCGTGTAGATGAAGAAGAACGCCGCGACCGCGGTCAGCGCGAGCGATGGGATGCTTCCGAGGAAGCCGCCGACGAGCCCCGCCACGTAGATCAGGAAGTTGTAACCGATCGCGGCGAGCAAGATGTCGGGCGCCTTGCGGCGCGCGTCGACCAGCGCGTCGTCGAACGGTCCCTTGCCGAGACGCCACGCGCGTTCGGCGACGATCAGCGAGATCGACAGGCCGAACGAGTCGAGCAGCATCACGAAGATCGTCATCAGGCTGCCGCCGACGCCGCCGCCCGTCGGGCCGCTCGGCGGCACGAGGATCAGCAGCAACGCGCCGATCAGCGACGTCAGCAGCGGCCCGAGCGCGAGCCACGGGTTACGGACGTACAGCGGAATCGCGCGCCAGTACGCGCCGAGGTCGACGCCGCCACGCCGTCTGCGCATCATGAGTGTTAGAGGCGCGCCCGCGCGAGCGCCTCGTGGCACTCGCAGTCGTAGTCGGGCGGGATCTGCGCTACGATCTCGCCGATCGCCGTGCGGACGCGCTCGTTGTGCTTGGCCAGGACCTGCAGCACCTCGTCGGTCGAGACGGGCCGCAGCTCGAGGTCGCCCTCGAGGCCGACGTCGTAGTCGGTGACGAGCGCGATGTTGACGTAGCACATCTCGAGTTCGCGCGCGAGATACGCCTCGGGATATTGGGTCATGTTGATGACGTTGCCGCCGATCGACGAGAAGAACCGCGACTCCGCCCGGGTCGAGAAGCGCGGGCCGTTGACGACGACCACCGTGCCGGTCGCGTGCGCCGCAAAGCCGAGCCGACCGAGCGTGCCGTTCGCGATCTCCCTTAACTGCGGACAATACGGGTCGGCAAACGAGACGTGCGTCGCGATCGGACCGTCGAAATACGTATCCTTGCGGCCGCTCGTGAAGTTGATCAACTGATCGCAGACGACCATCTCTCCCGGTTTCACGCTCGCCTTGAGCGAACCGCAGGCGGATGGGCCGATGACGCGGCCGACGCCGAGCTCCTTCATGGCCCACATGTTCGCGCGGAAGTTGAGCAGATGCGGCGGCAGCTGGTGCTGCCGGCCGTGGCGCGGCAGAAAGGCGACCCGCCTGCCGGCGATCTCGCCGATCGCGAGCCGGTCGCTCGGCGCGCCGAACGGCGTGTCGATCGCGAACTCGCGCGCGTCGCTCAGGAGCGAGTAGAAACCCGAACCGCCAAAGACGCCGATCTCGGCGCGCTCCTTCGTCGCCACCAGTGCTCCCTGCGCGCTCTACTCTTTGAAGTCGCTCGGCTTGAGTTCTTCGATGAAGCGGTGGAACTTCGCCGCCTCTTCCTGCTCGGTTTTCTTGTCGGCCACCGTCTCCTCGAGCACGATCTTGTCGGAGACGTAAATCGGCGCCTGCATGCGCAGGGCGAGCGCGATCCCGTCGGACGGGCGCGCGTCGATCTCCTGGGTGTCGCCGTTGCGGCGCACGATCAGCTTGGCGAAGAAGGTCGCGTCCTTGATGTCGTGGATGACGATGTGGTCCAGCTGCGCCTGCAGCGACTCGAGCATCGTCCGCATCAGGTCGTGCGAGAGCGGGCGCGGAACCGGCGTCCCCTCCAGCGCGAGGGCGATCGCCGTCGCCTCGAAGGGCCCGATCAGAATCGGCAGGTACCGCTTG
This sequence comes from Vulcanimicrobiota bacterium, assembly GCA_963743605.1. Taxonomy (GTDB): domain Bacteria; phylum Vulcanimicrobiota; class Vulcanimicrobiia; order Vulcanimicrobiales; family Vulcanimicrobiaceae; genus CAVUQJ01. Next base: position 398,784 of record CAVUQJ010000015.1, on the reverse strand, counting down.
CCCTCGAGGTCGCGCAGGATGACGACCGGATCGTGCGTCAAGAGATCGATCCCCAGTTTGTCGACCCTCATCTGCCGCATCATTTCACTACATCCTACACGTCCAGGACGATTCCTTGCGTCGGTTGAATCCAAAGGGCCGCAAAGATGGCTCTTTCATGCGGCATCGTGGGGCTCCCGAACGTCGGTAAATCCACCATATTCAACGCACTGACGCGCTCCGCCGGCGCCGTCGCCTCGAAGTATCCGTTCGCCAGCATCGAGCCGAACGTGGGCGACGTGGAGGTCCCGGACGAGCGCCTGCCGGTGCTGGCCGAGATCGTCGAGTCGGACCGCATCGTCCACGCCACGATGCGCTTCGTCGACATCGCCGGGCTCGTCAGCGGCGCAAGTTCCGGGGCGGGGCTCGGCAACGCGTTCTTGAGCCACATCCGCGAAGTCGACGCGATCGCGATGGTCGTGCGCTGTTTCGACGACCCCGACGTCGCCCGCGTCGAAGCGGCGGCGGATCCGGCGCGCGACGTTGAGATCGTCGGGATCGAGATGGCGCTCGCCGACTTGGCAAGCCTTGCAAAGCGCATCGAACGCTTGGAGAAAGAGGCGCGCCACGATGCGGCCGCGGCCGCAAAGCTCGCGGCGGCGCGCAGCCTCCACGCCGCGCTGGAAGACGGCCGCGCCGCCCGCACCTTCGCGCCGGATTCGCCCGAGGCGGCGCTGGCGCGCGAGTGCTTCATGTTGACGATCAAGCCGATGCTCTACGTCGCCAACGTCGACGAGAGTCAGATCAAGGAACCGGGGCCGTCCGCGAAACGGTTGTTCGAGGTCGCCACGGCCGACGGCAGCGGCTCGATCGCGCTCTGCGGCCAGGTCGAGGCCGAACTCGCGCAGCTTTCCGGTGACGAACTGCGCGCGTTTCGCGCCGACTTCGGGATCGAGCGGGGGGCACTCGACCGGTTGATCCTCTCGGCGTACGAGTTGTTGGGACTGATGACGTTCTTGACCGCCGGCAAGAAGGAGGTCCGGGCGTGGCCGATCCCGATCAACACCCGTGCCCCGAAGGCCGCCGGCGCGATCCACTCCGACCTCGAGCGCGGCTTCATCCGCGCGGAGATCGTTTCGTACGACGACTACGCGCGGCTGCGCACGATGGAGGCGCTCAAGGCGGCCGGCCTCGTCCGCAGCGAAGGCAAGGAGTACGTCATGCGGGAGGGCGACGTCGTCAACTTCCGCTTCAATGTCTGATGAGGACTGCCGAGCGAGGTAAACGGCAGACCGCGAGTAGAACGGTGAGAGGACGAAGGAGGTCCGGTTTTTGATGGTTACGGCAGCGCGGGAAGTCTCGGTCTTCGGGGACGCGATCGCGTATTTCAACGAGGCGGCCGAGTTGCTCGACCTGGATTCCGGGGTGCGGCGCATCCTCACGCAGCCGTCCCGCCAGATCATCTTCTCGATCCCGTTCCAGCGCGACTCGGGGGAGATCGAGGTCTACACGGGCTACCGGGTCCAGTACTCCTTCGCCCGCGGCCCGGCCAAGGGCGGCGTGCGGTTCCACCCGGGCGTCACGCTGGACGAGGTCACGGCGCTCGCGTTCTGGATGACGTGGAAGTGCGCCATCGTCGACCTGCCGTTCGGCGGCGGCAAGGGCGGCGTCACCTGCGATCCCAACAAACTGTCGCGCGGCGAACTGGAGCGCATCACGCGCCGCTACGCCGCCGAACTGGTCGAGGTCGTCGGGCCCGACAAGGACGTGCCGGCGCCGGACGTCGGCACCACGCCCGAGATCATGGCGTGGTTCATGGACACCTATTCGATGCACACGCGTCAGCACACGCCGGGCGTCGTCACAGGTAAACCGGTCGAAGTCGGCGGGTCGCGCGGTCGCGTCGAGGCGACCGGGCGCGGCGTCTCGCTCGTCGCGCTCGCGCAGATGAAAGAGATGGGGATCGACCCGCGCGAGGCCGACATCGTGGTCCAAGGCTTCGGCAACGTCGGTTCGATCGCGGCGCAGATGTTCACGGATTTCGGCAGCCGGGTCGTCGGCATCTCCGACGTGACCGGCGGCTACTACAATGAGAAGGGACTCGACATCGGCGGCGCGATCGCCTACGCGCAGGAGCACCACTCGCTCGACGGCTATCGCGGCGGCGAACGGGTGACCAACGCACAGATCCTCGAGATGCCCTGCGACGTGCTCGTTCCGGCGGCGCTCGAGAAGGTGTTGACCGTCGAGAACGCGCCGCGCGTGCAGACGCGGCTGATCGTCGAGGGCGCGAACGGTCCGACCACGCCCGAGGCCGACCGGATCTTCAACCAGCGCGGCATCGTCGTCATCCCGGACATCATCGCCAACGCCGGCGGCGTAACGGTCTCGTACTTCGAGTGGGCTCAGGACCGCAACGGCTACTTCTGGAAGGAGTCCGAGGTCAACGACCGGCTCGCCGACGTCATGTACACGAACTTTTCGCTGATCCACGAGATCTCTTCCACGCGCCGGATCCCGCTGCGCACGGCGGCCTACATGCTCGCGATCGATCGCGTCGCCAAGGCGATGATGATTCGCGGGATGTACGCTTAGGCTTGGTCTAACCCGGCGTTCCCAAACGCGTCGCGCTCGCGGCGGTGGCCAGCACCGCGGCGAGCGCAGCCAACAGGAGCGCCGTCGCTGCGGCGGCGCCCATCGTCGCGCCGTTGCGGGCCGCCGAGGCCAGCACGAGCGCGGTCAGCGCCGCACCGATCGCCTGGCCGGTCACGCGCACGGTCGCGAGCACACCCGACGCGCCGCCGCTGCGCTCGCGCGGGACGCTGCCGAGCAACTCGCGGTTGTTCGGCGACTGAAAGAATCCGAAGCCGATGCCGCAGATCGCGCAGCGCCACATGACGTCGAGCGCGCTCGCGTGGCCCGGGAGGCGCGCCAAGAGCGCGAGGCCGCCCGCGAAGACGGCGAGGCCGGCGGTGCACAGGACCGGCGCGGGATAGCGGTCGGCGAGCCGGCCCGCGGGCGTCGCGACGACGGCGATCGCGAACGGCCAGGGCGTGATCAAAAGCCCCGAGACGACCGGCGTATAGCCGAGCCCAACCTGTAACAGAAAAGGCAGGGCGACGTAGGCGAGCCCCTGCGCGACGAACGAACCGAACGACGTCGTGGCGGCCAGCGAGAAGCGGCGCACCGCGAAGATGTCGAGCGGCAAAAGCGGTGGGTCGATGCGCCGCTGGCGCACGATGAAGGCCGCGCCGAAGGCGAGCGCGGCCGCGAACGACGCCGCGATCCCGAGCGGCGGCGCGTGCCGCGCGAAGCCGTCGATGCCGACGACGAGGCCGCCGAGGGCGGGCACCGAGAGCAGCGCGCTCGAAGACGTCGAAGCGTCGCGTCAGCGCGTGCTGATAGGGCAACGCGCGCGGCGCGAGCACCGCGTCGACGATGCCGAGCGGGACGTTGACGGCGAACAGCCAGGGCCATGGGAGCACGGCCAGGATCGCGCCGCCGATCGTCGGGCCGGCGGTCGCGCTCGACGCGACGACGAGCGCGCTGATCCCGAGCGCCCGGCCGAGCTGCCGGCTCGGGAAGATCGTGCGATAGAGCGCGGGACCGACGCTCATGATCGCGGCCGCGCCGAGTCCTTGCAGCGCGCGCGCGGCGACGAGCTCCGGCAGCGAATGCGAGATCGCGCAGAGCAGCGAACCGGCCGTGAACACGGCGACGCCGCCGGTGTACACGCGCCGGTAGCCGATGACGTCGCCGAGCGACGCGAAGCTCAGCAGCGAGACGGCGACGGTGATCTGAAAGCCGTTGACGACCCACACCGACGCGGCCGGATCGACGCGCAGTTCGCGCGCGATCGTCGGCAAAGCGACGTTGGCGATCGTGCCGTCGAGCACGGCCATCGTCGTGCCGATCGCGATGACGGCGACCGCGAGCCGGCGCGCCGGGCTGGGTATCCCCTCCGTCGGGTGCGCCCTCACGGCCCGCGCGTCCAGGGCGCGACGGAGCCGAGCGGGACGTCGCGCCAGGCCGGGCGCTCGCGCGTTGCCGGTAGCCCGCAGCCCACGAGGCGCGCGTTCGGGTTCGGCGCCGCGACCGTCCAAGCGGCCTCGTCCTCGCACGGGAAGTCGACGCCGCGTTCGGTCAGCGCCCAGGCGCGCGCAGCGGCGTACTGCGGGTCCGCGCTGAACGGGCGCCGGCCGATGTGCAGCACCGTCGTGTTGAAGAGGAGCGCCATCAGGACCGATCCGGCCAGCGCGTAGCGGGCGAGCCGGGGACGGCCGGCGAGCGCGACGGCGGCGCCGATCGTCACGACCGCGACGAACGGTTCGGTATAGTAATAGCCCGCGCGATACATCGCGAACGTGCGGTCCTGCGTCGCGAAGAGTTCCACGAGGAACGGCGCGGCGACGAGGATGCGCGGCCCGAGCAACAGCGGGGCGAACGCGTACGGAACCAGGATCTCGGCCAGGAACGCGAGCTGTTGCGGCCACTCGCGATCGCGCAGACCGTAGACCGGGTGCTCGGGGGCGTAGCCAAACGCGTGCTCGAGCGCGTAATAGCCGGCGCCGTTGACGGCCGCGAGCACGACGGTTGCGACGCCGAGCCGGCGGTCGTAGAAGAGGCCGAGGACGCCGAACCAAGCCAAGAACCACGCCTGGTCTTCCTTGATGCCCAGCAGCAACTGGACGCAGACGATCGTTCCCAGCAGCGAGCGTCTCCGCGCCGCGAGCGCGAGCGAGAAGGCCAGGAGCGGCACGAAGTGTTCGGGCTCGAAGCCGCCGTAGGCGAAGCCCTGCGCGGAGGGCGAGATCAGCCAGGCCGCGCAGAGCAGCGCGGCGGCGCCGTCGTTCACGCCGCAGGCGCGGGCGAAGAAGAAGAGCGGGATCGCCGACAGCGCGAGCGCGAGGACCTGCGCGACGATCAGCGTCTCCGGCCGCGGCCACAGCGCGACCGCAGGCGCGAGCAACAGCACGAACCACTGGTCGTGGACGGCGAGGTGCGGCCGGCCGTCGGGCTGATCGAACGTCGTGCCGTGGTGCACGAAGCTGAGGATCGACTGCAGGTACAGGCCGGTGTTCTGATTCGTCCGCAGCGCGTAGAGCGCGTTGAGGTCGAGCGCGATGTAGACCGCGGCGAAGACGATCGCGCAACCGATCGCCCAGCGGAGGGCGCTCGTGCGGGGACGAACGGCCGGGAGTGCGGCTGCCGTCACGTTGGGTGATCGTCGCGTTGCTCGCGCTCGCGACCGTGAATTTCGTGCATGCCCTGCCACGCGACGTCGAGTTGCATCCCGCGGCGCTCGGCTACGACTTTCGCGCATTCTATTGCGCGGGGACCGTAACCGACCGCGGCGCTGACCCCTATCTCGCCGGACCGCTGCGCACCTGCGAGCAGGCAGTCAGCGCGCAATACTCCGGTGGGAGCAACGTCGTGATCCCGGCTCCGCTGCCCGGTTACGCGCTGGCCGTGTTCGGTTGGATCGCGCGCCTGCCGTTCGCGGTCGCCGCGACCCTCTGGGTCCTCGCGCTGCTCGCGGCGACGGTCGTCACCGTCGCGGGCCTGCGCGCCCTGACCGGTTTGCCGCTCGGCGCGATCGTGGCGGCGGTGGCCCTCTCGGACCTGTGGGTCTCGCTCGTCACGGGACAGACCGTCCCGATCGTGGTGGCGGCCGTCGTCATCGCGGCGTGGTGTGCGCAGCGCGGCCGCTTCGTCGCGGCGGCGGCTGCCGGGGTGGCGGCGCTGCTCGAGCCGCACGTGGGCCTTGCCGTCTGCCTCGGGCTCTTCGTGCTCGTCCCGCGGACGCGGCCGTGGCTGATCGGCTTCGGCGCGGCGGTCGGCGTGCTCGCGATCGGCGTCGTCGGGCTCGGCCTCAACGTCGAATACTTGATGCGCGAGCTGCCCGCGCAAGTGGCCGCGGAGACGGGGGCGCAGGAACAGTACAGCCTCACCTACCTGCTGCACCGGCTGGGCGTGGCAGACGGCGCGGCGATCGTGGCAGGAAACCTCTGGTACGCCGCGCTGGTCGCGGCCGGCATCGCGGTCGCGCACCGGCTCGGGCCGCGGCTGCGCGCGCCGGCGCTGTGCGCGCTGCTGCCGGCGGCGGCCGGCTCGATCGGCGGTCCGTACGTGCACCTGCATCAGGTCGCGGTCGTCGTCCCGGCCGCGCTGCTGCTCTGCGCTCGCGTCCCGGAACGGCGCGCGTTGTTCGGCTGGGCCGTGCTGCTGCTCGCGATCCCGTGGGGCCGCTTCTTGGACCTGCGTTCGCCGCTCTTGTTCGTGGGGATCGCCTGCGCCGTGCTGGTCGTGCAATTGATCGGCGCGCCGTTGCGAACCGCGCTGTGGACCGCGGCCGGCGCGATGCTGTTCGTCTATGCGGCGCTCGACGGGATCGGCCAGCGCGAGTTCAGGGACGAGCAGCTCGCCGCGTACGGCGATCCGAACCTGCTGGCGTCGACGGTCTGGGCGGCGTTCGTGCGCGCCGTCTACTATCCGTTACGCACCGAGGTCACGTTCGCGCTAGTCAAGATTCCGACACTCGCCGGGCTCGCGCTGCTCGCGTACGCGATCGCGCTCACCCTCCGCGACGGCGTGGGCGAACCCGCGGCCCTGCGTTCCGAACCTTAGGCGGGGGTCGCGCTGGCGCTCGGCGACGGCAGCGGGACCGGCGTCGTCGGCGGCATTGCCGACGGCACCGGCGGCGGCGTCATCGGAGGCGTCAGAGTCGGCATCGACGACGGCAGCGTCTGTGCAGCGGCCGGTTCTGGGCCGGCGCTCTTGCCGCCGCCTGCCGAGAGCAGCGCTCCGGCGATCAGGGTCAAGGCAATGAACGACAGGATATACTTGTGGACCATCGGCTCCTCCGCGCGCGGATCTCGTGGCCGTTTGACAGGGGCGTACCCGCCGGCTGCGGTCCACGAAACGCGACCCTGGGAGCGCCGCGCGGAATCTCACGCGCCGCTAACGACGGCGCGGACTACTCGAACGCCTGTTCCGCGTGATACGACGAGCGCGAGAGCGGGCTCGAGACGACCTGACGGAAGCCCTTCGCCAGCGCCACGTCGCGCAAGCCGGTCGAACTTCTCGGGCGTCACGTATTCGATGACGGGGAGGTGGCGCTTGGTCGGCTGTAGGTATTGGCCCATCGTGAAGATGTCGACGCCGGCGCCGCGCGCCGCGTCCATCGCGGCCGCGATCTCGTGCTCGGTCTCGCCGAGCCCGAGCATCAGCGAGGTCTTCGTATAGCGCACCTTCTCGCTGTGCGTCGCGTGCGCGAGGACCGCCAGCGACTGCGCGAAGCCGGCGCGCTTGTCGCGCACGACCGGCTGCAGCCGCTCGACGGTCTCGAGGTTGTGCGCGAGCACCTCGGGTCGCGCCTCGAGGACGATGTCGAGCGCGGCGAGGTCGCCGGCGAAGTCGCCGGTCAGGCACTCGACCTTCGCCTCGGGGACGAGGCGATGGATCGCTCGCACGGTTCCGGCGAAGATCGCCGCGCCGCCGTCGGCGAGATCGTCGCGGTCGACCGCGGTCAAGACGAGATATTTCCAACCCAAGTCGCGCACGGCTTCGGCGACGCGCATCGGCTCGAGCCAATCGACCTCGCCGCGCGGGCTGCCGGTCTTCACGTTGCAGAAGCGGCAGCCGCGCGTGCAGGTGTCGCCGAGGATCATGATCGTCGCGGTGCCTGCGCCCCAGCACTCGCCGACGTTCGGACACATCGCCTCTTGGCAGACCGTGTGCAGTTGCAGATCCTTGACCTTCGCGCGCAGGTGCTCGTAGGTGTCGCCGTGGGCGAGCCGCACCTTGAGCCACGGCGGCTTGCGGACGGGCGGCTCGAGCCGCGCGGGATCGGTCAGATCGATCACGACGCGAATCCCAGTGCGTCGGCCGGAACGACCGGAACGAACGCGACGTTGAACCGCTCGGCGAGCGCGCCGACGAGCGCTTCCTTCGCCTGCGCGAAGGTGACGTCGCGCCCCGTCTCGCGCGCCAGCGACGTGATCCCGCGCTGCGCGATCCCGCAGGGCGTGATCAGCCGGTCGTAGTCGAGCGCCGTGCAGGCGTTGAACGCGATCCCGTGCATCGAGGTCATCCGCCGCACCGCGATGCCGATCGCGCAGATCTGGTTGTCGCCGGCATAGACGCCGCGGTGCTCGCTCCAGCGTTCGGCCGTGACGCCGAACGCGGCGCAGGTCGCGATCGCCGCGTCCTCGAGCGCGCTGACGAACGGCACGACCTCGCGAAAGCGCGGCAGCCGCGTGATCGGATAGACCACGACCTGCCCGGGACCATGGTAGGTGACGTTGCCGCCGCGCTCGATCTCGACGCAATCGACGCCGCGCGCGCGCAACGCCTCGGGCGACATCAGCAGGTTCTCGCGTTTCGTGTTACGGCCGAGCGTCACGACCGGAGTGTGTTCGACGACGATCCACGTGTCGGGCGCGAGCCCGTCGGCGACCCGCGCGTGGAGTTCGCGCTGGACGTCCCAGACCTCGCGGAAGGGCCGCAGGCCGAGTTCCAGGAGCCGCGCCGGGCGCGCCATCTTCGGCTGCGTCAGCCCGCCACGCCGGCGGGAGCCGGCTTCGGTTTGGGATTGACGAGGTGGATCGCCTTGCCGTGCGCCGCTTCGGCCGCATCCATGATCGATTCCGTCAGCGTCGGATGCGGGTGGATCGAGAGCCCGATGTCCTCGAGGGTGGCGCCCATCTCGAGCGCGATGACGCCCTCGCCGATCAGCGACTCCGCCTGCGGGGCGACGATGTGCATCCCGAGCAGCAAGTCGCTCTTGTGATCGCCGACCAGTTTGATGAGACCGTCGCTCTCGTTCATCGTGCGCGCGCGGCCGCTCGCGACCAGCGGGAACTTGCCGACGCGGACCTCGTAGCCGGCGGCCTTGGCCTCCTCTTCCGAGAGCCCGACGGTCGCGACCTCGGGATCGGTATAGACGCAGTTCGGCACCGCGACGGGATCGTAGGCGGCGGACTTGTCGCCGCCGATCACCTCCGCGGCGACGACGCCCTCGCGCATCGCCTTGTGGGCGAGCAGCGGCGCGCCGGTGACGTCGCCGATCGCGTAGATGTGGGGAACCTTCGTCCGGCGCTGCGCGTCGACCGGGATGAAGCCGCGCTCGTCCGCCGCGACGCCGGAGGCGGCGAGATTCAGGTTGTCTGTGACCGGCCGGCGGCCGACCGCGACCAAGACCGTGTCGTATTCGCGCGTCTCGGACTTACCGTTCGTATATTCGCCGGAGATCGTCGCCTTGACGCGGCCCTTGCCGGCCTTCTCGATCGACTCGACCTTCGTCGACAGCGCGATCTCGACGCCTTGCTTCTTGAGAATGCGCTGCATCGTCTTGGCGATCTCGAGGTCGGTTCCGGTCAGCACCTGGGGCAGCATCTCGACGACGAGCACCTTCGCGCCCATCCGCGCGAAGACGGTGGCGAACTCGAGTCCGATCACGCCGCCGCCGACGACGAGCAGGTTCTTCGGGATCCGCTTGAGTTGTACGGCGTCATCGGAGTTGATGATCGTATCGCCGTCGCGACCCCACGCCTTGACGTTGATCGGCGCGGATCCGGTCGCGATGATCGCGTTCTCGAACCGGTACGTCTCGGTCTTGCCGTCCTTCGCTTTCAGCGTGACGGTGTGCGGATCGGCGAACGACGCCTCGCCGTAGGCGAAGGTGACGCCGTTGGCCTTGAACAGCGCATTGACGCCGCCGACGTTGGCCTTGACCACGGAGTCCTTGAACGCCGCGACGCCCTCGCGGTCGAATTCGGGGGCTCCGACCTTCAGGCCGATCTTGTCGGCCTCGCGGATGTGACGCGAGACCTCGCCGACGTGCAGCAGCGCCTTGGTCGGGATGCAGCCCCAATTGAGGCAGACGCCGCCGACCTCGTCGCGGTCGAAGCAGACGACCTTCTTGCCGAGCTGACCGAGCCGGATCGCCGCGTGATAGCCCCCCGGGCCGGCCCCGATGACGACAACGTCGACCTGATGTTCTGCCACGAACCCTTCCTTCTGCGACGGGCGCCGCGTACGAACGGCGGGCGCCCCCAAGTCCAAGACCGTTCTCGGAGCGGCTAGGTTTCTCCGGGGCGGAGGGTCTCCTTACAGCAGCGTGCGGCGCAGGTCGGCCGAGCGCGACCGCGAGGTAGGCCACGAAGCGCGCGGCGGCCGCGCCGTCGATCACGCGATGGTCGTACGAAAGCGAGAGCGGCAGCATCAGCCGCGGAACGAATGTCCCGTCGTCCCAGACCGCCCGCGTCGCCGCGCGGCAGACGCCCAAGATCGCGACCTCGGGCGCGTTGATGATCGGCGTGAAGTACGTTCCGCCGATCCCGCCGAGGCTCGAGATCGTGAAGGTGCCGCCCTGCATGTCGCTCTGCGACAGCTTTCCGTCGCGCGCCTTGCGCGCGAGTTCCGCGCTCTCGCGTGCGATCTCGAGCACGCCTTTGCGGTCGGCGTCGCGCAGGACCGGCACGACGAGCCCGGACGGCGTGTCGGCCGCGAAACCGATGTGATAGTAGCGCTTGAGGACCAGTTCCTCGCCATCGAGCGATGAGTTGAATTCGGGGAAGCGTTTCAGCGCCGCAACGCAGGCCTTCATGACGAAGGCGAGCATCGTCACCTTCGCGTCGGAGTGCTCGGCGTTGACCGACTTGCGGAACGCCTCGAGTTCGGTGACGTTGGCGTCGTCGCACTGCGTGACGTGCGGGATCGAGACCCAGTTGCGAAGCAGGTACGGCCCCGAGATCTTGCGGATGCGCGGCAGTGCGGCGCGCTCGATCGGGCCGAACGCCGCGAAGTCGACGACCGGCCACGGCGGCGAGCGCGAGCCCGATGCCGGCGCCGCGCGCGGCCGGCGGCGCGGCGAGCGTTCGCTTGACGAACGACTGCACGTCGTCCTTGGTGATGCGGCCGTTGGGTCCGCTGCCCAGGACGCCGCCCAGATCGACGCCGAGTTCGCGCGCGAAGCGGCGGATCGCGGGGCTCGCGTGGATCGGGCCGGCCGGAGCGGCCGGCGCGCCGCCGTTGCGCGACGGTGGCGTCTGCGATCGCAGCCTGCGCGGGCGGCGCCGCGGGTTGCGCCTGGTGCGGCCGGGCCGCGGGCACCTTCGCCTCCCCCGCGGCGGAACTGGCCGCGGGCTGCGGCGCCCGCTGCTCGCCGTTGGGCGCGGGCTTGGGCGCCTGCTGTTGCGCCTGAGCGGACTCCGCCGGCTCGATGCTGACGATGACGGAGCCGGTCGAGACCTTGTCGCCGACCTTGACGCTGATTTCCCGGACGATCCCGCCGCTGCTCGCCGGGACCTCCATCGCCGCCTTCTCGGACTCGAGCGTGACCAGCGGCGCGTCCTTGTCGATGCGCTCGCCCGGCGTTCACCAGCACCTCGATGACCGGGACGTCGTGGAAGTCGCCGATGTCGGGAACCTTCAGTTGGACGAGTTCCGCCATCTGCGATCTACACCGTCACGGGGTTGGGCTTGTTGGGTCGATCTCGTACTTCGCGATCGCCTCGGCGATGCGCTTGCGGTCGATGCTGCCCTGCGCCGCCAGTTCGTAGAGCGCGGCGATCGCGATGTAGCGCCGGTCGACCTCGAAGAACGCGCGCAATTTCTTGCGGGTGTCGCTGCGGCCGTAACCGTCGGTCCCGAGCGCGTGCAGCGGGCGGTCGACGAACGGACGGATCTGCTCGACGAACGTCTTGACGTAGTCGCTGGCGGCGACGATCGGGCCGGCGTGGCCGTCGAGCGCCGTCGCGACGTACGGGCGACGCGGATCGGCCCCCGGATGAAGCATGTTCCAGCGCTGCACGTCGAGTCCGTCGCGCGCGAGCAGCGTGAACGACGTCGCGCTCCACACGCCCGCGTTCACGCCGAAGTCGTCGCGCAGCAGCTCGGCGGCGGCGATCGCCTCGCGCAGGATCGTGCCCGAACCGAGCAACTGCACCTGGGTCGGGCCGTCGCCGAACGTCAACGGCAGCCGGTAGAGGCCGCGTAAGATCCCGTCGCCGGAGCCCTCGGGCATCGCCGGATGCCGGTAGTTCTCGTTCATCACGGTCAGGTAGTAGTACACGTCCTCCTGCTCGTGGACCATCCGGCGCAGCCCGTCGGCGACGATCGTCGCGACCTCGTACGAGTACGTCGGATCGTAGGGGACGCAATTGGGGATCGCCGTCGCGAACAGGTGGCTGTGACCGTCCTCGTGCTGCAGACCCTCGCCGTTCAGCGTCGTCCGGCCCGCCGTGCCGCCGAGCAGGAAACCGCGCGAGCGCATGTCGCCGGCCGCCCACGCCAGATCGCCGATCCGCTGGAACCCGAACATCGAGTAGAAGATGAAGAACGGGATCATCTGGACGCCGTGCGTCGAGTACGCGGTCGCGCGGCGATCCAGGACGACATCGCGCCCGCCTCGGTGATCCCTTCCTGCAGGATCTGACCGGTCTCGTGTTCGCGGTACCACATCAACTGCTCGGCGTCTTGCGGCCGGTACAACTGACCGACGCTCGAGTAGATTCCGAGTTGCCGGAACATCCCTTCCATCCCGAACGTGCGCGACTCGTCGGCGACGATCGGGACGACCCGCGGACCGATCGTCTTGTCGCGCGCGATGATGTTGAGCGCGCGGACGAACGCCATCGTCGTCGAGATCTCTCGGTCGCCCGTGGGTTCGAGTAGGGCCGAGAAGGCGGAGCGGTCGGGCACCTCGAGCGGCGCCTCGACGTTGCGCCGGCGCACCGGGACGCTGCCCAGCGCGGCGACGCGCGCGCGCAGGTACTTCATCTCGGCGCTGTCCTCGGGCGGCCGCAGAAACGGAACGTGCTCGAGGTCCGCGTCGGAGACCGGGATCGCGAAGCGGTCGCGGAACGCGCGCAACTGTTCGATCACCATTTTCTTCTGCTGGTGCGCGACGTTCATGCCCTCGCCTGCGGTGCCTAGGCCGTAGCCCTTGATCGTCTTCGCGAGGATCACCGTCGGCTGGCCCTTGTGCTCGACCGCGGCCTTGTAGGCGGCATAGACCTTATAGGGGTCGTGGCCGCCGCGATTGAGATGCCAGATATCCTCGTCGGTCATGTCCTTGACGAGGTCGCGCGTCTCCGGGTAGCGGCCGAAAAAGTGCTCGCGGACGTAGGCGCCGTCGCGCGACTTGAACGTCTGGTAGTCGCCGTCGATCGTCTCGTTCATCAGGCGCACGAGCGTGCCGCTCTCGTCCTTCTCGAGCAGCGGATCCCAGCGCCGGCCCCAGATGACCTTGATGACGTTCCAGCCCGCGCCGCGGAACACGCCTTCCAGTTCCTGGATGATCTTGCCGTTGCCGCGCACGGGCCCGTCGAGCCGCTGCAGGTTGGCGTTGACGACGAAGATCAGGTTGTCGAGCCCCTCGCGCGCCGCCATCGCGAGGCCGGCGAGCGACTCGGGTTCGTCGATCTCGCCGTCGCCGACGAACGACCACACCTTACGCGCCGACGTGTCGACGATGCCGCGATGGAGCAAGTACTTCATGAAGCGGGCCTGATAGACGGCCTGCAGCGGACCGAGTCCCATCGAGACGGTCGCGAACTGCCAGAAATCCGGCATCAGCCAGGGATGCGGATACGACGAAAGCCCGGTCCGGTCGACCTCGCGCCGGAAGTGTTCGAGCTGTCCTTCCGTGATGCGTCCCTCGAGGAACGCGCGCGAATAGACGCCCGGCGACGAGTGACCTTGAAAGTAGACCAAATCGCCGCCGTTTTCGGCGGACGGCGCGTGCCAAAAATGGTTGAAGCCGACGTCGACCAGGGTCGCGGCGGAAGAAAACGTCGCGACGTGGCCGCCGAGATCGGTCGCTTCGCGGTTGGCGCGGACGACCATCGCCATCGCGTTCCAGCGCACGTAATGGCGCAGTCGCTCCTCGAGCGCGGCGTCGCCGGGGAACTGCGGTTGCTTTTCGACCGGTATCGTGTTGACGTACGGCGTCGTCAGCGGATGGGGGAAGCGGACCCCACGCGCCTCGGCGCGTTCGACGAGCGCGCCGACGAGGACGCGCGCGCGCTCGATCCCCTCGGCCTCGATGACGCCGTCGAGCGCATCGAGCCACTCCTCGCGCTCTTCGGGATCCTGCGCGGCGGCATTCACGCGGGTGGCTGGTTCGATCTCGGCATCGATCATTGGACTCCGTGTTCTGCGGGACCGCTCCAAGCCCCGTGCGAAGGCGGCGCCGAATCGATGGAACCGACTGCCATGGGCGGACCCGCCGAACTGCTCCTCGATTGGTACGCGCGAGCCGGCCGCTCGCTGCCGTGGCGGTCCGACCGTTCGCCGTACCGCGTCGTGGTCAGCGAGTTCATGCTCCAACAGACGCAGGTCGACCGCGTCGTGCCGGCGTTCGAGCGCTTCGTCGCCGCGTTCGGCTCGTTTGCCGCGCTGGCGGCGGCCCCGGCGGGCGACGTCGTCCGCGCCTGGCGGGGGCTCGGCTACAACGGCCGGGCCGTGCGGCTGCACCGGCTCGCCCGGGCGGTCTGCGAGCGCCACGGCGGCGTGCTGCCGGACGACCCGGCGGCGCTGCGCGGCCTCCCTGGGGTCGGCCCCTACACCGCGGCGGCGATCCGCGCGTTCGCCTTCGATCACGACGAGGCGGCGGTCGACACGAACGTGCAGCGGATCGTCCAGCGCGTGCGGTTCGGTCCGGAGTACGAGACCGCGGCGCCGCGCGGCGAGGTGAGCGCGGCCGCGGCGCAGTTCATCGAGCCGGGCCGCGGCAACGACAGCAACTCCGCGCTCATGGATCTCGGCTCGGCGGTCTGCAGCGCGCGCGCGCCCAAGTGTCTGGTCTGCCCGCTGCAGCGCGTCTGCGCGGCGTTCCCGCTCGACGCCGCTACGTTGGCTGCGCGTGCGCGCGCCAAGGCGAAGCCGCAGGTTACATATCGTAAAACGACGCGTTACCTGCGCGGCCGCATCGTCGATGCGTTGCGCGCGCTCGATCCGCGAGAGCGCGTCTCGCTGCTCGACCTGTCGGACACGCTGGCGAGCGTCGTCCCGGACCGCTCGACCGGCGAGATCGAAGCGACCGTGCGCGCGCTCGCCGCGGACGGTCTCGTGCGCTTCGACGGCGACCTGATCGGGCTAACGTAGTTCACGAAACTCTAACGTGCTCCCCAGCCTGACCGCAGCGTTCGGAGTGTAGCATGCGTGCCAGGTGGGAATGATGCGCCGAGGTTTCGCAACACGCGTGGCCCGCCGAATGAGGAGGTATTGTGATCGTAAACGCAAGTCGCAGGGTAGCGGCATTCGCTGTGCTCGGTCTGCTCGTATCGCTGACCGCGTGCAACGGTTCGGCGACGAGCGTGAACCCGTTCGTCCCGTCGCGCGGCACCCTGCGCGTCATCAACGGTTCGCCCAACGTCGGCGCGATCAACGTCGCCATCGGCAAGGCCGGTCAGCCGAACTTCACCAACGTCGCATACGCTGGGCAATCGACCGGTAGTGTCGGGATTTCCCAGTACGTGCAGTTCAACGCGGCCACACAGACCGTCTACGTCTACGTCGCCGGGCAGGACACGGCGCCGATATCGGTCGGCCTGACCAGCGTCGTCATTGTCCCGAACAAACGTAATACGTTGGTTCTCACCGGCGAGAAGGCCAACGGCACGCTCAAACTGGTGAACTTCACCGAACACATCTTCCAGACGGCTTCCGGCTCCGCATCGGTGAGCTTCCATCCCGCCTCGCCGAAGGCCGGAAACGTTCCGTACTCCGTCGGCTACTATCCGACGGCCAGCGCGACCCAACTGACGACGATCGGTTCGATGACCTACGGTTCGAATCAGCCGACGTTCCAGGAAGGGATCAACGGAGCTATCGCAACCGCCGGAATCGGCTTCTTCGCGCGCGGCGGCGGCAACACGCTGACGCTGACGCCGAGTCAGGTCGATCCGAACAACACGGCCAACGTGATGCCGTTTACGTTCAACGGCAACGCGAACACCGACCAGAACCTGTCGATCTATGCGATCGACGGTCCGACGGCGGTGCACACGCCGGTCCTGATCGGGATCTTCGACCCCGACAACTGACCGGCTCGTCGAGGGGCTGAGGGCGGCCGGAAGCGAGAACCGGTCGCCCTCAGTGACGACGCGCATAGGGGGCCGCCGCACGCCGTCGGAACACCAGCGCGATGCAGCGTCGCGCGGTGAGGGCGCCCGGGGAGCCCCTGATCCCGTTTCCCAAGCGCAAGGTCACGCGCGCCGTCGCACTGCGCGAACTCGAGATCCTCGAAGCGACGTATCCGGGCGCCGGCACCGCGCTCGAGTACGACTCGCCGTTCACGCTGCTGATCGCGGTGATCCTATCGGCACAGTGCACGGACGCGCGCGTGAACACGACGACGCCGCACCTGTTCGCGCGCTATCCGGACGCCGCGTCGCTGGCACAGGCGGACCCGGCCGAGGTCGAGCGGATCATCAAGTCCCTCGGGTTCTTCCGGATGAAGACGCGCAACATCATCGCGGCTTCCCAGGCGATCGTCGAGCGCCACGGCGGCCACGTGCCGGCGGACCGTGACGCGCTCGAGTCGCTGCCCGGCGTCGGCCGCAAGACGGCCAGCGTCGTGATGTCGGTCGCGTTCGCCGCCGCCGAGTTCGCCGTGGACACGCACGTCTTCCGGGTCGCGCACCGGCTCGGCCTGACGACGGCGGCGACGCCGCGCGGCGTCGAGGACGACGTCGTCAAGCTCGTACCGCTCGCAAGCCGGCGCCACGCGCACCACTGGTTGATCCTGCACGGACGCGCGATCTGCAAGGCGCCTGTCCCGCTGTGCGGGCGCTGCCCGGTCGCCCGGATCTGCCCGAGCGAGCCGATCGTCGCGCGCGCGCTTCGCACGCGAGCGGCGGCGCGCAAGGCGCCGGCGCCCAAACCGCGCAAGGT
The DNA here is from genome assembly GCA_963743605.1 of Vulcanimicrobiota bacterium. Taxonomy (GTDB): domain Bacteria; phylum Vulcanimicrobiota; class Vulcanimicrobiia; order Vulcanimicrobiales; family Vulcanimicrobiaceae; genus CAVUQJ01. The sequence continues at coordinate 381,903 of CAVUQJ010000015.1, read as the reverse complement.
CGCGCGCGATGCGTGAAGAGCAGCCCGTCGTCGTCCCCAAGGGACGGGCCGTCCCGCGCATGCCCGACACGCCGGAACGCGCGATGCTCGAGCGCCAGCGCAGCATCCGCGAGATCGTGTTCGGCGCGCAGGACGGCCTGCTGACCACGCTCGGCATCGTGACCGGCGTCGGTGGCGCGACGGGCGACCGGGCGACGATCGTCCTGACCGGCGCGATCTCGTTGTTCGTCGGCGCGCTCTCGATGGGCGTCGGCCAATACCTGGGCGTCAAGGCCGAACGCGAAGTCGTGCAATACTGGCTCGAGCACGAGCGCCGCGAGTTGACCGAACGCTACGACGACGAGGTCGCCGAGCAGATCGCCTACTACCGGCTGAAGGGCTTCACGGACGGCGAGGCGCGGACGATCGTCGACCGCCTGACGCGCAATCCGGAGATCTGGCTGCACGAAATGGTCCGCGACGAGTTCGGCATCGATCCGCGGATCGTCGAAGGGTCCAGGGTCGGTTCGTCGGTCGCGATGAGCGGCTCGTTCGTCGCCGGCGCGTTCGTCCCGATCCTGCCCTATCTCATCGCCGCGCTGCCGCAGACGGCGGCGCTCTGGACGAGCCTCGCGCTCGCGGCGGCCGCGCTGTTCTGCGTCGGTGCGATCGCCGGCCGGCTCGCGCACCGCAACCTCTTCACGAAGGGGCTCGAGGTCGCGCTGTTCGGGACCGGCGTGTTCGCGCTATCGTACGCCGCCGGCCACTACCTGCCGCCGCTGTTCGGGCTGCATCCCGTCGGCGGGTAAAGCCTCAGCTCGTCGCCGGCGGCTTCCACTTTCCGACCATCGTCCGCGCGATGACCAACCGCTGGATCTGCTGAGTGCCTTCGTAGATCTGGGTGATCTTCGCGTCGCGCATCATCCGTTCGGTCGGGTATTCCGTCGAGTAGCCGAAACCGCCGAGGATCTGCACCGCGTCGGTCGTGACGCGCATCGCAACGTCACCGGCCTTGAGCTTGGCCATCGCCGCCCAGAGCGTGATGTCGTCGGCGTTCTGGTCGCACTTGCGGGCCGACTTCGTATAGCAGCAGGCGCGCCGCCTCGACCTCCGTCCGCATCTCTGCGAGCATGAACTGCAGCCCCTGCTGCTGGCCGATCGGCTTGCCGAACGCCATCCGCTCGCGCGAGTACGCGGCCGCGTAGTCGAGCGCGCCGGCCGCGATCCCGACGGCCTGCGCCGCGATCCCGGGCCGCGATTTGTCGAGGACGCGCATCGCAGTCTTGAATCCGGTCCCCTCTTCGCCGAGCAGGTTCGCCGCCGGCACCTCGCAGTTCTCGAAGATGAGTTCGACCGTCGGCGAACCGCGGATGCCCATCTTCTTTTCCAGCTTGCCGACCTTGAATCCGGGGAAGTTCTTCTCGACCACGAACGCGCTGATCCCGTTCGGCCCCTTGCTGGGATCGGTAACAGCAAACACGCAGACGACGTCGGCGACGCTCCCCTGCGTGATCCAGATCTTCGTCCCGTTGAGGACGTAGTTGTCGCCCTTGCGTTCCGCGCGGCAGCGCATCGAGCCGGCCGCGTCGGAACCGCTTCCCGCCTCCGTCAGCGCGTAGGCTGCCGTCCACTCTCCGCTGGCCAGTTTCGGGATGAAGCGCTGCTTCTGTTCGTGGCTGCCCGCGATTAGGATCGGCAGCGCGCCCAGCTCCTGGACGGCGATGATCAGCGAACTCGAGGCGCACGCCTTGGCGACTTCCTCGACGACCTTGACGTAGGTCACGAACGAGCCGCCGAGTCCGCCGTACTCCGCCGGGAACGGGATTCCGAGCAGGTCGTTCTGCGCGAACAGTTTCTGGATGTCCCAAGGGAACTCGCCGGTCTCGTCGATCTCGGCCGCGCGCGGTGCGACCTTCTCGGCGACGAGATCGCGGACGACTTCGAGGATCATCGCCTCGTCTTCGGACGAGATCGCGTGGGCGGGTGCTTCGATGGCCATGCTCACAGTGCTCCGGTGCAGCGGAAATGGGGCGCCGTCGCGGGCTCTTCGGTTCGCGGCCAGGCGCCTCCCACGGTCCGCGGGACCCGACCAGGGTTTTGCGCGCGACCGCGCTTATCTGACGGGCATGGACAAGGTGGTCACCGATCCGCGCGGTCGCGGTCGCAGACATCTCCGACGGCTCGTCGCTGGCCGTCGGCGGCTTCGGCCTGTGCGGCATACCGCACGTGCTGATCAGCGCGCTGCTCGCGAAGGGCGCGACCGCGCTCGTGACCGTTTCCAACAACTGCGGGGTCGACGGCTGGGGACTCGGCGTGCTGCTCGATAACCAGTCGCATCCGCCGCACGACCGGTTCGTACGTCGGCGAGAACAAAGAATTCGAACGCCAGTTCCTGTCCGGTGAGCTCGAGGTCGAACTCGTGCCGCAGGGGACGTTGGCGGAACGCCTGCGCGCCGGCGGCGCCGGGATCGCGGCGTTCTTCACGCCGACCGGCGTCGGCACCCAGGTGGCCGACGGCGGGCTGCCGTGGCGCTACGGACCCGACGGAACCGTGACGCTCGCCTCTCCCAAGAAGGAGACGCGCGCGTTCGACGGGCGCGACTACGTCCTCGAAGAGGGGATCGTCACCGACTTCGCGCTGGTGCGCGCGAGCCGCGGCGACCGCCACGGCAACCTCGTCTTCGACAAGTCGACGCGCAACTTCAATCCGCTGTGCGCGGCCGCGGGCAGAATCACGATCGCCGAGGTCGAGGAACTCGTCGAGCCGGGAAGACTCGATCCGCGCGACGTCCACACGCCCGGCATCTTCGTGCAGCGCGTCGTCCCGTCGGCGACGGCGGCAAGCGCATCGAGCGCGTGACGACGCGCAGACGGGGGGCGTAACCATGGCACTCACGCGTGAACAGCTCGCGCGGCGCGTCGCGCTCGAGTTGCGCGACGGTCAATACGTCAACCTGGGCATCGGGCTGCCGACGCTCGTGCCGAACTACGTACCACCCGGCGTCACCGTCGTGCTGCAGAGCGAAAACGGCATCCTCGGCCTCGGACCGTATCCGTTCGAGAGCGAAGAAGATCCCGACCTCATCAACGCCGGCAAGGAGACGGTCACCGTCCTCCCAGGCGCGTCGTTCTTCGACTCCGCGACGTCGTTCGGCATGATCCGCGGCGGCCACATCGATCTCGCGGTGCTCGGGGCGATGCAGGTCTCGCGCGAAGGCGACCTCGCCAACTGGATGATCCCCGGCAAGATGGTCAAAGGGATGGGCGGCGCGATGGACCTCGTGCACGGCGCGAAGCGGGTCATCGTCATGATGGAGCACGTCGCGAAGGACGGCTCCGCGAAGATCGTCGAGCGCTGCACGCTGCCGCTGACGGGCAAACGCGTCGTTGACCGGATCGTGAGCGACCTGGCCGTCATCGACGTGACGCCGATCGGGTTGGTGCTGCGCGAACTGGCCCCGGGCGTCACCGTCGACGAGGTGCGGGCGGGCACCCAGCCGCCCCTCCACGTCGCCGAGGACCTGGCGATCATGGCGCTCGCCTAACTCGCTCGGCGGCACGTAGAGGCTAGCCGAGCGCCACCCCGAAAGGGACCGCCGCTCGTGATGACCTCACATCGGCGTTTCGTCGCCTTCGGCGGCGGGGTCAACGACTCGCGGCTCCTCGCCGGGGTCGGTTTGCTGCTCCCCGCGGCGATCTGCTTGGCCGCGCTGATCGCGCACGTGGCGATCGACGTCGTGGGCGACTGGGCCCTCCCGCGCGATGCATACGACGCGCTCGGCCACGATTCGCGGACCCTGGTGGCCCTGACGATGGCCTGCATCACGGTCGCGGCCTGTCTGCGCTTCGTCCTCGCAGCGCTCGATCGGGGGCCCCGGCCCGCGCGCGAGCGCCGCATCGGCCGCTTCCTTCCGCGCTCGCCCGTTGGATTTGCTGCCACCATCTTCGGCGGTTCGGTCGCCGTCGTGATCGCGATGGAGACGCTCGATTCCCTGGCCTCGACCGGCCGGATCGAGAGCCTCGCCGACGCGTTCGGCGGATCGGTGCTGTTGGGGATCGCCGTCGTCGCACCGATCGCCCTCGCCGTAGCCGCGCTTGCCTGGTGCGCCCTGCGCTGGTTTACGCGCGCGAAGGACGACATGGTCCGGATCATCGCGACGCTGTTTGCCGTTCGCGTTCGCCCCCGCGCCGCGCTGGCGTGCGCCGTCTCTCCCGGGATCACGCTTCGTCTCGCGCGAGCGTGCCTCAGCGGCGCGGCGCGCAGGGAAGCGCGGTCCGCCGCTCCTCGCGTCGTACCGCTCGCTCCGCTAAACCGGAGCAGTCGCGCGCGAGCCGGGTCGCCGGCGCTCGGAGGAGATCGATGGAAGGTCGGAAGTCGCGAACGCGAGCAGCGTTCGCGAGGATGTACGTTCGAAAACGGATGCTCGCAGCCGCCGCGGTTGCGTTCTGCTCGGCGCTGCTCGTGCCGCTGACGCCGCTCGGGGCCCAGATGGGGACCGGCGCCGTCGTTGGGATCGTGACCAGCGCCGACGGCGTGCCGATCCGGGGCGCCGTCGTCACCCTCTCCGGATCCGGCGCCGAGCACTCGTCGGTGTCGGATGCGAAGGGGCTCTTCGGGATATCCGGGATCCCGGGCGGCACCTACAACGTCCGCGTCGATGCCAAGGGCTACGATCCGATCACCGGGCGCACGGTCGACGTCCCGGCCGGCGGCGGCGCTCACGTCGCGCTCGCGATGGCCCGCTCGACCACGTCGCTGACCGTCATCGGCCAGGTTCGCACAAACGGTCAACAGACCGTCTCCACGTCGTCTGCGCCGACCGTCAACGTCAACTCGCAGGCGTACGCCGACATCGGATACACGCGCGTCAGCGACATGCTCGACAACGAGGTCTCGACGACGCTGACCCATCCGCTCGGCGGGAGCCCGTTGCTGCCGACGACGGTGGCGCTCCGCGGTCCCGACCCGACCGAGACGCTCGTCGACGTCGACGGACACGCGATCAACAACGGCAACACCGGCGACTTCGACCTCTCGCTGCTCGACCCGGCCGACTTCTCGTCCGTGCAGTTGGTCTACGGCATCTCGCCGTCGTCGCTGGTCGGGCCCAACACGATCGACGGCGCGATCAACATCCGGACGCTCGAACCGACGACCGACCCGCACGGCGTGTTCCGCTTGTCGACCGGATCGTGGAACGCGTTCGCTGCGACGCTCGACGCGACCGGCACGGCCGACCGGCTCGGCATATGCGCTCTCGCTCCATCGCACGACGACCGGCGGCGAGGTGAACGAGAACGTTATCGACGCCGACTCGGGCGAGCAGCAGTTCGTCGGAAGCGCCGTTCAAGGCTCGACGGCGCTCGGCAAGCTGCGCTACTCGTTCGGGTCGGGCGCCGGCTACATCGGGCTGACCTTTCACGACCAGAGCTATTACAAGGACTACTCGGCGGCGCTGACGTCGATCCCGCCGCCCAACAGCAGCAGCAGCACCGACGACGCCGTCGTGCGCACGAGCGACGCCGGCACGAACGACGGCGGCACGAACGGTTTGCCGGTCGTCGACAGTTTCGCCGGGACCTATTTGCTCGCTCACAACGCGGCGTACGGGCTCGACCTTCAAGTCCCGCTCGGACATCCCAACCAGAGCGGGCTGACCAACACGACGGCGCTGCTGCGCTGGCTCACGTCGGACGCGTCCGAGTCCGTCTTCGGGCCCGGCGCCGACACCAACTCGTACCTCTACAACGACCGCGACCTGATCGGCGACGGCATCTTCGAGATCGATCAGCGCCTGCCCAAGGGCTCGCTCACGCTACAACTCAACCTGCACAACGAGAACCTCGACACCGCCTTCGTGCCGGGGATCGTCAACGAGGAATCGGTCGCGCGCCACCCGCTCGACGACTCGAGCGAGCCGACGCCCGCGCCCGGCTCGACGCCCTCATCGATCGACCTGGGCCAGACCGAGCGGTCGGCCGTGTTGCGGTGGAACGAAGACCCGACCAGCAACATCCACTACACGCTGGCCGCGTATTACAGCGACTTCTCGACGTTCGGCACGAGCCTCGACCCGCGCGCCGGTTTCGTGTGGACCCCGAACGCGAGCACGGCGATCCGCGCCTCGGTCGGGACGACCTTCCAGATCCCGCAACTTCCCGAGCTCTTCGTCCCGCCGGTCCTTCCCCCGCCCGTCGGAGGCTACATCAACGTCGGCAACCCGAGCCTGCAACCGGATCGCGCGACCGACTACGGGCTCGGCTTCGAGCACTATTTCGGGAGTGGCCAGGAGCGCACGCATTTCAGCGTCGACCTGTACCGGACGAACCTGCGCAACCCGGCGACCCCGCTGGTTCCCCCGCTGAGCAACAACCCGGACTGCGGGAACTCGTCGGCCGACGCGCTCCTGCGCGTGAAAGCGACGGCGACGCCGCAGCCGTGTCCGCTCAGTTATCCGGTCAACGCGGGCAACGCGGTCTACCAAGGCGTCGAAGTGCGGGCCGACCGTCAGATCGCGCCGTATACGACCGTGCGCGCGGGATATAGCATAAACAGCGCGTACTTGACCGCCGTGCCGCCCGACATCCAGGATGGGACTTTGGTCATCGGCGAGCAAGCCCTCGGGCTGCCGCTGCAGAAGGGCATCTTGTCGATCGACCGGCGTCCGCCGCTCGGCATTGAGTACGGTGCCGCCATGATCTATCAGGGCTTCTACAACGGCTACGACCAGCCCAAGTTTGCGACCCTGTCCGCGATGCTCGGCTACCGCTTCAGCAAATACGAGGTCAATCTCGCTGCGACCAACCTGACCAACGTATACGCATACAAGTTCACGCTGCAGAACGGCGGGCTCCCGTACGGAGGCTGCTGCGGCACGGGGCCGATCCCGACCGACGCCTACGCGATGCAGGGAACGCAGTTCACGCTCACGGTTGCACGGAGGTACTGAGGTACTAGTGAAACCGCAGGTGCCGGCCGCGACGCGGCCGAGTTGGCTGATGTCGACGACGCTGCTGCTGCTGGCGGTGTGCGTCGCTGCGTTCGTCGCGCACCTGACGATCGATTTCGTCGGCGACTTCGCGCTGCCGCACGACACCTACGACAACGTCGGGCACACGTCGCGCATCGGCACGCTGGTCGGCGCGTTCGGGTTCGTGCTGATCGCGTTCGTGCGGCTGCTCGGTTCTGCGCTGACGCGTTCCGGCGGCGAACGGCCGAGCGTCCACGCGCTCGCGCGCTCGCTGATCCGCGCGCCCTGGCGCTTCGGCGTCGTCGTGGCGGTCCTGACGCTCGCGGCCGTCGCTGGGATGGAGGCGACCGACGCGGCGCTGTCCGGGCAGGGGCTCGACGGCATCGCCGATGCGTTCGGCGGTTCGGTTCCGCTCGGTCTCTCGATTACGCTCCTCTGCGCGGCGGCCGTTTCCGCGCTCGTGCGCGCTGCACGCGGATGCTCGGCGTCCCGTGCGACCTGGTCATCCGGTTGCTCGGCGTGCTCGCGGCGCTACCGCGTCACGTTCGTAGCAACGATACCTGCGCCAGGACGACGCGGCTCATCCGGCCGCGCCGTCGCCAGACCGTCCATGCACGCCGCGCGGCCAAGCGCGGCCCTCCGCTCCTCGCAGCCTAGCTCGCAGAGCCCGCCCCTCGGGCCATCATCAGCTAAGCGTTGCGGGCGGTGCGTGCACCGCCTTCGAGGAGTATCGTTCAGTGCGATCATTCAGGTCGTGGGCGTCGTCGACGCTCGCACTCAGTCTCGTTTCTTCCGTCGTCACACTCGGGGCGGCGGCGGCGCAGACGGCGCCGGCCTCACCGGCTGCACCCTCCGGCCAGGCCGCCGCGGCGACTGCCACGGGCCTCGTCGACGGCGTCGTCGTCGACGCGCAGACGGGGCTTCCGCTGCCGGGCGCGGCGGTCTCGATCGTCGGGCTCACCGTCAGCATGGTCTCCGACGGCAAGGGGATGTTCAAGTTCGCGGCGCTTCCGGCGGGCGAATACAAGCTGCACGTCGAGCACGTCGGCTACCAGCCGACAGTTTCCGACGGCGTGACCTTGATCAACGGTCAGGAGGCCCGCGTCACGCTCGCGCTGCAGCGCATCGCGAGCGGCACGCAGCTGCGGACGATCGCGAACACCTCGACCAAGGCGAGCCAGTCGCTCCAGCGCTCGAGCGTCATCTATCGGACGCTCTCGCCCGAGGCGCTCGCGCAGGTCGGCATCTATCGCGCCGGCGACGCCCTGCGGCTCGAGCCCGGGGTCAACAACGGCATCACGGGCGACACCGCGTCGCTGAGCGACGACATCAACCTGAGCATCCGCGGGATCGGGACGCTCGAAACGACGACCACGCTCGACGGCCACGCGATCGGCTACGGCATCCCGGGCGGCTACAACTACCAGTTGTCGCCGGTGATGGGGCTGCGCGACATCGCGGTGACCTACGGCTCCGGTGGCAGCAATCTGCTCGGCGTCGACGCGATCGGCGGCGTCGTCGACTTCCAGACGATCAACCCGACGCCCGACACGCGCATCACGTTCCAGCAGGGCTACGGCACGTTCGACCGGCTGGCGTCGAACCTCAGCTACACCGGCACCTCGAACAGGTTCGGCTACGCGCTCGACCTCGGCGTCTCCGGTCTCGACGGCCCGTTCAAGAACTCGTATCCGCCGAACCCCGGCGCGGCGTTCGACCCGTCGGCGCCGGTCGGCTCCGCGTCGTACCCGCTGTACCTCGTCGACTCGAGCGCGAGCGCCAAGACCGCGCTCTTCAAACTGCGCTACCAGTTGAGCCCGGTCACGACGGTCACGGCGACGAGCACCAACTCCTCGTTCTGGGAGAACAAGACCGGCAACGGCGACGGCGACTTCCTGCCGTATCCCGCGGCGCTCGCGTTCGGCAATCTCGGACTGCAAGAACAAGCCGTCGACCGACCCGTGTCCCGCCGGCACGTTCCAGGTCCTCAACCAGTTCGGCGTACCCGGCGGGACGGGCGTCGACGGTAAGCCCGACGGCGGCGTCCCGTGCCAGACGCCGCAGCAATACGCGCACTACAACACCGGCTTCGACGGCGCCGGCGTCGCCTGGCAGGCAATCAACTTCAACGACCAGCACGTCGTCCTCGAGTCGACGCCCAACAACGGCAACCAGGACTTCCGGCTCGACATGTACGCGAACCGCTACCTCGACACCGTCGACCGCACGTTCCAACTCCCGCAACAGCCCGGCGGCGCCTATCAGCCGTCGTGGCGCAACTCGCAGGTCGTCGAGGCCGGCGCGATCCTCAGCGACGACGCCTACACCGCGCCGAGCAACCGGCTCGGGGTCGGTTTCGGCTACCTCAATTCGTCCTACCTGTTCTTCCGCAACGCGGCACCTAAGGGCAACCCCAACATCGCAGACGCCGACGTCTTCGTGCGCGACGCCTTCCATCCGATCGGCTCGCCGATCTCGCGTCTTCGGGACCGTCTATCTCGAAACGTCGACCGCGACCAACACGGCGCCGTTACTCGACCCGCGCGTGGCGATCGTGTACACGCCCAACGCCAACAACGTCTTCCGCCTCGCGGAGGGCGCAACGTCGACGGAGCCGGCGGGCAACGAAGTCGACGTCCCGTTCGTCGAGTCGCCGGTCGGCGGCGCGGGCGGCGGGAAACCGGTCAACTGCAGTACGTTCAACTCGATCGGCAGCGCCCCGTCGACGACGCTCCAGCCGGAGCGCGGCGTCGACACCGAGTTGTCGTACGCGCACCGGTTCTACGCCGATTCGACGGCCCAGCTCGAACTGTACAATGTCAACGTCTACGACAAGCTCTACAGCTCGCTGATCCCGCTGTCGCAGTCGGGCGTCGACTTCATCCCGCCGGACTACCTGCAGTCGCAGGCGCTAGCGGTCGCGTCGAAGTGCTCGATCTCGCAGAAGGAGGCCGTGGCCCTCCTCGGCCTGTCCGGGACGGTCAACATCGGCCAGTTGCAGGCGCGCGGCTTCACCTTCAGCGGCCGCCAGCGCTTCGACAAACGCACGTTCCTCGACTACGTCTGGGATCTCGACTCGACCGTGCTCAAGTCGGTGCCGACCAACTTCCTGCAGTCGAACCTGACCGACATCGTCGGCAGTCAGCTGCCGAGCCTGCCGCTGCACACGCTGACGGCGACGCTCGACCACAACTTCGGGCGCGGGATCGACGCCCGCTACACCCTGCACACCGTTTCGGTCAACAACACGAAGTCGCTGCCCGCGTATAACTTCAGCGACCTGTCGGTCAGCGCGCCCGTCTCGCAGGGCACCTTCGCGGTGACCGTCTCCAACCTGTTCAGCCAGTACGCCAACATCGAGGGCCTGCGCTATCAGGGCGTTCCGCTGCCGCTCAACCAGTACGCGACGGCGTCCGACTACGCGCCGTACACCGGCGCCAACGCGACCGAGTGGTTCGGGCTCCCGTATCGCATGATCTTCGTCAACTACACGTTCCAGACCAAGTGACAGCATAAGAGCATGGGGGTGCTCGTACCGATGAAACACTACGTCATGATACTCGCGCTGGCGGCCGGCCTCGTGTCGGCCGCCGGCGCGGCCGACGAAGCCGCCTGGACGCCGGACCTCGTCCACTCGCGCGCCGAGTTTACCGTCTCGCACATGGTCCTCTCGAAGGTCTGGGGCCACATCCCGATCCGCAGCATCACGCTCGTGACGCCGAAGGGCTCGATCATCCCGAGCCAGGTCGACGCCGTGCTCAACGTCGCGCACGAGGACACGGACAACCACGACCGCGACAACGACTTGCGCTCTGCGACATACTTCGACGTCGCGCAGTATCCCAACATCACGTTCAAGTCGACCAAGATCGAGCCGGTCGGCAAGAACGACTTCAACGTCACCGGCGACCTGACGATCAAGAACGTGACCAAGAGCGTGACGTTCCCGGGCCACGTCGAGGGGATCATCCCCGACAAGGTCGGCGTCCGCGTCGGCTATACCGGAAAGCTGACGATCGACCGGCGCGACTGGGGGATCGTCGACGCGCGGCTGACCGAGACGGGCGTCCTGCTCGTCGGCTACAACGTCGACATCGGCCTGACGGTCGAGGCGACCAATCCCGACAAGAGCCTGCTCAAGGATCGCTAGTGACACAGATGCGGTACTCCGGCTACGTTCTCGCGCTCGCGTGCGCCGCGCTCGCGGCCTGCGCATCCCACGAAGGGCGGCAACCGGCGGCGCCGGATGCGGCCGCGGGGTTGACGGTCGGCGAGACGCGCACCGTCGGCGCGCTCGGTGCAGGCGAGGGCGTGACCTGTCCGACGTCGTTCGGCCGTCTCGACGAGATGGTGAAGGCGGCGGCGGCACACGACGACGACTCCTACCAGGAGGCGGTCGAGGACGCGGAAGTTTTGCATCGAGGGCAACGGGTGCGGATCGTCGAGGTCGACGATCCGAAGCACGTCGAGGTCATCCTCGTCGGCGGACCCGATGCCGGCACGAAGTGCTGGACCGCGGCGCGCGCGGGCCTATTCCGCTAGCGGCGCGTTCCCAGCACTCGCATGGACAGTCGCGGCTGATAGCCGGCGGCAAGGACGGCGACGATCGAACGTGGGGTGAGCACGTCGACGTCGCCGTCCCGCGGGCGCTCGCGGCGCCGCGTGTAACCGCGCGGAGACCACGCGAAGAGCGCGTCGCCCGACACGAGCCATGCGTCGCCGCCGATCGCAACGAACGTTCCGTCGGGCAAGCCGGCGAGGCGTGCACGATACGTGCGTTTGACGTCGCCGTCGCGACGTTCGGCGTCGAGCCGCGCGTCGATCGTTCCGGCCGGCGCGGGTCCGCCGAAGAGCGTTTCCCAGAACGAGCGGAAACGGCGATAGTCGCGGCGATCTGCACTCCGCGCACGGACGGTGTCCGGCGCTCAGCGCCGTCGCCTCGTCGAGGAAGAAGAGCTCGGTGTAGTATCCGGGCCGCATCACCCTGCGCTTGCGTCCGCGGAACTCGAGCACGCACGCGAGCCAGCGGGGCACCTGCGTGAACCGGACGATGCGCGCGATGATCGTCGTGAAGCCGCCCGCGGTTGCCCATCATCGTGCCGCGCGCCTCGAGAGCGACGATCTCCCCGAAGGGCGTGACGCGATTTTGCAGCGGCATGGCCGACGCTTCGGCGCGGCCTGGCAAGGACCACCGCGGGGGCCTTTCGGCCCGAAATTCGGCTGACCTAAGAAGGGAATTAGGGGAGGCTAGCGCAACGTCTTAGGCATGCCTAATACCGCGAGCCGCCATGGCGTCGTAGGCTGGTCCCTCGGCGCCACCGTCACGCTCGTTCTGTGGCTCACGCTCGCTTTGGGGGCAAGCGCGCAGACCACGGCAGCAGGGGTCTTTGGGGTTGTCTTAGGTCCCGACGGCGGCGGGGTAGCGGGGGCTGTCGTGACCCTCGGAGGGAGCGGTCCGGCTCGTTCGGCGACAACGGACGGGTCCGGTCGGTTCAGCCTCCCCGGCGTCCCTCCGGGGGTTTACACGATCGCCGCAACCGCGCGCGGCTACTCGGCCCTCACGGGCCGCACCATCCAAGTCGCGGCCGGCGAAAGGACGACGGTCGAACTGAGCCTCGGGCGCGCCCAAGCGTCGTCGCTGACCGTCATCGGGCAAGTGAAGGCAAACGGCGGCCAGACGCTCTCGACCGCGCCGGCGCCGAACCTCGACATCGCCGACGCAGGCTTCGCGCAACAGGGCGTCACCCGCGTCAGCGACATCCTCGAACAGGTTCCGTCGACGACCGTCGTCGCGGTCATCGGCGGGCGGCCTCAACGCGCCCGCATCGGTCGCGCTGCGGGGCCCCGATCCGAGCGAAACGCTCGTCGACGTCGATGGCCATCAAGTCAACAACGGCAATACCGGCGACTTCGACCTCTCGCTGCTCGACCCGGCCGACCTGCAGAGCACGCAGGTCGTTTACGGCGTCGCGCCGTCGGCGCTCTTCGGGCCCAACACGCTCGGCGGCGCGGTCAACGTGCGCACGCTCGAACCGACGCAGCTGCCGCACGTCCTGGAGCGCTTCACGGCCGGGTCCTACGACTCGTACGCCGAGACGCTGCAGGCAACCGGGACGGAGGGCCGCCTCGGCTACGCATTTTCCTATCACCGGACGACGTCCGGCGGCGAACTGGACGACTACGCGCTGCCGGTCACGCCGTCGGGAACGGCGGCACAGTCTACCGATCGGCAACGCGATGGACGCGACGTCGACGATCGCGAAGCTGCGCTACGGCCTGCCGAACGGCGGGTTCCTCGGCGTCTCCGTGCGCGATCAGGCCGTCTATCGCGACATCTCGGGGACGCTGTCCTCGGTCGACCCGTCGGATTCCGGCGACCCGCAATACCAGAGCTTCGCGGGTTCGTCGGTCCTCGCGCACAACGTCGCCTATGGCTTCGACGCGCAACTCCCGCTGGGGCGCCCGAACGCGGCCGGCATCGTGCCGACGAGCGTGCTGTTCCGCCATCAAACGTCGCTCGTGTCGCAGTCGGTGTTCGGACCCGGCGCGGCGACCTCGCCATACCTCTACAACGACCGCGACCTGATCGGCGACGACACGCTCGAGTTCGATCGCTTGCTGCCAAATGGCTCGCTCTCGGTGAAGTTCGCGCTGACCAATGAGGCGTTGACGACCCAATTCGTCCCCGGCGTCACCTACGCCGCCTCGGCGCTGCGCCGCCCGTTCGCGTCGCAGCGGCTACCATTCGACGGCGCGTCGTCGAGCTCGGGCGCGACGCAGGTTCCGTCGCAGGTCGATCTTGGTCAGACGCAGCGCTCCGTCGGGCTGCGCTACACGCTCGACCCGACCGCCAAACTGCACTACTCGTTCGCCGCGTACTACAGCGACTACAGTACGTTCGGCCGGAGCGTCGACCCGCGTTTCGGGTTCGTTTGGACGCCGACCGCGTCGTCGACGCTGCGGTTCTCCGCCGGCACGACGTTCCAATCGCCGCAGTTGCCGACGTTCATCGTTCCGGCCGTCCTGCCGGCGCCGGTCGACGGCTACATCAGCGTCGGCAACCCGAACGCGACCGCCGAGCGCGCGACCGAATACGATCTCGGCTACGAACACATCTTCCGCATTCCGGGCCACGAACTCCACCTCGGCGCCGATGTCTACCGCACCGACCTGCACAACGGCGTCGCTACCTACATCCCTCCGCAGCAGTGCGCCGCCGGCGTCGACTACGGGCCGAACCCGCCCTGCCTCACCTATCCGATCAACGTCGCGAACGAGGTCTACCAAGGCTTCGAGGCGCACGGCGACCTCGCGCTAGCCGCGCGTACCGCGCTCCACGCGATGTACGACATCGACAGCGTCTACACGAAGGCTTACCCGCCGACCGCGGCCGACGACGTCGTTCTCTACCAGCAATCCCTGGGCGTTCCGCTGCACAAGTTCTGCCTGATCGTCGAGCACGACCCGAACCAGGGCATCTCCTATCAGGCCGGCGTCACGTACGAGGGCGGCTATAACGAGTTGAACCTGCCGGCGTTCGCGACGCTACAGGCCGGCGTCACCTGGCACCTGCGTTCGTTCGACGTCGGCCTCTACGGCACGAACCTGACGAACGTCTACGATTTCAAACTGACGCGCATCGCCGGCGGCGTTCCCTACGGCGGCCTGACGGACACGGTACCGACCAACGCCTACCCGCTCGCCGGCCGCCAGGTCCGCCTGACCCTCACCCACCGCTCTTAGGAGCCTGTAGGGCTCAGGCGCATTCCCGGCTTCGGGCCGCTTTTTGTCCGAATACTTCGTTGCTCATCAGTCACAGAGCTCTGGCTCTGCTCCTTCTTCGCGCCTCGTCTCGAACAAAAATCGGTACCGAATCCGGAAATGACCCAAGCCCTACAGGCTCCTAGCAGCTGCGGAAAAACTCGCGGCGATCGATTCGAGCGAGGAGGCGGCCTCGACGAGTTCGTGCGGCGCCGCGGCCGGTTGCACCAAAGCGCGCGCGGTCGCGGCGAGCGCGGTCAGTCGTTCACCGAAGAAGATCCAGGCCGACGGCTTGTGCGGAAGCAGATGGACGTCGCGGTTGTAGCCGAACCCGGGACCGGTCGTTTTGCCCGGCGCGGTGGGGCCGGCCGGCATCTTCGTCAGCGCCTCGCCGAGCGGACGCAGGACGCCGGCCATCAGCCGCAATGCCGTACGCGCGAGCGTCTGAAGTTCCGCGTCGTTCTCTTCGCCGTGCGCGAAGTATCGCAGCAGGATGAGCAGCAGCGTGTCGTACGACAGATTATAGAGCTCGCCGGCCGCGGCCGCTGCGCCGTCCGCGATGAGCGTCCCGTTCGTACGGCCTGCGAAGAACCGGGTCGTCGGGTTGGAGACGACCGGCCGGACCGGGTCGTAGGCGACGGCGCTCTGGGCGGCCGCCGCGCGCGCGGCCGCGAACTGCTTGCGTATGTCGTCGAAGACGGCGAAGTGCGCGTCCGGATGCGCGGACGTCGGCGCCTCGCCCTGCTCGACGATCATGTCGATCGCGGCCTTGGCGGACTGCGGGTCGACGACCGCGATCAACTGGCCCCCGAAATCCAGGAAGCGCCCGCGCGCCTGGGCATCGGGGGGGCCGATGAACAGGGTCGCCTGCGGGATACGCGTGAAGCCGCTCTCGATCTTATGGTAAAACTCGCCGATCGTCGCGTAATCGACGTCGTGCGGCTCGCAACTCACGACCGCCGCGAGTTCGTGCGGCGCGAGGGGCGGCGCGACGCGCTGCCGCAACTCTTCGAAGACGGCCTCGCGCTCGGCCGGTAAGACCCCGTGCTCCGGCATCTCGTAACAGAGAAACCGCTCGATCGTCTCGGTCGAAAACGGTTCGAGGCCGAGCCGCATCCCGAACGAGAACGCGTTCGACGGGATCGGAAAGTTCGGACGGCGGAAGTGCGGCGCGCCGCCGATCGCGGTCAGCAGGTTGGCGACCTGGGCGAGATGCAGCATCTCCTCGACGGCGACGCCCGAGAGCCGGCGCTTCCAGTCGCGCGTCTGGGCGGCTTGGGCGGCGTCGATGCCGCCCTCGGCGGGGTCGCTCTTGAGCGAGTGGGCGGCGTACAGGTACAGGCACGCGAGCGCGTGTTCGAGTTCGGCCGCACGCGAGAGCAGGTAGATCAATTCTTCGCGGTTGTCGACGTCAGCGATGCGCGAGCGGCCGCGTGCCGCCGGCGGCGAGATCATCCGGCGACGCTCTGCGGATCTTCGCGGAACTGGGTCGTGTACAGCCTGGTGTAGGCGCCGTCTTGCGCCAGCAGCGAGGCGTGCGTGCCGCGCTCGACGACGCGGCCCCGGTCGATCACGAAGATGACGTTGGCGGACCGAATCGTCGAGAGCCTGTGCGCGATCACGAGGCTCGTGCGTCCGCGCAGTAACGGGACGAACGCACGCTGGATCAACGCTTCGTTCTCGGAGTCGAGCTGGCTCGTCGCCTCGTCGAGGATCAGGATTCGCGGGTCCTTGAGCAGGACGCGCGCGATCGCGAGCCGCTGGCGCTCGCCGCCCGAGAGCTTGTGGCCGCGCTCGCCGACGATCGTATCGTAACCGTCCGGCAGGCTCGCGATGAAGTCGTGGATGCTCGCGGCTCGCGCGGCGGCGACGATTTCGTCCTGGGTGGCGTCCGCGCGCCCGTAGCGCAGATTGACGGCGATCGTGTCGTGGAACAGATAGGTCTCCTGGGTCACGATCCCGATGTGCGAGCGCAGCGACTCGAGGTCGAGGTCGCGCACGTCGTAGCCGTCGACCCGAACGGTTCCCGATTGCGGGTCGTAGAAGCGCGGAACCAGCTGCGTGATCGTCGTCTTGCCCGCCCCCGACGGACCGACGAGGGCCGCGACCTGGCCCGGCTCGACGAGCAGGCTGATTCCGTCGAGCGCGCGCCGCTCGCCGCCGTAGGAGAAGACGACGTCGTCGAACCGGATCTCACCCCGGATTGCCGGGATGACGATCGGCGGCGGCGCTCCGGCAGGCCGCTCCGCCTCGACCGGCATGTCGAGATACTCGAAGATCCGCTCGAAGACGGCCAGCGCGCTGACGACCTGCACCTGCACGCCGGCGAGCGCCGACGCGGGACCGTAGAGCCGCGCGAGCAGCGTCACGAAGGCGACGAGCGTGCCGACCGACAGGGCGCCGGCGATCGTCAGATAGCCACCGCCGTACCACACGATCGCGGGACCGATGACGACCATGGCAAGGATGGCGGCGAGGAACCACCGCCCGACCATCGCGAGCCTGATCTCGAGCTTCATCAGCTCGGTGCCCGTGGCGTAGAACCGGTCGCGCTCGAAGCGCTCGCGCACGAACGACTTGATCAGCGTGATCCCGGAGATCGACAGCGTCTCCTGCGTGATGCTCTCGATCTCGTCGCGCTTCTGACGGGTCTTCTTGCGGACTTGGTACATCTTCCGGCCGACCGGGCCGAGCGGAAGGATCATCAGCACGACGACTATCAGCGCGAGCAACGCCAGCTTCCAGTTGAGGACGAACATCGTGATGACGGTGGTCGCCATGACGGCGACGTTGGTGACGATCGCGGTCAACGTTCCGGTCACGACGTTGTCGACGTTGTCGACGTCGTTGGAGACGCGATTCATGATCTCGCCGGTCTTCGTGCTCGTGAAGAACGTGATCGGCATGCGGTGCAGGTGCGCGACGAGACTCGTGCGCATGTCGCGCATGATCCCCTCGCCGGCCAGGGAATTCAGATAGCCCTGATAGACGCCGATCGCGCCGGCGACGACGGCCGCCAGCACCATCCCGGCGACGTCGAACCCGAGCGCGCGCAGGTCCTTGTGGGCGAGCGCGCCGTCGATCAGCCACTTCGTCAGGAGCGGCTGGGCGAGCCCGAGCACGGCGACGAGCAGGATGCAGACGAGCACCGCGCTCTCCTGCCGCCAGTACGGCCGGAAGAACGCGACGATCCGCTGGAAGTCGACCGCGCGCTTGACCCGCGGTTTCTCCGGATCGAACATGCTGGACCACATCAAGTGGACCGGGGGGCCGCCGTACATCGCCTTCTAGGGGACCCGCTCCAGGTCCGGATAGTTGCCCAAGGGCAGCGTGACGACGAACCGCGAGCCGCGCTCCAGGGTCACGTCGCCGCCGTGCGAACGGGCGACCCAGCGGCAGATCGCGAGCCCGAGTCCGCTGCCGTCGGAGTCGGCCTCCTTCGCGAAGCGCTCGAAGATGCGGTCGACGAGGTCCGGCGCGACGCCCGGTCCGTCGTCCTCGATCGCGACGAACGCGCGCTGCCCGTTCGCGCGAACGGCGACGTCGATCGAGCTCCGCGCGTAACGCAGCGCGTTGTCGAGCAGGTTGCGTAACAGCTGATTCAGGCGCCGCTCGTCGCCGTCGACGATGGCGCTCTCGGATTGCAGCGCGATGCGCACGCCGCGAGCGGCGGCGATGGATTCGTGTTCCCGGACCTGGCGCGCCGTCAAGGCCTCGAGGTCGACGGGTTCGCGCGCGAGGTTACGCAATTCGGGATTGCGTGCGAGCGTCAAGAGGTCGGCGATGAGCGCGCTCGCGTCGAGCGCCTGGTCCGTGATGGTCCCGAGCGCGGCCGGCGCGCGGCCCGGCTCGTCGCGGGCGGCCTGCGCGACGCTGGAGATGATGCTCAGCGGCGTGCGCAGTTCGTGCGCGGCGTCGGCGGCGAAGCGCGCCTCCCGTTCGCGCGCGTCGATCAGGGGACGGACGGCCGCGCGTGCGAGCCAGAACGACGCGGCGCCGACGACGATCGCGAGCGCGCCGTCCAAGGCGACGATGCTGCCCGCGACGCTGCGCAGCGAGGCCGCGAACGCGGCGTCGCCTTCCGGCGTCCCGAGCGCCGGCCCGAGCGTGTTACGGAAGTTCGCGGCCACGAGCGCGAACGCGAGCGCGCTGAGCGCACCGATGACGACGAGAAAGACGGCGAGGTACGACCCCGCCAACCGGAGGACTATCCGGCTCTCGTTTGTTCCTCGACGAGCTTGTATCCGACCCCCCACACCGTCACGATACTCGCCGTCGACCGCAGGTTCCTCAGTTTACGCCGCAACTGGCTGATATAGACGTCGACGATGTTGCTGGAACCGCCGAACTCGTACTCCCAAATGCGTTCCAGGATCTGGGTCCGGCTCAGGGTCATTCCGCGATTGCGCGCCAGCAACTCGAGCAGACGGAACTCGGTCGCTCCAACGTCGAGCGCCTTCGTTCCGACGGAGGCGCTGCGCCCGAGCGAGTCGACCGACAGGTCCCCGACGACGAGGGCGTTGGGCCGCGTCGGCCGCTCCGCACGCCGCAGGAGCGCGCGGATGCGCGCCGCGAGTTCCTCCTCGACGAACGGTTTGATCAGGTAATCGTCGGCGCCGCTGTCGAGCCCGCGGATGCGGTCCTCGACGGCGTCGCGCGCCGTCAGCACCAAGAGCGGCGTCTGAACGCCCTCCGAGCGCGCGGCGCGGCAAATCGAAAAGCCGTCGCGTTTCGGCAGCACGACGTCGACGATCGCCACGTCGTAACTCCCGCGCAGCACGTGGTCCAGGCCCTGATCGCCGTCGACCGCGACGTTGACGGCGAAGCGCTGGCGCGCGAGCATCGTGCGGATGGCATCGGCGATCTCGGCGTTATCTTCAATGAGCAGGATGCGCATGGGGGTCCTCGCTGGGGACTTGGTTGGCGACGCGTGGCTCAAAACCGGCCTGCCGGCTCACTTCGGGCTGCTGCTCACGTTCAGGGATGCCGGGAAGCCGATCGTGAGGGCCCCGCCGAGAGCGTTCTTGCCGGTGCCGATCGTGTGGACGTTCTGAATCAAGAAACGCATGTCGTAGAGCTGAAATGCGCCGTATCCGACCCAATCGCGCACGATGTATGGGTTGGCCGCAGAGTCGTACCGGAAGGCGAGGTAGGCGTGCGGAATCGGGAAGTAGCGCAGGCGGAGGTAGCCGCCGCTCGAGGTGATCTGGCCGCCGACCCCGTCGGCGTCGCCATCGTGGCCGTACCACTGCTCGCCTTGGAGTTCGAGTTTGCGATACTCCGCGGTCGCGCCGAATCCCAGCCGCTGGTAGGCGTCCTGGAAGACCGGCTGTCCGGTGACCCCGATCGCCCGTTGCCCGAAGAGCGAGTCGGTGAAGACTTCGACGCCCTTGGCGACCTGCGTACGGGTGAAGATTCCGAGTTCGGGCCGGGAGGCGTAGGTGGCCTCGCCGGTCGCGACCGGCTTGCCCCCGTACGCGGCACCGTCGTATTCGCCGAACGCCAGCGTGGCGTCGATCCGGGCGACGCCCACTTGGCGCTCGACGTTGAAGCCGATGCGCGGCGAAGCCAGCACCAGGTTGTTGAGGCCGACGTGGGTCTGATCGTAACCGTACGGCGCGAGATCGTCGAGCCGTTGCCCCGGCGATTGCACGAGCGGCAATTCGACGTAGCCGGCGCGGTACGTCATCTGGGTGTGCGCGTTGTAGGTCGCGAGATACCCGAGGTAGACGGCGGACGGACCGCCGCCCGCGCCGAGATTATAGTGCAGGTAAGCCGTCATCGCGCCGATGTTGGCGCTCGACAGGATCACGCCGCCCGGGCTCCATTCGCGCTGTCCGGAAGGCGGTGTCTCTTCGTATTCGAGTTGGTAGCGCAGCGCGACGCCGGTCGTCCCGTGCACCGGTGCGTTGGGGATGCGATAGCCGTGGTTGCGAAACCAGGTGCCGAACGAGTTCAATACCGGCAGAACCGAATGGCAGACGGTGCAACGGAAGTGATAGCGCTGCGCGAAGATCGGCATCGCGCCGGCCGGCGCAGGCACGATGGCCGCGAATCCCGCGAGCGCTGCCGCGACGAGCGCTCCGCGTGACGCCCATGCTGTGCGCGAAGTTTGCTGCCACGCGGGAGCGGGAGGTCGGTGTCGCGCCTCGGGGACGACGGTTTTTCCCCTCCATGGGAAAAACCGTCTCGGCTGCTCCTCGCTCCCGCCATCCATGGCTCCGCTCGTCGCAGACGCCCCTCGGCGCGACACCGACCCCCCGCTCCCGCTCGACATCCATGTGCTCGTACGCTGGATCGCGCTAAGCGGCGAACGACTATAGCACTCGGATTTACTGAACAATGATGACCCCCCGCATCGGTGCGCCATAGTGGAAGAAGCATCCGAACACGTACGTACCGGGCAGGTCGGCGGTCAGCGTCTGCGACGACGAGCCGGCCGGCAGCGCGCCGCTGCTCCAGCCGTCGGACAGTTTGCTGCCGGTCTGTGTGAGCGCGCTGCTCGTGAACGGATAGGCCGCTGGGAATGTCGGGGGGTTTCCCGGGATCAAGGTCGCGGTATGGGTGAAGCCGTCGGTGTTCGTGAACCGGATCGTCGAACCGACGGCGATCCGCGTGACCAGCGGCGAGTAGGCTCCCGCGTTCCCCTGCGGGATCTGGGCCGGGACGCTGTCGGTCAGATTGATGTCGATGACGGCGGAGGTCGTTCCGCCGCCTCCGGACGTCGCGACTCCGCCGGGGGTGCAAGCCCCCAGGACGGCGCAAGCGACCAAGCCGATCAGCGGTCCCGTCTTGCTCATGTCGCGGAGCGTATTTAGTTGTCGTGAAGAAAGTCTGAGGCGGCGGGGCGGCCCGCCCTTTCAGAGTCGCTTCACCTTTTTCGGCGAGCGTTGGCCCTTGAAGATGGAGGCGATATGCGCGTTCGGCTAGCGGTCGGGGGAGCGGCGGTCATCGCGGGGGCGGTGCTCGCCGGATGCTATTCCAGCACGAGCAACCCGCCGGCGACCCCGTCGTCGGCTCCGACGACTACGCCCCAGACGCCGACCCCGGTGCCGACGCAGACGGTCACGCCGACCCCGCTGCCGAGCGGCGCGACGCCGACACCGGTGCCGACGGCCACCGCCCAGCCGCAACTCGTCCACATCGGGTTCGAACTGCTCGAGAACACCGACAAGACGTACGGGCCGGTCTGGTACTACTCGCCGACCCTCGGGCACCTCGCCAACGTCGTGCGCGTCCAGCACGGTTCGCAAATCATCTTCATCAACGACGGCACCAAGCCGACCTCACAGCATACGGCGGCCGGCCTCGGCACGTCGTTCCCGCCCTCGTTCGACAACTCGAACCGCTTCAACCCGAACGGAAGCGTGATCGACGGCGGTACGACCTGGTCGACCGGCACGCTCAATCCGGGCGGAGGGATGTCGCAGGTGTTCACGGTCGGCGGGCCGGGCGTCTACTACTTCGGCTGCGGCTTCCACTATGCCGGCCCGCCGACGAAGAACAACGAGTCGATGGGCGACGTGCTGGTCTCGGAGTAGTCCGAGACCAGAAAACGCTCGATCGCTTTATCGGTCGAGCGCCTGAACCATCGAGTTCGCCAGGTTCGTCAACTGCGGATCGTCGGAGTCCTTGGCCGCCTGCTCGAACGTTGAGCGCGCCTCGCCGCGTTTGCCTGTCTTCAACAATACGGTGCCGAGCGCGAAGCGCGCGCGGCTGTACTTTGGCGCGAGCGTGATCGCGACGCGCAATTCGCGTTCGGCATCGTCGTAGCGCGTGAGTTGGATCTCGGCGAGCGCGAGATCGTAGTGCGCGGTCGCGTACGACGGGTTGTGCGAGAGCAGGGCGCCGAACGCGCGTCCGGCGGCGTCCGCGTCGCCCGACCGCAAGGCGGCGAGGCCGCTCAAGTAGAGACCGCGTGCGGACAGCGGCGCGCGGTTGACGAGTTCCGACGCGCTCTTGCGCGCGGCGGTCAGATCGTTGCCGAGCAGTTCGACCGTGACGAGATTGGAGCGCGCGGCCAGGAAGTCGGTATCGAGCGCGATCGCCGCCTCGAACTGCGCGCGCGCGCCCACGTAGTCGTGCAGGTTCGTCAGTGTCACGCCGAGATCGTAGTGCGCGGTCGAACCGAGCGGCTCGGCCGGCTTGAGCGTTACGACCTGACGGAACTCGTCGCGCGCGGCGGGCCAGTCGCTACGCCCGAACGCCTCGAGTCCGATGCGGAACCGCTCGTGGACCTCGCGCAGCGTCGCGGCGGCGCCGAGGATCGCCGGATCGGTCGACCGCGGAACCGGACGAATGTCCGGATAGACCTGCGCGTCGGCGGCGGCAGCACCGACGAAGATCGCCGCCAGTGCGATCGCGCTCCAGCACGCACGGGCGAAGGGGCGCATCAGCGCGGCGGATCGTTCGGTAGTTCGGCGTGGTCGGCGGTGGATGCCGCGGCGGCGCGCTCGGGGGCGCAATCCCAGCCCGCCCTGCCGAGGGCGCTGATGGGGCCGAGGATCGCGGGGACGCCGGACGGCACGAGCCCGGACTGCGACAGTTCCTCGACGGAAGCGCGCGCGAGGCCCACTGCGGTCCCGGCCAGAACGACCGCCGCAACCAGGACGGACCAGCGCCCAAGAACCCTGTGCATCCTTGACCTAGGTACGCCGAAAACGTGAAGCATTGCTGAAGGTCAGCCTGTTCGCCTTGGCTCTCGTCGGCGCATGCACGATCGCCTCGGCGGCCGACCCGACCCCTCTCGTCATCGGAAGCGTTCGCGACGCCGACGGCCTGCCGGTCGTAGGCGGGACGGTGCGCGCCTACGATGCCGCCGGTGCTCCCGTCGGGACGGGGACGACCGACGCCGCGGGAACGTTCGCGGTCTCGGTGACGGCCGCGGCCAGTTCCGTCGTCGTCGGCTGCGCGTACTGCGCGTCCAAACGCGTCGCCGTCCCGCAGAACGCGCAGGCGGCCCCGTTGATCGTCATCGTGGCGCGCTACCGGGCGCTGTTCGGGCCGGCGATCGACCAGCACGATTTCGCGTCGCTGCCCTACGCCCGGCCCGCCCAGACGATCGCGCTCGCGCCCTACGTCGTGCCGGTGCCGGCCGGACCCGGCGGATACGTCTCCGACATCTCCGACCGCGGACTCGAACGCGGCTTCGGTCTCGTGATCGACGGCGACGCCCCTGCCTACGATCTGATCCACGGCGGCTCGGCGCTGGCGGACTTTCCCGCGGGGAGCGTCCAGTCGGTCCAGATCGAGCCGGCACAGGACGCGTACCGCTACGGCAGCTACGCCGGCGGCGGCACCTTCATCCTGAGCGACGTCGGCCCCGCGGCCGCCGCCGCGTCGGCGAACTCGGGCCAGGACGCGTCGCTGGGCGGTTATGCGCGGATCGGCGACGTCGCGCCGGTGGCAGCGATCTCGCAGGGCGACGGCATCGTCAACCGCCGCGCCGGCGCGGACTACGAGAGCGACTTCGCCGGCGGCATCCTGCACGTCGGCGCGAGCATCTCGGACCAGCGCGCGTTCGACGACGCATTCGTCCCGTCGAGCTTCAGCGACGTCGCCTACGCCGCGTACGCCACGGCGTCGCGGCGCTATCGCACGTTCATCGATGCGAGCGCCAGCGAGACCGGCTTCGACGATCAGACGACGCTCGCGCCGCAGGTCGGCGACTCGAGCCAGCTCATCGGCAGTTTCCGGCTCGAACATCCGGGTAACGTCACGACGGCGGTGGGCCTCGTCGCCCAGCAGTACACCGGCGCGTATTCGATCGCGTACGGCAGCACGCTGAGCGCGCGCGACACCGACGACCTGGTCTATCTCGAGGCGAAGGGCGGAAATCGCTGGATCTCGTTCGACGTGGGCGCGAGCGTCTCGCAGATCGGGCTCGACGCATACGAAACCAGCGGCGAGAAGTCCGCCTCGGCGACGACGTTTCTGCCGTCGCTGTCGGTCGCGATTCCGCTCGGCGGCGGATTCGATCTGACGGCGGCCGCATCGCGCTCGCTGCGCATCCCGACGCTGTTGGAGCTCGTCGCGGAGACGCAGCCGCTCTCGGCGCAGCCGCTCGAGCTCGGCAGTCTGACGCAGACCGGACTCGACTACGACGACTCGCACCGGCTGCGCGCGGGCGCGACGGTCTTCCAAGAAGATCTCGCCGGCTTCTCCGATCGCGCTACGACGGGTCTCGGCTTCTCGCTGACGTGGCAGGTCGCACCGCTGATCAGCCTGCGCGCGTGGACGTTGCACGACGCCGCGCAGGCGCTGACGCCGCCGATCCCGACGGCGCCGTACAGCCCGCTCGCGCTCTCGCGCGCGGTCGGCTGGGCGTCGTACGACAACCAGGACGCGTTCCGCGTCGACCTGATTGTGCGGCGCGACCTGGTGGACAACAACCCCGAGACCGACGTAGACGGCGACATCGTCGTGCGCGTCATGAAGAGCCTCGCCCTGACGGCGGGCACGTCGCGCTTCAACAACAGCCGCGCGTATTATTTCGGGTTGCGTCTCCCGTTGTCTAACCACTAGGGCGTCGCCGCGCGGTGGGCTGCATTGCGGTTCGGAGACGCACGCTCGCGACACGCCTCACAGATAAGCGTAGCCGTGGGGTGGGCTGCGTTGCCGTGAGGAGCGTTGCGAGCGGCGCGGAGCGATGGAGGGCGGGAGCGCCGCTCGCACCGAGCGCGAGGGCCGCATGGATGCGGACCGAGTGCGTCTCCGAACGGCAATGCAGCCCACCCCGCGGCGGTGGCATTAAGTCAGGAGCCTTCAGACCGGCTCAAACCTACGTGGAGCTTCAGACTCGCTTCACCTGTTCGACGGATGCTGGTACACAACGGCTTGGACGAGGTGTTTGCCATGATCGAACGGTGTACGACAAAACTGCACGGACTGAGCGCGCTCGCTACGCTCACCGCGCTTGCCGCGTGCGGCGGAGGCGGTAGCGGCGGCGGCGGCGCGCCGAACCCGGCGCCACAGCCACCATCGACGCAGCAGGTCGTCCTGATCGCGCTGCCGACTTCGGCGATGGGCTACGAGGCGTCCCAGTTTGGGGAGATCGGCGGTTACACGCAGCACAAGCGCTCGCAGACGTTAGCGTTCGCGCCCAATCAGCAGGTGATGTTCAAGAACGCGCAGTCGACCGGAGCCGGCGCGCCGTCGCACACGCTCGGCGACGTCGGGGCGCAGTCGTTCGTCGGCAATCCGCCGCTTTCGACGCACGGGACCGGCGGGTCGACCTTCGGGCCCGGCTATCAGACCGGCACCATCGCGCCCGGCGATTCCATCGGGCCGGTGACTTTGACCGCGGGGACGTACTATGTCGGCTGTGCGTACCATTACGCGGCTCTGGGGATGCGCGACGTGCTGGTCGTCGGCCAGCAGGCGCAGCCCGGTCCGCAGGCGACCAGCCCGCCCGGCAGCGGCGGAGGCGGGAACGGCGGCGGCGGTAGCGGCGGCGGAGGCTACGGCGGCTATTAGGGCACGGCTTCGGAGCGCCATCGCGGCCGCGGCGCTCGTCGTCGCCGCGCTGGTTCCGTGCGGGCCGGCGCGGGCGGCCCAGCGCGACCCGCTGCACGTCCCGCTGGTCGACCAGGGGGGCGCGGCGTTCTCGCTCGGCGCGCTGCGCGGCCGGCCGGTCGTCGTGACGTTCGTCGCGACGCGCTGTACCGACGCGTGCCCGATCGCGAACGAGATGTTTTCGCGCTTGGACGAGCGGCTGCGCAAGGACCACACGCGCGCGCAGCTCGTGACGGTGACGCTCGATCCGGCGTTCGACACGCCGTTCGTGATGGCGCGGTTTGCGCGCGAGTACCGCGCCGACGCGAGGACGTGGAAGCTGGCGACCGGTAACGTGCCCGACGTTCCGGGCGTTGATGGGCGCGTTCGGCGTCGTCGCGCCGCCGGGCGCGGGCGGCGTGCCGGACGCGCACACGAGTTTCGTGTATGTGTTGGACGGACGCGGAAGGCTGGTCCGGACCCTGCTGCTGTCGACGAACATCGTCGACGAAGCGGCGGCGCTGCTGCGCAAAGGGGTTGGGTAGGACCGACCGAAGGCAAGTCGCCGTGACGAGGCGGGCGGCGTTCGGGGCGGTATTCGCGATCGTTGCGGCGCGCGCGTTCTGCGGCGCGGGTCCGGCCGCGCCGAGCCCACCGAACGCGCCGATGCTGGACACACTCGCGAAGCGCTGGGCGGCGATCGACGACTATACCGCGACGATCGTCGCGCACGAGGTCAACGGCGATCGCAGCGAGGATCGCACGATGCGGTTCTGGTTCCGCAAGCCCGACCGGGCGAAGCTGCAGATGACCGGCGGCGGCTCGGCCGGCAGCGTGCTGATCTGGAAGGGCGGCTCGAACGTGCGCGTCAAGGTCGGCGGATTCGGGCTGTTCGCGCTGTCGTTCGACGTCCACAGTCCGGCGATCACGTCGATTCGCGGTAACACGATACTGCGGCCGGACTTGACGACGACCTTGGCGTGCTTTCAGTCTCACCGCGACGCCGTGAAGGAGGCGGCGGGTCCGGCGATCGGCGGGAAGGCGACCCACACGCTGACGCTCGAGATTCCGGGCGGCCTGGGCTGTCCCGGCGACCCGGCGGCGGATCGCGACGTTGACCGCGACGTTCCTGACGCTGCGCGACGAGGACGGGCTGGTCGTCCTACGCGAGCGCTACGTCGGGTCGAGCGTGGTCGAGCACTGGGAGGTGCACGATATCCGCAC
This sequence comes from Vulcanimicrobiota bacterium, assembly GCA_963743605.1. Classification (GTDB taxonomy): domain Bacteria; phylum Vulcanimicrobiota; class Vulcanimicrobiia; order Vulcanimicrobiales; family Vulcanimicrobiaceae; genus CAVUQJ01. The sequence continues at coordinate 354,475 of CAVUQJ010000015.1, read as the reverse complement.
CAACGTCGGCCTGGGCGACGACGACTTTCGGTGACGGCCTGTTGCGGTAGACCTACTTCGCGGCGTTGCGCAACTCGGCTAACTCGCCGAAGAGCTCTTTTTCGCGGTCGCTGAGGTTCGTCGGCAGCGTGCCGATCAGGCGGACGTACTCGTCGCCGCTGGCGCCGCCCTTGGGCTTCGGCATGCCGCGGCCCCCGAGCCGCAGGAGTTTGTTGGCCTGCGTGCCCGCGGGAATCCTCATCGTGACGTCGCCGCTCAGCGTCGGCACGCGCACCTCGCCGCCCAGGACGAGCTCGTAGATGCTGACCGGCAGGTCGATGTAGAGGTCGTCGCCCTTGCGGGTGTAGACCGGATCGTCTTCGACGTGCACGATGAGGTAGAGGTCGCCGCGCGGGCCGCCGCCGCGACCGCTCGAACCCTGGCCGGCGAGGCGGATGCGTTGACCCTCGCGCACGCCGCGCGGGACCGTTATGTCGTAGCGCTTGGTCGTGAGGACGCGGCCAGTTCCGTGACAGACGGGGCAGATCTCGCGATCGACGACGCCGGTCCCGCCGCAGCGCGGACACGAATCTTCGATGTTGAGCGAGATCGAACGCGGACCGCCGGCGTATGCGTCGCGCAGCGGGAGTTCGATCGTCCCCTCGACGTCGTTACCGCGCTGCGCGAATGGGCTGCCGGCCGTCTGGCGCCGCCCGACGCCGGAGAAGAACATGTCGAAGAAATCCGAGAACCCGCTCGGGTGTTCGCCGAAACTCTCGAAGCCGAACGGGGTCTCGGCCTGGGCGTCGCGATAGCGCTGTTGCTGGGCGGCCTGTTGCGCCGCCCGTTGCCAGTCGCTTCCCAGCGCGTCGTACTTCTTGCGCTTCTCGGGGTCGCCGAGAACCTCGTACGCCTCCTGGATCTCCTTGAATCGTTCTTCGGCCGCCTTGGGGTCGTTGGGGTTGGCGTCGGGATGCCACTTGCGCGCCAGTTTGCGATAGGCCGACTTGACGTCTTTCTCGGCGGCCGCCTTCGGCACGCCGAGAACCTCGTAATAGTCTTTGTAATGCACGCGGTCGCTACGGCGCGCGCTTCGCCACGATGACGCGCGCGGGCCGGAGGACATCGTCGCCGAGCGCGTAGCCCGGCTGGAGTTCCTCGAGCACGACGTTGTCGGGCCCATCGTCGGTCTCGCGCGTCCCGACCGCCTCGGCGGTGCGTGGATCGTACGCTTCGCCGACGACCGTCAGCCGCTTGACGCCCTCGCTCGCGAGCAGGCTTTCGAACTCGCGTTGCGTCGCCTGCAGCCCGTCGCGCAGGCCGCTCGACTCGCTGTCGACCGCGAGCGCGCGCTCGAGATTGTCGAGGACGGGTATGAACTTCGCGAGCGTCGCACGCTTGCCGAACGCGAGCCGTTCGGTGAGCATCCGATCGCTGCGCTTGCGGAAGTTCTCGAAGTCGGCCAGCGCGTAGAGCAGTTTGGCGTGGTTTTCGTCTGCGCGCGCGTTGGCCTCGAGCAATTGGGCGTTGAGCGCCTCGGCGTCCACGTCGCCGGCCGAGGCCGGCGACGCGGACGGTTCGGCGACGGGCTCGTCTTGCGCGCGCTCGCCGCCCGGGGCTTCAGTTTCCACGATGATACCTCGTCAGAGCGCCCTACGGCGCTTCCTTGAACTCGGCATCGATCACGTCGTCGTTGCCTTGCGCGCCGGCGGATGCCCCCGCTCCCGCGCCGTCGCTGCTCGTCGCGCCGTTCGGCGCCGTGCCGGCCGCGCCGCCGGTCTTCTGATAGAGCGTCTCGGCCATCTTGTACGACGCCTGCTGCAGCTTCTCGGTCGCCGCCTTGACCTCGGCGGCGGTGCCGTTCTCGCTGACGCGCTTGAGTTCGGCCAGCGCGGCCTCGACCTCGCTGCGCGAGTCGCCTTCGAGCTTGTCGCCGACCTCCTTGAGCGATTTCTCCGTCGAGTAGATCAGGCTGGAAGCGGCGTTGCGAACCTCGGCCTCTTCTTTCTTGCGCTGATCCTCGGCGGCCGACGCCTCGGCGTCGCGCACCATCCGGTCGACCTCGTCCTTCGAGAGGTTGGTCGACGCGGTCAGCGTGATCGCCTGAACCTTGCCGGTGCCGAGGTCCTTGGCCTCGACGTTGACGATGCCGTTGGCGTCGATGTTGAAGGTAACCTCGATCTGCGGGATCCCGCGCGGCGCCGCGGGGATGCCCTCGAGCCGGAAGTTGCCGAGGATCTTGTTGTCGGCCGCCATCTCGCGCTCGCCCTGGAGTACCTTGATGTCGACCGAGGTCTGACCGTCGTCTGCGGTCGTGAAGATCTGCGACTTCTTGGTCGGGATCGTCGTGTTGCGCTCGATCAGTTTTGTGTTCACGCCGCCGAGCGTCTCGATGCCGAGCGACAGCGGGGTGACGTCGAGCAGGACGACGTTGCGGACCTCGCCGGCCAGGACGCCGGCTTGGATCGCGGCGCCGATCGCGACGACCTCGTCGGGGTTCACGGACTGGTTGAGTTCTTTGCCCGTCAGCTTGCGCACGAGATCCTGGATGACCGGCATGCGGGTCGCTCCGCCGACCATGACGACCTCGTCGATCTTCGAGATGTCGAGCTTGGCGTCGGCCAGCGCGTTTTGGAACGGTTTGATGCAGCGGTCGGTGAGATCGCTCGTCAACTCCTCGAACTTGGCGCGCGTCAGCGTCGCGTCGAGGTGCTTGGGACCGTTCTGGTCGGCCGTGATGAACGGCAGGTTGATGTTGGTCTGGACGACCGACGACAGCTCGATCTTTGCCTTTTCCGCCGCCTCGGTGAGACGCTGCATCGCCTGGCGGTCGCCGGACAGATCGATGCCCTGCTCCTTGCGGAACTCGCTCACGAGATAATCGACGACGCGCTTGTCGTAGTCGTCGCCGCCGAGACGCGTGTCGCCGTTGGTGGCCTTGACTTCGAAGACGCCGTCGCCGACTTCGAGGATCGAGAACGTCGAACGTGCCGCCGCCGAGGTCCCACACGAGGATCGTCTCGTTGCCCTTCTTTTCCAGGCCGTAGGCGAGCGCGGCCGCCGTGGGTTCGTTGATGATGCGCAGGACCTCGAGGCCGGCGATCTTGCCGGCGTCCTTGGTCGCCTGGCGCTGCGCGTCGTTGAAGTACGCCGGGACCGTGATGACGGCGCGGCTCACGCGCTCGCCGAGATACGACGACGCGTCGTTGACGAGTTTCTGGAGGATCATCGCCGAGATCTCTTGCGGCGTATAATCCTTGCCGTCGATCTTGACGACGAAGTCCGTTCCCATCTCGCGTTTGATCGACGAGATGGTGCGGTCGGGGTTCGTGACCGCCTGACGCTTCGCGAGTTGACCGACGAGCCGTTCACCGGTCTTGGTGAAGGCGACGACGGACGGAGTCGTCCGGCTCCCTTCCGCGTTCGGGATGACGGTGGGGGTCGCACCCTCCATGACGGCGACCACCGAGTTCGTCGTGCCGAGGTCGATGCCGACAACTTTGGCCATGCTAAAACTACCTCTCAGCTCCGCCCACGTGGACCATCCTCTCGCAATGCGCGATTCGGCCTTGCCGCTTACCGTAGGTCGAGATACGTGCCCAATACCCCGAGCACTTCAGGGGAATCTTACCTTACCAAGATACGGCGCAGGGACGCAAAGGTTGCCCTCGGCTGCGGCGAGTCTTGGCCTCAAAAGCGGCGGCCCGGTCGAACCGGGCCGCTGTCTGGAGGGAACTCGCTCAGGCCCTGCCGCCTACGGCTGCTCTTCCTGGTCCGGCGGCTGTTGCTGCTGTTGCTGGGGTTGCAGCGCGCCGATGTCGGCGGGCCGCTCTTGGACCTTGATCGACACCAGCCGCTTGACCCCGCCGCTCCAGACCTGGAGGCTCAGGCTTGCGCCGGGCTTCGTCTGCTGGATGATCTTGCGGAGCTCGTCGCCGCTGCTCACGTCGCGGCCGTTGGCGCGCTGGATGACGTCGCCGGGCTGAAGGCCGGCCCCGTCGGCGGCGGAGCCGCTGACGACCTGCTCGACCGCGACGCCCTTGCCGCTATAGTTCAGCTGGTTGGCCACGTCCGGCGTGACGGTCACGAGGGCCGCGCCGATGTAGCCGACGTTGGTGCCCTGGTGGGTGCCCGGGTTCTTCTCGAGCATCGCGACCTGGGACCGAACCGTGTTCGAAGGGATCGCGAAGCCGATGCCCTGGGCGCCGGCCTGCGGGCTCGCCGTCGACTGGTTGACGCCGATCAGGCGGCCTTCCACGTCGACCAGCGGACCGCCCGAGTTGCCGGGGTTGATCGGTGCCGAGGTCTGCAGCAGGCCCTTGAACTCCATCGCTCCGCCGTTCTCGCTGCCGATCGTCTCGTCGCGGTTGAAGCCGGAGACGACGCCGACCGTGACCGACTGCTTCAGCTCGAAGGGCTCGCCGATGGCGATCGCCCACTGGCCGGGCTGCAACTTGTCGGAGTTCGCGATCTCGACCGGCGGCGGGACCTTCCCGTAGCCGTCGATCTTCACGAGGGCGAGGTCCGCCCCGACGTTTGCCGAGTAGACGTGGCCCGGGATGCGGTCGCCGTTCTGGAACAGGACCTCGATCTTCGAGACCTGCCCCGCGCCGGGCGGGCTGACGACGTGGGAGTTCGTGACGATCAGAGCCGAGTCGCCGTTGCGCTCGACGATGAAGCCCGAGCCGGAGGCGCGCGCCTGGAAGTGGCGGACCTGTCCCGGGCTCTGCTGGCCGAACATCTGAGCGAATGGATCGTTTGGAACGAATTGCTGGCCGTTGACGGTGACGTTGAGCGCGACGACCGACGGCGAGACGCGCTTGACGGCGCTGACGATCCGGTCTTGATCGCTCGTGCCGCCGACGAGTGGAGCGGCGCTCAGCGAAGGCGGCTGGTTGTTCGGTCCGGCCACGCCCGTGAAATGCGTGCTGGCGTAGATCATCATCGAGAAGCTCCCGATGACGGCGCCGACGAGCCCGACCATGGCCATCCCGAAGATGCGAGAGTTCATTAGTTGGATTGACTCCTTAGGGGCCTGAGAATTCTCCCCGATTGTACCCGGAGCCGCTGCGAAAGTGTCAACTTTGCGGCCCTGGGGACGATGAGAGTTCGATGCGGAGGCTCACAGCCTTGCGCCCGGGCAGGCGTGGGAGTCCAACTTGCTCCGCGAGGAGGGCAGGAACCCGCTCGCCCCGCTACGTAACGGGCCGCTACTTGTAGGGGGCTGGTCTTCTGCGTTTGCGTGTGCCGAGTGCGAGCGGAATCGCCTTTGTCTGTCTCGTGCTCGCGGCCTGCGGACACGGCGGCGGAAGCGCCAACGGGATCCCGACGCCCGGTGCACCGGCCGTGGAAGTCGCGACCATCGGCCGGTCGACTGTCCCGATCACCGAGGATTTCGTCGGGACGTCAGGCGCCGTGACCTCCGTCGAGGTCCGGGCCCGGGTCTCCGGCACGCTCGAGAGCGCGCCGTTTAAGGAAGGGACGCTGGTCCGCCAGGGCCAGCTGATCTTCACGATCCAGCCGACCCAATACCAGGCGCAGGTCCAGGCCGCGATGGCGAGCCTGACCAAGGGCCAGGCCGATCTGCGAGAGGCGTCCGACACGGCCCCGATTCTTCAAGCCGCTGCGAACGTCGCACAAAAGCGCGCGACGCTCGAGCGGCAGAACATCGCCGTCTCGCGGCTCACGCCGCTGGCCGCCGCGAAGGCCGTCCCGCAAAAAGACCTCGACAACGCCATCACGAGCCAGGAGGCGGCGCGAGCCGACCTGCTCGGCGCGCTCGCGCAACTGCACAACGCCACGGTCCAAAAACCGGTCAACATCCAGATCGCACAGTCGGAGATCCTGCAGGCGCAATCGCAACTGACCGACGCCAAGTTGAACCTCAGCTACACGACGATCTACGCGCCGGTCACCGGCCTGATCGGGTTCCTGAAATACGACGTTGGCAACGTGGTCGGCAATCCCGGAACCGGAACCGAGGTGCTCGACACGATCACGACGGTCGACCCCATCAAAGTCGACTTCTCCGTCGACGAGAACACCTATCTCTCGCTCGCAGGCCGAACCCAGGCGACGCACGAGCGACCCTTGCTCCAACAGCCGGTGCACCTCGTCCTCGCCAACGGCGCCATCTACGGATATCCGGGCCGCCTGTACACGCTCAACCCGACGCTCGACCCCAGGACGGGCACGATCACCGTCGAGGCGCGATTCCCCAATCCGGACGCCCAGATCAGGCCGGGCCAGTTCGCGCGGATTCGACTCGTCGTGCAGGAGCGCAAGGACGCGGTGCTCGTGCCGCAGACCGCCGTCGTGCAGGCGCAGGGAACCGACAACGCCTACGTGGTGCAGGCGGACGACACGATTGCGCAGCGCTCGCTGACGCTCGGCCCGCGTTACGAAGACAGTTTCGTGGTCGAGTCGGGGCTCTCGGGCGGCGAGCGCGTCGTCGTGCAGGGGACGCAGAAGGTTCGCCCGGGGCTCAAGGTTCAGATCGTCAACGGATCGCCGCCGACGGCGCCCAAACCGAAGGCGAGTCCGGCCAAATAGGTCCTTCGATCGCATAAATGGCGAAATTCTTCATCCACCGTCCCGTCTTCGCGATCGTGCTGTCGATCATCATCGTCCTGGTCGGCGGGCTGTCGATCCTCGGCTTGCCGGTCTCGATGTTCCCGCCGATCTCGCCGCCGGTCATCCAGGTGCAGGCGACGTACATCGGCGCGAGCGCGACCAACATCGAGCGTTCGGTCGCGATCCCGATCGAGAATCAGGTCAACGGCGTCTCGCACATGATCTACATGCAGTCGACGAGTACGTCCAACGGAACGTACGTGCTGAACTGCACGTTCGAGGTCGGCGCGAACCTCGAGAACGCGCTGATCGACGTCCAGAACCGCGTGCAACAGGCGCAGGGCCAGCTGCCGCAGCAGGTCGTCACCTACGGCATCACGGTCCAGAAGCAGTCGCCGCAGTTGCTGATGGCGATCGCGGTCTACTCGCCGGACGACACCTACGACTCGCTGTACCTCAGCAACTACGCGACGATCCACCTCATCAACCCGCTCGCGGCCGTGCAGGGAATCGGCAACAACATCGTGGTCGGCCAGCGCAACTACGCGATGCGGGCCTGGGTCAGGCCCGACCGGCTCGCGCAACTGGGATTGCAGTCGAGCGATCTCGCCAATGCGATCCAGGAGCAGAACGTCCTGATTCCGACCGGCCAGGTCGGCCAGCCGCCCGCGGCCCCCGGCAACCAGTTCCAGTTGAACATCAACGCCCAGGGCCAGCTCGCGACGACCAAGGAATTCGGCAACATCGTCGTGCGCACGAACCCCGACGGCTCGGTGTTGCGGCTCTCCGACGTCTCGCGGGTCGAACTCGGCGCGGAGCAGTATCAGTCCGTCGGTAAGCTGAGCGGCAAGACCGCGACGGTCATCCTGTTGTACCAGACGCCCGACGCCAACGCGATCTCGACCGCCAAGCTCGTCCGCAATACGATGAACACGCTGGCCAAGCAGTTCCCGCCCGGCGTCGCCTACGCGATCCCGTACGACAGCACGCTGTTCGTCACGAGTTCGATCCACGACGTGATCTCGACGCTCGAGGAAGCGATCGTCCTCGTCATCATCGTCGTGCTGGTCTTCCTCGGAAGCATCCGGACGGCGTTCATCCCGATGCTGGCCGTCCCGGTCTCGCTGGTCGGGACGTTCGCGGCGTTCGTCGCGCTCGGCTTCAGCATCAACACGCTGACGCTGTTCGGCCTGGTGCTCGCCGTGGGGTTGGTCGTCGACGACGCGATCGTCGTCGTCGAAGGCGTGGAGAAACACATCGAGGACGGGCTCACGCCGGTTGCCGCCGCCGAGAAGGCGATGGAGGAACTGACGGCGCCGGTCATCTCGATCGCGCTGGTGCTGACGTCGGTGTTCGTCCCGGCCGCCTTCATCACGGGCATCACGGGGCAGCTCTACAAACAGTTCGCGCTGACGCTGTCGGTCTCGGTCTGCCTCTCGGCGCTGGTCGCGCTGACCCTGACGCCGGCGCTGTGCGTGCTCATCCTGCGCGGGCACGGAGCGCTGTGGGGGCCGTTCGGCTGGTTCATCGACCGCTTCAACGCCTTCTTCGCGAAAACAACGTCGGGCTACATGGCGGTTCTCACGTGGCTCCTGCGCCGTTCGGGACTGGTGATCGTCGTGCTCGCCTTGTTCTACGTGGCCGATGCCTTCATGGGCACGAACCTGCCGGGCGGCTTCGTCCCGAACGAAGACCAGGGCGTCTTCTTCGCGCAGATCCAGCTGCCGTTCGGCTCGTCGCTGCAACGCAACGAGGCGCTGACCGACCAGATCTCGGCCGATATGCTGAAGATCGGCGGCGTCGCGGACGTCATCGAACTCGGCGGGTTCAACGTGCTCAACGCCGTCACGCAGCCCGACTGCTCGACGCTGGTCGTCGTCTTGAAGAACTGGGACGAGCGCACGACGCGCGAGCTCAGCCTCCGCAACATCATCCAAACGGCGTACCGCGACATGAGCAAGTACCCGCAGGCCGTCGCGGTGCCGTTCGTCCCGCCGACGATCCCGGGCCTCGGCGCATCGGGCGGGTTCAACTTCGAGTTGATGGACATCGGCGGCCACACGGTAGACCAGTTGGCGGCCGTCAACAACACGTTCATGGCCGCCGCGGCAAAGCGGCCCGAGCTGACGAGCATGCGCAGCGCGATGCGCGCGAACGTTCCGCAAGTGCAGGTCGACCTCGACCGCACCAAGATCAAGACGCTCGGCGTCAGCGTCAGCGACGTCTTCAAGAACATGCAGGCGTACCTGGGCGGGCTCGTCGTCAACCAGTTCGTGCTGTTCGACCGCGTCTGGAACGTGATGATCCAGGCCGAGCCGGCCTACCGCGCGACGCCGGCCAACGTCAACACGATCTACGTCCGCAACGATCAGGGCGGCATGGTCCCGATGTCGACGATCACGCGCGTCAGCAACGCGGTCGGCCCCGACCTGATCCAGCGTTTCAACACGAACCGCGAGGTCGAGATCACCGGAACCAACGCCGGCGACTACAGCACGGGGCAGGCGCTGACGGCGTTGCAGGAAGTGGCCAAGCAGACGCTGCCGGCCGGCTACACGTATCGGCTGGGCCGGCACGGCCTATCAGCAGGTCGCCGTCGGTAACACCCAGACGATCATCTTCGCGCTGTCGATCGTCATCACGTTTCTCGTCCTGGCCGCTCAGTACGAGAGCTGGCTGCTGCCGTTCTCCGTGCTGCTCGGCGTGCCGCTCGGCATCTTCGGCGCGTTCCTGTCCGCCGAACTGTGGCGCCTCGACAACAACGTCTACGTCCAGATCGGCCTGATCATGCTGATCGGCCTCGCGGCCAAGAACGCGATCCTGATCGTCGAGTTCGCGCGCGAACGGCACGAGAAGGACGGTCTGTCGATCTTCGACGCGGCGCGCGAGGGCGCGCACCTGCGGTTCCGGCCGATCCTGATGACGTCGTTCGCGTTCATCATCGGCGTCATCCCGCTGATGCTCGCCTCGGGGGCGGGCGCGGCCTCGCGGCACTCGCTCGGTTCGGCCGTCTTCGGCGGGATGCTCGCGGCGACGTGCCTGGGCGTGTTCGTGATCCCGTCGCTCTTCCTCGTCGTCGAGAGCGCGATGGGCGCGGGCGAGCGGCGCCGCGCGAAACACGCGACGCAGCCGCCGGCTGACGCGCCGAAGCTCCCGCCCGCGCAGCCGGGACCGCGCCCGACCGAGGGCGCGACGTGAAGCTCGCGCTCCTGATCGTCGCGTTGCTCAACCTGCTGGCGTCGTGCGTCGCCAACACGCCGACGACGCCGCCGGACGCCCACATGCCGCAGGGATACCGCGGCATCGTTTCGCCGGACGCGGCCTCGCTGGCCGCCATTCCGTGGCAGAAATTCTACGACGATCCCGTGCTGCTCGCGCTGATCGGGCAGGCGCTCAAGAAGAACTACACGGTCGAGGAGTCGTACGCCGCGATCCTCGCGTCGGAGGCGAACCTCGCGATCACGCGCGGCAACCAGTTCCCGCAGGTCAGCGCCACCCTGCAGGCGCCCTACGAGATCTACGGGGGGCAGAAGACGCCGATCACTCCGGACACGGCCTTCGAGCCGTCGCTCGGCGTCGGCGCGAGCTACGAGTTCGATCTCTTGGGCAAGCTCTCGTCGGCGACGGCGGTATCGCGCGCGCAGTTGATGTCGACGGTGTGGGCGCAGAACACGCTGTTCTCGTCGCTCGTCAGCCAGGTCGCGTCGGCGTACTTTCAACTCATCTGCTACGACGAGCTGCTTGACCTCACGCAACGCACCTCCAAGGTGCGCGCGGAGAACGTCCGGCTGATGAAGCTGCGGGTCGACTACGGCCAGTCGTCGCTGCAGGATCTGCGTCAGTCGCAACAGGGGCTCCTCGAGGTGACGGAACAAATCCCGGTGCTTCGCCAAGACATCATCCAGACCGAGAACGCGATCTCGGTGCTGACCGGCGACTATCCGCACGACATCCCGCGCGGCTTCTCGCTTCAGAACCAGGTGAAGCTTCCCGAGCTGCCGCCGACGGGCATCCCGAGCGAATTGCTGACGCGCCGGCCCGACATCATGGAGGCCGAATACAACTTGGTCGCGGCCGACGCGCAGATCGACGTCGCGCGCAAGATGCTCTACCCCTCGATCACGCTCGGCGCTTCCGCCGCAGTCTCCGGCAGTTCCGTGACCGGCATCGCCAACGATCTGCCATTCGGCCTCTCGAGCGGCGTCAACGGGAAATTCTTCGGTCCGACGGGCGTGTTCTCGATTCTCCCGGAACTGACGCAACCGATCTTCACCGGCGGTAAGTTGAAGGCGAACGTCCGGTTGACCGAGGCCCAGCAGCAGCAGTTGGTCTACTCCTACCTCCTGACGGTGCAGCAGGCGTTCCAAGAAGTCGCCAACTCCGTGACCGCCTACAACCAGCAGCGGCTCCATCAGGTTCAGACAGACCTGTACACGGCGGCATCGCTGGACTCGACCCGCTTGGCCTATCTGCGATACGACGAGGGCCAAACGTCCTTTCTCGAGGTCCTCAACGCCGAGACGCGGTCCTATCAGGCCGAGAGCGATTCGGTCCAAGCACGGCTCGCCGTGCGGTTGGCCCTCGTTCAGCTCTACCTAGCCCTAGGGGGCGGCTGGCAGGTTTAGCGGCTCCGCATTTGCTCTCGGAGCCTGTTGGAATCAGGCAAGAATCTCAGCCTTTGAGCCGCCTTTCGCCCGAATGCTTCGTCGCTCGCGAAGCACGGAGCTAAGGCTACGCCTCGCGTTCGAACAAAAATCGTTACCGAATCTAAAACGACCGAAAGTCGGACGTTCTCCTAGGATTCTGAGACCGGCGTCGTGTAAGGAGCGCGGGCGGCCCCCCGCCATTTACCCGTCCGCTTTCCGCACCCGTTCGGGTGCACACAGCTACTCGGAGACGATTCCGAAGGAGGATCCGACCTTGAAGAGGCTCGCAGTACTCTCGTGCGCCGCCCTCGCAAGCGCCACCCTGCTTACGCAGGCAGCGAACGCGGGCGTCGTCACCAAGCACGACCAAGCCAACAACCTGACCGACCGCTCCCACTGGAGAGCGGAATTCCGCGCCGTCCCGCCCCACAACATCAATTGGGCGACCCTGAAGGACCAGGCTCGCGCGAACCATGACGTTGCCGTACTTCCACGAACTCGATCACGTCGCCGCTCAACAATCAGAACTACACGTACGACATCGTCGGAACCGATCCGACCAAATCGCTCGTGACGACGAACGTCAAGTATCGTCCGATCGCGCTGCGCATCCACTTCTCGAACGGCGTCGTGCTCGATCCGACGCAGCCCGGCTGCAACGACACCGTCTCGGTCGACAACCGGTTCTTCAAGGGCCCGCTGTTCGTTAACGATCCGCTCACCTCGAACGGCATCAGCGTGGGGACGACGCAGTATGAGGACGCGTTCATGCGCGCCGAGTTCTGGAACTACGTCCAGAGCAGCCAGCTACCACGTGCTGCTCGAGAAGCCCAAGAAGCTCGAAGCTGCTGGTCGTCGACGTCAACGCTCCGAGCGGTTCGACGACGGCCGCCGGCGGCTGCTCGGGCGCGAACCACGACCTGGGCGAGATCCCGTACGGCGCGTACGTCAGCATCATCGAGAGCACCGCCAACGCAGTATGCGAAGCCCGACGAACTGCCCGTCATGATCGCCTACAACGTCGTTCAGACCTCCGGCGGCTGCTGCATCATCGGCTTCCACGGCGCCTACGGCCGCCGCGGCGGGACGCAGGTCTACGCGACGGGTTCGTACACCGACCCCGGCGAGTTCGGCGCGATCCAGGACATCTACGCCTGGACGCATGAGATCGGCGAAGCGTTCAACGATCCGTTCATCAACAACGGGACGCCCGGCGTGGGGCCACGTCGGCCAGGTCAGCGGTTGCCAGAACAACCTCGAGGTCGGCGACCCGCTCACGGGTACGCCCGCCGTCCAGGTGCCGCTGAACGGCTTCACCTATCACGGTCAGGAACTCGCGTTCTTCGACTGGTTCTTCCGCACGCCGTCGAACGGCACGGCCGGCAAGTACTCCTTCGAAGGAACGTTCACGTCGGCGCAGGGCACCTGCACCTAACTCGTCTCCCGCGAGCAATCGCGTAGCATCACAAAACCCAGGGACCTCTCGACCCGCTCGAGGGGTCCCTTCGTTTTGTGTCCTTTTCTGCTACCGGCGGCGGTGGCGGGTGACATTGCGCTGAGGAGACGCACTCGGTCCGCATCCGTGCGGCCCTCGCGCTCGGTGCGCGCGGCGCTCCCGGAGCCCGCACGGATGCGGGCCTGTCGCGCCGCGCAGGACGCGCGATAGGCGCGACCCCTCCATGGCTCCGCACCGCGCGCAACGCTCCTCAGCGCAACGTCACCCGCCCCCGCCGCCTCGATGGTCGAGGGCTTAACGCCGGGGGCGACGCTGATCGGGGCAACGTCGCTCGACCCCACCGCATCGATGGTACTGGCAGGGGGCACAAGCCGGTGCAGCACGTCCACCCCGAGGCCCGAGGTGGGCGCCGCGACACGGGTGCGGGGGAGCGTCGCGACGAGCCGCGGAGCCACGGAGGGCGGGAGCGGCGAGCGCGTGAGCAGGAGGGCCGCATGGATGCGGCCCGACGAGCGTCTCCCCCGCACCCGTGTCGCGGCGACCGCCTCGGGCCGGCCTCGAGCATGGCGACCGCCTCGGACCCGCCCTGAGGTTGGCGCCCGCCTCGGTCGGCAACCGCTCGTTAACGCGCTGCAACATCGGCGCTCCTATACTGGTTGAGCAGAGTCCCATTGGGGGGATGCCGCCGGCGGACGCTCGCCGACGCGGGTGCCGGCGCGGCCCGGCCGGGGGGCGGGCCGCGACCGGCCGCGAGGCGCGAGCCAAGGATGGTGCGCGGCGAGCTGCCCGGCAGCCGGTTCGCACGGAAGTGGACCGGCTGCGAACCGGCGCGTTTCGGGCGCTTAGCGCGTCGCCTCGTCGGCGACGATCAGACCGTCGAGCACGCGGATGATGCGCTTGGCGTGGCGGGCGACGTCGGGGTCGTGCGTCACCATGATGAATCGTGCGGCCCGCCTCGTTCAGTTCGCGGAACAGCGTTCATCAGCTCCGCGCTCGTTTGCGAATCGAGATTGCCGGTCGGTTCGTCCGCGAGAAGGACGGCCGGGTCGTTGACGAGCGCGCGCGCGATCGCGACGCGCTGCTGCTGGCCGCCGGACAGTTCGCTCGGCCGGTGCGCCGCGCGGTCGGCGAGGCCGACCTCGCCGAGGCGCCGCGTTGCGGCGGCGAGCCGCTCGCGTTGCGGGACGCCCGCGTAGAAGAGCGGCAGCGCGACGTTGCGCAGCGCCGTCGTGCGCGGCAGCAGGTTGAAGCCCTGGAAGACGAAGCCGAGTTTGGTCAACCGGATCCGCGCGAGCGCGTTGTCGTCGAGCGTGCCGACGTCGACGCCCTCCAAGCGGTAGGTTCCCGTCGTCGGCCGGTCGAGGCAGCCCAACAGGTTCATGAGGGTCGACTTGCCGGAACCCGAGGGTCCCATGATCGCGACGTACTCGCCGCGCTCGACGGCGAAGCAGACGCCGCGCAGCGCGTGCACGGCGAGGTCGCCCATCGTGTAGGTCTTGCGTCACGTCGCGGACGTTCGAGCGTGATCGTCGCCGGGTCACTCATAGCGCAGCGCCTCGATCGGATCGAGCGAGGCGGCGCGGTAGGCCGGATAGGTTCCGAACACCAGCGTGACGATGGTGGCGAACACCGTCGCGATCAGGACGGAGCGCAGCCACGGGATCGGCGAGACGACCCCCGAGATGGCGATGATGGCGAAGCGGTCGACCGCGATAGCCGATCCCGAGGCCGAGGACCAGGCCCACGGCACAGCCGAGCGACGACAGCAGCAGCGCCTCGATGAAGAATTGCGCGAGGATCTGCATGCGGGTCGCGCCGATCGCCTTGCGGACCCCGATCTCGCGCGTGCGTTCGGCGACGGAGACGAGCATGATGTTGAGGATGCCGATCCCCGCGACGACCAGCGAGACCGCGCCGATCAGGGCGACGATGAACGTGGTCGCGCCGAAGATGCCGTCGACGGCCGACGCGAACGACTTGCGATCGAAGGTCTGATACTCGACGCCGGCCCTTCTTGATGTCTTGGAAGTAGGCGATCGTCGCCTTCTCGATCGGCTCGATCTGCGCGCCCTCGGCGATCAGGAAGCGTGCCGCGAAAACGGTCTTGCCGCGCAAGAAGTCCTGATCGTAGGTCGTGTAGGGGAGCATGACGTTGGCGCGGACGAGGTTCGGGATGATGCCGGTGCGCGGTTTCTCGAGCACGCCGACGATGACGTAACGGCGGTCGCCGATGCGCAGGCTCGTCCCCGTCGGGTCGGCCGCGCCGTCGCCGAAGAGGTGCGTGAATCCGTCGTCGGAGAGGATCGCCATGTGCGCCGACGTCGCGACGTTCTTGCGCGGCGAACGCGCGGCCGTAACGCAGCGGCGTCGTGATGAAGCGGTCGTCGGAGTCGCCGGCGATCGCGAGTCGCGCCTGATGGTGGCCGCTGCGCACGAGCCGCGCGATGCCGCCTGCCGGGATCGCCTCGACGATCCCGGCGACGTCGTGCTTGGCGCGCAGGATGTCGTCGGGTTTGATCTGCGCGCGCACGAAGTCGCTCTGCCGCGTGTTCGGGACGAGCGTGAACGAGCGATCGCTGACGCTCGTCAGCACGCCGGAGACGGCGCCCGGCCATGCCGCTGCCGAGCACCTGGATCGCGATGACGGCCATGACGCCGATGATGAGACCGAGCGCGGTCAGCGCCGAGCGGACGCGGTTGGCGAACAGCACACGGAGCGCTTCCTCGACGTACTGGATCATGCCGGCGCGGCGCTCATCGCGTACACTACGTGCGCAGCGCCTCGATCGGATCCATCTTGCCCGCGCGGACGGCGGGGTACGTGCCGAAGACGCAGCCGACGAGCATCGAGAAGCCGACGGCGACCGAGATGATCAGGAGATACGGAATCGGCGCGGGACCGACGAAACGCTCGACCGCGCCGTACGCGGCGAGCGTCACCACGAAGCCGAGCAGCGCGCCGATCCCGCCGCCGATCAGCGAGAGCAGGATCGCCTCCAGTAAGAACTGCAGCGTGATGTCTCCGCGGCTCGCGCCGATCGACTTGCGCAGGCCGATCTCGCGCGTACGTTCCGTCACCGAGACGAGCATGATGTTCATGATCCCGATCCCGGCGACGACGAGCGCGACGCCGCCGATCGCAGTCAAGCCCTCGGCGATCACGCCCAGCGCCGAGTTGAAGCCCGCGATCTGAGCGGTCGCGTCCTGCGTGATGTACTGCGCGCGGCTCCCGTGCAGACGCCGCAGCGCGGCGACGACGTCGGCCCCTGCGCCGATCGCGTTCTTGGAGTCGAGCGGGTAGACTTGGATGAAGTCGACCGGTCCCGGCCGCATCTCGTGGTACGTCGAGTAGGGGATCTCGATGTAGTCGCTGCCCGCGATCGTGTTGAGCAGCGAGGACTTGAACTCGTCGTAGATGCCGATGATCCGGAAACGCGAACCGCCGATCCGCATCGTCTGGCCGAGGGCCGGCGCGTCGCCGAAGAAGCGCCGGTAGAGCGGTTGCGACAGCAGCGTCACGCGCGCGGCGGCGGCCACGTCGGCGTCGTCGATCCGGCGTCCCGCGCGTAAGGTCAGCGTGTCGTTGGGCTCGCCGTCCTGCGATGTGACCGACGTGTCGTAGGAGACCGCGTTCGCGCGCAACGTGTACGTCCCGTTATAGTTCGGCACGATCCGCTGGACGGTGCCGGCGGTGGCATCGGTGAGCGGCGCGATGTCGCGGTATTGGATCTGGGCGCTATCCGGGTCGTCCTGGTTGCCGTCGACGGCGACGATCACGCCGGGATCGCCGAACGAGTCCAGCGTCGCCTTGATGCCGCCCGAGGCGGCCTTGCTGACGCCGAGCACGCCGATGATCGACGCGGTCCCGATGATCATGCCGAGCATCGTCAGCGCCGAGCGGACGCGATTGCGCCAAATCGCCTCGAGCGCCTCGCCGGCGTAGGCAGCCAGGCGCGACAGCGTTCATCGCGGCGTGGCGGTCGCTTGCCAGGCGAGAGGGCTCGGCGCCGGCTTCACGGCCGAGCCGTCGGCGACCGCCGGATTCGGTGTCGGCCACGATGCGGTCGCCCGTGCGCAGCCCTTGCCTCACGACGGTGCTCGTGTCGTTGGACGCGCCGGCGACGACCGGCGTCTTGTACGCCTTGCCGTCGCGGACGACGAAGACGTACGGCTTCCCGTCGGGGCCGTGCCGGATCGCGTCGGCGGAGACGACGATCGCGTGGCGCGCTTCTTTGGTGACGATGTCGACGTTGACGGTCATCCCGTCGCGCAGGAACGGTAGCGTGCGATCGAGTGTGCACCGTCGTGATGACTTGGCGCGCCGTGTTGGACGGGTCGTCGCTCTTCTGCGCGACCGGCGAGATCTCGACGACGTGACCCGGCAGCACCTTGTCGCCGAAGTCTTCGCCGCTGACCCGGGCGCGTTGTCCGAGCGCGATCGTCGCGACGTCCTGTTCGTCGACCTTGGTGCGGACGACGAACGCGCGGTCGGCCGCGATCGTGGCGATCGCCTGGCCCGGCTGGATCGGATCGCCGGGCTGCAGCGGACGCAGCGCGTCGTTCGACTCGGTCGCGATCGTCTGCACGACGCCGGCAAACGGCGCACGGATGACGAGCCGGCTGACCTGGTCGCGCGCGAAGCTGAGATCCGCGGCCGCGCGGGCGGCGTCGCCCTGCCGCCGCGCCGACGTTGCCGCTGCGCGACTCCGCGGCGTTGGCCTGAGCCGCAGAGAGCGCGGCCTGCGCCTGGCGGACCGACTCTTGCTCCGCGCGGACGCGATCGCCGAGCACGGACTGCGCGCGCGACAGTTGACCGCCGAGGATCTCGCGCTGGCGCCGTGCCTGATCGTCGCTGACGCGCGCCTCGTCGAGCCGCGCCTTGGCCTGATCGAGCGCGTCGCGCGACAGGGCCTTCTGCGCGTAGAGGTCGTTGTCGGCGTCGTAGACGCGCTGCGCTTCGCGCAGGTCGGTGTCGGCCTTCGCGACGGTCGCGTCTGGCGGCGACGCGCTGGTCTTCGGCGGTCGTGCCGCCGTAGCCGAGCCCGGATTGCTGCCCGGACGCGAGGTCCTGGCGCGCCTGGCTGAGCGAGACGATCGCGGACTCGAGGTTGGCCTGCGCCTGCACGACCTGCGAGCGGTTCTGCGCCGGCAGCGCCGAGTTCGTTTCGACGGCGCTCTGCGCGCGCGCGGCGGCGGCGTCGTAGGCGGACTGCGCCGTCGCGAGCGACGACTCGACCTGCGGGTTGACGATGGTCGCGACGACCTGGCCCGACCGGACGCGCTGGCCGGGCCGGACCGCTATCGTTCCGATGTTCCCGCCGACGAGCGCCGGGAGCACCTGCGTGCGCGGCTGCTGAACGATTCCGGTCTCGGGGAGCGTCGTCGTGAACGTGCCGCCGCGTGACGGTATCGATGCGGACGGCGGCGGCGGGCGCGTGGGGCCGGACCGCGCTGAAGATGCCGAGGCGCTGCAACGACCGCGATGCCGGCGAGGACCAAGATGAGGTTGCGGTTGACGGTTCATTTCACCCCGACTTCGACGGCCGTCACGGGATCGTAGATACCGAGCGAGATGCGGAAGCGGATCAGCGCGACGAGGTAGGTCTCGCGCGCGCTCGCCAGATCGCTCTGCGCCGAGAGCGCCGTCTGCTCGGTGGCCTCCGCGTCGGTGAACGAGATCAGGCCGTGCTGGTATTGCAGGCGCGAGATGCGCGCCGACTCGGTTGCGAGTTGAGCGCTCTGCTTGGCGAGCCCCAAGTTCGTCGAGTTCGTCTGCGCGTTGCGCAGCGACTGGCGGACGTCGAGTTCGACGGCGCTGCGCGTGTTCTGCAGCGCGCCGAGCGACGAGTCGATCTGCGCGCGGGCCGCGCGATGCGAGGCCGAGCGCGCTCCGTAGTCGATGACGGGGACCGTCCAGGTCGCGGTCACCCCGATCTGCCAGAAGCCGGGGTTGCCGCGCGGCACGGGCGGGAGCAGCACCGGCGGCGGTATCGGCACCGCCGACGGGGCGATCTGTTTGAGCAGGAGATACTCCGCGATCGCGGCCCGGTTCTCCTGATCGACCTGCTCTTGTTCGCTCGCCTGCAGCGACGCCGAGAACTGGTTGCCGAACGCGCCGTTCAGCGACACGACCGGGAACAGGTCGGTGTCGATCGCGGCGTTTGCCAGTTGCGAGGCGCGCAACGTGGCGACGGCGGCGGCGACGTCGGAGCGCGACGTCTCCGCGATCGCGACCAATTGTCCCGGCGGCGTAGAAGGAAGCGGCGGTTCGGGGAGCGCCTCGGGGACGGCGAACGTCACGTCGATCGGCGCGCCGATCCGGCTCGCCAGCGCCTCGCGTGCGTTCGCCTCGTCGGCCTGCGCCGAGACCAGCGTCGCCTCGGCGCGCGTGGCGGCGACCTGAGCGCGCAGCACGTCGACGCCGGCCGACATCCCTGCGCGTTCGTTGGCGACGGCCGCGTCGAGCAGCGTCTGCTGATAGCCGCGGTTCGCCACGTCGAGGACGACGGTCTGGCGCCGGGTCGCGAGGTCGTAGAACGCCGACGCCGTGTCGGCCGCGACCTGGTCCTCCGAGCGGCGCAGGTCGCTGCGCGCGCTTTCGACCTGGCGGCGGTCCTCCTGCGCGAGCACCTGGTTGAGCGAACCGTTGTAGAGCGTCCACTGCGCGGTGACCTGGGCGGTGTTCTGCGAGAACTGGTCGAGCGGCGTAATACCGAACTGGGCAAACTGGCCCTCGGCGTTCGCAGACTTGGCCGACTGGTTTTGCAACTGGCCGGCGATCGCGGGGAACTCCTGCGCGTGCTGTTTCACGAACGTCTACACGAGATTCGCGACGTTGGCGCGCTTCGAGAGCAGGGTCGTGTCGTGCGCGAGCGCCAGGCGCACGGTCGCCGCGAGATCGAGCGGTTGTTGAACGGCGGCCGCCGCGGGCCGCGCGCCGGCGAGCGCGACGGCGAGACTACCGGTTCCCAGGGCCGTCATCACGGACCGCCCGCAACGACGCGCCTTCACTACTTCGCGGCGACGATCGCTATGCCGATGGCGACGACCCACGGGATCGCGGCCGCGACGAAGCCCGCCGCGCGCGAGACGCGTGCGACGGTCACCATTCCGAGCGCAGTGACGACGTACGACCAGATCGCGAACGGCTGAAACTGCGCGAGCAGCGTCGAGACCTTCACCGGCGCGCCGGGAGCGATCCACGCGAGGCTCGGGAGCGCCGCGGCCAGGTCGAGCGGCGACGCGAACGAATCGGGACCGCGAGCCAGCACGATGAGCCCCTGGACGAGCTGACCGACACCGACGATGATGCCCGCGTTCATCGCGAGCGCAAACGTCCGCGTGAAGCCGGCGTCACCCTTAAACAGCGCAGACCCCCCGAGCAAGATGAGCCCAGTGAGCGCGGTGAACGCCAGGATCGCGACGGGCGCGAAGATACCACGTGTAACGCGAGATCCCGACCGCGATGTTCGTCATCGACTTGATCTGATCGGGCGGTAGCGACGCCGTACGCGGATCGGCCGCGACTTGCGCCGGATACCAGACGCCGATCGCGTGGATCGTCGCGTTGATGCTCAGCCACCGCGCCCAACACGGCAAGGAGAGAGAAGACGACGAAAGCGACGAACCATCGCGGCCGTTCGCGCAGTGCGATGAACGCCTGCTGCGGAGCCACGATGATGTTGATGAGGACCTGAAGCTGGCTCTGGGGTAACGTCGTTGGCGGTTGCACCGTAGCGGCCTCCCCGTCATAACGCGCGAGCGGCACGGCACCCCACCTCCGCACCGCTCGCCTCGCATAGATACACGCGCGGAGCGCGCGTGTTTCAACTTCTTTGAGCCTTTTTCGCAACACGCCTGCACGGCGCGCGCGCGGCGGCGCGGATCCTCTTATTAAGTGTGCGTTTTCGTGGCGCCCGTGCCGGGCGCCGCCGTCAGCGCGAGCGGATCAGTTCGTCGATCCCGAGGCGCCCCTCGAGCGCTTCCAAGGCGCGGCTCAGCCGCTCCTTACGCAGCTCCAACAGGCGCATCCTCAGGTAGGACGCGATCCGGCGTTTCGCCCGGGCCGAGTACACGTCGCCGACCGGGAGGTCGAACGACGGTTCGGCGCGGCCGTGCCGGGGCGCCGCGGGGCTCGCGGCTCGGGCGCGCGTGCGGCGCCGCGGGAGCGGTCGGGGACCCCGAAAGAGTCGCTAGGACGAGCGTCGCGAATGCGGCCACGGGCATGGAACAACCTCCACGGCCTTTCTCACGCGCACTCCGCGCGCCGGCAAGCCCACGATGATGACCGCTCAAGCCGACGGCGACCGGCTCGTCGTCCCCGCGCCGCCCGACGGGCCGTACATCCGGATCGTTCCGCTCGGCGGCTGCGGCGAGATCGGCCGCAACATGACGGTCATCGAGACGGCCGACGACATGGTCATCGTCGACTGCGGTCTGATGTTTCCCGACGACGAGATGTTCGGCGTCGACATCGTCATCAACGACTTCACCTACGTCCGCGAGCGCGCCGAAAAACTGCGCGCGCTGCTCGTGACCCACGGACACGAAGATCACATCGGCGGGATCCCCTACTTCCTAAGAGAGTTCGACGTCCCGGTCTATGGAACGCCGCTGTCGCTCGCGCTGATCCGCGCGAAGATGCGCGAGCGCGACGGCGCGTTTCGCTTCGTCACGGTGCAGCCCGGCGAGCGGGTCCGCACCGGCGCGATCGAGACGGAGTTCGTGCACATCAATCACAGCGTCGCCGGCGCCTGCGCGCTCGCCCTGCGGACCCCCAACGGCACGATCTTCCACACCGGCGACTTCAAGTTCGATCAGACGCCCGTCGACGGCGCGCCGGCGGACTTCTCGGCGATCGCGCGCATCGGTCAAGAGGGCGTGCTCTGCATGCTTTCCGACAGCACCAACGCCGAGCGCCCCGGCCACACCCCGTCGGAGCGCCTCGTCGGGGAGGCGCTTGCGAACGTGTTCGCGCACGCGGCCGGCCGGATCGTCGTGACGTCGTTCGCCTCGAACGTCCCCCGGATCCAGCAGGTCGTCGACCAGTGCGTCCGCTTCGACAGGCGGGTCGCGTTCTTGGGCCGCTCGCTGATCAACGTCGTCAACGCCGCGTCCGAACTCCGCTACCTGCGGATCCCGCCCGCCAACCACATCAAGCTCGAACAGATCGACGAGTTCCCGCCCGAGGAGGTCGTCGTGATGACGACCGGCTCGCAGGGCGAGCCGATGTCGGCCCTGTCGCGGCTGTCGGTCCGGGACCACCCGCGGATGAAGATCGTCCCCGGCGACACGGTCGTGATCAGCGCGACGCCGATCCCGGGCAACGAGCGCAGCGTCGCCAAGACGATCAACAACCTCTACCGGCTCGGTGCGACCGTCATCCACGGTTCGGCCGGGCAGGCCCACGTCTCCGGGCACGCGGCGCAAGAGGAACTCCTCCTGATGCTCAACCTCGTGCGGCCGCGTTACTTCATCCCGGTCCACGGCGAGTACCGGATGCTGGTCACGCACGGCGGCCTCGCCCAGCGGACCGGCGTCGCACCCGAGGACGTCTTCATCGTCGAAAACGGCGACGTCGTTCAACTGACGGTGGCCGGGGCGGAGAAAGTCGGCAAGACCTACGGCGGCAACGTCATGGTCGACGGCAGCGGCGTCGGCGACGTCGGCGACGCCGTCCTGCGCGACCGCAAGCACCTGTCCGCCGACGGGATCATGATGGTCGTCGTCACCGTCGACGCGGAGGAGGCGCGCCTGGTCGCGGGCCCGGACATCGTCTCGCGCGGCGTCTTCTATCTGCCGGAGTCCGAGGGCGTGATGGGCGAGCTGAAGACGGTGCTCGTCGACATCCTGCACGGCTGTTCGGCTGAGGGCATTCGCGACGTCGCGACGGTCAAGGAACACATTCGCCAAGGGCTCGCCAAGGCAGTCTTCGCGCGGACGCGGCGACGCCCGATCGTCGTCCCGGTCGTCATGGAAGTGTGACGCGCGAAGATTTCTTGCGCGCGCGTCCGTCGAATATTTCACCGCCCCGGGGTGCGCCACGTCGACGAAGACGTTCGCGGCGCGCGCGGCCGCCGACCACCGAGGAGCGAACCGTTCGGCGCATAGCGCCGACGGAGTCCGATGACGCCGAGACTCTGAGGCCGTCGCGCGCGCTGAGTTCGAGGTTCCCGCGCACACACGACGAAGGACCGGCAAATTTCCTTCGTGGACGAACGAGGTGCCGAGATGACGTTGTTTACTCCACAGCGCGTCGCCGCTTATCCCGTACGCCTTCTACTAATTCTTACGTTGCTCGTGTTGGCGAGCTTCGTCGCGCCGAGTGCGGCGCGCGCCGCAGGCGGCGAGACCGGCAACCTGACCGGCTTGGTCGTCGACTCCGCCTCGAAGGCGCCGGTGAAGAACGCGAAGGTGACGGCCGCGTCGCCGTCCGGAACGCAGATCGCGCGCACCGACGCGCACGGGTTCTTCACCCTGCTGGGCCTGCCGATCGACACGTACACCGTGTCGGTCGAGGCGCCGGGCTACGACAGCGTCGTTTTGAACGGCCTGACCGTCGTCGGCGACCAGTCGCTGGGCCTCGGCACGATCTCGATGACCAAACAGTTGAAGACGATCGGCCGGGTCGAGGCGCGTTCCAAGAGCGGAGCGTTTCAGCCCAACCAGACCGTCGACTCCGTGACGGTCTCGGGCGCCCGGATCGTGCAGACGACGGGCAAAGTCGCCTCGACGAACGAGCAGAACCTGATCCTGTCCGTTCCGGGTACGTCGGTCACGTCGGCCGGCAACATCACGATCCGCGGCGGTCTCGCGACGGAGGTCGGCTACCAGTTCGACGGCGTCGACTACACCGAGCCGTTCTTCTCGACGAACGCGACCAACGGCCGCTACAACGGCCTCGGCTCGCTGCAGGTCGTCGAGGGCGCCGGCGACGCGACCCAGGGCAACGTCGGCGGCGGCGTGATCAACATCATCCCGAAGCGCGGCACGAACCCGCCCTTCGGGTTCGTCGACTTCGAAGCGAGCGGGCCCAACTACGGCCACCAGTTCTCGTTCGAGTACGGCTTCGCGAGTCCCAACGGCCGCTTCTCGGACTACATCGCCTACAACGGGCAGCGCAACGTGCCGTTCTGCTCCGTCTTCGGCTGCACCGGTTACTACGGTTCGAACGTCGCCCAGTACGGGACGTTCTACAACACCGGCTATCAGGCCAACGACGACATCGTCAACAACTTCGTCTACAAGTTCGGGCACAACCTGAACCAGTCGTTGCAGATCCTGTACCAGGTCCGCGACCTGCAGGACTTCGGCAACGTCGGCGGGCTCGCGCACCAGAACTTCTATCCGTACGACCCCGCGACGTACGTCCCGAACGGCTTTGCGCCGCCGCCGAGTTCCGGCTCGATCGCCGGCTATCCGTTCCAGAGCGCGCAGCGGTTCTCGCAGGTGATCGGGCTGGTGCAGGGGACGCCCGGCAAGAACACCTCTCCGACCGTCGGCGAACTGATCGCGTTCAACCCGACGCGCTACCTGAAGTTCGAATACACGAACAGCTTGGATGCGTCGACGTTCCTCGCGGTGCGCACCTACAACTGGTCGACGCTGCAGGGCGGAAGTTCGACGCTACAGGGCAGCCCCGATCCGAACTGGGCGCAGACCGGCGGCTCGCGAACCGGGACGAGCCTCGAGATCACGCGCCAGCTCAGCGCGAAGAACACGCTGACGTTCGCCGGTAAGTACGAGAACCAGCATCCCATCTGGGACGGCTACTATCCGTACGAACTGACGGACCTGCTGGCCGAGATCCCGCCGGGCTTCGGGTTGCCGTCGGCGGCCGACTGGGCGCCGCTCAACTCGAACGGGCTGTGCTCGATCACGAATCAACCCGCCGGACCGCAGGGGTGCTACCTCGCGAAGTACTTCGGCCACAACATCCAGCGCATCCCGATCTCGGGCATCAACTACCACGAGAGCGACTTCCAGGTCTTCGGGCTCGCGTTGCGCGATCAATGGGCGCCGAACTCGCGCCTCAAGTTCGACTTCGGCGTCCGCGAGGACGGCGCCAACTACAAGTTCGGCCAGAACCTCCCGCTGTCGCCCGATCCGGGCAACCCGTCGGACGTTCGATCCGTCCGCGATCACGCCCCAGTACCTGCAGCCGCGCGTCTTCGAGCCGCGCATCGCCGCCGCGTACCAGATGGGTCAGAACGACTCTCTGCGCGTCGGCTACGGCCGTTCGGTCGTGTTCCTGAACGCGCAGACCGCGGGCACGCCGGCCAGCCTCTACAACTACAACTCGTACCTAAACATCCCGGCGCTCGACACGAAGGGCCAATTCTTCCCAGGATGCGGTAGCGGCACGAACAACTCGCGCCACACGCCGGTCGTCATCAGCGGCCAGAACGTGGGAACGAGCAACCTGTTCTACTGTTCCAACTACGCGCAGTCGCTGCTGTGGCTCTACGACCAGAACTTCGACGCGCCCGACCTCGGCGCCGCGCAAAACAGCGACTACAGCAACTACGACCTGACGTATCAGCACCAGTTCCACAACGGCTGGGGAATGCGCTTCACGCCGTTCTACAAGCTCGGCACGGAGTTGCCGTCGTTCGCGCTACTGAGCCAAAAGGTCGACCCGGTCACCGGCCAGATCCTGTCCGAGGTGTTCACGGTGAACAACCTCGGCATCAACCGCACGACCGGCGCGGAGTTCGGGCTGACGACGCCCGACCGGCCCGTCGGCCTGAGCGGTTTCCTCTCGATGACGTATCAGAACGTCATCAGCAGCACCCCGCCGCTGATCGGCGGCGAGGACGTATTGCCGATCAACGGTTCCGGTTCGCTGGCGCTCGGCGACGTCTATCGTGCCGGTTACGTCACGCCGTTCGAGGCGCGGCTCGGGACCTCGTGGACCGGGAAGAACGGCCTGCGGATCGCGCCGATCCTCGAGTACACCCGCGGTTATCCGTATAACGTCGGGCTGCTGACGGCCTCGGGCGAGTCGTACGGTGGCAAGTTCTACAACATCCCGCAGGTCAATTTCGGCGGTGGCGTGACCCAGATACCGGGCTTCCTCGGCGTCACGGGCCCCGGTCTGTCGACGAACTTCTGCGACCCGGTGTATTGCGGCAACGCGTTCCATCCGAACATCGCCGCCGGGCGCGGCACCTGCGAGACGCCGTCGGCCGGCGGCTGTCTGTCGCACCCCGCGCTCGGACTCGACCTGACGATGGAGTTCACCCGCAACAAGAACACCTTCGGCATCTACATGCAGAACGTGTTCAACAATATGTACTACGGTGCGATCCCGGTCGTGAATCCGTATTACCAGCCGGTCGCGACGGGCGTCGCCGGCGTGCAGACCGGCAAACTACCGCAGGCGAACCCGGGCTATTCGGGCGGCATCTTCCAGAATCGCGGCTACGCCAACGTGCCTGTCAACGCGTACGGCTACGGCCCCTACGTCCTGGCGCCGCAGCAACCGTACACGTTCACCGTCTACTACCAGCGGGAGCTCTAACATGAAGAAGCAGACTCGAGCGAAGGCCCCCGCGCTCCTCGCCGTCTTGGCGCTCGGCGCCTGCACCGCGGGCCAGACCGGTCCGCCGTCGGTCACCGTCCCGTCGAACCCGCTCTCGGGCAAACTACAGATCGCGGTCGGCACCGCCAACATCTACGGTACGCACGCCGGCCTGAACGTGGTCGTGACGTTCCGTCAACCCGGCGGCGGCACCAAGCCCGGCGACAGCGCCGCGCTGGTCTCGACCCCGAGCCTTACGCTCCCGACCCGCCTTCCGAGGACGCCCGGCAGCCCCGACCAGTTCGGCGCCACGGTTGAGACCGGGCCGACCGCCGGGTTGGAGGCCGGCAAGTTCGTCATGCAGGGGACGCCCCAGCAGAACCCCGGCGCGCCGTCCGTCCCGCCATCGACGTTCGGCGTCTCCGGCGGAGCGTTCGGGATGGGCCTGTTCCCGGGCAACTACACGGCCGTCGGCAGCGCCTCGGTCGGCACCGGCGTTCCGGACTCGCTCGTTCCTTGGACCGTCCCCCTCTACGACCAGTTCGGCTCGAGCAGCAATCCGGATCCGAACGCCTTCGTGCCCTGGGGCGGTCCGCCGGCCTTCGACCCCGACAAGGACGGCAAGGGGACGCGCGACGGCACCGGCTACGACCCGTCCGTCCTGGGCGTGAGCGAGGGGCTGGACGTCTTCGCCGGGATCGTCCCGACCGCCGGGACGTATAGCCTGGCCGTCCTGGTCCCGAGCAATCAGGGCCAGAGTTTCGGGACGGTCAAGGCCTCGACGACCATGAACTCGACCGCGCTGCTGCCCGTCGTCGCGATCCCGACCCCGAAGCTCGACGCGAACGGCGGGGGGACGTTCGACGTGACCCTGCCGCCGGGCGTCGCCCAGGCCTACGTCCAGATCACCGACATCGGGGTGCCCTCGTCGTCGTCCAGCTCGTCGAGCGGCGCCACCAACTGCAACAGCGCCAGCGCGTTCGAGCCGGTCTACTACACGCTGCACGGGGTCGGCTCGGGCACCGTCACCCTGCCCGATACGGACGGCCCGGGTTCCGTCGTCGTCACCCCGGTCGTCAGCACCCCGTCGCTGTGTACCGCCGCCCAGAACACGGCCGCCGTCGGGGCGACGACGCCCGGCGACACGTTCATCGTCCAGACTATCGGCTTCGACTACCCGGCCTACTCGGCCAACTACCCAATGAGCCTGAACAATCCGGCTCCGGTGATCGCCGGCTCCAACGGTCAGGCGGACATCTCGATCTCGCCGGCGAGCCAGTTTACCTCGGGCTCCAGCAGCAGCGGCTCGGCCGTCCGGCGGGCGGTCCCCTGGCGGACCTTCAACGTGAGCCGGCCGCCTCACCGCTAGCCCGCCCAGTAAAGCGACTTAGCAGGCCCCCGGCATTTCGGCCGGGGGCCTTTTTACGGCTCGGCTTCCGTGTTAAAGAGGTGTTAACCCAGGGGCAGCCGTACTGGAGCCGCAGAGGTCCAGATGCTGAGTTAGAGACCTCGACGAGAGCAGAGGCACTTCGAGAGTGGCTGCTCACGCCAACTACCCCACGCGTGGAGGCCCCATAACATGACGAACAGATTCAGCCCCAGCGGGCGGAATGTTCATGCATTCCGCGCCGCGTTGTCGCTTGTCGTCGCCCTCCTGCTGTGCACGACCACCATCGGACCGGCGTTCGCCGCCGGCGGTGAGGTCGGTAACATCAGCGGCACGATCATCGACGCACAGACGCATGCCCCCGTCGCGAACGCGGCGGTCGGCCTTGCCGCCCCGTCCGGTTCGTTCTCCGCCAAGACGAACTCGGCCGGGTTCTTCACGATCCTCGGCGTGACCGTCGACACCTACGTGTTATCGGTCAGCGCCGCGGGCTACGACGCCCTGACGATCCCAGGCATCACGGTCCAGGGTGACCAGACCGTTGGCTTGGGCAACCTGCAAATGAACAAGCACCTCCAGACGATCGGACGCGTCACAGCGCGATCGACGAACGGTGCCTTCCAACCGACGCAGACCACCGACTCGTACACGGTCAGCGGCGCGCGGATCATCCAGACCGTCGGTAAGACGGCGACGACCAACGAGAACAACCTCCTGTTGGCCGTTCCCGGCGTGACCCTGTCGAACGCCGGCATCCCGAGCATCCGCGGCGGCGGCGCTCGCGAGGTGGGTTACCAGTACGACGGCGTGACCTTCACCGAGCCCTTCCTCTCGAACAACGGTTCGAACGGGCTCATCAACGGTGTCGGTAACGTCCAGGTCGTCGAAGGCGCGGGCGACGCCACCCAAGGCGGCGTCGGTTCCGGCGTCATCAACATCGTCCCGAAGCGTGGAGCCTACCCCGGGTTCGGCTACGTCGACCTGGAAATGGGCAGCCCGAACTTCAACCACCAGGCGGCGATGGAGTACGGTTTTGCGACGCCTAACGGCCGCTTCTCCGACTACATCACCTACAACGGTCAGCGGTTCGTGCCGTACTACGGCTACTCGTCGACGAACGTCGCCGCATACAATTGCTACTTCTGCAATTCGTATCAGTCGAACGACCAGTTTACGAACAACTTCGTGTACAAGTTCGGCAAGAACAACAACCAGTCGCTGCAGATTCTCTACACGAACATCTCGCAGCAGGCCTGGGGCAATGCCGGCGGCATCCCGCAGGGTTCGTTCCCGAGCAATCCCAACGCGCTCGTGTACTACCCGTTCGACACCCTCGGCAATGCGCTGTGGATGGAGCTCGGCGGTCTCTTCGGCATGTCGTCGAAGCAGTACGGCTCGTACATCGGTCTCCAGCCCTACACGCCGGGCTTCAACCGGCCGATCAACGCGCCCCAGCAGAACGCCAACCTGCAGACCCGCTTCCTCAAGTTCGAGTACGACAACAGCCTGAGTGCAAACACGTACGTGGCATTGCGCTACTACAATTGGGAGCAACTGCAGACCAACGACTCCTCGTACTCGCTCAACGCCAACTCGGGCGGCCCGTCGAGCATCTCGGTGTGGCAGTCCGTCGGCGGTCCGACCGTCGGCATGAGCTTCGACCTGACGCAACAGGTCGGGTCGAAACTGACGATCAACTTCAACGCGAAGTACGACGACGCGCATCCGATCTGGGACGGCTACGAGCCGCAGCTCGAGATGTACGGCCTGTTCCTCTCGGGCATCGGCGCCTCTAATCCCGGCGGCGTCGCCGGCCCGTCGCCGGCAGACTGGCTGCCGGGCGGCTACCTGAGCAAGTACTTCGCTCAGGGGCAGATCCCGCGTATCCCGACCTGGGGCATCAACTACCAGAAGACGCTGTTCCAGAACTGGGGCAGCGGCATCCGCTTCCAGTACAACCCGATCCACCCGCTGAAGTTCGACCTGGGCATCCGTTACGAAGGCCAGAACCAGCAGTGGAACAATCAGCTCGAGCAGTACGGTCAGGGACCGCCGGGGTACATCACGGCCACCCATGGACCGTACGACGTCCTGCCGTCGTTCTGGCAGCCGTCGGTGCTCCAGCCGAAGGAATGGGAGCCGCGTCTCTCGGTCGCCTATCAGCTGAGCCCCAACGACGCCCTGCGGTTCGCGTACGGTCGTTCGGCGGTGTTCGGCAACGCGCAGTCGACCGGTACGCCGTTCACCGTCTACAACATCAACCCGTACCTGAAGATCCCGCCGGTGCCGGGCTTCCAGTGCGGCATCCCGACGGTAAAACTGTTCCCGTGCCAAAGCTACGGCGAACAGCTCTACTGGTTGGGCGACCAGATCGAAGCGCCGGACGCCGGTAACGGCCGCCCGGCACTCTACAGCAACTACGACCTCTCGTACTCGCACCAGTTCAAGGACGGCATGGGCTTCCGCCTGACGCCGTTCTACAAGCTCGGCACCGACCTCCCGACGTTCGGCCTCGTGGCCCAACTGCCGGGCGGCGGCGGGATCTTCGCTCCGTCGAACTTCGGCTTCAACCGGACGACGGGCGTCGAGGCCAGCCTGACGACGCCGGACCATCCGGTCGGGTTCTCGGGATTCATCTCGGCAACGTATCAGAACGTGCTCAGCTCCACGCCGCCGCTCTCGACCAACGAGACCAACGTCCCGCTGCTCGAGCCCGCGACGCTGCAACTGGGTGACCTCTATCGCGCCGGATACATCTCGCCGTTCTCGGTTCGCATCGGCGGCACGTACGCGTTGAAGAACGGCTTCAGCGCCACCCCGACGATCGAGTACAACGTCGGTTATCCGTACTCGGTCGGCAGTCTGATCGCGGCCCAAACCGGGCCGAACCAGTACGCCAACATCCCGCAGATCGACTTCGGGGCTGGCGTGCCGACGGTCTCGTCGATCGGGAACATCACCGGCGCAGGCCTCTCGACGAACTACTACGACCCCGCGTACTCGGGTAACCAACTGCACCCGAACATCGCGGCCTCGCGTGGCACGCCGCAGACGCCGGCCAACGGTGGCTACCTCTCGACGCAGAACCTGAACGCGGCGCTGGTGCTCCAGTACAAGCGTCACGGAAACATCGTCGGTATCCAGTTCACGAACCTGTTCGGCAACGCGTTCAACAACTCGGTGCCGGCGACGAACCCGTACTACCAGCCGGTCGCCAACGGCCTGTCTGGTCCGCAGACGAACTACAACTTCTGCGCGGCTCCGTCGCAAGGGTTCAAGAACCTCCGCGGTTGCGAACCGCAGGTGCCGAACACCTCCAACGCGTTCGTGAACGGCGCGTACATCCTGTCGAACGGGAACTTCACGGGCGCCCCGCTCATTGCTCCGTTGCGGCCGATGCATGATCCAAGTCTACTACCAGCACGAGCTCTAGAGTGAGGATGATGATAAGGATGCACCAAATGAAGAAGCCCCTCGTCGTCACGCTCATGCTCGTACTCGCAGGATGCAGTGCGAACGGGGCGTCCCCGAAGGGAGTGACGACCGCAAACGTCACAGCCAACGTGCTGCAGCTTGCGGTCGGCACGGCGAACCTGTACGGCACCACGACCGGACTCAACGTCGTCGCGACGTATCGCCAACCGGCGAGCGGCGGCTTCAAGCCCGGCGACAGCGGCACGCTGCTGAACTCCCCGAAGCTGACCGTTCCCGGTCAGCTTCCCGGGACTCCCGGCACGGGCGGGCCGTACGACGGGACGTCGACGGTCCTCACCGGACCGGCGACGGCCGAACTGAGCGGCCACGTGATGAACTCGACCTCGCAGGTTCCGAACACGACGAACCTGACGACGTTCGGTCAATCCGGTGGCGTGTTCGGCCTCGGCATCGAACCGTACAACGCGTACGGCTCGTACGACGCACCTAGCGGTGGTCAACATCGGTGCGCCGTTCCAGGTCGCGCCGTATCCGGTTCCCCTCTACGACTTCGCGGGCGATACGAACGCCTTCGAGCCGTGGGGCGGACCGCCGTCGTTCGACGTAGCCGGAAACGGCGAGTCGGTCGTCGGGAGCGGAGCCTACCCAGCCGGAACGGCCGGCGCCGAGATGGGGATCGAACGTCTTCGCGACGGTGCCCCCCGCCGCCGGTGAGTACCAGCTGACCGTCGTCGTTCCGGCGAACACCGGACGCGTCACGCAGACGGCGACGGCCGCAATCGGATCACCGACCCTGCTCCCGAACGTCGCGCCGGCGGCGGTTTCGGGGTTCGGCGCGGGCGGCGCGTCGTTCCACGTCGTGCTTCCGGCCGGCGTCACGGAAGCCTATATCCAGATCACCGACTTCGGCCCGCCGCTCACCTCGAGTAGCTCTCAGCCGGCGTCGTGCAACGGATCTGGGCTTGGGTGCACCCGATCTACTACACGATCCATGCCGGGCGCAGCGGCACGTATCTCCTGGGGGCAGCGGCCGGCCCAGGCGGTTCGCCGTCGCTGTGCAGTGAAGCGGCGAACAGCGCCGTCAACGGTGCTCCGACACCGAGCGACTCGTTCACCGTCCAGACGATCGGGTTCGACTACCCGGCTTTCGAGGCGTCGTATCCGCACAGCCTCGGAAACCCGGCGCCGCCGATCGCCGGCAACAGCGGAACCAGCGACATCACGATCTCGAAGGCGGCAGACTGTCTTCAAGACGTGCCGCCGTCTGTGTTCGGATGCACGGTTCCCATTTCGGGCGCATCCGGTAACAGGTCGCACACCCCATCATCGAAATCGACGCGCAGGCCTTCCAGCTCGACGCGCCACGCGGTGATCAACCTCTGAGGCATCCGGCCTCACAATGAGGAAAGGGCCCCGGCAACCGCCGGGGCCCTTTTTCTATCCTGTTACTGAGCCGGCCTTACAACGACGACCAGACCTCGAGTTTGGCTTTGACGCGCTCGACGACGGCGTCGGTGAACTCCGACGTCGAGGCCTGGCCGCCGAGATCGGGCGTCGCGATGCCCGCCGCGCACCGCCTCGAGGGTCGCCTCGTAGATCGCCCGCGACGCGCTCTGTGCGCGCGGGTCTTCGATGTACGACAGCAGCGCCGCCTCGGCGAGGATCATCGCCATCGGGTTGGCGACGTTGCGCCCGAACAGGCGCGGCGCCGTCCCGTGTGGCGCCTCGGCCATCACGACCGACGGCCTCAGGTTCTCGTCGAATCCCAGCAGCACGCTCTCGGCTCCCGCGATCGAGCCGAACAACTGCATGACCAGGTCCGACAGGCAGTCGCCGTCGCGGTTGAGGGC
The DNA here is from genome assembly GCA_963743605.1 of Vulcanimicrobiota bacterium. Lineage (GTDB taxonomy): Bacteria > Vulcanimicrobiota > Vulcanimicrobiia > Vulcanimicrobiales > Vulcanimicrobiaceae > CAVUQJ01. The sequence goes on along the minus strand of CAVUQJ010000015.1, from coordinate 321,627 downwards.
CGGGATCACCATCGCCTCGCCGGGGTTCGAGATCAGCAGCGCGTAGGTCGCGTCGATCAACTGCGGTTCGTACGGCACGTCGGGATGGCGCGCCGCGGCGGCGTCCATCTCTTCCTTGAGCATCCCCTCGTAGACGGGGCTGACGGTGTACTTGGGGCCGCCGAACACCTTGGCGTGCGTCCGGCGCGCGTGGACGAACGCATACTCCGCCACGGCGCGGCAGACGCTGCGCTCGATGCGCTCCGTGCGCAGCGCGACCTCGCCGTCGCCCTCGCCCTCGCGCCACTCGCGCGCGCCGTAGGCGTCGCCGACGGCCATGCGCACGACCGAGATCGGCGCGTAGATCCCGGCGACGGGCCGCACCCCGGGAGACGGCGCCCCGTCCGGACGATGACCTTGCCGTCGATCTCACGGCGCAGGATAGCGTTCGGCGACCCGACGTCGCCCGCGCGCTCCGGCGTGATCGTCGCCGCCTTGAGCCCGTAGCCGTGCTCGCGAATCGCCGCCGCGGCGTCGTGCACGACCGCGTTGTCCGTCTCGCGCCGGCGTTCGAGGGACAGGTCGTGACGGTCGAACTGCAGGGGCATCCCGATCACGTCGGGTTCGAGGACGCGCAGCGCTTCGACCAGCAGCTCTTGTCCGGTCTGATCTCCCTCGAGGATGGCAATCGTCGGCGTCACGGCGTCCTTTCGTCGGCGCGGCCAGGTGAACTGCTACCGTTTTTGAGTCCGGCACTCGTGCGAGCCTGCCGCCGACAGGTGAGTTCCCGCCGCCCCGATAAGTCGCTCACTCAATGGCACGCGGACGCCGGGCGACCGCGACGGTGCGTCTGAATCTCGAAATCGCCGGCATAGCGGCCCTTGGCGTCGCTTTGCTGCTGGCGGTCGCGCTCGCCCTTCCGGCGTCGTCCGGCGCGGCCGGCGCAGCCACGGCGCACGGGCTGATCGCGGCGTTCGGTGCCGCCGCGTGGCTGGCGCCGCTCGTCGTCGCGCTGGCCGGAGCGATCATCTTCCTCGAGATCAACGTCCCGCAGATGATCGCGACCTTCGGCATCGCGGCGCTGCTCTATTTCGCGATCGTCGACGCGGCTTTCGCCAGACGCGGCGGAGCTGTTGGCAACGCGCTCGCGCGCGGACTGCACGCGCTCGTCGGCGACGCCGGCGGCGCGATCGTGCTCGTCCTCGCCGCGGTCGTCGTCACGGTCTGGATCACGCGCCTCTCCGTGAAGCGCGCGATCGGGTGGTCGCTCGTGACGACGCATCGCGCGCGCAACGCCGTGACGAGCGCGCTGCGCGCCCTGCGGCCCGCGCCCGCGCGCGCGACCTCGACCACTCCCGGCGCGGCCGGCTTCGCTGCGCGAAGCGTTCGGCCTGCCGCCGATCGCGCCGGTCGACGTGCGCACGTTCGTTGCACAGGCGGCGCGCGCGGCGCCCGGCCGTGCCGATCCCGGCGGCGCGCGTGCAGCCCGACGACGAGGGCGATTTCGAAGGCGACGAGGACGAAGATTTCGACGACGACCTCGAGGACGACGACGAAGAGCTCGACGACGGCGACTTCGAGGGCGACGACGAAGAAGACGACGAGGACGAGACGGTCGATCGCGCGCCCGTGCCTCGTCGTCGCGGCTTCGCCGGTGCCGGTTGCCGCGATCGCCACGGCGGCGATCGTCGCGGGGACGCGCGAGTATCGCCTGCCCGACCTCGCGCTGTTCGATCCGCCCCAGGTGCAGACCGTCGACGAGTCGACGCGCTCCCACGTGCTCGAAGACACGCTAGCCTCGTTCGGCGTCGGCGCCAAGGTCGTGCACATCGAACGCGGGCCGTCCGTCACGCGCTACGAGTTGCGGCCCGAACGGGGCGTCAAGATCTCGCGCATCTCCTCGCTCGCCGACGACATCGCGCTCGCGCTCGCGGCGACGGCCGTACGGATCGAGGCGCCGATTCCCGGCAAGTCGGCCGTCGGCATCGAGGTGCCCAACGCGACGGTGTCGCTGGTCGCAATCTCGGAGATCCTGCAGGCGCTGCCGCTGCGCGGCACGGTCCCGCCGCTGCACATGGCGCTCGGCAAAGATATTACCGGGCGTCCGGTCTTCGGCGATCTCGCGAAGATGCCGCACCTGCTCGTGGCCGGCGCGACGGGCAGCGGCAAGAGCGTCTGCCTGAACGGCATCGTCGCGTCGCTGCTCGCGAGCGCGACGCCCGATCAGGTACAGATGCTGATGATCGATCCCAAGCGGGTCGAGTTCGCCGTCTACGACGGCATTCCGCACCTGATCGAGCAGGTGATCACGGATCCGCGGCTCGCGGCGGGCGCGCTCTTCCAGATGACCAAAGAGATGGATTCGCGCTACGAGCGCTTCGCGCGCGCCGGCGTGCGCAAGATCGAGGAGTACAACGCCAAGTATCCCGACGAGACGCTGCCGTACGTCGTCATCCTGATCGACGAGTTGGCCGACCTCATGATGATCGCGCCGGGCAAGGTCGAGACGACGATCTGCCGGATCGCCCAACTCGCGCGCGCGACCGGCATCCACTTGGTCGTCGCGACGCAGCGCCCGTCCGTCAACGTCATTACCGGCATCATCAAGGCGAACATTCCCTCGCGGATCGCGTTCGCCGTCAGTTCGCAGGTCGACTCGCGCACGATCCTCGACATGGCGGGCGCGGAGCGACTGCTGGGCCGCGGCGACATGCTCTACCTGCCGATCGACGCACCGAAGCCGATCCGCGCGCAGGGCGCGCTGATCACCGGAACCGAGGTCTCGCGGCTGGTCGCGTTCTGGGCGGCGCAGGGCCGGCCCGACAATCTGCTCGGCGTCGACGTTGCGCCGATCGAGGACGACGAACGCGGGCGCAACGCCGACCCGCTCGCCTACGACGCCGCGCGGTTCATCATCGAGACGAACTACGCGTCGACCGCGCAACTCCAGACGCGCTTCTCGATAGGTCATCCGCGCGCCGTGCGTCTGATGAAGTTCCTCGAGGAGTGCGGTGTCGTCGGTCAGCACGAGGGTCCCAAGCCGCGCCGCATCAACGTGGGACTCGGCGACCTGGAGACGCTCGCGGACCGTCTCGGCAAGCGAGACGACAACCAGACCGATCTCTTCGCGACCGGGATGTAGCCGTGGACTGGCGCAGGCTGCTCCCGCTGGCGGCGGTCCTGTTGGCGCTGTACGCCGTGCTCGGCTCGATGGTGTCGTCGGCGCCGCCGGGGCCGATCGACCGGGCCGCGCTCGCGTTGCGCGGCCACGGCGTTCCGCTGGCCATCGTCCTCACGGAAGCCGCGACCCTTCCCGTCTACGTCGGCGTGTGCGCCGCATTGTTGGTGTTCGGCTTCATCCGGCGCGATTGGCTCCTGCGCGTCGTCATCTCGATCGTCACGCTCGTCGCCGTCTGGCAGACGAGCGACTTCTTCAAACTGGTCTTCGCCCGCCCGCGCATGGCCGGCTGGATCGCGATCCACGAGACCTCGTTCTCGTATGCGAGCGGCCACGCGACCCTATCGGCCGCGTTCTATGGGCTCTGGGCCTGCTATCTCGCCGCGAGCGGCCACGGCCGCGGCCGCCTGGTCGTCGCGTGGCTCCTGGTCGCCTTCATCCTCGCCGTCGGCTGGGCGCGCCTCGCGCTGGGGGCGCACTACTTGAGCGACGTCGCGGGGGGCTATCTCTTGGGGTCGGCCTTCGCGGCGCTCGCTCTGGCCGCCACCGGCGCGCTGGCCGGGTCGCGGGCGCCCGCCTGAGCGGACAGAAATCCTTGCGGACGGCACGGGTTCGGGCCTACGGTGAGGAACGCCATGGCCATGATCGAGGGTAACCCCAAGGTGTCCGACCCCGCCCTGCGCGCGATCGAGGAGAAGATCGACGCGGGCGTCTCGCTCTCGCGCGATGACGGCGTCGCCCTGCTGCGGACGCGCGACCTGCACGCGCTCGGGCGGCTCGCGCTCGCCGCCAAGGTCCGCAAGAGCGGGCGCGACGTGTTCTACGTCCTCAACCGCTACATCAACTCGACGAACATCTGTTACGCGAACTGCAAGTTCTGCTCGTTCGCGGCCGATGAGAAAAAGGAGCCCGAGCGTGCCGTCCGCATGTCCTCGGACGAGGTCTTCGCCAAGGCGCTCGAGACCGGCACGAACTTCAACCAGATCCACATCGTCGGCGGCCACGATCCGCGCCAGCTCTCACTCGACTACTGGCTGCCGCTCATGCGGCGCTTTCGCGCGCGCCTGCCGCACGTGCAGCAGTCGCTGTTCACGGCGGCCGAGATCGACTACATGGCGCGCCGCCACCGCCTGTCGTACGAGGAGATCCTCGTGCGCCTGCACGACGCCGGCCTCGCCAACATCAACGGCGGCGGAGCCGAAGTCTTCAGCGATCGTTTTCGCAAGCTCGTCTGCCCGAACAAGGTCGACGCGGCGCACTGGCTCGAGATCCACGAGGTGGCCCATCGCGTCGGGATCGCCTCGAACGCGACGATGCTCTACGGGACGATCGAGACGCGCGAGGAACGGGCCGAACACCTGATCATGCTGCGCGAATCGCAGCGGCGTTCGCCCGGCTATAACGCGTTCATCCCGCTCGCGTTTCACCCCGACGGCAACGAGCTGAGCGATCACGGCTGGACGAGCGGCCTCGACGACATTCGCATGTTCGCGACCGCGCGGCTGATGCTCGACAACTTCGATCACATCAAGGCCTATTGGATGATCCAGGGCCTGAAGATCTGTCAGCTCGCGCTGCTGTACGGCGCCGACGACATGGACGGGACGCACGGCAGTACCGACGAGGAGCGCATCTACCACAGCGCCGGCACCTCGTCCGGACAGCACGTCGACGATCGCGAGTTCCGGCGGCTGATCGAGGAGGCCGGGTTCACGCCGGTCCGCCGCAACTCGACGTACGACCGGTTCGCCTTCGACTGGGCGCCGATCGAGCCGGACGAGTCCGCCGCGCGCGAGCCGCAGCCGGCGGGAGTCTAGCCGTGCTGCGCGCAGGTCGCATCAACTACACGAACGATCTACCGATCTACTGCGCGTTCGACCAGGGGGCGATCGCGTTTGGGGGCACGCTCGTCGCCGACGTGCCGGCCCGGCTGAACGCGGCGCTGCTCGGCGGGAGCCTCGACATCAGCCCCGTGAGCGCCTACTTCTACGCCGCGCACGCCGACGAACTCGCGCTGATGCCCGATCTCTGCATCGGCTCGCGCGACGAGGTGTGGTCGGTGATCCTCGCGAGCCCGCGGCCGCCCGAGGCGCTCGACGGCTCGCGGATCGCCGTGACGACGGAGTCCGCGAGCGGCCGTAACCTGTTACGGATCTTGCTGCAGCGGCGTTACGGGGTCGACGCGGAGTTCGTCGACGACGACAACCCGCTCGACGCCGCGGTGCGCGCGCAGCCGGCGCTGCTGATCGGCGACCGCGCGCTCGACGCGCAGTTCGCGCTCGGCCCGCACTACGTCTATGACCTCGGAAAACTGTGGCACGAGTGGACCGGGCTCGACATGGTCTACGCCGTCTGGGCCGCGCGCCGCGACGTGCTGCGCGACCGCCGCGACGAGGTCGCCGCCGCGATGCGCTCCCTCGACGAGGCCCGCGCGTGGGGCCTCGCCCACCCGGCCGACGTCGTCGCCGCGGCACAGAACGCCCACGCGCGCGGAATCGGCTTCTACAATACCTATTACGAGACGTTGAACTTCTCGTTCGACGCCCAGGCGCGCGCGGGACTCGCGCGCTTCATCGCGGAGTCGGTCGCGATCGGGACGCTGGCGGCGCCGTGCTCGACCGAACCGGAGCGGTTCCATGTCGGTCGCTGACCTGCTCGACCGCGCCGCGGGCGGCGGCCGGCTCACCTTCGACGAGGGCGTCCGCGTCTACCGCGAGGCGCCGCTCCACGAACTGGGCGCCGCGGCGCACGCGCGCCGCAGCGCGCTCTATCCCGGCGACGACGTGACCTACGTGATCGACACGACGATCAATTACACGAACGTCTGCAACGTCCACTGCGCCTTCTGCGCGTTCTTCCGGCCGGAAGGACATTCGGAGGGGCGGACGATGTCGCACGACGAGGTCGTCGAGCGCGTCCGTTGGGCCGCGGAGCAAGGCGCGACGCAGATCATGATCCAGGGCGGCGTCAACCCCGAACTCCGGCTGGAGTGGTTCGAGCGGCTGTTCGCGCGCGTGCGGACCGAGTTTCCCGCCGTCGACATCCACTCGCTGTCCGTCTCGGAGATCAGCGGCCTCGCTCTGATCGAGGAGACGACGCCGCGCGAGATCCTGCGGCGGCTGCAGGCTGCGGGGATGCGTTCGTTGCCGGGCGCCGGCGCCGAGATCCTCGTCGAGCGCGTCCGCAAGCGGATCAGCGCGCGCAAGATCGCGCCGGAGGCGTGGCTCGGCATCATGCGCGACGCGCAGCAGTTAGGGATGCCGACGACTGCGACGATGATGTTCGGCTCGATCGAGCACGTCGAAGAGCGGATCGAGCACCTCGACGTCCTGCGCAGCCTGCAGGACGAGACCGGCGGCTTCACGGCGTTCATACCCTGGTACTACGTCCCGTTCAAGACGCCGCTGCGCGGGCGCGAGGCGAGCGGGCTCGATTATCTCCGCGTGCTCGCGGTCTCGCGGCTCTACCTCGACAACTTTCCGCATCTGCAGGCGTCGTGGCTGACGCCGGGACTGAAGCTCGGCCAGCTCGCGCTGTTCTATGGCTGCGACGACATGGGCGGCACGATCCTCGAGGAGCAGGTCGTGCACGACGCCGGTTCGACGAACGAGGCGACCCGCGCGCAACTGGAACACATCATCCGCGGCGCAGGCTACCGGCCGGTCATTCGCGACACCTACTGGAACCTGCGCCCTGCGATGCCGCTTGCGACCGCGAGTTAACCAGGTCGCAGCGTGCGCCGCGCTCGTAACGTGGACGTCGTGCGGCATGGCCGGCGCGCAGGTCGCGCCCAACGCCGCCGCTGCTCGCGCTCAGGGCCCAAACATCGTCGTCGTCGGCCGCGGGACGGAACGCGTCTCGGCCCAGTACCTTCGCTTCGAGGTGCAACTCACAGGGCGCGAGGTCGGCGCAAACCTCGACGACGTCGGTCAGGCCACAGCTAAGACGTTACGCGATAACGGCATTCCGGATGCCGTGTGGCTCCTGCCCGTCACCGGCTTCATCGGGGCCGGCAGCCCCGGCGTCATCGTCGGCACGATTGCGAATCCGACCCGCGAGAACGTCGAAACCCTCGCCCGGCGTGTCGCAAAGGCGCTCCCCGACTCGCTCCCGCCCGCGGTGCGCAACGTCGCGATCAACGCCGCCGCTGGGATCGACGACTGCCGCGCCGTGGAAGCGCGGGCCCAACGGGATGCGATCGAGGACGCGCGCGAGCGCGCGAAGCAGATCGCGGCCGCCGCTGGACTGACGCTCGGCGCGATCACCAACGTCAGCGAGGCGCAAAACTTCCCGTCTCCCGGCTGCCGGTCGCGGTCGGATCCGGTCGAAGCGAACAATCTGCCGCGCGACGTGACGCTCTCGGGCCCGCTCCAGGTGCCCGTGACCGTCTTTGCGACGGTGACCTTCGCCGTTCGCCCGTCGTCGAATTAGGGTCGAACGCGCCACAGCGCGGCCCGCGCCGGGCGTCTGCTAGGACGCGGACAGGATCGTCGCGCCAGCCAGTACTTCGCCGGACTCATCGTAGAGCGCGACCAGTTGGCCGGGCGTGACCGCCCGTTCCGGTGCGGGGAAGCGTAACCGCAGGCGGTCGCCCACGACCGTGGCACGCGCGCGCGCCAGCGGCGCGCGGTAGCGCGTCATCGCCAGCACCGGCGTCGCGTCCGCGCCGAAGCGCTCGGGCCTGATGACGTTGACGTCGTCCGCGACGAGGCCGTCCGCGCCGAGTTCGTCCTCGCGCCCGATGACGACGACGTTGCTGTCGGGTTCGATGCGCACGACGTAGCGCGGACCGTCGTTCGTGTGCGTCGGCGGCAAGCCGCGCCGCTGACCGACGGTATACGCGACGACGCCTGCGTGCGTCCCGACGCGCTCGCCCGCCGTCGTCACGAACGCGCCGGGCGCGGGCGCCTCGTCCCGCAGAGCATCGAGCGCGCGATAGTCGCCGCCCTCGAGGAAGCAAACGTCCTGCGAGTCGGGTTTCGCGTGCACCGGCAAGCCGAGCCGAAGGGCGTGTTCTCGCGTCTGTGCCTTCTCGAGATCGCCGAGCGGAAGGAGAAGGCCGTCGAGTTGCGCCGCCGTCAGCTGCGCGAGCGCGTACGATTGGTCCTTGTCGCGCGAGATCGCGGCGCGCAGGTGGGGGCCGTCGCTTTCGTGCGCTAGCCTCGCGTAGTGACCGGTCGCGACGTAACGGGCACCGATGCGTTCTGCGAACCGCGCCAGCGTGCCGAGCTTGACGAACGAATTGCACGCGACGCACGGGTTGGGCGTGCGGCCGCGCCGGTAATCCGCGACGAAACGGTCGACGACGTTGCGCCGAAACGCCTCCTCGAAGTCGAGGACGTAGTGCGGGATCCCGAGGACCGCTGCGCTCTCGCGGGCGTCGTCGAAGTCGCGCGCGCCGCAGCACGAGCGCGCGTGGGCCGCCCGCTGCGGCTCGTACATCTTCATCGTCACGCCGACGACGTCGAAGCCCTGCTCGCGCAGCAACCCGGCGGCGACCGCGGAATCGACCCCACCGCTCATCGCGGCGACAACGCGTACCATGGACGGAGAACAGGATAACCCGTCGGCGGCGCTAACTCAAGCGGCATGGCGGGTCTCGGAGAGGACCTTCGCGCCGCGCGCGAAGCGCGAAACCTCACCCTTTCCGATATCTCCGAGCGCATTCACATCCGCACGGTCTATCTCCAGAACCTCGAGGACGAGGACTGGAAGGCGATCGGCGCGCCGGTCTACGTCCGCGGTTTCCTGCGGACCTACGCGCGCTTTCTCGGCCTCGATCCGGAGGAGTCGGTCGCGCGCTTCAATGCAACGCTTCCGCCGGGCGCCGCAACGGCCGTCGCGGGCGCGGCGACCATGCGACCCCGCCTGCGGCCGGTCGAACGGCGCGGCCCGTCGGTCTGGCTCTGGGTCATCGGCGCGGTCGCGGCTGCGCTGGTCGCGTTCGTCGCCTACAACTACTACGCGGTGCACAACGGGGGGCAGACGGTCGGCACCGCCGACGGCGCCGGCCAGCCGGCCCCGACGGTGCAACCGAGCGCCGGCTCGCCAAGCCCGGCCGCGCCGAAAGCGGCCGTTGCGACCGCGACGCCGTTCGGAGGGCCGAGCGGCCTGGGCGTGCGGTTCGTGGCGAGTTCGTGGGTGCGCGTCACCGTGGACGGGGCGGTCGCGATGGAGGGCATCTATCCGCCGGGGACCAAGCGCGCCTTCAACGGAAAGGTGGCGAGCGTGCGGGTCGGCAACGCGGCCGGGGTCGCGCTGACGGTAGACGGCCGCGACCTGGGGACCCTCGGCCCCGCGGGCGCCGTCGTGGACCGGACGTTCAAACTCGCCCAGGAGTAGACCCAATGCCAGCCGACAACTCGTTCGACGTTGTGTCACGCGTCGACCAGCAAGAGCTTGCGAACGCCCTCAACCAAGCGCGACAGGAGATCGCGGGACGCTTCGATTTCAAGAACTCGAAGACATCGATCGAGAACTCGGCGGAGCAGATCACGATCATCGCCGACGACGAGCTCAAGATGCGCAATGTGATCGACATGATCCAAGGCCGGGCGGTCAAGCGCGGAATCTCGCTCAAGGCGTTCGAGTTCGGCAAGCCCGAGCCCGCGGCGCAGCAGACCGTGCGGGTGACCGTCAAGGTCCGCAGCGGGATCCCCAAGGACAAAAGCAAGCCGCTCATCGACGCGATCAAGGCGGCCAAACTGAAGGTCCAGACCCAGTTCCAGGACGAGCAACTGCGGGTCAGCGGGAAGAATAAGGATGACTTGCAGAAGGTTCAGGAGTTGTTACGGAATCTCGACTTCGAATTGCCCCTGCAATTCGTGAATTATAGATGAGAGCCGACCGCGGGAGCGTGGCGTTCGTCAGCCTCGGCTGCGCCAAGAACCTCGTCGACTCCGAAGTCATGATCGCCCAGCTCGGCCAGGCCGGCTGGGATCTGGTGCCGGAGGCGGCCGAGGCGGACGCCGTCGTCGTGAATACCTGTGCGTTCATCGACGCCGCCAAGGCGGAATCGACGGCGGCGATCCTCGAGCAGGCGGCCGCCAAGGCGCCCGGCCAGCTGCTGATCGTCGCCGGCTGCCTGTCGCAGCGCTACGGCGAGCAACTGCGCGCGCTGATCCCCGAGATCGATGGCATCGTCGGCACGGGCGCGTACGCGGGCATCGTCGAGGTGCTCGACGAGGCGCGCGACGGACACATGCCGGTCAGGCTGCAGTTCGACGCGGAGCCGGAGCACGATTTTCTGCCACGGCTCGTCACGACCCCGCAGGCGACCGCTTATCTCAAGATCGCAGAGGGCTGCGACCACCCCTGCACGTTTTGTATCATCCCGCAGTTGCGCGGCGGCTTTCGTAGCCGCAGCGTCGAGTCGCTGGTGAGCGAGGCGCGCGCACTCGTGGCGGGCGGCGCGAAGGAACTGATCCTGATCGCGCAGGACACGTCGATGTACGGTCGCGACCGCGGTATGCGGCGCGGCGGCCTCGCGGAGTTGTTGCATGCGCTGCACGACGTTGACGGCGTCGAGTGGTTGCGGCTGCTGTACCTCTATCCCGCGACGGTCGACTCCGAGCTGATCGACGCGCTCGCGACGTTGCCGAAGGTCTGCGCCTACATGGACATGCCGTTGCAACACGCCCACCCGGAGATGCTGCGTGCGATGCTGCGTCCGAGCAACGGCGAGCGCTACCTCGAGATCCTCGCGGAGTTCCGGCGCCGGATCCCGGGCGTGACGATGCGCTCGACGTTCATCGTCGGGTTTCCGGGCGAGCGCGACGAGCACGTCGACTACCTCGAGGAATGGATCGCGCGGGCCGAACTCGACCGCGTCGGCTTCTTCGCGTACAGCCGTGAGGAAGGGACGCCGGCCGCTCTGCTCGGCGACCAGGTGCCACAGGCGCAGAAGCGCCGCCGCCTGCTGCGGCTGCGCGAGGCCCAGCGGCTCGCCTCGGAGCGCGCGCGGGCACGCCGCGTCGGCGAGACCGTGCGCGTGCTGGTCGAGGGCCGCCGCACGCTGCGCGCGTCCGACCCGCTGCGGTCCGCTTTCGCGAGCCCGCGCGTGGCCTTCGGGCGCTCGATGGGCGAGGCGCCCGGGGTCGACGGCTCGATCTATTTCGCCGCTGACGCCGCCCCCGGTTCGTTCCTCACGTCCGCCTGGAGGGCTCGACAGCGTTCGACTACCATGGAACCGCGTCGCCCGCCGCCGCGTTGGTGAACGCGTAGTGGGAAAGCACCTCGACGCGCCCGCCGCGCCGCCCCCTACGGGCGCGCTGTGGCGGCGGGTCCTCATCGGGGCGGCGATCGCGGTGCTCGCGGTCGTGGCCGCCGCCGCGGCGCTCGTCGGCACGCAGTCCGCGCTCCAGAAACGCTCGCCGGTCGACGTGGTCACGGCCTATTTCGTCGATCCGCCGCAGACGTATTTCCATAAGGATCGCATCGCGCTGCTGCTGCTCGGGATCGACTACAACTACGACGACAAAGATCAAGAGTATTCGACGAGCGCGCGCAGCGACACGATCATGGCCGTCGCCTTGAACTTCCCGCAAGGGCAGAAGCCGTCGGTCAGCGTGCTCTCCGTCCCACGCGACACTGACGCGGTAATGCCGGACGGCCACGAAGACAAGATCAACACGGCCTACGCGCTCGGCGGCGCGAAACTGTCGGAGAAGGTCATCGCGAAGTTCCTCGGGATCCCGGGATTCGATCGCTACGTCACGCTGCGGATCAACGCGACGAAGGAAGTGATCGATGCGATCGGCGGGATCGACGTCGTTCCCGACGAGACGATGAACTACGACGACAACTGGGGCCACCTGCACATCCATTTCGTGGGCGGCAAGAAGTATCACATGAACGGCGAGCAGGCCGTCTCGTATAGCCGCTTCCGCCACGACGCCTGCAGCGATCCGTGCCGCATCAAGCGGCAACAGCAAGTCGTGCGCATCATGATCGCAAAGCTCAAGAACGATAAGTTCAACGACGTGCTGCGGATCAAGGACCTCGTCGGCGTGCTGAATCGCAACGTCATGACCGACCTGACCGCGCCCGAGGAGATCAGCCTCGCCAACGCGTTCAAGAGCGTCGACCTGAAGGACGTGGCGTCGGACCAGGTGCCGTACGTCGACGACAAAGAGCTCGCGTGCTGCGGCGACGTGCTGGTCCCCGACGACGCGGCCAAGGCCCGCGACGTCCAGAAGTTCTTCCTCGCGCCGGTCGTCGCCGAGGCGCCGACCGGGTCGCCCGATCCGTCGCTCGTCGCGGCGATCAGCCCCTCGTCGATCACGGTCGAGGTCGAGAACGGCAGTGGCCAACCGGGGCTCGGCGCGCGCGTCGCGGCCGCGTTGCGCGCGCAAGGCTTCACCGTCTCGTCGGTGACGAACGCCGACAGCTTCGCGCACGGCGCGACCGAGATCCACGTCCATTCGCTCGATCGGCCGCTGGCCGGCGAGCGCGTGCACCTCGCGCTGCCCGCGGCCGTCGTGACGCCCGACGCCGTCAGCATCGGGACCGGGGCAACGAAGGTCAGCGACGTGACCGTCATCGTCGGCCGCGACTACAAGCTGCCGACGCAGAGCGCGAACGCCGCCACGAAGTGAATCGCGGCCTGCGGCTCGCGCTGGTCGCGGTCGTCTGCATCGTCGTCGCGTACGGCGCCTATCGGTTCGTGCGTCACGCGAACGAGCCCGTGATTCCCGCGGTCGTGACGCGCGGGATGGACGTGCACCGCGCGGTCTCGCTCGCCCTCGACGCGCGGGTCGACCGCTTTCTCCACGATCGTCCGCCGAGCGACCGGTCTGGTTCGCCGAAACTGGTCGCCCTGACGTTCGACGACGGACCCTACCCCGTCGAGACGCCGCTCCTGTTGGACGCGCTCGCGGACGCCGGCGTCAAGGCGACGTTCTTTCTCATCGGACGCGACGCCGAAGAGTTTCCCGAGTTGACGCGCCGGATCGCGCGCGATGGGCACGAGATCGGCAATCATACGCTGACGCACCCGAACCTCGATCAACTCGACGACGCGGGTGTGCGCGCCGAACTCGAGGGCGGCCGTGTCGCGCTCGAGCGGCTCGTCGCGCAGCCGTCGATCGCCACGCTGATGCGGCCGCCGCACGGGCGCTTCACGGAGCAGACCCTGCGCGTCGCCCAGCAGGCCGGTTACGACGTGATCCTGTGGAACGACGACCCCGGTGACTGGCGGTCGGTCACGCCCGAGGCGCTGGCCGCCCATGTGGCCGCGCACGCGACCGCGCCCGACATCGTCCTGCTCCACAGCGGGCGCCTAGGGACGATCGAGATGCTCCCCGCGCTGATCGACCGCTTCCGGGCGGCCGGCTTCGAGTTCGTCACGGTCGGCGAATTGCTGCGCCGCGTCCCGCCCGGCACGATTGACCACCCCCTGCGCCTGCCGGTCTAGCCCCGCGAGGCTCGCCGCGGCGGGAGGTGAATCCGGCCGCCAGGCGCATAGTGGTCGGCCGTGGGCAGGCAGATCATCAACACGACGGGGGCGAAGCGCGCGATCGCGCGGCGCCGGATCGTGGCCGCGGTCGTCCTGTTCGTCGTCGCCGCGGCCGTCGCGGTCGCCGTTTATTTCGTGACTCAACACCACCATGCGGCGGCTCTCGCCGCATCGTCCGCGCCCGTCCGGGCAGCCGCCGCCCGCTAGCCGAGGCCGGGTGGAACCCCGCTCTGCCCCGAATGGTTTACCCTAAGTATGGCTTTCCTCAAGTCGATTTTCGACGGTAATGAGCGGGAGGTCGCTCGGCTGAGGCGGACCGTCGCCGCGACCAATGCGCTCGAACCGGCGATGTCGGCTTTGGACGACGCCGCGCTGGCGGCGAAGACCGTCGAGTTCAGAGAGCGCCTCGCGAACGGCGAGGAACTGGATAACATGCTCCCCGAGACGTTCGCCGTCGTCCGCGAAGCGGGCAAACGCGTGTTGGGTATGCGGCACTTCGACGTCCAGATCATGGGCGGACACGTGTTGCACGAGGGCAAGGTCGCGGAGATGAAGACCGGCGAGGGCAAGACCCTCGTCGCGACCCTCGCCGTCTACGCGAACGCGCTGCTCGGCCGCGGCGTTCACGTCGTGACCGTCAACGACTACCTGGCCAAGCGCGACGCCGAGTGGATGGGTCCGCTGTACGCGTTCTTGGGAATGTCGGTCGGCGTCATCCAGCACGATCTGCCCCCCGACGAGCGCCGCGCCGCGTACAACAGCGACATCACGTATGTCACCAACAACGAGGTCGGCTTCGATTATCTGCGCGATAACATGGCGGGCTCGCTCGACCACATGGTGCAGCGCGACCTGTACTTCGCGATCGTCGACGAGGTCGACTCGATCTTGATCGACGAGGCGCGGACGCCGCTGATCATCAGCGGCCAGGGTCAGGACGCGACCGATCTCTATGCCAAGTTCGCCCAACTGCTCCCGCGCCTGGTCAAGGGCGAGGACTTCACGGTCGACGAGAAGGCGCACGCGGTGCCGATCACCGAGGCCGGCGTCGCCAAGGTCGAGCGGATGCTCGGCGTCACCAATCTCTACGACCAGCGCAACCTCGAACTCGCGCATCAGCTCAACGCCGCCCTGAAGGCGTGGCACCTGTTCCACAACGAGCAGCAGTACATCGTCAAGGAGGGCGAGGTCGTCATCGTCGACGAGTTCACCGGCCGCTTGATGTACGGGCGCCGCTACTCGGACGGCATCCACCAGGCGATCGAGGCCAAGGAAGGCCTCCACGTGCGCAGCGAGGATCAGACCCTCGCCACGATCACCTTCCAGAACTACTTCCGGCTGTACCAGAAGCTGGCGGGCATGACCGGCACGGCGAAGACGGAGGAGCGCGAGTTCCGCGACATCTACGGACTCAACGTCATCGTCATCCCGACAAACCGCAACGTCCAGCGGCGCGACCAGCACGACATCGTCTACCGGACCGAGGGCGCGAAGTTCGAGGCGGTCGTCGACGAGATCGTCGCCGAGCATGCGAAGGGGCGGCCGATCCTCGTCGGCACGCGTTCCATCGACAAGAGCGAGCGACTCGCGACGATGCTGCGCAGGCGCGGCGTGCAGTGCAACGTGCTCAACGCGAAGTACCACGAGCAGGAAGCACAGATCATCAAGGACGCCGGTCTGCGCGACGCGGTCACGATCGCGACCAACATGGCGGGCCGCGGCGTCGACATCAAACTGGGCGAGGGCATCCCCGACGTGGGCGGCCTGCACATCATCGGCACCGAGCGGCACGAGTCGCGCCGGATCGACAATCAGTTGCGCGGCCGCTCGGGCCGCCAGGGCGATCCCGGCAGCACGCGCTTCTACGTCTCGCTGGAAGACGAAGTGATGCGGCTGTTCGGCGGCGAGCGGCTGACCTCGATCATGGATCGGGTCGGCTTCACCGACGAGGCGCCGATCGAGGCCAACATCCTGACGCGCTCGATCGAGCGCGCCCAGAGCAAGGTCGAGAACCACAACTACGAGATCCGCAAGTCGGTGCTCGAGTACGACAACGTCATGAACAAGCAGCGTGAGGTGATCTACCGCGATCGCCGCGCGATCCTGCGCAACGAGTTCTCGACGCGCGACTTCCTGCTGCAGACGATCGACGAGAAAGTCGGCTATGCCGTCGACTCGAACGCGCCCGAGAACGTGCACCCGTCGGAGTGGGACCTGCAGGAGATCCTCAACGAGGTCGAGCTGATCTTCCCGCTCCACGGGCAGATGACGCTGGAACAGCTCGAAAAGCTCGACCGCAACGAGATGAAGCGTCAGCTCATGGCGATCGGCGTCGCGGCGTTCGAAGCGAAGGAGCGCGAGGTCGGGCCGGAACTGATGCGGCTGATCGAGTCGCAATACGTGATGCTGCCGATCATCGACCGCTTATGGGTCGATCACCTGTACGTGATGGACGCGTTGAAGACGGGGATCGGGTTGCGCGGCTACGGCCAGAAAGACCCGCGCGTCGAGTACGAAAAAGAAGCCTACGGCATCTTCGAAGACCTCAAGAACAACATCGCCGAGGAGGCGATCAAGCGCGTCTTCCAGATTCAGATCGAGCCGCAGACGGCGTTCGACGTCGACGGCGTCGCAGAGCAGCAGGCACTCGCCGGCGGCGCAGAACCGCAGATGGACCCGCTGATGGCCGCCGCTGCCAACGTCGAGAAGCAGCAGTTGCCCGACGGCGCGATGCCGCCTCGTCCGTCGCGACTCGACTCCGAGTTCGCGGAGAAACTGTTGGGACCGGCGCCCGGCTCGAATGGCCGTCAGCGCGAGGTCCACACCAACCGCGACGACGACGGGCCGCGCAAGCCGGTGCGCACCGCCGAGAAGGTCGGTCGTAACGACATGTGCCCGTGCGGTTCCGGCAAGAAGTTCAAGCGCTGCCACGGGGTCACGGCGTAGCGGGAATAGGGGAACGGGTCAAAAACGGGGCCCCCTCCCGCCACGTAGCTCGCCCGCCCGATCGCGCGCCTCCGTCTCCTGGCAGCGCGAAAACGCCCGTCCTATAAGGCTTTCCTTCGCACTCGTATCGCGGCTCGTCGCGCCAGGCTCCGTCACGTGTCTCGCGCCCTCGGGGCCAACCGGTTTTGCAAACTGGTGCGCGCCGCGCAAACGCCCGTCCCGTAAGGCTTTCCGCCGCGTTCGCTGATGCACGTCTAATGCTCCATGCATCGTACCGGCATCCGGCCTTACTGGGACCAGCCGATGTTCTAGTGAGGGTTAATTTATGACGATTGAGCTGAAGCCAACTCGATTAGACGTTCAGCGCTTTCTTCATTCGCAACTCTGCCAGAGCCCTCTGCGCCTCCTCATTGAGGTTGGACTTCCCGACCTCGACGGTCACCTTGTGAATCTTGCCGGTGAACCTGTTATCGCCCGCTTTGTAGTCGTCGCTGACACACGTATAGAGGTTCTCACCCACGTCCGTCGTTTCCGCACCAAATGCGAAGGGCTGAGTGTGCTCGACCCGTCCCGCGGCGACCTCTTTATCGTTGACGAAGATCACACCCTTACCGCCCGCACCCAAACCGCCATCGTAAGCAAACTCGAAGCGAAGTACCACGCGCCCTGTCGGCAAACGAGCGGGGCCGGCGATCTTGTAAATCTCGCGGCCGAGATAGTTCCAGGCAAACCGGGGTGCGCCGTCCTTGACGTAGAGGCTCCAGCCGCCCATCTCCCCGCCTTGGGCGATGACTACGCCCTTTGCGCCCGCCTGCGGAACTTCGATGTCGGCAATCACGACGAACGAGCGGTTCTTGATGTTGATGAAGGCATTTTCGGGAATACCCTTCATCCCCTCATAGACCGTCATCTCGGTGCGACCTTCCAGCAGATCCGGACGGCCAGCTAAAGCGGCGTTGAAGCGTTCCCAAGCGCGGTCATCGAGCGGAAGCACGTTGTACTTGACCGCTTCTTCTAGGAAGACTCCCTTTAGCTTCGCGAGTTTGTCGGGATACTTCGCCGCAAGGTCATGCGCGCAACTAAAATCTTCCTCCACGTTGTAAAGCTCCCACTTATCGTTCTCAAGCGTAGCCCGCGGCTTGGGCTCCCACGGCGGCCGGTGCACCGTGGTGGCAAACCAGCCGTCCTGGTAGATGCCCCGGTTGCCGGCCATCTCGAAGTATTGCGTAGTGTGGCGCGACTTCGCCCCGGGTTCATTCATGGTGTCTAGCACGCTCACGCCTTCGAATGGTCTCTGTCGGACGCCATACACGACGCCTGGCTCGGGCACACCAATTACCTCTAACACCGTCGGCGCAATATCGATCATGTGCATCCACTGCGTACGCAGGCCGCCTTTCTCAGCGATGCCCTTCGGCCAATGCACTACCATGGGTTGGCACACACCGCCATACGAGGCCACCTGGTGTCCCCACCCAAACGGCGTCGCGCCGGCAAAAGCCCAGCCATTGTTGTACAAAATATGGGATTTTGGGCCGCCGATCTCGTCGAAGTTCCGCAGCGCAACATCCAGGGGCTCGGGCAATCCGTTGAACACGGACAACTCATTGAAGGCGCCGTTGAGGCCCCCTTGAAAAACCGAACCGTTGTCGCCGGTGATGTAGAAGACGAGCGTGTTGTCCATTTCGCCCAAGGCCTCGATCTCATCGAGAAACCGCCCGGCTTCATAGTCAGTCACCTCGGCAAAGGCCGCATAGATCTCCATGTACCGCGCAAAGACTTTTTTCTCGTCGGCCGTCAACTCGTCCCATTCCTGGATCCCGGGCGGCTTGGGCGCAAGGTCGGTGCCCGGCGGCACGACGCCCAACTCGATCTGCCTGGCCAACGTTTCCTTTCGCACCTCGTCCCAGCCCTGATCGAACTTGCCCTTGTACCGGTCGCGCCACGCCTCGGGCACCTGGAACGGACCGTGTGTACCGATCGCCGCGTAGTAGACGAAGAATGGCTTGTTGGGCGCCAGCGAACGCTGCGAACGCAGCCAGAGGATCGCCTTGTCGGTGATATCCGTACTAGCATAGTAATCGGGGTCGGCGTGCATATCCAACCTTGTCATGTTGTCATAAATGACCGGATGAAAGAGGTCAGCCTCGCCGGACATGAAGCCGTAGAACCGCTCAAATCCGCTCTGCACCGGCCAGCGATCGAAGGGTCCGACATCGCTGGCTTCCCAGGGCCCTAGCTCGTGACACTTTCCGAACATGGCGGTGTTATAGCCGTTGAGCCGCAATATCTGGGGCAACATCGCTACGCTGTCGGGACGCATCGCGGTGTACCCCGGAAAGCCGCTAGCAATTTCCGAGATCACGCCGAAGTTTGCGCTATGGCTATTGCGGCCGGTAAGCAGCGCGACGCGGCTAGGCGAACACAATGGCGGAACTTTGAGATTGTTGTAGCGCAGCCCGGTCTTTGCCAGACGGTCCAGCGTCGGCATCTGGATTGGGCCTCCGAAGGTTGATGTGTCGCCGAAGCCCATGTTGTCGAGAAGGATAACGACCACGTTGGGCGCACCTTTCGGCGCCTTCACCTCGAACCGCGGCGGTGCTTTCGCGTTGTGCGCATCAAGCTCGGTGATTGGCGGATACTCAGGCGCTGGGACGGGCAGCACAGTGCGGTTTATGGAGGAGGCCGGGCGGGGCCCGCTGCTTTGGACCTCTGACTCGTCTGTCACGGTCTTCTCTCCTATCGATGGCTCTCTACCGGGATTGTACGTAACGGATGCCTTCCAAACCCCTTGTGCACCCGGAGCCAGGGGCCAACCGTAGCGGCCCGACGTCGCGTCGAACCCGTGAATCGAGGTCTACCGTCCCGGTGGTGAACTAGAGGCATAGACCCAAACGCGCGGCCTGGTCAGGGCTTCGGACGAAGCGCCGCCCTAGAGGGTCAAAGTGCCTCGCTATCAATAACCGCGGCCAATGCCTCCAGTGGCGCGCGTGCGGTCTGTGCCTTGGGGAAGTCCATGAACGCGAGCACGTCGTCACGTGACTGATCCATCATCTCGGCGAGCTTGGGCAGCTTCGCTTTTAACGAAGTGCTAAGGCTCCGGAGTGTTAGCTTGAAATTGGCAGTCATTCGCGAGCGCTGTTCAGCGAAGAGAGCCGATGAGCGTCTCGCGAGAGACAGTTCGCCCTCAACACGATCCACAAGTACACGCGTTCATCATCACCGCCGCAGCATCCAAGAGCTCCGACGCGCACGCCGGTAATAACCGCGTACCAGAGCGAAGTGGACACGTTGCTCAAAGCAGAGCCGAGTATCACGGCACTGCGCATTGCGCAGGTGCTACGTCAGAAGCATCAATCGTTCAATTCGGAGAACACGCCGTTCGGGCGTACATCGCGCAGCAGCGTCTGCGCGTGCATCCAAAAGAAGTGTTCATCCGTCAGGTGTACGTTCCCAGTGACCAGACGCAGTACGACTTCAAGAACGTCAAGGCGATCGTCGCAGCGAGGAACTCAATCTGCATCTGTTCCAGGCGCGCCTGAGCTACTCGACGGCGTGGTTTGCGCTTGCTACCGTACCGAGGATCGGCCGTCGCTTTTCGATGGTCTTTTGCGCGCCGGCGTCGAGTTTGGTGGCGTCACGCGCGACGGCGTGTTCGACAATGCGGGACGGCCGTCGACAAAGTGCTGCGCGGCCGCCACCGCAAGGTCAACGCTGAGTTCGCCGCGTTCTCGGGGAGCTTGACGCTGAACATGCAGTTTGCGGCCCCGGGCAAGGGCAACGAAAAGGGTGGCGTTGAGGGAGCCCACGGCTACGTTGAGGACAACTTCTTCCGGCCGATGCGCAGCGCCGCATCGCTCGAGGATCTCAACGAAGCCCTGCTGCAGTGTAGCCGCGAGGATCTGCACCGCATGGTCGACGGCCGAACGGTTGCCGAGCGGC
Source organism: Vulcanimicrobiota bacterium (assembly GCA_963743605.1). Classification (GTDB taxonomy): domain Bacteria; phylum Vulcanimicrobiota; class Vulcanimicrobiia; order Vulcanimicrobiales; family Vulcanimicrobiaceae; genus CAVUQJ01. Next base: position 301,126 of record CAVUQJ010000015.1, on the reverse strand, counting down.
TCGACCACGAACGCGCTGCGTTGCGGCCGCTGCCCGCCGTGCTGCCGCGACCGTGCGTCCATGACCATGTCCGCGTCACCAAGTTCTCGGAGGTCCGCTGCCGGACCAATCGCTACTCGGTTCCGGATCGTTTCGTCGGTCGACCAGCGACGATCGAACTGTTTGCCGATCACCTGCGCGTCATCGTCGACGGCGAATTGGCCGCCGAGCGTGTACGGCTCTTTGGACACAACGAAGCCTCGCTCGACCCGTTAGACTACCTCGAAGTCCTCAAGCACAAACACCGTGCCGTCGAGCGCGCAGAAGTCTTCAACAATCCCCAAGTGCCCGAAGCACTGCGCGCTCTGCTGCGGCGGCTGGTGCTGCGCGATCGAGACACCGCGGGCAAACAATTTCTGCGCGTCGTCGAGTTGCTCAAAAAGCATCGACTGGCCGAGGTGGTTGCCGCGGTCGAGCGGGCGGCCGAACTCGCGGTCGACGATCCGGCCGCAATCGCTCTGCTTCTGACGCAACACGCATCCTCGACGCCGGCATCGCTCAACGCCGCTGACCTACCCGTCGCCGCGCAAATCCAGGCTCCTCAGGCGCGTTTGGACAGGTACATCGTTTCCGAGCTCACGGAGGTCGCATGAAGAACCTCCCGCTGCTCGACGAACATCTGCGCACGCTGCGCTTACCCGCGATCTTAGCCAACTATCGCCGCATCTCCGACGACGATGCCGACAAACTCGGCTATTTGCACGAACTGGCCGCACTCGAAGTCGACAAGCGGCACGAAAATGGCGTCCGTACGCGCATCGCTGTGGCGCACTTTCCCGTGGTGAAGACGATGGAGTCGTTCGACTTCTCGCTTCAGCCTCAGCTTCCGAAGACGAAACTGCTTGAATTACTCGATCGTCCATTCGTTGCGGAGAAACGCAATCTCATCTTGGTTTGTCCGACGGGCGTGGGCAAAACGCACGCCTTGACCGCGATCGGTTTGGCTGCGTGCACTGCCGTCTATCGCGTCCTCTTCGTCACCGCAGCGGAACTCTGCATGACGCTCATCGCGGCCAAACGCGAAGATCGCCTCAAACAGCGCTTAGCCAGCTACGAGCGATACCATCTCGTCTTGATCGACGAACTTGGCTACATTCCGTTCGAGCGAGAGGCGACAGATCTGCTCTATCAAGTCATCTCGCGACGCTACAAACGCGCCAGCATCGGGCTCACAACCAACCTGGCCTTCGCGCGGAGTTGCTCGACGACGACGTTCCACTGCTCACGCGCTGCCGCCGGCGACTCCTGCGCAAAGACCGTCTGGATCAGCGCAAGGACGACCTGACGCTGACCCTTGCCGGCGTAGGTGAGCGCGTTGCGCATGAAGTGCACGCGACAGCGCTGCCAGGTGGCCTTGAACACCTTGGCGATCGCGGCTTTGAGGCCCAGGTGCGCGTCGGAGATGACTAGCTTGACCCCGCGCAGTCCACGGTCCGTCAGACTCCGCAAGAACTGCAGCCAAAACGGCTCGGCTTCGCTGGGCCCGACCGCAATGCCCAAGATCTCCCGAACCCCGTCCGTGTTGACGCCAACGGCTATTATTACGGCCACGGAGACGATCCGACCGCCCTGGCGCACCTTCACGTAGGTCGCATCAAGCCACAGATACGGCCAGTCGCCTTCGATCGGCCGCGTCAAGAATGCGTTGACCCGCTCGTCGATCTCCGAACACAGGCGCGACACTTGACTCTTGGAAATGCCGCTCATCCCCATCGCGCGAACCAACGCATCGACCGAGCGCGTCGAGACGCCTTGGATATACGCCTCTTGCACCACCGCGATCAGCGCCTTCTCCGCGGTGCGCCGTGGCTCGAGGAAGCCCGGAAAGTAGCTGCCTTGACGCAGCTTGGGGATGCGCAGGTCGAGGCCGCCGGCGCGCGTCTGTCCCAGTGCCTTTCGCGGTACCCGTTGCGGCTGTTGCTGCGGTCGTCGCTGCGCTCCCCATAACTGGCTCCGCAGCGCTGCTCGATCTCGAAGTCCATGAGCCGCTCGACGACGTGTCCCAGGAGCTCTCGAACGACGTCGTCCTGAGACCCCTTTTCAACGAGCTCGGCAAGTGCGATACTGGTCTTGGCCATCGTGGTCCCTCCGGTGATGGTGAAAGTTGTCAAACACAACCTTCGCCGAGGCCACGATGGCCGCTTCCTACCCTAGCCGAGCACTCGTCTCATACACCACTCCGCGGGACACGATCTTCGGGACCGCCGTCGACGCCCACGATAATGTTTGGTTCACGAACTACGGCAGCAGGTCGATCACGGCATTTGACAAGGACGGGAAGCCGCTGACGCCTCCGGGAGGCATCACGTTCGGCGGCAGACTTGGGCTCATCCAAGGGATCATCGTGACGCCCAGCGGCGACGTTCGGGTGTTAGGGGTCGAGAAGAACCAACTCGTCTACTTTCCAAAGGGCGATATAACGAAAGGTCGCATCGTCTGCGAAGGTAAGGCACAGGAGCCCTGCAAGTCGTTCCTCGCGCCGTTTCACCTGGCTATCGACCAACACGATCGCATCTGGGTCTCGAATGGCGGCGACAACGTGACGCGGTTCCCCGCCGCTGACCCGAGTAAGGCTGAGAAGTTCAAGACGGCAATCAATAATAGCGGAATGGCCATCGACAGCCGAGGCGATGTGTGGGTGACCAACAGGTTCGGAACAGGTCTCTTGGGCATGGCACATCTTGTCGACATGGCTGCACGATTGAAGGTCAAGGGCGTTGCGAACGCGTCCGACTATCTCACGTCGACGATGTCCAAGCAACAAGGAGGCAGCCATGGCGGCAGCGTCACGTTGTTGCGCCCGGACGGCACTCAATTTCCGGGCTCACCCTTCAAGAGTGCCGGCCTCCCCGGCCCCTGGGCCGCATCGGTGGACGGCAACGACAATGTGTGGATCTCGAACTTCGCCTCGCCGAGCAGTCCGATCGTGGAACTGTGCGGCGTACGCGTCGAGAATTGCCCGCCGGGGACGAAGACCGGCGACCAGATCTCGCCGCCCGGCGGCTACGTCGGCGGCGGCCTACAAATGCAAACCGATATCGACGTTGACCCCGCCGGCAATGTCTGGGTCATGAACAACTGGCAGGACATCGACAGCTGTATCGGGACACCGCAGGAGGCCTTCTCGACGCGCTGCGGCGGTCAAGGCGTGGTCGTCTTCTATGGGATGGCCAAGCCCGTGCGGGCGCCCCAGATCGGCCCAGCTCGCGCTCCGTGAACCCCGCCGCCCGGCCAGGGCCTCGGTTTTGGACGGCACGTAATGCGGGGGATCGGACTGGCTCGATTCAGCGTCTCGTAGACACGAGAGAATTCGTTCCAGATGGACAAGGCGCGGCGCTCGCTTGGTTTGCAATCCGCTTTCGTCGAGCCGGTTACACTCACGGCCTCGGGCCGATGCGCCCCGGCCGAGATTGCCATTGAAGTGAAGGCAGCTCGCGCGCAGCGAGGGGGCCTTGACTTTATTTCGATATTTCGCTAAATTTCAAATGTGAGTACCGTTTTCCGAGCGTTGGCAGACCCGACGAGGCGCAGGGTCCTCGCCCTGCTTCGCGCGGGACCGCTCAGCGCCGGCGAACTGGCGAGTCACTTCGAGGTTTCCAAGGCAACGATGTCTGCGCATTTCTCGGTCCTGCGGGAAGCTCGTCTCGTCACCTCCTCAAAGACCGGCACGACGGTTACTTATTACCTGAACCTTTCGGTTTTGGAAGAGGCGCTGCTCGATTTTGCCTCGCTCTTTGGAATTCAACCGACACCGACACGATCCGAGGTACCTCATGAAAACGACGTTTGACAATGTGCTAACTGCCGCCGCGGTTGTCGTGACCGCCTGCGTTGCAGCGATAAGCGGCTATCTTTTCTTCGCAAATGTCGGACAGAGGTGGGTCTACGGCGTCGCTGTTGCCACAATGGTCGTCGCCTGGTTCGCCCCCCGTTTCGGTTCCTCGCGGCGCAACGTGACAACGTCGATCGTACTGGCCGGTGCGCTGCTATCGGTCGCACTCGGCGCGAAAGCGCTCGAGCACCTGGGCTGGGCTGCCGGAAGTGACATCGCCGCGCGAGCGAACGGTATCATGGGGGGCGCCGTCCTGGTGGTGCTCTCCAACGCCATCCCTAAGCGGATGAGTTCTGCGAACGCACTCGCAATGCTTCGCACCGTTGGAAGGGCGTTTGTCATTGGCGGTCTCGGTTACGCCTGTGCGTGGCTCGTGCTACCGCTCCGCTTCGCCGGCAACGTTGCCCTGGTTATCGTGCTGGCTAGCATGGTCGTCGCCGCAGCATCGTACATCGGCTGGCACCGTAGCGGCGACCGATCTGTTTCCTAGTTCCCGCTAAGTAAGTCGTTTCTCGCATCCCTCAACGTGGCCCGGCAAACCGGGCTCCGGCTCCCTGCGTCCTTTCTGCCCTCTTTAAAGGTGAGTGTGTCCAGTGAAGAACCTTCGTCGACTACAAACTGCGCTCTTCGCGCTCTTGGTCGCCGCGACGACTGGTGTGTCATCGGCCGGCGCCGGACCTGGCGTCATATTGGGCAAGTGGCATGGCAACCTGCAAACCGCAGGCGGCACGCTTACGCTCGAACTCTCGATCGAGCAAAATGCCGAGGGAAAGCTTTCGGGCGAGCTCGAGAGCGTCGACCAAGCTCCCGGAGAGCTCATTCCGTTGAGCAATCTCGATTTCCAAAACGAGCATCTCGCATTTGAAATCGCTTCGATCTCGGCGAGATTTGCCGGCCGGTTCGACCCGGAACATGATGTATTCGGTGGGAGTTGGATCCAAGCAACACAAGAACTGCCGCTCACGTGGGTTCGCGGACCCGTCGCCGCAGTCCCAAGAATAGACGGGCTCGACGGCGTTTGGCGCGCTACCCTGAATCGCGATGGGATCTCACTGCGATTGACCTTGCGCGTGAGCACCTCCCCGCGGGGCACAAAAGCCAAGCTAGATTCGCCCGATGCGGGCATCGTCGGCCTCGACGTAGTCGACCTCGCGCGCACCGATTCCCAGGTTCGCTTGCGCGTTCCCCGCGCGAGCGTCGTGTTCGACGCAACATTGGATTCAAGTGCTACGCATCTGAACGGTGAATGGCGGCGCGAGGGGCAGGCCCCCGCGCAGGTGACATTCACACGTGACGCGCTGCCTAGCCCCACTCCAGCGCCCGCGTCGCGGGATACGGGGAGCGCGAGCGGCGTGTTGATGGTCGCAGAGGACCGCCTGAAGCCGAGCGGCCGCACGATCGACATACACTACGTCGTGATGCCAGCGACAACGACGGGCGCGAGGGACCCGATCTTCCTGATTGCGGGCGGCCCCGGGCAATCGGTCATCAAGGTCGGTCCCAGCAGCATTCCCGGACTCGTTCCCGACCGCGATCGCGACGTCGTGATGGTGGATCAGCGCGGAACCGGTGAGTCGCATCCGCTGGAGTGCAACATGTTCCCAACCGAGGCGGACGCGTTTCGCGCGATCTACCCTCTTGATATCATTGCGGCCTGTCGCTCGAGGCTTGCAGCGACGAGCGATCTCGGCGCTTATGGTACCGATGCTGCCGCTGATGATCTCAATGACGTCCGCCTCCACCTTGGTTACCAGCGGATCGTGGTCGCCGGCGACTCGTACGGCACGACCGTAACCCTGGACTACCTGCGTCGTCATGGCGAGTCGGTTGCAGCTGCAATATTAGAAGGCGTAGCGCCGCCCGGCCCGCTCAGCATGGCGCGTGGAGCGCAAACGGCGCTCGATGATCTGGAGCGCCGCTGCAAAGCCGAGACCGCATGCTCCGCAGCCTTTCCGCAATTTGAAGCAGAATTTCAGACTCTTCTTGTTCGGGCGAAGCACGGCGGCATCAAGGTCGAAGGCGGCGTCATCTCATCCGACGTGCTCGTGGAGCGTATGCGCGACGCTCTCTACTCCGAAGCGGTCGCGGCCTACATCCCGCTGATCGTGCATCGTGCGGTACATGGCGACCAACAACCGCTCGCGCAACTCGTCTCTACACTCTCGAATCGAATTCCGGGTTCGCTCGCAACCGGAATGTTTCTGTCGGTGACATGCCCAGAAGACGTGGCGTTCATGGCGCTCAGTGACGTCGCCAAGGAGTCCGCCAATACGTTTCTCGGCGATGCGCGCTTTCGCGAACAACAGGCCGCGTGCCGGGTGTGGAACGTGAAGGCGGTCGATCGTGCGTTTCTCGATCCGATTCGCTCGGATGTGCCGGTGTTAATGATCAGCGGTGAGGACGATCCGGCCACGCCTCCGCGCTACGGCGCCGAGGCATTACGTTACCTTCCAAACGGGCGCCAAGTTATCGCGCCCCATGCGGGGCACTTCACTGGTTCGAATTGCGTCGACTCGATCAAGCGGCAGTTTTTGGGCACCTACGACGTTCGCTCGCTCGATATCACATGCTTGACAGCAGCTCAGCGTTCGCCGTTCGTGACGAATTAAGCGCCCGAGCCACCATGGGCGCGGGCGCTTCTCGCTCAAGAACCTTTCCGGCCCGCACGGCGTCGACCACATCGCGGATCGCGTCGATTACCACCGGCGGCTGATCGAGGTTGATGCGAAGCCTCGCACCGAACCCACCCAACCGTAGGCACGTCGTATTGCGACCCACCCTGCCCTGGCGCAGCGCCCTTGTGCCTCGCTCGGGGCCGTGTTGAGCTTAGGACGGGTCCGTGTGGCTGGTGGCGAATTCGACCGGCCATGAGCGCAATGCCCTTCGAGGCGCGCCGAGGGACGCTCCCCACTGGCACCGTGACCTTCGCCTTCACGGACATCGAAGGCAGCACCGGGCGCTGGGAACGGCACCCGAACGAAATGGAACAGGCCGTCCGCCGTCATGACGAGTTGATGCGCTCGGCGTTCACGAGCCATGGCGGCCATATCTTCAAGACGGTGGGCGACGCGTTCTGCGTGGCCTTTTGGCGCCCAGCGGATGCCGTTTCGGCGATCCTCAGCGCACAGAGGGCGCTCGCAGCGGAAGACTTCACGGCCGTCGGGGGTCTTCGTGTGCGCGCGGCGGTTCATACCGGCACCGCCGACGAGCGCGATGGTGATTACTTAGGACCCGCCGTCAATCGCGTAGCGCGCTTACTCGCCATCGGCCACGGCGGACAGGTGCTCGTCTCGGGCGTTACGGCGAACCTCGTGCACGGTGGGCTGCCGTCACAGGCAACGTTGCGCGATCTTGGCGAACATCGGCTGCGCGACCTTGCGCGGCCTGAGCAAGTCTACCAACTGCTTACACCTGGCCTCGGCGCGGACTTCCCGCCATTACGTTCCCTCAACGTCCTTCCGACCAACTTGCCGCTGCAGCTCAAATCGTTTGTCGGCCGTGAAAAGGAAGTCGCCGCGATCACAGCGCTAATTGCCACGCACCGGCTGGTCACGCTCGCCGGCTCCGGCGGCATAGGCAAAACGCGCACATCGCTCCAAGTTGCGGCGAATCTGCTCGACGGACCGCGCGACGGAGTCTGGTTCATTGAACTCGCACCATTGGCGAGTGGCGACTACATTCCATCGACCGTAGCGAACCTGCTGGGCATCACGCTGCCCTCCGACGGCGACCCCGTCGAGACTCTTGCTCGCGCTTTGAGGGCAAAGCACGCGCTGCTCGTCTTTGATAATTGCGAACACTTAGTTGAAGCTGCCGCACGCGTTATTTCCGCTATTTTGCGGGAATGCCCCAAGCTAAGTATCCTCGCTTCAAGCCGCCAGGGTCTCGGCATTGACGGTGAAGAGACGTACAGGATGCCATCGCTCGACGTTCCGCATGCGGCCGATCGCTCCGACGCATCACGGGCGATTCGCTCAGCAGCAATTGCGCTCTTCGTCGAGCGGGCGCTGAGCGCCGATAAAGCGTTTTCGTTCACCGATGAGAACGCTGCCACCGTCGCGGACATCTGCCGGCGGCTCGACGGCATCCCGCTTGCCATTGAACTTGCGGCGTCGCGCGTCAAGATTCTCAGCCCGCGCCAACTCAGTGAGCGGCTCGACGAGCGATTCCGGGTGCTCACGGGCGGAAGCCGCGATGTCTTACCACGGCAGCAAACCTTGCGTGCGCTCATCGACTGGAGCCATGACCTGCTTGACGAGCGGGAGCGTGTGCTCTTTCGTCGTCTCGGAATATTTGTCAACGGATTCACGCTGGAGGGAGCGGTTGCAGCCTGCGGCGGCGAGGAGCTCGACGAGCTCGACGTGATCGACGTGCTCGCGTCGCTGGTCGATAAATCACTCGTACTCGCCGAGCCGGAGGGTGATTCGCTGCGTTACCGCCTGTTGGAGTCCACGAAGGCTTACGCGTTGGAGAAGCTCTCGGATGCTGATGAGCGCGAGCTCCTCGCGACGCGCCATCTATCGTATTTGCGAGAACGTTTCGGTGCAATGGGGGCGCAGACAGACCGCTCGGGTCGTGCGCACGAATTTGTTGAAGCGTTCGCGGCGGAGCTTGAGGATGTGCGCTTCGCGCTGGACGGCGCGTTGACGCGCTCAGACATCACAGCGGGGAGCGCGCTGCTCGCCGAAATCGGTGGGAGCTGGTCGAATCTCGGCCTCGATGCCGAGGGGATGACACGCTGCGAGACATATATTGCGTCTCTCCCGGCGCGGGAATCGCGGCTGCTTGCCCGCCTCTCGGGCGCTTTATCCTTTTTACTCAACGAATGCGGACAGAAGATACGCGCCTTTGAGATGGCGACGGAGGCAGTGGCGCACGCGCGCGATGACGGCGGTTCGCAGACGATTGCGTGGGCTTTGTGGCACTACGGGAACGCGGCTACGCGCTTAAGTAGGTTCCGCGACGCGGATGCGGCGCTAACCGAGGCCGAAGCGTTCCATGATACTTCGGCGAGTCTTCGTCTAGCGCTGCTCTACGTGCGTGCAATGTTGAGCATTCGGCGTGGTGATTTCGAATCTGCAGCGCGGATGAACGAACAGCTCCGCAAGACGCACCGGTCACTCGGAAACACTCATGGAGAACGGATCGCGGCCGGCAACTTGGCTGAAACCGAACACGCTCGCGGCCGGACACACCTGGCCATCACCATTTTTGAGGAAATGCTTCCCGCGTTACGATCGGACAAGGATCGTGGCAGATTGGCGACAGCACTAAACAATCTAGCGGGCTATCGCGTAGCGGTCGACGATCTTCCCGGGGCTGTCCTCGCTGCTCGCGAGGCGATTGGACTACAAACGCCGACAGACCCCGATGACGTTTACGTGGGAATGGCAATCGAGCACCTCGCGCTCGTCGCAGCGGTTTGCGGCGATTTGTCGCGAGCGGCCGCGCTAGAGGGTTACGCCAACGCTGCCCTTCAGCGGCAGGGCTACGAGCGCGAGTTCACCGAATCGACGACCTACGATCGGCTCAGTGCACTCCTGCGTGGCGGACTCTCACCAGACGAACTCGCGCGGCTGACCGCTGAGGGTGCTGCGCTTACGCCGGAGGCTGCCGTCGCACTTGCGCTCGAGGGTTCATAGCGGGGAATGCCTGTTGTCCGGTACCCCCGGGACTGGCCGGGCTATAAGTCTCCTAATATAGCGATAAGAGCTCAAGAAACCGCACTTCTTTTAGGCGAGAACCTGCGTCCAAAGCGTAGCAGGCAGCGGGGGTGCTGCGCCGGGCCCAAAAGGGCCCATCAAGAAAAAACCTGCCGGGGAAGGCGCCAGCCCGATTTCGCAAACTAGTAGTATCACCGCGCGGCTCACTGGGTTTGGCAAGTTGTTAGCCGCGCATGACCGCGGCGCTTTTGGTCCCGCGGCAGGTATGCATCTCTGGAAGCGGGGGCTGCGGACGATTACGCAGGAGCTACCCCGGGACAGTTGACGGGATCTATCTCGCTAGTAAACGAGAAGGAGATTTTTGTGATACATGCAAAGACCATCTTCGGTCTCTGCCTTAGCGCTGTGCTCTTAGTTGCGTGCGGTGGTAACAATGAAATGTCTTCGTCGCCACCTATGTCGGTAGTGTCGCCGCTCATGGCGCCCGACGCCGGTAATCGGCAAGCCCTCTCACGGGCGCCTTTAGGTCGGTACGCGACGCACCGCGCAAGAAAGGGTGTCGAGGAATACAACCTGCTCTACAGTTTCCAAGGTCTACCCGACGGCAGCGTCCCTAACTACAGCCTGATCAATGTTGGCGGGACATTATACGGCACGACCGGGAGTGGTGGTGCAAACGCCTGCGGCTCGATATATAAGACCACGACATCGGGCGCGGAGGCCGTGATCTACAGCTTTGCGTGTGCTCCCGACGGTGCGAACCCGGCTGGCGGTCTAACGGATGTGGGCGGCATCTTGTACGGAACGACCTTGAACGGCGGTGCCCATGGCGACGGCACCGTGTTTAAGGTCACTACCTCAGGCGTGGAGCAAGTGCTGTACAGCTTTGCGGGTTCCCCCGACGGCGCGGGCGGGACCGGCGCTTTGACCGCCGTAGGCAAGAAGCTTTATGGCACGACTGATTCGGGAGGCACGAGCGGCGACGGCACCGTCTTTTCAGTTACCAAGGCAGGCGTGGAAAAGGTGCTTCACAGTTTCGCGGGCGCACCGAACGACGGGACGTACGGGCTGGGTCTTGTCAAAGTGGGCCGCGTTCTTTACGGCCTGACCAACCTGGGCGGGGCGAGCAACGTCGGAACCGTTTATAAGATCACGACGTCGGGCAACGAAACCTTACTCCATAGCTTCTCAGTTGGGTCCGACGGCTCGCAGCCGCAATCAACGAACGGCCTGACCCAAGTAGGCAGCGCCCTCTACGGCACGACATATTTCGGTGGTGCCAGCAACTTGGGTACCGTTTTCACGATCACTACCGCCGGGAAAGAAACCGTGCTGTGCAATTTCGCAGGTACCCCCGACGGTGCCAGCCCGCAAACAGCATTGACTTATCTTGACGGCCTTCTGTTTGGCACCACCGCCGGAGGCGGTACGAGCAACTTCGGTACGATCTTTGCGGTGTCGACGACCGGTCAGGAGATCGTACTCTATAGCTTTGGAAAGTCCCCCGACGGTGCCTTCCCGGGCAACGGTTTGACTGACGTAGGCGGCACGCTCTACGGCTTGACCGAGCGAGGCGGTACAAACAACCAGGGCACGTTTTTCTCCTTCGTGTTCTAACCCACGGAGGACCGGTTCAATAACGATCGTCATACCTAGCAAAAAGTAGGGCCGCTCGCAGAAATGCGGGCGGCTCTTTGCGTGTGCGCCCGGCAGGGGCGCCGACTAGGGGCTGAGATGTGACCGCACGCAGGGTCAGGCCGTTACGTCGGCGGGGAGTCCGATTCGGCCCAGGGGTCGGGAACGGGCAGGCGCTCCGCGCCCCTTGGATAGGTGCCCCCGGCGTGTTGTTTTCGCCAGCGCCGGCTCCGCATGGCAAGGTACTCGAAGCTTTCGTACTGGTCGGAGCCACGCCGGCGTCGTAAGACGGCGACCGTCGGCTCGAGAACGCGCCAGTAGTGGTTGACGAGACGAGCGAAGAGATCGAGAAAGAGCCGTTCGGAGAGCAAGCCGTTTTTCACGAGGGTGCCGACGTCGTTGAACCAGTTGCAGGCGACCATCTCGGGATGCATGTGCTGGTCCACGAAGCCGATCTGTTCGAGCGTCGCGCGATATGCCGGGTCGCGCATCCGTTCCGGCAACTCGAATTGCGTGTACCGCAGCGCTTCCTGCAGCGGGGGGTCCTGGAACGTGCGCTGCACGGACAGGAGCGCCTCCAATTCGTTTCCCGCTCGCATATGGCGGAGTTGCACGAGCGCCAAGAGCGCAGAGACGGCGATGACGACAAAAGCGCCGACCGATCCGAACGCCGTCCAGAACTCCGTGCTCGACAACCAGCTCACTGCCGGACTTCCATCGGGCGCCCTTTTTCGCCGCTCGCGGTGACTACCCGTTAAGAACGGCGATTGTCGGGGCGTTACTCCATCATGGGAGCTGAAGCGGGCGGGAGGGCCCGCCTAGACCGCCGGGATCAGCTGTGGGCGGCTCGAACGGAAGGCCCGTACGGGGCCTAGCTTACAGCGCCGTCCGGGTTAGCGAGACGCGGGGGGGCGACCTGAAATGAAAAGACGAGCGCTCCTGAAGGTACTCGGGACGGTCCCACTGGCGCCGATCCTGCCGGGGCGTTCTTGGGCCAGTGCGAGCTTTCGTCGGCGTCGTCCTACCGATACCGCGTGGCCGACGCGGTCGGCATGGAAGCGGCTCAGCGACGCGGTGGGCGGTAACCTTATTCCCGTCGATTTTCCACTCTCAATATTGAGAACCGATCCGCAAGCGGCGGCGGCCAAGCGTCTCATCACGGACCTGCAAAACCCCTACTACATCGGCGACCAAGCCGGCCTCACTCAGACGCTCGGGTGGGTCGATGCGTGGGCCACGAAACCGAGCGTTTGGGCAGTAGCGGCGCGAAACGCTCAGGACATCGCTCAAGCGGTGAACTTCGCACGCATGAACGACGTGCGGCTTGTGGTCAAGGGCGGCGGCCACAGCTATCAGGGCACATCTAACGCGCCCGACTCGCTGCTGATCTGGACGCGGCACATGGACGACATCACGATACATGACCGCTTCGTTCCGCAAGGGTGCGAGCACGCGATGCAACCCCAATCGGCGGTAACGCTCGGCGCCGGAACGATCTGGATGCAGGCCTATCAGGCCGTTACGACTCAAGGAGGCAAATACGTCCAGGGTGGAGGCTGCACCACGGTCGGCGTGCCCGGACTGATTCAAGGCGGCGGCTTCGGTAGCTACTCGAAGCGCTTTGGCATGGCCGCTGCCAGCCTGTTGCAAGCGGAAGTCGTTACTGCGGACGGCACGATTCGCATCGCGAACGCGTGCAGGAACTCCGATCTCTTTTGGGCGCTGAAAGGCGGCGGAGGCGGTAGTTTCGGAGCCGTCAGCAACCTGACGCTCCAGCTTCATGATCTTCCCGACTTCTTTGGTGCTGCCAGCTTCAAGATCAAAGCCGTGTCAGACGACGCCTATCGCCGCCTCGTTCGAGAGTTCCTGAACTTCTACGGCGAGCATCTGTTCAACGAGCATTGGGGAGAGCAGCTCCACCTAAGTCCCGACAACACGCTCGAGGTTGCGATGGTCTGTCAAGGGCTGGACACCAGCCGAGCCAACGAGGTCTGGCAGCCTTTTTTGGACTGGGTGAAACGATCGCCTTACTCGTATTCATTTGCATCGCGGGTGATCATTGCAAGCTGGCCGGCGCGCCGCATGTGGGACGTGCAATGGTGGAAAGAGCACTGGCCGGAGATGGTCTTTCCCAATTCGAATCCTGTAGTCGGTCTCTTCGATCGCATCCTGACGCACGTGACTCAGCCGATCTTCGACATCGACGATCGGCCGGGTGCTGGACCCAGTAATGCCTGGTGGAAGCCGGACGGAGGACAAACTGGCTGGTTCATCTGGGGGTACGAGTCGTTGTGGTTGCCGGCGTCGCTCCTTGAGAGTCACGCTAAACGGCGCCTGGCCTCGGCGCTCTTTGCGGCCTCTCGCCTGTCGAGCGTGGCGCTGCACTTCAACAAGGGCCTGGCGGGCGCGCGCCCCGACGTCATCGCCGCTGCGAAGAACACGGCGATGAATCCCTCGGTCTTTAGCGCCTTCGCACTAGCGATCGTGGCCGACGGCCAGGGTCCCGCATATCCTGGAATTCCCAACTACGAGCCCTCCATTGCGGAAGCACGAAAGGCGGCGGAGCGCATTGCCCGGTGCGTCGATCAACTTCGCACGGTTACGGGGCAAACCGGAGCGTACGTGAGCGAAAGCAACTACTTCGAGAAGGATTTTCAGCAAGCGTACTGGGGCACCAACTATCCTCGTCTCCTTCAAATCAAGAGAAAGTACGATCCGGACGGGCGGTTCTTCGCTCACAACGGAGTTGGGTCGGAACACTGGAGCGCGGACGGTTTCGCGAAACTCTAACGTCAGAAAGTATCCGTCGTTGGCGCGGTGAATATCGCGCTGGTGCTCTTACTGCTGGTCTTCTTGCTAGGGCTCCTTTCCGGGGTTCGCACCTTCACCGGGCCCGCCGTGTTCTGGATTATGCGCTACGGGAGCCCCTGGGCGTACGTTCTCTCTGCCGCCGCGGTGTTCGAGTATTTCTACGACGTTCATCCGAAGGCGCCGCCCCGGACAAGTATCTCCAACATTATCGCCCGCCTCCTCAGCGGCGCGTTCGTTGGCTGGTGGGCCGCCGTTGCGAGTGGAGTCTCAGCGCCGTTGGGCGCGATTACGGGAGCCGTCGGCGCCTGCGTCGGCGCTTACGGCAGCTTGGCGGTTCGCAGGCGATGCATCACGTTGATGGGCAACGTTACATCCGGTCTGCTCGAGGATGTCGCTGCGATCGTGGCCGCCGTCGCGATCGTCGCTCGGCTCTGACGTGCGCGACGAGAAGGTCGCTGTCATCACCGGTGCTTCGCACGGCATCGGCGCGGGCCTAGTAGCCGCATACCGCGATGCAGGCTTCAAGGTAGTCGCCTGCGCGCTCTCGATCAGCGGCAGTACAGACCCGAACGTGCTAAACGTCGGCGGCGACATCAGTGACCCCAAGACCGCCGACCTCATTATGAGCGGTGGCGTCGATGCATTTGGACGCATCGACACGCTCGTCAATAATGCAGGAGCCTACATTTCGAAACCGTTTACGGAATACACACCGGCCGATTGCGACGTGATGCTCTCAACGAACCTCGCCGGCTTTTTCCACATCACGCAGCGCGTGCTGAGGCGAATGGAGGCTCAAGGTTGGGGGCATATCGTCAACATCACGGCGACCGTAGCAGAACAACCCGTCAAAGGTGTTCCGGCCGCTCTAGCATCGCTGGCTAAGGGCGGCCTGAACTCGGTGACGAAGGCCCTCGCGATCGAATACGCGTCGCGTGGCATCCGGGTCAACGCGGTCTCGCCGACAATCATCAGGACGCATCCGGAGGAATCGTACGCGGGGCTTGAGACGCAGGTCCCGCTCGGCCGAATTGGAGAGATCCGGGACGTCGTCTCTGCGGTGATCTATTTGGAGAATGCTCCGTACGTCACCGGCGAAATTTCCCACGTGGATGGTGGTCAAAGCGCAGGCCATTGGTAGGTCGGAACGTGTGTTAGACCATCGACGCGAATCATTACTTGCCGAATTTATTTGCCGCTTCGATGATGACGTCGGCGACCTTACTCGGCATCGACAGCATGGGGACGTGGCCGGCGTTTAGGATCGTCGCCGTCGCATGAATACGCTTGGTGGTGTCGCGCTCGTATTGTGGCGGCACCATGCGATCGTTAACGTCAACGATGCACCAGGACGGTTTGGTTGCCCAGGCCGGATTCATCACTTTTTCCCCGAGGGCCTTTGAGTTCCAGGGGCCCTGGGTCGCGTACAGCACCGCTCGTTCTGCGGCGGGGAGTTCCGGGACGAAATCCTTGTCGAAGCCTTCGCGCGTCAGCGAAAGCCAGCCCGCTGCATCCGGCTTTACCTGCGCACCGCCCGGAGCCGGCCGATATCCGCTAGTAGTATCGCCCGCGCTCTGACCCTTGAGCGGGACGAGCGCGGAGATGTAGACCAATCCTGCAACTTTCGGATCGTTCCCGGCTTGGCTGATAACCATGCCGGCCCACGAGTGTGCGACGAGCAAAACGGGACCCTGTTGCTGCGCGATCGCGCGCTTCGTCGCCGCGACGTCGTCGGCTAACGACGACAACGGGTTCTGGACTGCGACGACATTGTAGCCTTTGGCCTGCAACAGGGGAATGACCTTAGCCCAACTCGATCCATCGGCAAACGCGCCGTGGACGAGCACGATGTTGTGGACTCCCCTTTGGGTGCCCGTGTCCTGCGCCGAGACGCGGGCGATCGGCACCAACAACGCGGCCGCAATCAGCGCAACTTGCACGGGGTTAAGACGGTTCAGCACGATTTCCCTCGCCATTACTGTAGTGTAAGCACTCGCTCCGTTCGTTCTCGCCGCTCGACAATCCCCGCGCCTTGCCCCGCCACACGACCGTACGCCGAGGGCGGCACGATGGGAGGCACAAGTTCGCGCACCGACTCGGAGGGTCAACGCTCTGTCTCGCATAAAATGAGGAGGTATGCCGTTTCACGACCACGAGCGCTGCTCTGGATGTGGGACGTTCCTTTGACTCTTGAGCGAGGCCGTATCGCGCAAGACGTTTCTCGCTTCCGGTATCGCGTTGGCGGCCACCAAGGCGGTACCCGCAGTCTCACAATCGGCGACGCCATCGGTGGCGACCGCCCGATCGTCGTGTGGCATCGTTCGTGCCACGGCTCGCGAGCGAGCAGGCGGACTTGCCACAGGCCACTTCTACGAAAACTGCGTGACGTTGGTGCTCGAACCCGTCGACAGGGACAACGACCAAGTCCGGGACGCGGAGTCGCCGCGCACCAGCTCGAAAGGACGGTCATGTGGCGAATGCCGGGTTTCTACGGTTCATCGCATGCGCGGTGGCCGTCTCACTGTGTACGGTGGCCGCACGCGCGGCGACACCGATGCAACAGATGTCGTTCCTGAAAGGCGTCTGGTCGTGCTCGATCTCGAGCCCGCTCGGACATCAGACGGAAATCGATCACAACGCGCCGATCGGCGAGGCGTGGATACATATTTCGGGCGCCATTTCGGCCGGTATGGGACAGTCCCGCTAGATGGTCGTGTCCGATGTCAAGCGTTGAGAGCCGGGTCGAAAGGTCTGGCTGACTTGAGGACGCCGTAGGCGAGGACTAAGAGGCGGCGCATGACCGCGGCGATGATCTGCTTTGGACGCTTCCCGTTTGCTCGGAGCCGGATCGCGAACGCCTTGAGAACCGGGTTGTACCGCATTGCGGTGATCGCCGGCCAGTAGAGTACACGTCGGACGTGCACGTTGCCAATTTTGGAAAGCCAGGAGGCGCGAACCGAAGTGCCCGATACGAATTGCCGCGGGCAGAGTCCGACGAATGCGGCCAACGCCTTGCCGCTGCGAAATTCCGTTAGCTGCGGCAGCTCGCCGAGCAGCGTGGTCGCGACGGTGTTTCCGATGCCGGGAATGGACTCCAAGAGTTCACGCTTCCCACGCAGCGTGGGGTCTTGGTCAATCGTCGTGGAGATCTCTGCTTCGATCTCGGCGATCTGACGATCTAAAAAGGCGATCGTCGTCTCGATGGAAGAGCGGACTTCATCAATGCCGGGGCCCTGCAGCCGATTGGACTCCTGAGTGCGCATCTCGACCAGGGCCACCCGTCGTCGGCCCAAGCGCTGCAAACGCTGCTGGGGCGGGCTTGGCGGCTCCCATAGGCGCGGTTTCATGGCGCTGCAATAACGGGCGATCAGGGCCGCATCGGCCTTGTCGGTTTTCGTCCGGGAAAGCTCGCTTTGCCCGAACGCTTTGATCGTCGACGGGTTGACGATGCTCACGGCGTGGCCACGCGCATGTAAGAACGTTCCCAACTCTTCACTCCATCCGCCGGTTGACTCGAGGCACGCGTGGACACGGGAAACCTTGCGATTTCCCAGCCAAGTTGCGAGCTTCGCAAAACCGGCCGCTGAGTTGGGAAAACTGTTGCTTCGCAGGTGTTCCGCAACGAGGAGCGCGCAGTGAAAGTCGGACTTCCCAACGTCGATGCCCAGAATCGCGTCCATCATGACCTCCTTACGACACCCGCGGTAGCGATTTGACCTTCCTGACTAAATGCGGGCTGATGCATCAGCAACGCCCCTGATTCCGTACGGTCAGCTACCGCCGCCGCGATCGGGCACCCCTCTAGCGGGCGGGCTCGAAGCCCAAGTCGTCATCGGTGTCACCGACGCGGAAGGCCCAGACCTTCGACCCGGGCCGCCGGGCAAACCCGGCGGCCCGAACATATCTTTATGTGTATACTCGTGCCAGGTATCCGTTCTGGCTCTCAACATATCTGCCTCGTGGCCTACCCTCTGACCCGCCGACGGATACCTTCCTCCAAGCAGATGCTGGCTGGAAAGACGGGCGCCTGGAGCTCAATAAAGTTACGCCGATCTGCTTGACCCGGAAGGAGTGCCCATGAAAGTCGTGGCGGGTGTTGATTGCCATCGGGACACGCACGCCGTTGTTATTCTCAATGAGGTGGGCCGGCCGCTCAAGGAACTAACAATTCCAACCTCCATCGAGGGGTATCAGCTGGCTCTCAGCGTGGCTTCTGAGTTCGATGAGGTCGAGCTGGGGTCTTGAAAGCACCGGTTGCTACGGGAGCGCATTCGCGAAAATGCTGGTGGAGTCGGGTGCGTTGGTCTATGAGGTGCCGGGGGCGTTTACCAAGCGCCACCGTAAGCGAGCAAGTCAAGTCGGCAAGTCGGATATGCTCGACGCGAAAGCGATCGCGGAGGCCGTACTGCGCGAGGTCGACAGGCTGCCACGCTTCCAGTGGTCGCCGGAACGCGAGGCGATTCGGATGCGATACGATCAGCGGGACCGGCTCGTCCGTGAGAGGACCAAGCACATCTGTCGCTTACGCAATGCGGCTTTGCGCCTTGGCCTCCCGCCTCTCCCCCGCGACATCAGCGTCGGCAATGCGCTCGTCGAGGTCGGAGCTGCCGCCCAGAATCTGCGCGGAAAGGATGCCGCGATCGACGCTCTCGTCGATGACGTCCTCTTCGCCATCGAAGACATCATTCGCGCCACACAGCGCGTCAAGGGGATCGAGCGACGTTGCGCCCTCTCCTACGCCGGATCGCTCCTGAGCTGCTTGCGATGCACGGCGTGTCCACAGTCACAGCAGCTGGGCTGGTCGGTCACGCAGGCACCTTGTCCAACACGCGCGACGCCGCGGCGTTTGCAATGCGTTGCGGAGTCGCTCCGGTCTCCTGGTCTAGCGGCCGCAACAGTGCTGTTCGAATCAATACGGGTGGGAATCGCCAACTCAACCGACTGCTTCATGTGATCGCCTTGAGCCAAGTTCGTTCCGCAGCTCATGCTGGCCGGATCTACTACGATCGCAAACGCCGGGAGGGAAAGACCCACCGGTCCGCCATGCGCGCGCTCAAGCGCCAACTCTGCACGGTAGTCTACTACCGCCTACGCTCTTGCCAGCCCGACCTCGAGTTAGGCCGCCCCGCAAGAGCCGCCTAGGCTTGACAAAGACGGTCAGTCGTTACGACGGCTACGTGGGACGGGATGACGTTCCGCGATGTCTGGCTCTATATCTTCGTGGATGCGCTTGGCGGATACGGCGCGTTCGAAAGCACGGCGTCGCCGCGTTCGCCCACCCAGCACTGGATCGGCGCCTACCCCGCGCGCGTCGACGGATCGTTCGTGCTCCGTCACGTGTCGGACACGCGGTACGTCATCGACTTCCCGCTGACGATCGGCAAGACGAAGACCGCGGTTCATCAGGGCTGCCGGCACGCGTAGCCTGGAGTCGGGCGCTGCCGAAGACCGGCCGCCTCACACATTCTTCACGAATTCGCCGTAAGGTTCGGCCACGTCTCACTCATCCGTCGAGGAGTCTTATGACGATGCTGCTCCCCATGATCGCCGCCGGCTTGACTACGGTTATCTCGGCCGGCGCCCCCGCTGCGCAGGACTTCACCGGTAACTGGCCTCTGACCGTTACCCACTCGCAGCGAAGCAACGGCACGTATTGCTTGACGCTGAAGGAATATGGCAGCGGCCGCCCCGTTGGCGGTTCGGCCTCACTGGTCTTCGGCAGTACGAAGCTGCCTTACGGCTCGTTCCAGGTCATCAACCGTCTCCTCGTCGTGACGATCCAAGAGCAGGCCGGCAGTCAGAACGCCGGCTTGGTGTTCACCGTTCCCGTCCGCGATGGCGATATCGGCAAGGGCTTTTACGAGGACGTTTACGGCGGGGAGGCCTTCGACTCGGGCGACTTGGTGTTCGGCGCGAAGGGCGGCTGCTGAAGCCTGCGTCGTCACGTTCCGGCGGGGCGGCTCGTCATACGGGTGTATGACACCCAAAGCACGCATGAACCATCCCGTCGCGATCTTTCCCGAGGCGATGCGGGCTCTTCAGGCCCTGGGCGAGGTCGCACATAACTCCGCCGTTCCGCTGCGGACGCTGCTACTCGTCGAGTTGCGCGCGAGCCAGATCAACGGCTGCAGCGTCTGCGTCGACCTGCACGCTCGCGACCTCAAGAAGCACGGCGACGCCGACGAACGGATCTTCGGCGTCGCGGCGTGGCGCGACAATCCCGCCTTCGACGAAGCCGAACGCGCCGCGCTCGCCCTCACCGAGGCCCTCACGCGCATCAGCGACCGCGAAGATCCCGTCTCCGATGAGATCTGGGCGGAGGCCGCGCGCCACTACGATGAAACGGGGCTCGCAACGCTCGTCCTCGACATCGCGAACATCAACGCGTGGAATCGGCTCAACGTCGGCGTTCGCCAAATCGTGGGAGCATAGGCGTGACCCAGTTTTTGCTTGGGGGCCGGCAACCCGAGCAAAAACAGGCGTGATATCGCCGGCGGTGAACTCCTCGCCGCGATGAGCGAGTCACAACTCGGCGCGATCGCCCGGCTGCACGAACGTCTGGACGCCCTCGGGGTGCGTCTTTGACCTTGCACGCAAGCGCCGCCAGGTAGCGGAACTCGATCAGCGCTCGCGCGCCGCGAACTTCTGGGACGACGCCGAAGCCGCGCAGCGCGTCATGAAGCAGCTCGCCGACGTGCGCAGCGAAGTCGACGAGTTCGAGCGGATCGCTCGGCTGCTCACGGACGCGCACGGAGACGCTGACCGTCCTCGGCGACGAGGCCGGGGCGGGCGACGAGGTCGACCGCCTCATCGCGGAGGCCGGCGCGCGCGTCGACGCGCTCGAACTCGCGCGCCAACTTCGATCGCCGTACGACGACCACGGCGCGATCGTCACGATCCACGCGGGCGCCGGCGGCGTCGACGCCGCCGATTGGGCGCAGATGCTCGCGCGCATGTATCTGCGTTGGGCCGACGCGAAGGGCTTCTCACGCAGGTCGCCGAGGAGTCGCCGGCAGAGGAGGCGGGGCTCAAGTCGATCACGTTCTTCGTGCGCGGCCGCAACGCGTATGGGATGCTCGAGAGCGAACGCGGCGTTCATCGTCTCGTGCGCATCTCGCCGTTCGATCAGCAGCATCGCCGCCACACGTCCTTCGCGTCGGTCGACGTGATCCCCGAGATCGAGAGCGGCGAGGCGACCGACGTCGAGATCAAGCCGGAAGACCTGCGCATCGAAACCTTCAAATCGGGCGGCGCCGGCGGCCAGTACGTGAACAAGACCGAGTCCGCCATCCGCATCATCCACGTTCCGACCGGCATCGATCGTCGCGTCGCAACAGGAGCGTTCGCAGATCGCAGAACCGCGACGTGGCGATGAGCATCCTGCGCGCGAAGCTGGTGCAGCGCGAGATCGAGGAGCGGGAGAACAAGCTCGCCGAGCTGCGCGGCGAACGGCGCGCCAACGAGTGGGGCTCGCAGATCCGCTCGTACGTGCTGCAGCCGTATCACGATGGTGAAGGACCACCGCACGAGCGTCGAGACCGGCAACGTCGCCGCGGTGCTCGAGGGCGAGATCGACGGCGTTCATCTGGCCCTATCTGCAGCAGCGGCGCCGTCCCGTCGCGCAGACCATCGTAGCGGCGCCGTGGCCGCGCGTCGACGTCATCGTCGTCTGCTGGAACGACAAGGACAAGATCGCGACCGCGCTCGATTCCGTCTTCGCGCTGAGCGAGGTCCGCGCCGACCCCGTCTTCGCGAAGGTCGTCGTCTCCGACAACGGCTCGCGCGACGGCAGCCGCGAGTACATCGCCGAGCGCTACGGCGGCCGCGTGCGCATCGTCGAGAACGGCGCGAACCTCGGCTTCGCCGCAGCCTGCAACCGTGCGTTCGCGGCGACGTCGTCGGAGTACGTCTATCTGTTGAACCCCGACGCAGAGCTGAAGGACGGCGCGCTGCGCAACATCGTCGCGTTCATGGACGAGCACCCGCGCTGCGGGCTCGCCGGCTCGCGCATCTACAACTACGACGGCACCGTCCAGGAGTCGTGCGGCGAGTTCGACACGTGGCTCGGCGCGTTCTTGCGTTCGAGCGCGTGGGGCGAGTGGCCGCTCTTCCGCCGCTTGGCCAACGGCGCCGCCCTGCGCGCTTGGGACTACGCGTCGCCGCGACGCGTCGACATCGCGATCGGTGCGGCGCTCGCGATTCGCCGCTCGGTCCTCGAGCGGATCGGCACGTTCGACGAGCGCTTTTTTCTCTATCACGAGGAGGTCGACTTCGCGAAGCGCGCGGCGGCGGCGGGCTATGAGACCTGGTTCGTCCCGTCGAGCGAGGCCGTGCACGAAGGCCAGGGCAGCGCGCGCGGTCAGTACAACGTCGAGGCGCGCAAACAGCGCTCGCGGCGGCGCTATTGGATCAAGCATCACGGGCGACTCTGGTACGCGCTGCTCGTGGCCGCGCTGGTCGGCCGTTACGCGCTCTACGCGGGCGTCGTGACCGGAGCGGTGCTGCTGGCGCGGCGGGTCTCGGGGCGATGATCGCGCCGGAAGCGGTCGTGACGCTCGACCGCCTGGACGGCTTTCGCATCGTGCGCCGGCTCGGGCAGCGCGACGCGCCGAAGTCGTGCGGCCGCGCGAGTCTGTGGCGCAGCCTGCGGCGGTCGATCGGCACGCTCGTCGGCTTCGCGCCGCTCGCGCTGCGCAGCGACGCGGAGTGCGTGCGCGACGAGTGTTTGACCGCGCTTCTCGAACGCGCCGAGTCGCTCGGCGCGAACGGCGTCGTCGGGCTGCGCTTCGAGGCGGTCGAGTCGACCGACGGCAGCATCGCGCTCAGCGCCGTCGGCGAGGCCGTCGTGCTCGAACCGGGACCGCCGCCATTGTGAGCCTGGAGGAGCGCAGCCGGCGCGAGCAGCGCCTGTCCGCCGCGGCAGCGATCGTCGACCGGTGCCGGCGCTGCGCGATCGGCTCGACGCGACGCAACAGTGTCTACGGCGAGGGCGATCCGCTCGCGCGGCTGATGGTGATCGGCGAAGGGCCGGGCGAGACGGAAGACCAATTGGGCGGCCGTTCGTCGGACGCGCCGGCGAACTGCTCGATCGCATGCTGCTCGCGATCGGCCTGCCGCGCGAGGACGTCTACATCGCCAACACGGTCAAGTGCCGCCCGACGCTCGACGACGGCACACGCTGCGCAACCGCGCGCCGGACGCGGAAGAGATGGCGAACTGCCGTCCCTACCTCGACGAGCAGATCGAGATCATCCGGCCGCGCGTCATCCTCGCGCTCGGCGCGCCGGCCGCGAAATCGTTCCTGGGTCCGCAGTTCTCGATCACGCGGCAGCGCGGCCGCTGGTACGCCGGGCCGGGCGACATCCCGCTGATGGCGTCGTTCCATCCGGCCTACATCCTGCGGCAGACCGGCGGCGAGGTAATGCGGTCAAACGCCTCGTGTGGGACGACCTCAAGGCCGTGCGGACGCGGCTCGACGAAGCCGCCGATCCGCCGCCGCCCGTCGTGCAGCCGGACCTGTTCGATGTCTGATACGAAATCTCTCGCGAGCGATCGCTGGCTCGACGAACGCACGCGGCGCGCGGGGTTTGACGGGACGGACGCCTTCCTGCGCGCGCACGACCTGCGTCCGTACCGGCTCGGGCAGCTCTACCGCGCCGCGACCAAAGAGCTGGTCGACGACGTCGGGCAGATCACGGTGCTGCCGGTGCAGACGCGCGAACGCGTCGCAGTCCGAGGCGTTCGTGCTCGAAGCGGCTCGAGCCGGTGACGATCCAGCGTTCGTCCGACGGGCAGACGACGAAGGGGCTCTTCCGTCTTGCACGACGGCTCCGAGGTCGAGGCCGTCCTGATGGAGCACTACGGCGACCGCTCCACGGTCTGCATTTCGAGCCAGGCCGGCTGCGCGTTCAAGTGCGCGTTTTGCGCGACCGGCCAGGGCGGCTTCACGCGCAACCTCGCGGCGACCGAGATCTTCGACCAGGCGCGCTTCTTCGCGCGCGAACTCAAGCGACGCGACAAGAAGATCACCAACATCGTGTTCATGGGGCAGGGCGAACCGTTCCACAACTATGGCGCCGTGATGGACGCCGTGCGCCTGCTCAACGATCCGCACGGCTTCGGCCTCGGCCACCGGCACATCACGATCTCGACCGTCGGGCTCGTCCCGCAGATCGACCACTTCGCGGACGAGGCGCTGCAGGTGAATCTCGCGATCTCGCTCCACGCGCCGACCGATGAGTTGCGCTCGCGGCATCATGCCGGTCAACCGCCGCTACCCGCTCGCGCGAGCTGATGGCGGCCTGCGAGCGCTACGTCGCACAGACGAACCGTAAGGTGTTCTTCGAGTACGTCATGCTCGCGGGCGTCAACGATGACGACGAGTGCGCGCGCGGCGCTCGCGCGCGCTGATGCGCGGGCCGCTCTACCACGTGAACCTGATCCCGTACAACACGACGCCCGACGCGCGCGTTCCGGCCGGTACCGCCGACGAGCGCATCCGGCGCGTTTCAGCGATCCTCGAGCGGCCGGCGTCCCGACGACCGTCCGCGTCCGATGGGCCGGGACATCGCGGCCGCCTGCGGCCAGCTGCGAGCCGAGACGCAACCGCGCGCCGGCATGCACGCCCAGCGTAACGGGGGCGCCCGGCGCCCGAACCCTAATTGGCGCGGGCTATGGCAAAGGCTACACGCACCCGGCGGATGGAGGAGATCACCGCGCTCGCCAAGCGGCGCGGCTTCATCTTTCCCTCGAGCGAGATCTACGGCGGCATCGGCGGCCTGTACGACTACGGCCCGCTCGGCGCGGTCCTCAAGCGCAACGTGCGCGACGCGTGGTGGCGCGAGAACGTGCTGCGCCGCGACGACGTGGTCGCCTACGAATCGTCGATCCTCATGCATCCGCTCGTCTGGAAGGCGTCGGGGCACGTCGACGTCTTCACGGACAAGCTCGTCGACTGCCGCCACTGCAAGCATCGCTTTCGCGCCGACCACCTCGCCTCGCTCGAGAAGTGCCCGAACTGCGGCATGAGCGGGACGCTAACCGAGCCGCGCGACTTCAACCTGATGCTGCGCACCAGCATCGGCCCGATGGAAGACACCGCGTCGCAGGCGTACCTGCGGCCGGAGACGGCTCAGGGCATCTTCGTCAACTTCAAGAACATCTATCAGACCGCGCGCCGCCGGCCGCCGTTCGGGATCGCCCAGATCGGCAAGTCGTTCCGCAACGAGATCACGCCCGGAAACTTCACCTACCGGATGCGCGAGTTCGATCAGATGGAACTGGAGTATTTCGTCCCGCACGACGGCACGGACATGGACGCTATCGCTCGTGGGTCGCGGCGCGCAAGGCGTGGTACTCGATACGGCATCAAGGCGGAGAAGCTCCGCTTCTACGAGCTGACGCCCGATGAGCGGCCGCACTACGCCAAGGCGTGCACCGACGTCGAGTACGAGTTCCCGTGGGGCTGGGGCGAACTCGAATCGATCGCCCATCGCGGCACTTACGACCTCGACGCTCACATGAAGCTCTCGGGCAAAGACCTCAGCTACTTCGACGAGGCGACCAAGACGAAGTACGTGCCGATCCTGATCGAGAGTTCGGCCGGCTTGACCGCACGACGCTGGTCATGCTCGTCGACGCGTTCGAACGGGAGAAGACGGTCGATGCGAACGGCAAGGAGATCGAGCGCATCGTCTTCGGTTCCACCCGCAAGATCGCGCCGGTCAGCATCGCCGTCTTCTCGCTCGCGCGCAACAAACCCGAACTCGTCGAGCGCGCGCGCGCGCATCGAACGCCACCTGCGCGAGCGCTACCGGACGCAGTACGACGAAGGCAACATCGGACAGCTCTATCGGCGCCAGGACGAGATCGGCACGCCCTACTGCGTCACGGTCGACTACGATACGCTCGAGGACGGCACGGTGACCGTTCGCGAACGCGACTCGATGCGGCAAGAGCGGATCGCCGCAGCCGCGCTCGACGAGTACTTCGCGAGCGCCTGTGACGCGCCGCCGGCCGTCCCTACTTCAGGGTGATCGCCGAGATGCTCCACGGCGGCAGCGTGACGTTGAAGGTCGTCCCGACCGTTCCGAGGGTCTTCGTCGCCGGCGGCTTCCACTGCACCGGCTTCGACGCGTTGTAGATCGCCTTGCCGTAGATCTTCTGGCTGGCCTTGTATGACGACTTCGCCGCGTTGGCGATCTGCAGCGAGAACGTCACCGCGTCGTTCTCGTCGACGTTGAAGAGCAGCGCGGTGTAGCCCTTGGCGGTCGTCGCGCCGTAGGCGCGGACGTTCGGCAGCGACTGCGGCACGGTCGCGCCGAGCATCTTCTGGCCGCCGTGCGCGAACGCCGCGACGACCTGATACGCGCGCGCGGTCGGCAGGAGAACGCCGCGCGCGAGTGGCGGCGCATTTGGGCAGCCGTACTCCGGCAGGCCGTCGGAGAAGATCATGTAGCCGCCGAACGCCTGCCAGCCGTAGAGCGACTTCGAGAAGTTGCCGCTCGACGAGTCGCTGCAGCCGCCGTTACCGAGCCACCACGTCGCGCGCGGCGAGCCCAGTTGCATGATGTCGGCGATGACCTGGCCCGCGAACAGCGCCTGCGTGATCGACGTGGTCTGCTTGCCGGGGTTCGAGTAGACCGAGCCCAGTTCGCCGAGGTAGATCGGCACGCTGGTGGGGACGCCGGCCGACTGCATGTCGGTCTGGAGCTGCTTGTAAAACGTGACGAACGCCTGCGGCGCCTGCTGGACGAGGTACGCGTCGTTCTCCTGTCCCGGCGTCTGCGCGTAGAAGTGCAGCTCGACGAAGTCGAACTTTGCTTGCGTCAGGACGATCGAGTCCCAGTTCGGGCTCCAGTCCGGGGATCGCGACGACGCCCACCTGGGCGTTCGGATCCTTCGCCTTGATCGCCGGGTAATAGCCGGTGGCGACGGCGTTCGCATAGGTCGCCGCGTCGTGCGGCGGATTATGCAGGTCGTACTCCCATGAACCGTAGACCTCGTTGCCGACGGTCCAGTATTTGATCCCGTAGTGTTTGGTGTTGTTGGCGTAGTCGACCCAGGCCGCAGCCTCGTTCGGGTCGCCGCCGCCGTTGCAGGCCTCGTTCGACCCGTAGTTCAGCGTGATGGCGACGTCGAGGTGCGCGGGCTCGGCGACGTCCTGCATGAAGTTGTCGAACGTCGAGTTGGGATCGGCGTAACCGCCCGCGCAGAGCGTGTTCGATTGCCAGTGGTACGCGTCGGCGTCGGACCCGCCGGGCCAGCGCACGAGGTGCAGGCCGGCCGTCGTGAATTCCTTCGACAGCCCCGACTGCGTGATGTCGTACCAGACCGCCATGTTCGCCCCGAGGGCGTCGCCGGAGATCGTCGCGCCCACGGCCGATGCGTCGATCGTCGACCGGGTTCGATGCCACGCGGTGCGTGCTCATCGGCGCGCCGGCCGGCGCTGCGTTCGAGGCGGCGGGCGGTACGGAACCGGACTTGTCGTCCTGCGCATCCGGCGAACGCGGCCACTGCGGCGCAGAGCGCGAGCGTTGCGCTGAGGATCGGCATGCGCACGGTGTGTCTCTGCATGCTGGGTTCGATGCTACGGCTGCGAACCGCCGCCCTCCACCACCGTCGTGATGCCGGTCACGTGATCGTTTCAGCCGCGCAAAACGGCTACGCGCATCCTGCGCCCGCAGGCGGGCGAGGCCGAATCTCGGTAGCCCCGCCGCCGGCTCGAGGCGAGTCCCGCTTTGGCCCGCTCGACTCGGGGGATGACGCCCGACCGGCGGAGCGAATAGGGGCTCTTCCAGCCGCAAGTTGGCGGTCGCCAGGGAGAGACGATGTCCGAGGTCGTGACGACGCCCGTGGGTATCGGGCAACGGTGTAGCCGGTTCCCCGAAGCGCGTATGGCGCTTTGGGGAGGGCGACGGCTCGATGAAGGAACTGCTCGGCGGTAAGGGCGCGGGCCTCGCCGAGATGACGCGTGCCGGACTCCCGGTCCCGCCGGGCTTCACGATCACGACGGAGACCTGTCTCGAGTTCTATCGCCTCGGACGGCGCTTCCCCGATGGCCTCGACGCCGCGGTGGCGGCCGAGATGGCCGAACTCGAGCAGTTACCGGTAAAACGTTCGGCGGAACCGGCGATCCGTTGCTGGTTTCCGTACGAAGCGGTGCTCGCGCATCGATGCCCGGGATGATGGACACGATCCTCAACCTCGGGCTGAACGACGAGACGGTCGCGGGACTCGCAAAACTGACCGGCAACGAGCGCTTCGCGTGGGACGCATACCGGCGGTTCATCGCGATGTATTCGAGCGTCGTGCTGAACCTGCCGAAGGACAGTTTCGAACACGTCATCGCAGAAGCCAAGCGCGGTCGCGGGGTCGCGACCGATCCGGAACTCGACGCCGACGCGTGGCGCGACGTCGTCGCGCGCTTCAAGGCGCTGGTCGAAGAGGCGAGCCCGCGAACCGTTCCCGCAGGACGTTCACGTACAGTTGCGCGGCGCGATCGAGGCCGTGTTCGATTCGTGGAATTCGAAACGCGCGATCGACTACCGGCGCTACAACAAGATTCCCGACGACTGGGGCACCGCCGTCAACGTCGTGGTCATGGTTTTCGGCAACATGGGCGACGACTCGGGAACCGGCGTCGCCTTCACCCGCGATCCGAACACCGGCGAGCGCAAACTCTTCGGCGAGTACCTGCCGAACGCGCAAGGCGAGGACGTCGTCGCCGGCATCCGCACGCCGCGCAAGATCGCCGACCTCGAGCGCGATCAGCCGGCCGTCTACGGCCAGTTTGCCGAGATCGCCGAGCAGGCTCGAGCGCCACTACCGCGACATGCAGGACCTCGAGTTCACGATCGAACGCGGCAAACTCTACATGCTCCAGACGCGCAACGCCAAGCGCAGCGCCGAGGCGGCGGTCAAGGTCGCGCTCGACATGGTGCACGAGGACCTGATCGATCGCGCCGAAGCGCTACGGCGCGTCGATGCAGCCTCGCTCGACCAGTTGTTCCACGCCCGCATCGATCCCAAGGAAACGTACGACGTTGCGGCGCGCGGCCTGAACGCGTCGCCCGGCGCGGCGAGCGGCGCGGTCGTGTTCGACGCCGACAGGCGGTCGAGTGGGCCGACAGGGGTCGCGACGTCATCCTCGTCCGCACCGAGACGACCCCCGACGACGTCCACGGCATGATCGCGGCGCGCGGGATCCTGACGGCGCGCGGCGGCGCGACGTCGCACGCGGCGGTCGTGGCCCGCGGGATGGGGCGGCCGTGCGTCGCCGGCTGCGACGCGCTCGTCATCGACGAACGGACCAAGACCGCGACGATCGCGGGCGCCCCGCTCCGCGAAGGCGACGCGCTGACGATCGACGGCACGACGGGAGGCGTGATCGTCGGGACGCTGACGCTGATCCCGCCGCCGTCGGAGCTGCCGGCGTGGCTGGCGGAATTCTTGTCGTGGGCCGACGAGCACAAGCGGCTCGGCGTGTGGGCAAACGCCGACACGCCGGAGGACGCGCGCAAGGCGCGCGAGCTCGGCGCGACCGGGATCGGGCTCTGCCGCACCGAGCACATGTTCATGGAGACGAACCGGTCTGCCGGTCGTGCAGCGGATGATCCTCGCCGATACGGCGGAGGCGCGGGCGAATGCGCTCGCCGAACTGCTGCCCTTCCAGCGTGCGGACTTCGAAGGGATCCTCGAGGCGATGGCGGGCTATCCCGTGACGATTCGGCTGCTCGACCCGCCGCTCCACGAGTTCTTGCCGTCGCTCGAGGACCTGCTCGTCGAGACGACCGAGTTGCGCCTGACCAAGGGCGAATCTGCGCCGGAGTATGTCGAGAAGATGCGGGTGCTCGCGCGCGTCCGGCAACTCCACGAGCAGAACCCGATGCTCGGCCTGCGCGTGTGCCGGCTCGGCATCGTCTACCCGGAGATCTACGCGATGCAGGTTCGCGCGATCTTCGAGGCGGCGTGCGCGCTGCGCAGGCGCGGCGTCGACGCGCGGCCCGACGTTATGATCCCCGGCGTCGGAACGCCGGAGGAGATGCGTACGACGTACGACGCGGCCAAGGCCGTCGCCGACGAGGTGATCGCGCAAGCCGGCGTCGACGTCCCCTATCGCATCGGGACGATGATCGAACTGCCGCGCGCCTGCATCGTCGCGGGCGCGCTCGCGGAAACCGCGCAGTTCTTCTCGTTCGGGACGAACGATCTGACGCAGACGACGTACGGCTACTCCCGTGACGACGCTGAGGCGTCGTTCATCCCGCGTTACCTGGAGAAGAAGATCCTCAAAGACGATCCGTTCCAGGTGCTCGATCGCGTCGGCGTCGGGGGACTGATGCGCATCGCCGTCGAGCAAGGGCGTGCCGCGCGACCGGAGTTGAAGATCGGGATCTGCGGCGAACACGGCGGCGAGCCGTCGAGCGTCGCGTTCTGCGAAGAACTGGGGCTCGATTACGTCTCCTGCTCGCCGTATCGCGTTCCGATCGCGCGCTTGGCGGCCGCGCAGGCGGCGCTGCGCCGGTGACGCGTTATTGAGCAGCAGGTAGGCATGCCGATCGCAGCAACGGTGGTCCAACGCGAGCGGCTCTTTGCGCGCCTAACGCAACAGCTATCGGAAGTGCTGTCGCTCGACGAGACGATCGATGTCATGCTGCAAGCGATCGTTCCGGATTTTGCCGACTGGATGTCGGTCTATCTGGAAAAGCACGACGGCGAGGGGTTCGAAGTGATCGCCATGCGGCACTGGGATGAAGCGCGCCAGCCGATCGTCGACGAACTGCTCGGGACGAGCTTCGCGACTGAGAGCAGCGCGACGGCGCAAGTGCTACGGACGGGAAAGTCGATTTTGCTGGAACGGTATCCCGAGGAGCTGCGCCGGCGCTCGATCATGACCAAGTACGCCCAGCACCTGCAGACGCTTGGCCTGCGGTCGGCCATCGTCGTTCCATTTCGGCGCCGCGGGAAGGTCATCGGTGCGTTCCACGTCATTCGCGGCGACAACCCCGTCGACTTCGATGGGGCGGACTTGGCCCTTGTCGAAGAACTCGCAGCGCGCCTCACGCCGGCGATCTACAACGCGGAGGTCTACGAGCGCGAACGGCTCGTGGCGCACCGGTTCCAGGAGGCTGCGTTGCCGACTTCGTTCCCGGACGTCGCGGGTCTCGAGTTCGATGCGGTGTACGAAGCGGCCATTACCGAGGGGACCGTCGGCGGCGACTGGTACGACGTATTTCACATCGACGACGAGCGCCTCTTGGTTTCGGTCGGCGATGTCGCCGGCCACGGCTTGCGCGCCGCGACGATCATGATTATGCTGCGGCAATCGTTGCGGGCGCTCTCGCTGACGACCGCATCCGCCGGGGACCTGATGTACCTGCTGCGCTTGCTGTTGGCGCGCGAGTACCCCAACGTCTTGGCGACGGCGTTCATCGGGATTTTTTGGCCGGCGACCGGGAAGTTCGTGTACGTCTCGGCGGGTCACCCGGCGCCGTTGCTGCGGTCGGCCGACGGGCGCGTCCGACAACTCGAGGGCGGCCGCCGCCCGTTGCTCGGCGTCGCCGCAACAGACCCGGTCGAGGCCGTCGAGATCGTGCTGGAGCCCGGTTCGCTCGTCGTGTTGTACACGGACGGTTTGACTGAGGCGACCCGCGACGTCATCGAAGGTGAGCGAAAGCTGCATGAGGTGGTGGCGTCCGCCGAGATCGGGTGCGCGGCGCAGCCTGCGCACGTCGTCTACGACAGGATGCTAACCGCCGGCTCGTTCGACGACACGGCCGTCCTCAGCATGCGCTACGTTCCGGTCTGACGCACGTGCTTTCTCCGGGCTGGCACGTTCGCCGCGCTGAACTCGCCGACGCAGAGGCGGTTGTGGCGTTGCTACAGCGACTGTACGACGAGATCGAACACGACGTGCCTCACGATCTCGCGCAGTCGACGGCGACCGCGCTGCTCGGCGATGCGGACCGCTTCGTTGCGCTCCTTGCGATCGACGGCGAGAGCGGTGCACCGGTCGGCGCGCTGACGGCCATCGAGAGCGCCGCGATCTACGCGGGCGGTACGATCGGCGTGATTTCGGAGTTCTACGTCGTGCCCGAAGCGCGCTCGCGCGGCCTCGGCCGCGAACTCCTCCACGCGATCGGTCGCATCGGCGCCGAGCGCGCCTGGCGCCGCATCGAAGTGACGGCGCCGCCCGACAACAACGCGCGTCAGGTGACATTCTACCGCGCCAACGGGTTCGAGACGTTGGGTCCCCACCTGAAACTCGAAATGGCGCGCGACCAGGGATGATCGCTTCCGTTTTCGTCGGCACGAGCCTCGATGGGTTCATCGCCCGCGCGAACGACGATTTGGACTTCCTTCCGCCGGGCGGAGGCGAACCGCACGGGTACGACGAGTTCATAGCGAGCATCGATGCCATCGTGATCGGTCGCCGGACGTTCGAGAAGGTCCGTTCGTTCGACGCCTGGCCCTACGCCCGGAAGCGCGTGATCGTGCTGAGCGGCGCGCCGCTCGACCTTTCGGCGGTCGACGGTGTAGTCGAGCAGATGGGCGGCGAACCCTCGGCGATCGTCGACGCGCTCGCGAAGCGCGGCCTCGATCACATCTACGTCGACGGCGGCGTGACCGTCCAGCGATTTCTGCGCGCCGGCCTCATCCAGCGGCTGATCGTGACACGCGTGCCCGTCTTGATCGGCAGCGGCATCGCACTGTTCGGCGCTCTCGACCGCGACATCGCGCTGGAGCACGTCGCGACCCGCGCTTACCCGACGGGCTTGGTCCAAAGCGAGTATCGCATCCCCGGCCGGCAGCGGTAGGAGTTTGGGCGTCCGAGCCCACAAACGCGGCGGGTGGCTTCGGAAGGACGGCCGGCGCTCGACGTTGTCGGAATCGGTAACGC
Source organism: Vulcanimicrobiota bacterium (assembly GCA_963743605.1). Lineage (GTDB taxonomy): Bacteria > Vulcanimicrobiota > Vulcanimicrobiia > Vulcanimicrobiales > Vulcanimicrobiaceae > CAVUQJ01. The sequence continues at coordinate 268,245 of CAVUQJ010000015.1, read as the reverse complement.
GATCGTCGATGTGATCGCCCACGCCGACGACGCGTTTCTCGCGGAGCAAGGCATGGTCAAAGGCACGATGGCGCTCGTCGACGAGACGCGCGCGGCCGAGCTTTATGCTGTGATGGGAGCGACGATCGTGGCTTCGGGCGGGTCGGCGGCTAATACCGTCGCCGGCGTCGCGTCGTTCGGCGGCCGTACCGGCTTCATCGGCAAGGTGCGCGACGACTTGCTCGGCACGGCGTTCCGTCACGACATCACGGCGGTGGGAACGGCGTTTCCAACCCCACCGACGACCGCCGGCCCCGCGACGGCCGTGTGCCTTATCCTCGTGACCCCCGACGCGCAACGCACGATGAACACGTTCTTGGGAGCGTGCGCCGAACTGGCCCCCGGCGACGTCGATGCTGCGCTGATCCGGAGCGCCGACTTCACCCACCTCGAAGGCTATCTCTACGATCCGCCGCTCGCGCAGGCGGCGTTCCACGAGGCCGCGGCGATCGCACACGCCGCCGGTCGTAAGGTCAGCCTGTCCCTGTCCGACGCCTTTTGCGTGCAGCGGCACCGGGACGAGTTCTTGACCCTGGTCGACCACCACATCGACGTCCTGTTCGCCAACGAGCACGAGGTCGCCGAGCTATTCCAAACCGGCGACATCAGCGCGATCGTCACGCGCCTCCGCCGCATGACCGATCTTTCGGCGGTGACGCGCGGTCCGGGCGGTTCGTTGATCGTCACGCCGGACGCGGTCATCGAGGTCGCGGCCGAACCGGTCCCCGCCGTCGTCGACACGACCGGCGCCGGCGATCTATACGCCGCGGGTTTCCTGTTCGGTTTGACGAGCGGTGCGCCGCTGGCCGACTGCGGCCGTCTCGGTAGCATCGCCGCCGCCGAGGTCATCGGTCACGTCGGCGCGCGACCGCAGGTCGCGTTGTCGTCGCTCATTCCGCTACGCCATCCGGCGAACGACTCGTCGAGCGGCGACGGAGACTAGCCGCAGGAGCGCGGCCCGCTCGGCGACCCCGCCAAGGCGGAACTCGGGGCCCCGCCGACGGAGTTACCAGACCACGGTGCAGCGCACCGCCGGTACTGTTAGTCCCGGGTGCCAAGCCACGAGGTTGTGACCCCTTGCTCCTCCGCCCATTTTCCAGACTCGTCTTCGCTTCTGCAATCGTAGCGCTCAGCGCTTCGGCCGCGTTCGCGACCCCCATCAACCTCAACCAGCGGCGTCTCGCCGAGTTTCACCGGCTCGAACGCGAGAAGATCAAGCACGTCGTCATCATCGTGCAGGAGAACCGCTCGGTCGACAATTTCTTCAACGGCCTGCCGGGCGCCGACACGGTCGCCTCGGGGATGAGTCACGACGGCGAGGTCAAGTTGCACCCGGTCGACCTCAACTCGCCGGCCGACGTCGACCACCAGCACCGGGCGTTCGTCCGGGAATACGACGACGGCAAGATGGACGGCTGGGATAGCGTGCGGACGCTCCCGCGGCAAGATCCGGACTTCCCCTACGCTTACGTTCCCCGCGACCAGATCGAGCCGTACTGGGACATGGCCGAGCAGTATACGTTCGGCGACAGGATGTTCCAATCGAATACGGGGCCGAGCTTCCCGGCGCACCTCTACTTGGTCGCCGGTCAGTCCGACTATGCGGCCAACAACCCGAACCACATCGAGACGGGCCACTTCGCGTGGGGATGCGATTCGCCGTTGAACGCGACGGTTTCACTGATCGGCCCGCGCGGCAACGAGATCAAGGGCCCCTACCCGTGCTTCAACATGCGCACGCTCGCCGACGTGATGGACGACCAGAACGTGGCGTGGCGGTACTACGCGCCGGCGATCGACAGCGTCGGGAACATCTGGTCCGCATTCGACGCGATCCGGCACATCCGATATGGGCCCGACTGGGGCAACGTCGTGTCGCCTGAGACTCGCGTGCTCAGCGATGCGGCGAACGACGATCTGCCCGCCGTCACCTGGGTCGTGCCGACGGCGCAAAACTCGGACCACGCGTTTCCGCAACGCGAGGGCGACGAAACGTCGGATCCTGACGGTCGGCGAGCAGCACGGGCCGGAGTGGGTCGCATCGGTCGTCAACGCGATCGGCCAGAGTTCGCTCTGGAACAGCACGGCGATCATCGTCGTCTGGGACGATTGGGGCGGCTGGTACGATCACGTCGTCCCGCCGCGGCTCGACCGCATGGGCCTGGGGCCGCGCGTGCCGTTCATCGTCATCTCGCCCTACGCGCGACGCCACTACGTCTCGCACGTGCAGCACGAGTTCGGCAGTATCCTGAAGTTCTCCGAAGATGTCTTCGATTTGCCGCGTTTGGGAACGACGGAACGTCCGCGCGGACGCGCTGCGCGATTGCTTCGATTTCAAGCAGCAGCCGACGGCGTTCACGCCGATCGCGAGTTCCGTGAACGCTGCGTTCTTTCTCAACGAGGTCGCCGACAGCGAACCCGACGACGACGATTAGCGTACGCTCGCTAGTCTCGGGCGGTATGGAGTAACGACGTGCAAAACCGGGGCCTCGTGCTGCTCAACACTCTCCGCGGCCTTGGGCTCGCGAGCTTCCTCGCTGCCGCGCTCCTAACGTCCGCCTGCGGCGGGGGAGGGAGCGCCAGCGGCATCTTGACCGGGATCGGCGGCAACGGGGGCGGCACGAACCCGGGCGGCGGCTCTACGTCGAGCCCGATCCCGCCGACGCCGACGCCCCAGCCGAGCGTCACGACGGTGCCGCTCGTGATCGGGCAGGCGATCGCATTTCCGCCATCCGACGGGTTCGGCGGCTCCGTCACGTTCCCGACCGGCAGCGGACCCTCGAGCGGCGTGAAGATCACGCTCGAGACGCAGTTGAGCGTGAACTCGCCGCCCTTCCCGAGCTTGATTCGAAGCGGGCCGGGTATGGGCTACAACGCGACGCCGCCCATGCTGACCTTCTCATTATCGTCTTCGGTGACGCTGGGCGGGCCGCTGACCGTCGACTTCCAGCTCGCGTCGGCCTGCCAGAGCGGCGCCTACTACGTAGCGCTCTACGACGTTAGCGCCACCACGAACGTCGAACTGGACTCCGAACTCGCTACCTGCCACGGCACTGTCGGCAGCGGCCACGTGTCGACGCGCTTCCGCCGTCCGTTCGGCCTCCATCGAGGAAAGGGCGCGCTCGGGCGCGACCGGTTCGGCGTCCACGAGGCCGGCACCGTCCTCTCGGGCGGCCACACCTACTATGCCGGCGTCTTCTTTGCGCCGGGCAGCCCAACGCCGACCCCGTCGCCGACCGCGCCGCCGTCCCCGGTCAGCCAGACCAAGCCGATGGTGGCCGGCTCGGCCATCACGTTCCCGAGCCTCGGCGGCGACGGCGGCTCAGTCACGTTCCCGAACGGCAGTCAGCCGATTACCGGGAACAACATCACGCTCACGACCGGGCTCGCGCTCCCCAACGGCTACCCGACGAACATTCCGCCGGGCTTCAGCGGCGTCGGCGCCGCGGCGGTCGCACCCTGGCTCACCTATCACCTCTCCAAGACGCTGACGACGCCGCCGGGCAGCAACATCATCGTCCAGTTCTCGTTCACGATCTTCCCGCCGGACGGCGACTACTACCTCGGGATCTACGACATCACCCAGAACCCCGAGGTCCCGCTGGGGACGGCGCCGATCCAAATCATCCCGTCGCTGCGGACGCGCGGCGGCCCGGCCCACCTCTCCGTGCGCGTGCCGCTGCGCCGGCACGGCCATGGCAACCCATCGGACCAGATCCCGGCCGGCGACCTCATATACGTCGGGCTCTTCTACCTCCAGAGCGGTTCCTCGCAGAATAACCAAGCGATCAACCCTGCCGGCGGAACCTGCGTGGCGACGACGGGCCTCGTCCTCCCGGCGTTCGGCGGCTACGAAGGCTGCATCGATTACGCCCCCAACGACGCGCCCGGCGGGACCATCATGACGGTCACGAGCGCCACGACCGACTTCACCGGCGGCCTCGCGCCGCCGCCCAAGACCGGGACCCCCGTGTTCTACATCGGCCTCTCGGTCACGGCCGGCAACGCGCAACTGCTCGAGTTCCATCAGGCGAGTAAACTCAACGGGACCGTCTCGTCCCCATCGCTGATCGGCGGGGCGGCATACGATCTATTCGGCTACGACGTCTCCGGCTCGGGACCGGTCCAGTTCTATCAGGCCGGCCCGATCCAGGCCATCAACTGTCCGAACCCGTCGCAGGGGACCTGCGTCGTCTTCCCGTCCCCGCTCGACGCCGACGGGCTGACGCTCGACGACCAGTACCTGATCGAGGTCGTTCAGGACTGAGGCCTTCGGGGCAGGCGCCCCGCGACACCGGCGGCGAAGGCCGTCCCTAAGGTCCCTAGCCTATCCCAGCGCCTACGCCACTCGGGCCGTGTTTGCGAAGGCGTCCCCTCACACATTCAGCACGCGACCCGGTTGTGACCCGAGAAACCCAGGTGCGTAGGTGGCGAATTGAGAATCGGACCCCGAATCGCCCCGAGAAGCGTTTTTCTGCGTGGCGTCGTGATATTTGCATGATATTTCAGCAACAGTCGTCGGGCCCGTCCGGACGTCATGCCGCACGTTTCCAGGTCGCTGCACGGATCGCCGGTCTCGTCCTCGCCCTCGCGGTGCTGCCGCAGTGTTCTGCGTTCAAACCCGCGCACAAGCTCGTACCGGGCCCAAGCGGGGCGCTCGCGGCCGCACCGTTGTCCCGTAACCGCGTCGCGGTGCTGGCGGGCGACGAACAACAGAAAGGCGTCTTCATCGTCGACACCCATAGCGGTCAAGTGCTCAAGAGCTTTGGCGTCACGCGCGAATCCACCGGGATCACCGCAGAAGGTGACGACGGGCCGCTATTGATCTCCGTCGGCGGGGTGGGGCGCAACGGCAGGCCGTTCGGTTCGGTCGAGCGCTGGACGCTCGCGGGTACCAAGGTTCAAGTCATTCCGATGCCGGCCGAAGCATTATGGATGACGCGGACGCTGGACGGCACGACCTACGTCCTCGTCGGCGACGGCGACGACAGGTCGGTCGTCGCGATGGACGTGCCCTCGATGCGGTTGCATCGCCCGATCGACCTCGACGCCGGCGCGAAGCACCCCGAGTTGTGCCGGCTCGGTTCGAGCGACTATCTGGCGTTCTCAGGCGGCACGCAAGGAACGATCGTCGTGCGCGAGATCGAGACCGGCATCATCGTGCGCAGTTCGGTCGTCGCCGATGCTCCGACATGCATCGACGGCAAGCAGGCGGTCTTCGCGATCACGAAGAGTTTCGCGGCCCGCACGATCGCGGTGCTGACGCTGCCGGGGTTGCTGCAAGCCTCGGTGATCCCCGCCTCCAACGACGCGTCCGCGCTCTATCAGTCGGTCGATCATCACCTATTCGCGTTGAACTCGACGGCACGCTCGAGTAACGTGGAGATCTTCCCGGACGACGTGCTGGACTTTAAGGCGCTCGCTACGGCGGGCGTACCGCAGAGGTAGTGCGTGTCGACTCGTAGCCGCGTCATCGAGCGCATCAGGCCATCGACGCTCGCGGCCGCCGAGCAGCCGGTCAGGGCCGCGCCCGTGGAGTCGCCCCTCGCGGCGACGATCGCGCCGCTCGGGGCCTACATCTCCTCCGCGATCCTCATCGGGACGGGATATCACATCTGGCAGGAGGTCGAGGCCAACCTCCACGTCGTCGCCCTCTACTCGAGCCTGGCCTGTTACGTCTTCGGCTTCATTCTCGCGTTCTACGGCTCGCTGGCTTCCGTCTCGAACTCGCGCAAGGAGAACCTCGCGATCGCGGGCCTCGTGTTCGCGTTCCTCGCGTACGCCATCAATTACGCGCTGTTCCGCATCACGTCGTACGGGACCGACGCGATGCTCTTCAACGCGTACTCGGCCGAACTCGTTCTGCACGGCGCCAATCCCTACACCGCGACGATGCAACCGGCGTTCAGCCTGTTCAACGTACCGCGGAATTTGGTGACGCCGACGGCCTCGGGCGACGCGATCTTCTCGCAGTCGTACCCGGCGCTCAGTTTCCTCATTTACGTTCCGTTTGCGCTGCTCGGCATCAACGCGATCTGGGTCAGCATCCTTGCGCACGTTGCCCTGATCCTCATCCTGGTCTGGGTCGCGCCGCGGCCGCTCAAGGCCGTCGCGCCGCTGATCCTGTTTGCGGATCCGTCCTACGCCGAGTACACGCTGGGTTCGGTGACGGACATCATCTGGGCCGTGCCGATCGCGCTGTGCGCATACTTCTGGCGGTCGAAGCCGCTGTGGGCCGCGCTCTTCCTCGGACTCGCCTGCTGCCTCAAGCAGTCGCCGTGGTTCGTCGTCCCGTTTGCGGTCGTCTACTGGGCGATGAGCGCCTGGTCGCACCGCAACCCGCGGCGCTTCTACGAACCGCTCGCGGTCATGCTGGTGGCGTTCTTCGCGTTCAACGCGCCGTTCATCATCGAGGCGCCGCGCGACTGGGTGCACGGCGTGCTAACGCCGATGGCCGGCAACCTGATCGCCTTCGGCTCCGGGATCGTACAGCTATTGACCGCCAACGTCTACGCGACCGACCTCCGGACGCTGACGATCGTCTCGGCCTCGGTCCTCGGCCTCTGCGTGATCGCCTACGCGATCGATCGGCGGCGGCTCGCCTTCCTGCCGTTCATCGCACCGGGGATCGCCCTGTTCTTCGCGGCGCGCTCGCTGCAGAACTACTTCATGTTCTGGCCGGTCGCGCTGGTGGCGTATCACTTCTCGTCGCCCGAGGACGTACGCTCGATCATCCCGCTCGAGCAGCGGTCGCGCGTCTCCGCGGCGCTGGTCGCGGTCGGAGCACTCGCCGTCGTGCTGCTGGGCTTCATGATCGTCCGCAACACGACGGCGCCGGCGGCGACACTCCACGTCTCGATGATCCGCTACGGCTACAACCCCGCGACGAACGGCGTCAACTCGTTCGAGGTGCGGGTCGAGAATGGGGATCACAAGCGCGCCCACGACGTCCGGTTCGGCGTGCTGCAACAAGGTAACGGCTCGCGCTTCGACTACTGGGTCGAGCGCCCCCAGTACATCGGGCCCGACGACGCCCGCGATCTGCGGATCGATTCGCCCAGCGTCGACGACGAGATCCGGCCCGGCAACAACACGGTGCAGGTCGTCGCGATCGATGCCGATTCCGGCGTGCAGGTCTATTCCGATCCGGAGTCCGTCGCGCAGCCGTCGGCGGGACTCGTGAACGCGCGCCTGTCGTCGTGGCAGGCGGGGCCGCCCTCGACGCCCGTCGGCTGGGAATATTCCGGTCCCGATTTCAGGAACGGCCTCGTCTGGCACAACCGCGACGGCCGTCACGACATCCTCTCGTTCGACGTGCTGCCGCCGCGCCAGGACGAGTGGCACGTCGCGGCCGTCAGTCAGCAGATGTCGGGCACGCTCCACCGCTTCTCGATGCGGCTGCGGCCGTTCGAGAACTATGTCGGCAACGCGTATCCGCGCCGGATCTTCGGACTCGAGATCATCGATCCGCTCGGACACCACGCGTACTATACGATCGACTCGGAACTGCTCCACTCGGAGGTCTTCCGCCACGATCAGTTCACGACGTTCGTGTTGCCGGGCCGGCTACACGACTGGAACACGATCGACGTCGATCCCGATCAACTGGTGAAGGCGGCCGGGTTCATCCTGTCCGACGTGACGCAGGTGCAGATCAACGTCGTCGCCGCAGTCCACCGGGGCGAGACCGGTCAGGTCCGCGGCGATTTCGGAGGAATCGGGAGCGATTAACGTCGTGAATCCCCAACTTCGCGACAGCACCGAGGTCATACCGCCCGCGCAATCGGTGCTCTTCGTGGACCTCGACGGGACGCTGGTCCGGACGGACCTGCTCTACGAGACCCTGATGGCGGCGATCAAGCGCAACGTCTGGGTCGTCTTCCTGTTGCCGGTCTGGCTGCTGCGGGGCCGCGCGTATCTCAAGCGGCGCCTCGCACAGGCAGGCCCGGTGCGCGTCGACCTGCTGCCCTACGATCCCGAGGTGCTGGAGCGGATCGCGGCCGAGCGCGCCCTGTCGCGCCGGGTCGTGCTCGCCACCGCGACCGACGCGCTGATCGCGGAGCGCGTCGCGGAGCACCTCGGCATCTTCGACGGCGTCATCGCGAGCGACGGAACGACGAACCTGAAGAGCCGGAGAAAGCTGTCGGCGATCAAGGCGTGGTCGGATGCGCCGTTCGACTATGTCGGCGACTCTGCCGCCGACATCCCTATCTGGCTGGCGTCGGCGCGGGCGATCGCGGTGCGCACGCATGCGAGGGTCCTCAAACGCGTCATCGGCGCGGGGCCGCAGGTCGAAACGATAGGCGACAAGGGGCGCGGCCTGAGAGCCGCGTTTCGCGCGCTACGGCCTCATCAGTGGGCCAAGAACGCCCTGATCTTCCTGCCACTGCTGGCGTCGCACATCTACTTCGACCTCTCGCTGTGGGTGCGCGACGCGATCGCGTTCGCCGCGTTTTGCTTGTGCGCGTCCGCCGTTTATATTCTGAACGACCTGCTCGACCTCGATTCCGACCGGCGCCACCCGCGCAAGTGCCGGCGTCCGTTCGCGGCCGGCGAGTTGCCGATCAAGTTCGGCCTCGTTTCGGTCGTCGCGCTACTCGCGGTCTCGTTCGGCTTGGCCGCCATCGACGGGCCGCCCGTCCTGATCGTGCTCGCGATCTACTTTGCGCTGACCCTGTCGTACTCGCTGACGCTCAAGGCGCTCGTACTGGTCGACACGATCGTGCTGGCCGGACTCTACACGATGCGTATCATCGCGGGCTACGCCGCTACCCAGATCGTCCCGACGTTCTGGCTCCTCGCGTTCGCGTTGTTCCTGTTCTTCGGCCTCGCGATGCTTAAGCGTTTCTCGGAGCTGGTCGACGTGCGCAAGCGCAGCGTCGACGGACCGCCCGGCCGCGGCTATCGCGCCGACGACCTGGAGGTCGTCGGCGTCTTCGGTGCGGTAACGAGCGGCCTCGCCGTCCTGATCCTGGCGCTCTACATCAACACGGCCGACGTCACCCGGCTCTATGCACATCCGGAGATCCTTTGGGGCATCGTTCCGGTATTGCTCTACTGGATCAGCAAGATCTGGCTGATCGCGCATCGCGGCGAGATGCACGAGGATCCCGTCGTGTACGCGCTCACCGACCGCGAGAGCCTCGCCGTGTTCGGCATCTGCGTCGGGATCGCGGCCCTGGCGACACTCTGACCCGAAGGAGCGATTCGTGAAGCATCTCGTAACCGGTGGATCCGGTTTTCTCGGAAACCTGATCTGTCGCCGGTTGCTCGAACGCGGGGACCAGGTCGTCAATCTCGACATCTGGTCGGATCCGGCGCGCCCGCCCGACGTCGAGTACATCAACTGCGACATCCTCGATCGCGAAGGGGTGCGCAAGGCGATGCAAGGCGTCGACATCGTGCACCACAACGTCGCGCTGGTCCCGATCACGAAGGCCGGCAAGCGGTTCTGGGACGTCAACGTGACGGGATCGCAGATCGCGGCGGAAGAGGCGTGCCGCGCCGGCGTACGGGCGTTCATCCATCAGAGTTCGAGCGCCGTGTTCGGCGCCGTCCAGCAGATGCCGGTGACGAGCGAAACGGTGCCAAAGCCGGTCGAAGCGTACGGCGCCGCCAAGCTCGAGAGCGAGCGCGTCGTGCGCACGGCTTGCGATGCAGCGGGCGTTCCGCTGACGATCGTGCGGCCGCGAACGATCCTCGGGCCGGGCAGGCTGGGCATCTTCGGCATCCTTTTCAAGTGGATGGTCGAGAACCGCAACGTGTACGTGATCGGTGACGGCAACACGCTGTTCCAGTTCGTGCACGCCGACGACCTCATGGACGCCTACATGCTCGCGCTCGACCAGGGCAAGCCGGGAGTCTACAACGTCGGGACGGACCGGTTCGGGACGCTGCGCGAGGCGCTCGAGCACCTCATCGTCTATGCCGGCAGCACATCGAAGGTCGTCGGCGTGCCGCGCTGGTTTACGAAGAACGCGCTGCGCGTCCTCGATTGGACGCGGCTGTCGCCGCTCGGGCCGTACCACTACAACGTCTACGGCAAGGCCTTTTACTTCGACGTTTCCCCGCTGCTCGCGCTGGGATGGAAGCCGCACTACGGTAACGATGAGGCGATGCGCGAGACGTTCACCTGGTGGCTCGAACACCGCAACGACGCCCTCGACGAGGGGGGCTCGGTGCACCGCAAGCCGATCGGGGAGAAGATCCTGAGCCTGGTGCGCCGGTTCTCATGAGCAGCGTCGGCGCCTGGCTGTTGATCTTCGCCGCCGGCGTGAACAGCATGATCGGCAACGTCCTGTTGAAGCAGTCCCGCATCGTGGGAGGAACCGCGCCGTTTCTCGAACAGTTACGTTCGCCGTGGTTCATCGGCGGGTTGCTGTTCTATGGGATCAACGTCGTGCTCTTCGCGAAGGCGCTCGACCGCCTGCCGGTCTCGGCGGCCTATCCCGTGCTGGCGGCAAGCGGGTTCGTGTTGCTGGCAGTCGTGAGCGCGATCGTGTTCAATGAGCGGCTCTCGACCGTGCAATACCTCGGCATGGCCGTCACCGTCGGCGGCATCGCGTTGATCGCGCGCGGGTAGCAGAATATCGTGGGAGCCTATGCGCTCGCGATCGTCCGAGCGGCGCTGGCGGATGCCGACGGGCCGCCGGCGCCCGCGGTCGAGGCCGAGGCATACGCCTTCGTCGAGCGGCAACTCGCGCGCCTCCCGGACGTGCTGAAGATCCCGGTGCGCGCGGCGGGCCGCGCGATCGACGTGCTGTCGCTCTCGACCTATCGCAAGCAGTTTACGGCGCTCTCGCTCCCCGAGCAGCGCTACATCCTCGCGCTCGGCCGGTCGTCGAACCTGCGTGCCGTGCGCGACGCGATCCGGTTCTACGAGTCCCTCGCGTACTTCGTGCGCGCCGGCATGGAGTCGACGTGAACGCGACGCGCGCCGTGCCGTCGATCCCCAACTCCGAGCAGTGCGTCGTGATCGGTTCGGGCCCCGGCGGCGCGGTCACGGCCTATCATCTCGCGCAGGCGGGCCGCTCGGTCACCGTGCTCGAGGACGGCGCCTATCTCGCGCTCGACAGCGCGCCCGCGTTCAGCCGCGCCGAGATGGAGCAGAAGTATCGCAACGGCGGCCTGACGCTCGCGTTCGGCCGCGCGCGAGTGCAGTACGTCGAAGGACGGGTCGTGGGCGGAGGCAGTGAGATCAACAGCGGTCTCTACCACCGCACGCCGGCGCAGGTCCTCGAGCGTTGGCGTGACGAGTACGCCGTCGAACATCTCGACGAACAGCACGATCTGCTCCCGCACTACGAGGAAAACGAGCGCCGGCTCAGCGTCTCGCAGCTGCCCGAGGGCGTCGCGGCGCCGCTCGCCGCGCAGATGCTGCGGCTCGGCGCGACCCGGCTCGGCTGGGACTCGCGCGAGGTCCCGCGCTGGTTCAAGTACGACCCCCAAGCCGTCGGCGGCGGCCGCCGGCAGTCGATGTCGGAAACGTACGTTCCCGCATTCACCGCGGCGGGCGGCAGGCTCGTCCCCGAGGCGCGCGTCAAGAGCGTCGAGCGTCGCGGGAAGCAATGGATCGTGCACGGGAAACGCAACGGCGACTACGACGTGCCGTTCGAGATCGCCGCGGAGACCGTCTTCGTGTGCGCCGGCGCGGTCCAGACGCCGGCGATCCTGCAGCGCTCGGGGATCGGCAGCCACGTCGGCCGCAGCCTGCGCATGCATCCTACCGTGAAGATCGTCGCGGAATTCCCCGATCCGATCAACGACGTCGACGCGGGCGTTCCGTCGGAGCAGGTCAAAGAGTTCTCGCCCGACATCTCGTTCGGGTGCTCGATCTCGAGCCCGGAACATTTGGCGGTGGCGCTCTACGGATTCCGCTCCGTCTTGAACGATGTGGGGGCGCGCTGGCGGCGGATGTCGACGTACTATGCGATGGCACAAGGAACCGGCACGGGTGCCGTGCGTCCGTTACCCGCGTTTTCCGATCCGCTCGTCTCGTACGACTTAGCGCGCGAGGACGCCGGCAGGCTACTGCGCGGGACGCGGCTGCTCGCCGAGCTGTTGTTCGAGGCGGGGGCGATCGCGCTCTACCCGGTCGTCGACGGCGCCCCGATCCTCCGTTCCAAGGACGACCTCGCCGGGATCGACCGGTGGTTCGAACGTCACCGGCGCGAACTTGATGACGATCCATTTGTTCTCGTCGGTCCCGATGGGCGAGCGGCGCGATCGTTGCGCCCTCGACAGCTTCGGCAAAGTGGCCGGCACCGACGGCCTGTACGTCGCCGACGGCAGCATGCTGCCAACGTCGACGACCGTCAACCCGCAGGGGACGATCATGGCGATCGCCCGCCGCAACGTCTTGGAGGCCCTTCGTTGAGCAGCGTCCCACATCTCGACACCGTCGCCCTGACCGGCGCGACCGGCTGGCTCGGCAATCGCGTCATCGAGATGCTGCTCGAGGAAAACGACAACGAAGCGGAGCGGAGGTTCACGCTCGACCGCGTCGTCTGCTTCGCGCGCGACGCAGGCCGCCTCCCCGCCATCGCGACCAAGGATCCGCGCGTCGCCGTCGTCAAGGGCGACATCCGCACGGCGACCAACGTCGAACGGTTCGCGCGGGAGAGCGGCCCGAACGTCCTGATCCACTCCGCCGGGATGATCCACCCGCGCTGGTATCGCGAGTTCGGCGAGATCAACACGGTCGGCACAAAGACCCTGCTCGACGCGTTCGAGACGGCGGGGATGTGCCGGCGCGCGGTCGTCGTGTCCTCGAACTCGCCGATCGGCGTCAGCCGCGACAACTCGGTCGTGTTCACCGAGGAGAGCCCCTACAATCCGTACATGGGATACGGGCGCTCGAAGGTGCCGATGGAGCAGTCGATCGCCGAGCGCAACCGGCGCGGCGGGCTCGATACGGTCGTGATACGGCCGCCGTGGTTTTATGGTACCCATCAGCCGCCTCGCCAGGCAGAGTTCTTCCGCCTGATTCGCGACGGTCGCGTTCCCGTCGTCGGCGACGGCAACAACAAGCGGTCGATGGCGTACCTCGACAACATCTACGACGGACTGGTCCTTACGCTCACCGTCCCGGCCGCGTCGCGCGAGACGTTTTGGATCGCCGATGCGCGCCCCTATACGATGAACGAAATCATCGATACGATCGAGTCGCTGCTGGAGCGCGAGTTCGACACGCCGTGCGCGCACAAGCGCATGCGGATTCCCGACGCGGTAGGTGAACTCGCCACCGCGATGGACGCTGCGATTCAAGGGTTAGGCGCATATCATCAGAAGATTCACGTCTTAGGTGAGATGAATAAGACCATTGCCTGCTCCGTCGATAAGGCCCGGCGGATGCTCGGTTACGAACCCAAGGTCGAACTCCGCGAAGGCATGCGCCGCAGCCTGCGTTGGCAGTTCGATCACCGCGGGTCCATTTAGCCGCGCGCCGTTGCAGCGACCGCGTTCCTGCCGGCACTTTCTCGTTCCGGTCGTCACGCTCGCAGCGGCCCTCCTCGTCGTGCCCGGCTGTAATCGGCCTCCTCCCCCGCGCGACGTGATCGTAGCGCTGCCGGCCGACGCGAGGGACGTCGTCGTGTTGGACGCCGAGCACATCGCGACACTGCGCGGCGCGCGGCAGAAGGCCGTCTCGATCGTGTCTCTCGACGACGGTTCGACCGCCGCCCTGTTCGCCGTTCCCGACCGGACGAGCGCGCTCGGGTTCGCGGGACCGAACGCGCTGCTCGACGTGCTCGCCGGCGCTCGCACGACCCTCGAGCTCCGCAGCCTCGGCGGCAGCCTCCAGGCGCACGTCACCCTCCCGGGCCGCGCGCTCTCGGTGGCCGGCATCGATGCGACGCGCGCGCTCGCCCTTCTCGACGGCCGGCCGCCGCGCGTGGTGCAGATCGATTTCAACAATGGCCGCCCGGCGAGCGCGGTCGCCGCTCCACCTGCCGCGATCTCGCTCGCGGCGCTCGCATCGGGCCCCGACAGTTCGCTGCTCGTGGGGACGCGCGCCGGCGACCTCTACGAACGGATCGCGGGCGCGACGTCGTGGCAGCATCTGCCCGTTACCGGGACCGACCCGACGTATTCGTATAGCGGAAGCGCGATGTATGCGTTTCAGCAGGTCGCCGGAAGCAAGGTCGTTGCGGTGATCGCGCGGACCTACCAGTTGCCGGTCCGGCTGTTCCCCGTCAGCCTCGACGCCGCGCGGATGCGCACGGTCGACGACGGGACGCTGGCCATCTTCGAACGGACCGCCTCGACCGCCAACGTCCGCCTGATCGCGTGCTCGTCGCGGTTGCTCGCGGTCGAACCGATTCAGAAGCGAAGCCGGTTCTTCGGAGGCGGCGCGCCATGGCAGTTGCTGGGCTTTGCGACCCCGGATCCGACCCTCACCGAGCCGCCCGTTCCGGAGTCGACGGCCGGCATCGCGGGCGGATGCTGACGGCGACGTGAGCGGCATGTTGGCCAAGGCCGGGCGGACGATCGACCGGCTCCTGTTCCCCGCCTCGGTCCGTGAGTCGGCGGACCTGCGGGTATTGCGCCGGTTCGCGTATGCCGGCTTCGCGTTCCTCATCTGCTGGCTGGTCGGCTTCTCGGCCCTCGAGCACTGGCGCTACGCGCTGACCCAGGACTTCGGTGCCGCCAACCAGGCGTGGCATCAAATCACCCACGGCGATCTGAACCCGCAAGACACGATCGACGGCGTCCCGCACTACTGGCAGGTCCACCTCGAGCTCTATTTCTGGCTCCTCGCGCCGATCGGGGTCCTGTTCCGGGGCGGACTCACGCTGCTGCTCCTGCAGGACGCGTGCGGGATCATCGCCTGCGTGATCACGTGGCGCTGGATCCTCCAGATACCTCTACGGCGAACGCGCCGTCCCGCACCGGCTCACGCTCGCGCTCCTCTCGCTCGGGCTGCTGGTGCTCGATCCATGGGTCTACTGGTCGTATGCGTTCGACTTTCACTCGGAACCGATCGCGGTCGCGTTCTTGGTTGCCGCGGGCTACGCGTTCTATCAGCAGAAGACGCGACTCGGGATCGGCCTGTCGCTCGGCGTGCTGGCGTGCGGCGACGTCGCGACGACCTACCTGGCCGGCCTGGGTCTCACGCTGATCATCGCCTCGCGGCGTTACTTCTCGATCGGACTCGCGCTGATGGCGACCGCCGTCTTCTGGCTCGAGTTCAGCCATCGCATCGGCGCCGGCGTCATGTCCGCCTTCAACGTGACCTACGGCTACCTGATCTACGGGCACTTCCTCGGGTTCGATCCATCCGCGGCGAAACTGACGGTTCGCGATCTGTTGCTGGGGATGATCCTTCACCCGCTCAACGCGGTCGATGCGCTGCACGACAAGATGCGCGACATCTACGCGAACCTCGCGCCGATCGGGTTCATCGGCATCTTCAGCCCGTGGGCGCTGGGCATCTCGCTCATCGTCTTGGCCGAGAACCAACTGGCCTACTCGTTCACCTATTCGCAGCCGAACTTCCAGGGCATCGTCATGTATCTGTTCGGCACGGTCGGGTTCGTCTGGTTCATCGCGCGCTTCGCCCGCTTCTCCGGCGTCGGCGCGGTCGTCGTGTCGAGCGTCGCGCTGATCAACACGGCCGCCTGGTTCGCGGTCTGGATGCCACAGCTCGAGCCGCGCTGGATCCGTACGAGCGTCGAGGCCGCGCAGACGGCGCGCGCGATCCAACGACAGATCGGTCCGAACGACGAAGTCGTCGCGTCGCACGGTCTCGTGGGGCGTTTCGCCGACAGGGCCTCCGTGTATTCGCTATGGGCAATCCGCACGATACCGCGCGACGCGGACGTCGTGCAGTTCATCGTCTCGCCGTATGAAGGCATCAACGTCGAGAGCGTCAACAAGTCCCTCGCCGTTCTGGACGCGCTCGCGAACGTCTATCACGCGACGCTGCGCCTGCAACGAGCCGGCGTCTGGTGGTTCACCGTCGATCTGAGCCAGTCGTCGTCGCGCTTCGCCGTTCCCTCGGCGTCGAACGACGTACCGGCGTGGGCGTGCTTCGGCAAGGCCGCGTCGCCCTATCTGGCGGGGCCGCCGGCCGGCTGGCACGCCGCCGGCGGGATGCGGCGCGGCTACGTGGTGTCGCGCGCGTATTGGCGCGCGCCCGCCGGCAACTACCTCGCAAGCGCCGACCTGAGCGCGCGCAGCAACGTGATCTTCGAAGTCTGGGACGCGACGTCCGACGAACTGATCGTGCGTAAGGTCGTACCTCCCGGCCCGCGCCGGCAAATCGCCGTTCCGCTCCGCCATCTCGACCGCGGTCAGGACAAGACGTTTGACGGGCTGTGGGCCTTCGTCATCGATCCGGTCGAGGCGCCGCTCGCGGACAACCTCGAGATCCGCATCTTCAGCGACGGCAGCGGCCCGGTCGACGTCTACCACGTCGGCTTGCGCGGCCTCGCGTCTACGTAGATTTGAGTTTGAAGATCTGGAACTGCACCGGGAAGTAGCCGGCGCCCCATCCGATCACGCCGGGGATTCGCTTCACTTCCTTGTAGGCCGCCGTCCAGACCGGCGAGAGTCCGTATGTGTCGATCCCCACGGCGTAGGTCGCCTTCGGCGGAAGATCGTCGTCGGTCGGGCCCGCGTAGTAGCGCGGGTACGCCTGGCGTAGCTCCTCGAAGCTGACGAACAGCGTGCTGGTCGCGTTCGGGCAGTTGAAGAACAGGTCGGGATAGACGGTCACCGCGATCGGCTTACCGGTCTTGCAGAGTGCGTCGGCCTCGGCGGCGAGCCCGCGCATCGTCGCCATCGTGTGGTCGTCCGGGATGGCCTTCGGCGGGGTCGAGAGACCGAGGGGCACGGCCAGTACCAAGATCAGCGCCGCGAACGCGAGCGGTCGCGGTGCCGCGCCCAGGATGCGCGGCGTCACGAGCACGCCGAGCAGGGTCGCGAGGTACGGCACCATCGTGACGCCGATCAGCGTCAGATTGTTCCACGCGCCGAGCGCCTTGAAGTACCCGGCCATCGCGACGCCGAGCGTGCCCACGACGACGGCGGCGTCGATCCAGAGCGCGCGCCGCCCGCTCTTGCGTGCGATGAAGATCGCCGCGAGCGGGAACAAGACGAGCAGCACGCTCAGGAACGGCTCGTACTTGGTCATGAAGGCGATGAAGTCGGTGGTGTGCTGCGCCGTCAACTGATATAGGTGCGCCGACGGCACCTTGAAGATCCAGGCCAACATGTCGTGCGGCAGCGCGACGAAGACGATCGCCATCGCGAGCATGTAGCCCGCGAACGTGCCGGCGGCCCAGCGCAGCGTCATCCGCCGCGACAGCCAGAGGGCTGCGATCAAGAGCGGAGCAAACGCGAACGAACTCTGCTTCGCGAAGACGGCCACGACGCAGAAGCCGACCATCGCGAGCGACCAGGGCGCCCGCAGGCGGCCGTCGGCGAGCAGGTAATAGACGGCGAGCCCCGCCGCGATGAAGAGATACGAGACGTTGTCCGGATGGATCGAATCGAACGTGATCCCTTGCGACAGGACCGCGAGACCGGCCGAGACCGCGACCGCGATCGTGATCGAGATCCCGGCGCGGTCCTTGCGCGTGATGCCGGCGCGCGCGGCGAGCGCGAGAGCGCAGGCGACGAGCGGCAGGATCGCGAGCAGTCCGAGCGCGATCGTCACGAAGCGGAACCAGACGATATCGAACGGGTGTCCCGTCAGCACCCGTAGCCCGTTGAGGATGTAGACGTAGACGGGGCCGTAGTCGTAGGAGTTGACGCGGGCGGTCGGCAGAAACGCCGGCTGCCCCGCCGCCATGCGGTGCAACTCGAGCGCGAGCGGTGCCTCCGACCACTGATTGTTCGCATACGGGAAGACGGCCCGGCTGATCGAGTTAACGAATCCGAGAACGCCCTCGATCAGCGTGCTCAACACGCACAGCGCGGCGACGATGAAGGTCGCCTCCGCCGTGAGGATGACGCGGCGGCCGCGCGCGACCTGCTCGGGGGACTCGGTGGTCGATTCCACGGCGCAGAGCCTTCGCGTCGCCCCGAGCGCGGGCCTCGCCCGAGCGCTACTCGTCGTCGGGCGGCGTCAGCGACGGACGGCGATGGATGAAATAGGGAGCCTGCAACCTCGTCGCGATCGGTGCGAACTTGCGCGAGCGCTGCGACGGATTCAGGCAGTCGCCGCCGGCGTCGGTCGCCCGCGCGTCGGCCGCCGCGAGCTGGTTCAGCCCGAAGTTGTCTTCGACGAAGCGCAGCACGCTCGCGCTCTCCAACTGGACGTGGCTGACATAGTTCTGCTTCGCGTAGGGCGAGATGCACAGCAGCGGGACGCGAAACCCGAGGCCGTCATAGTCGAGCTGCGGCGGCGGGACGTGATCGTACCAACCGCCCCAGTCATCCCAAATGACGAAGATGACCGACGAACTCCAAAACGGGCTCTCTCCGATCGCGTTGACGACGTTGGCGACCCACTCGGGCCCGGTCGTGCTCTTGGCGTTCGCATGATCGGAATCGTGCACGTCGGGGACGACCCAGGTGACCGCGGCGAGCGTTCCGTTCGGCGCGTCGGTCAGGATCTGCGTCTGCGGCGAGACGACGTCGTTGTTCCAGTCCGTGCCGCCGTAGATGTGCTTGACGGCGCGAAAGCCGGACCAGATGCCGCCGCTCGAGCCGACGGCCGGCGCGTAGAAGCGCCACGAAATGCCCGCCGCATCGAGTTCGTCGGCCAGCGTCGGATACGAGGCCGGATCCGACGAGCCGAAGCAGGCCGGCTCGCGCGGTCCGCCCGTGCGGTTTTGCAGCAGCGTGTCCACCGTTCCCGAGGGACAGCCCCAGCTGCCACGCGGGTAGTTGACCGCGTGCATCGCCTGCGCGGCGATCAGGTATTGGTGCGCCGTGAAGCTCCCGTCCAGTTGCGACGAGAACGTGTCGTCGGACAGCACGTACTGTTGCGCGAGCGCGAGATACGGCCCGATCTCGCCGGACGGTACGTATCCGTACTGCGGGAACAGATCGCCGGAAGGGCGGTCGTGCACGTGCTCGCGGTCGAAGCCGTCGAGTCTCCCGCCGTCGTAGGCTTTCTGGTAGCTGCCGAGCCCGTGCAGGATGTCGTATGGCGCAGCCAGCGACACCGGCTGCAACTGCACGAGGTTGCCCTCATGGTCGAGTCCCGCCGCGGCCGTGTTCGCACCCGGATAGCCCTGGAAGAGATCGTCGAACGTGCGGTTTTCCTGGACGATGATGACGACGTGCCGGATCGGGCTCGCAGGCCCGAGCCTCGTGCCGCGCCCGTTCCGACTCGCCGCGCGGCGCGCGCGCCGGGAGGGTCTGCGCCGAACAGCGCGCGACGCACAGCGTGGCCGCGAGCGCAAACGTGCGGCGGAGCGTTTGCCGCACGGCGTCAATACGGGTCGCGGTCGTACATACCGGGCCGCGCGCCGTCGACGGTCACGGTGTAGCGGACGCCGGCCCCGCGATGGTGGACGAGGTCGTAGCCGGAGCCTGCGACGGTCAGGTGCGTCACCTCGACCGTGTAGAGCAGCGGCTCGCCGGGGCCGATACGGCGCGGCGCGCCGCCGCTCAGGATATATGCACCGCGGGTGCGGTACGGAACGCCGGTCCGTTCGAGCAGCGTCGCGACTCCGTTGGGATCGACGATCAAGGTGCTGCCCTCGTCGACGCCGAGGCCGTAGACGCGCGGGCCGCGGATCAGTCCGCCGCGATAGGCCCGAGCCATGAACGCGGCGAGCCTGCCGAAGCGGTTGCGGCGCGCGAAGTGCGTGTCGGTGATGGTGGCGCTCAGCGGCGGCCACGCGAATAGGCCGGTCGTGAGCGTGACCGCCGGTCCATACGGGTTGCGCGCGGCCAGTTGCGAGCCGAGATCGACGTTGTCGGGGAGCACCTTGTCGGCGCCGACGGCGTCGTACACGACCTGGCCTTGGATCGCGAGCCCGGCGCTGCCGCCGCCGACGATGCCGCCGCGCGCGTAGACGCGCCGGACCGCGGCCATCAGCGCCGAACCTTTCCAGGCGACGTAATGCGACTGATCGCCGCCCGCGAACAAGACGGCGTCGGCGGCATTGACATACGGCGCGACAGCGTCGACCGCGCTGCGTGGCGCGCACGGCGGAACCAGGATCTCGCGGATCGATGCGAGGCGGCTCGCGCGATAGAAGACGTCGGTGTAATCGTCCTCGCCCGAGGCCTGTAGCACGAGGAGATTACCGGTCCGCTTGCGCGAGGGCGGCATGCGGCCGGCGAGCCAACGCAGGACCTCGTCGTACGGCATCCCCAGGAAGCCCGCGCCGGAGAGCACGAGACCGGGTCCCCGCAGCGCGCCGCTCGGCTTCATCAGTCCGCCCGGAGCGTAGACGACGACCTTGCACGGCGCCGCGTTCGCCGCGGGCGATGCCGCGGCGGCGATTCCGACGAGGCCGGCAAACGACAGCAGCAGTGACGCAAAGCTGCGGGCGGCCGATCTCATCCGTCCCATCCCGCCAGGTACGGCGGCCGCTTACAGTTTGACCTGCAACTGCAAGAAGACTTGCAGCGGCAGCGGGAAGTTGAACGAGTTGGTGTCGCCGTACGCCGGCACGAACGGTTGCTTGAAGTACGGGTTCAACGGGACGCCGTTGGTCTTGAGGTCGTTCGGGCCCGAGCCGTTCCAGAAGTTGCTGATGTAGAACGTGTTGGCGATGTAGCCGCAAACGACGCTGCTCGGCGGGTACTGCCGCGACCAGGGCGTGCTCGAGCCGCCGAAGCACGTATTGACCAGATTGGCGACCGTGAGGTTGAGCGATACCTTCGGCGTGAACGCGTAGTTCAATTGCGCGCCGAGGTTGAGCTGCCACGGCTGGCGGTACTCACCGAAACCGTCGAAGTGGCCGCTCGCCGGATTCGGGATGTAGAGATTCCCCGACGGCGTCGCCGCAAAGTTGCAGGATGTGTAGTCGGCGTGGAGCAGATCGCCCGACGTGGCCTTGATCGTCGCGTTGTTGGCGGTGCAGGTGCGCGGGTCGACCCCGATCAGGTCGCCGGGGTTCCCGTAGGTCGCTCCTTCGTTCAGCGTGAGCGCAGGCGTGACCGCGAGTTTCCCGGTCCGGTAGTTGAGGATCAGCGAGAACACGTTGGGCGACAGGTACGGGAAGTCGAGGCCCGTGTCGTACCAGCCGGTGCGGTTGAACAGCGGCTGAGCCGGCTGATTGAAGTACGGGTTGCGAATCGGCGGATTGTACGGATACGCGATCCCGGTCGACGGATCGACGTACGAATAGGGTTTGCACGACGGGTCGGCCACGATCGGGTTCGGCGGCGCGAACCCGCCCGAGGACGACGACGACGAACTGGACGACGAACTCGAACCGCCGTACAGGAACAGGTCGTTGACGTAACACTTCGCGCCGCCGCCGGCCGCGGTAAGTGCGTTGTATTCCTCGATCTCGTCGTTGTACGGATCGATCGGATTCTGGTTCGTGTTTTGGAAGTTGTCGTAGCGCTCTTTGGAGTCGAGATACGTGTAGGAGAAGACGCCGGAGAAGCCCTTGCGGTTGAAGTCGCCCTTGGTGAGGACCAGTTCGACGCCGGCGCTGCTCTCGACGCCGGTGTTCAGCGCGGGCGAGAAGCCGTAGACCGACACGGTGTAGAGTTGGTTGGTCGCGTAACGGTAGTACGGCGTCACCTTGAGCGACGTGTCCGTCCCGGGGAAATGGCGTTCGTACGATAGGTCGTAGTTGTTGGAGAACTGCGCCATCGCGGGGTGGAACGGCGTGTCGAAACCATACGGCAAGAATCCGATCAGCTGGTTCGCGAGGTTCGGCTCGATGCTGCTATACTGGATCTCGTAGTTCTGCGGCTGCTGCGCATAGCGGCCGGCGGAGAAGCGCAACACGGTGTCGGGATTGATCGTGTAGGTCGCGCCGACGCGCGGCAGCCAGTACTGTTGCGAATAGGTTCCCGGATACTGATTGCCGAGGAGGATGTGTCCGTCGAGCCCGTTGGGGTGCACCGTCTGCACGGGCGTGCCGGTCGAACGGTCGATCGGGCAGTTGAACGTGACGTACGGGATCTGGACCGACTCGTTCTGCGGCTGCTGCGGAACGAAGAGCGGCTGGAGCGTGACGGGGTTGTAACAGTATTCTTGTTGCGCGGCCGAAAACCAGAAGTTCTTGCCGGGCTGCTGGGTGCTCCCGAGCGTGAATCCGTCGTTCTCGTAGCGCAGCGCGAGGTTGACGTCGAGTTTCTCGTTCGGACGCCACTCGTCCGTCAGCGCGCCCGACGCGAACGCCGGCAGAACGTCGTTGATCCCGCCCTGTTGCCCGAGGTACGTCAGCCGCCACGACGCGCCGGCCTTGCAGGCGGCGGACGGGATGGAGGCCGTGCTCGACGAGCCGCCGCAGCCGACCGCTTGGCCGTTGGTCGGCGACGCGAACGTGCCCTGCGAGATCGAGTCGTTGCAGGGTGCGCGCTGACCCGCCTGATAGAAGTCGACGCCGTCGTCGCCGAACCCGCTGCGGTAGGCGTAGCAGATCGTGCCGTTGGTCAGGTTGCTGACGGGAAAGTCCGACGAGTTCAGATAGGTGTAGTTGTCGAGGCGGTGGGTCGTGGCCGTCACGTAGTTGAGTTGCGCCGTCAGCGAATCTTTGTCGGCGAGCTGGTCGGCGAATTGGATCTGGGCCCCACGGGTGTGCGAATCGACCTCGTAGTCGTAGTTCGTCGCGCCGAAGCCGCTCCCGATCCCGCGCCGGGTCGCCCCGCTGCGGTTCGTGTCCGAGTAGAAGGTGTAACCGAAGACGCGCAGGTAGGCGCGGTTGCCGATGTTCTTCTGGTACTGCAGTTTGACGATGCTGGAGGTCGTCCCAGCGCGCGTCGCGATAGTCGCTCGGCAGCGGCGAATACGTGCCGGACGGACATTCGCCGATCGTACCGGGGACGTCGAAGATATTGGCGCAGCGCTGCTGCGGCGAACCGGGGAACAGGTACGACGTCGTCGGGACGTCCGCGGGCGTCAGGAATTGCGTCCCGCTCGGATAGGTCGGATAGTCCGGCCAGCGCGGCGGCGCCGAGATGTCTTGGTTCGCGACCAGGCCGTTGACGAGGAGCTGTCCCGCGTCGAGGACGCTGCTGTAGTACTGGCGGTACTGAGCCGACGAGGTGTAGAGCAGCTGGACGTCGTCGCGACCGGCGTCGTGATGGTGCGGGATCCCGATGTGGAAGTTGCCGATCGCCTGGCGGTCCGCCACCAGCGAGTAGTTCGAATAGGCGGGGTTGAACGCCGAATAGCAGCCCGGATCGTACGAGAACAGGCCGGGATTCTTCGGCTCGCTCATGTTCGGATTGCACGTGGGATACATCGCCGGGTAGAAGTCGAGCGCGGTCGTCAGGTTCGAAGGCCCAGTCGCGTACGGAAACTCGTCCTGCAGATCTCCGCCGTTGCTCTGGTTGAAATAGTTGAACGCCTGGTTGACGCCGCTGAAGCCGACGTAGTACGTGAAGAGCCTGCTCGGCGTCGCGCCGCCGAGCTGCAGCGACACGTCGTGGTAGAACGTCGGCGACCCGATCTGGCCCTCGAGCGTCGCATAGCCGGGATACGTGCCCGACTGGACGACCTGATTGATGAAGCCCGCGAGTCCGGTCGCGTTCGCGCCGGCTCCTCCGCCGCCGGTATAGATCTGCAACTCCTGCTGGCCGAGCGTCGAGCCCGAATAGGCGGGGTAATTGTCGAACGAGCGATTGACCGGCACGCCGTCGTACTCGAAACCGATCTGATCGTAGTATCCACCGCGGATGTAGACGGTCTGATTGACGCCCATCTGGCCCGGAGGCACGAACGAACCCGGCATCGAGGCGATCGCGGAGTAGACGCTGTTCAGGCTCCCGCCGCCGCCGATCGGGGAGGCGGCCTGCGTCTGCGCGGGACCGACCGAGTACACGTCGGTCGTCGTGCCGGGTCTGACGACGCTCAGCGACGAGCGCGTCGTGACGTGGCCGATCGTCCGCAGGCTCTTCTCGATCGGCAACTCGAGGCGCTGGGTCTGGTCCGCGAGGACGGTGATCCCCGCGAGCGAGGTCGCGTCGTAGCCCGGCTTCTGCGTGGAGACGACGTACGTGTCGGGGAGCAGCGAGACGAACACGAACCGTCCCGCGCCGTTGGTGGTCGTCGTCGCGTTCTGCGACGGGCTCGCGACGTTGACGACGACGCCCGCGACCGGAGCGTGCGTCTCCGCGTCGGCGACCAGGCCGCCGAGCGCGCCCGTGGTCCCGGCGCTCGCCGCCTGACCAGCCGCGACGACGAGACCCGCGACCGCGGCCGCATATGCAGAAAAAACGCCGCCCGTCAATCGCATCTCAGGCCTCCCGTCGCACTCGTCGTGACGCGGGCTTTGACGGGGCGCGGCGGGCGGACCTCCCGGCTCCGCCGAAACAGGCTCGGTGCGCATCGACGACGGCGTCAAGCGCGAAGTGCTCGCGCGAACCGACATCGGCGAGTTCATCGGAAACTACGTGCCGCTGCGCAAACGCGGCAACGACCTCGTCGGCTTGTGCCCGTTCCATGCGGAGCGGACGCCGTCGTTTCACGTTCACCCGGATCGCGGATTCTTCAAGTGCTTCGGATGCGGCGTCGGCGGCGACGTGTTGACGTTCTACCAGCGGCTCGAGAACGTGCCGTTTCCGGAGGCGCTGAGGACGCTCGCGAAACGGGCCGGGATCGAGGTCGAGCCGGAGACGGCCGCGAGCGCGCGCGTACGGAGCGAGAAAGAGCAGATCTACGCCGCCAACGAACTCGCGGCGGCGTTCTTTCATCGCGTGCTGCGGCGCGACGCGGAGGGCGCCGGGGCACGGGAGTACTGCTGCGAACGCGGCCTGGCCGACGCGACGATCGACGCGTTCAAACTGGGCTTCGCGCCGGCGTCGTGGGAAGCGCTCGAGCGCGAGTTGCGCGGCGGGTCGATCGATCCCGAGATGGGCGTGCGCGCCGGCCTGTTGCGGCGCGGACAGCACGGCTACTACAGTTTCTATCGCGGGCGGCTGATGATCCCGACGTACGCCGCGACCGGCGAGGTCGTCGCGTTCGGCGGCCGGGCGCTCGACGGCAGCGAGCCCAAGTATCTGAACACCGGCACGACGCCGGTCTACACGAAAGGACGCGGCCTCTACGCGCTCAACGTCGCGCGCCGCTCGGTCGGGCAGTTCGGCGCGCTGATCGTCGTCGAGGGCTATCTCGACTGCATCGCGCTGCATCAGGCCGGGCTGACCGCGACGGTTGCCTCCCTCGGCACGGCGTTCACCGCCGAACAGGCCGCCGAGATTCGCAAGTACACCGAGCGCGCGTTCATCTGTTTCGACGCGGACGGCGCGGGCGGCGCCGCGACCGCGAAGTCGGTCGACCTGCTCGTGGCGGCGGGCGTCTCCGCGCGCATCGTGCAGCTGCCGGCGCGCGACGACCCCGACACGTTCGTGCGGCGCGAGGGCCGCGCCGGGTTCGACCGCCTGCTCGAGGCGGCCGTCCCGTGGATCGAGTACAGCCTCGACCGGGCGATCTCGGAGATCGCGGGCCGCTTCGTTGGTCCGGCCGAGATCGTGCGGCGCGCGGAGGCCCTCGTGCAGACGTTACCGCGCGCGGAGTGGGACCGCTGGCGCGTCTACGTCGCAGGCCGGCTCGGACTCGCACCGGATGACCTGCGCGCCTCGGCGTTCCGCGCGCAGGCCCGCTTCGCGCCGCGCGATCCGGCCTTCGTCCGGCACGCCTCGCCGGCCGCCGAGCCGCCGATGCTCGAACGCGAGATCCTCTCGACCCTGCTCGAAGAACCGCCGCTCGTCGCTCGAGTATTCCGGCCGCATCCCGCTCGGGCGCTTCCAGAACGAGGGCTACCGCGCGCTCTATCTCGCGCTGCAGCGCGCGGGGGAGCGCCTGGCCTCTCCCGAGGACGTGTGGGCGGCGTTGGGCGACGACGCCGCAGCGAAAGAGACCGCAATCGGGTTACAGGTAGGGGACCGCTCCGGATCGGCGCGGTTCCGCGACTCCGCCGAACGCCGGGTGCATCTCGACCTCATCGTCGAGCGGCTCGGCGAGGAGGACGACGCGCGCCGCCTGCGGCTCCTTACGCAGCGGATCGACGCCCTCTTAACCGCCGGCGATCCGGTACCTCAGGAAGAAAGAGACGAATACGACCGACTTGTCGAACGACGCGAGTTCGCGGCACGCCGCCGCATCGCGACCAAACCGCCCAAGACCGCGAGAGGAGGTGAGAACGAAACGCATGGCACGCACTAAGAAGACCGCGACCCCGGTCGCGGAGACGACCCCGGCAGCGCCGCTCGAGGAAGCGATCCGCAAACTGCTCGAGCGCGGGCGTAAGCGTGGGTCGCTGACCTACGAAGAGATCAACGGCGTCTTTGAAAACGTCGACAGACGTCAGCCCGGAACGGGTCGAGGATCTCTTCGAAGAGATCACCTCACTCGGCATCGAGATCGTCGACGAGCAGAAGGACGAGAAGGCGCCCAGCCGAGGCCGAGGACGTCTCCGACGCCATTCCCGCCGGTCTCTCGCTGGACGATCCCGTCCGGATGTATCTCAAAGAGATCGGCCGCGTTCCGCTGCTCTCGATGGAGGACGAGCGAACGCTCGCGATGGCGATCGAGGCCGGCGAACTCGAAGCCCAAAAGAACGGCACTGCCGACAACGCGATCATCGAGGCGGGTTTCGAAGCGAAGCGGCGGCTGACGGAGGCGAACCTCCGGCTCGTCGTCTCGATCGCGAAGAAGTATGTCGGCCGCGGCATGCTCTTCTTGGACCTGATCCAAGAAGGCAATCTCGGTTTGATCCGCGCGGTCGAGAAGTTCGACTACCGCAAGGGTTATAAGTTTTCGACGTACGCCACGTGGTGGATCCGTCAGGCGATCACGCGCGCGCTCGCCGACCAGGCCCGCACGATTCGGATCCCGGTCCACATGGTCGAGACGATCAATCGTTTGATCAAGGTCTCGCGACAACTGCTGCAAGAGAAGGGCCGCGAACCGACGGCCGAAGAGATCGCGCACGAGATGGGCCTGACGCCCGAGAAAGTGCGCGAGGTCATTAAGATCTCGCAGGAGCCGATCTCGCTCGAGACGCCGATCGGCGAAGAGGAAGACTCGCACCTCAGCGACTTCATCGAAGACCAGGAAGCGGTCGCGCCGGCCGAAGCCGCTTCGGTCATGCTGCTCAAAGAGAAGATGGCCGACGTCCTCAAGAACCTGACCGAGCGCGAGCGCAAGGTCTTGGTTCTCCGCTTCGGGCTCGAAGACGGACACCAGCGGACGCTCGAAGAGGTCGGTCAGGAGTTCGGCGTCACCCGCGAGCGCATCCGTCAGATCGAGGCGAAGGCGTTGCGCAAGCTGCGGCACCCCTCGCGCGGCAAGGCGTTAAAGGACTACTGGTCGAGTGAGTAACGAGACCAGTAGTCAGCGGAGCCGCAGGCGGAGCGGTGCTTAACTTTTCGGGGTCCCCGTGCGGCCTGCCGCACGGGGTATACTGGTCGTCGGAATAAGGTAGTCATGGGAATGTGGTTGCGGGTCGGGCTTATCGCGGGAGCGCTCGCGTGCGCGCGGCCCGCGCTCGCAGGCCCGACGCCGTTCGCGCCCGCGCCGGCGCCGCCGGTCCCGTTCGCGCCGAACGCTCCCGCTGCGCCCGCCCAGCCGGCGCAGCCGCAGACCGTGCTGGTCCCGCTGCCGCCGCCGCCGCAGCCGTTCGGGCCGGCGACGGCCGCGATCGGCACCGCCTACAGCGCGATCCAACGCGCGGCGTCCTCGATCCGTCGGCGGCACAGCGCGCCGAATACGCCTACCGGCTCGCGCTCTCGCGGCTCCAGATGGGCGACCGGGCGAGCGCGGCGGCCTACGCCGCCTCGGCGCTCGCGATCGCGAACGCCGGTGTCGCGGCCGGTGAAGCGCGGGCGATCGCCCCCATCGACGCGCGCGCGCTGACCGGCGGCGCCGCGCCGGCCGCCGCAGCGACGGCGAAGCGCTACGGCGCGTTCGGCAACGTCACGCTCCCCGACTATCTCATCGCGGCCCGCGACCGCATCGCGGCGGCGCGCGCGCACGGCGCCAACGTCACGGTGGCGACGCGCCGGCTGCGAGCCGCGGTCGATGCATGGCTCGCGGGCGACGCGGCGCAATCCAAGCGCGAAGCGCACGCCGCGACGGCGGCACTGTCCGTTTCGCGGTAGAGAACGCCCGTCTTGCGCGCGCGAGCGCGCTCCGATCCGTGCTAGCGTTAGCCCGTCATGAACGAATCGACTCGCTTGCCACGACACGGACGCTCGCCGGCCGCCGGTTTGCTGTTCCTCCTCATGTGTGCGGTGCCGCCGGGGCAGGCGCACGCCGCGCCGGCTCACTGTGCCGGCGCGGGACCGTATCGCGCGCTCGACTTCACGATCGGCACGTGGGCCGTGACCGCTCCCGACGGGACCTCCGAGGGCCCGAGCGTGATCCGGCCTGCCGTGAACGGCTGCATGCTCGTCGAGGACTGGGGCGGTCCCGGCGACGGAGGGCAGAACGTCGACGCCTACAGCGCGGACGACCGGCAGTGGCATCGGCTGTACGTCGATAGCGACGGACGCGTCCACGTGTTCGCGGGGCGCAGCGACGGCGGAACGATCGGCTACGAGGGAACGAGCCGCGAGCCGCGCGGCGGAACCGCGCTCAACCGGCTGACGATTCGACCGCACGGCGCCGACGCGTTCGACGAACTGTGGCAGAAATCG
The DNA here is from genome assembly GCA_963743605.1 of Vulcanimicrobiota bacterium. Lineage (GTDB taxonomy): Bacteria > Vulcanimicrobiota > Vulcanimicrobiia > Vulcanimicrobiales > Vulcanimicrobiaceae > CAVUQJ01. The sequence goes on along the minus strand of CAVUQJ010000015.1, from coordinate 239,478 downwards.
CGGGACGGTGGGAAGACTTGGAAGGTGGTCTTCACGGGGACGTACCGGCGCGCGAAACCGTAGGCAGGCCCGGGTCGGGAGGCGCGCCGCCGCGAAGCTCGCGGCATGCGCCTCGTCGCTCCGGCGCCAGTCGTCGCCCTGGCCTTCGACTACCCGCCGCGCACGACGATCGGCGCGCACGCGCATCCGGTACACCAGCTCGTCTACGCCGCGCGCGGCGTCATGCGCGTCCGTACCGCGGGCGGCGACTGGGTCGTGCCCCCCAACCGCGCGCTCTGGATGCCGGCGGGCACCCAGCACGAGATCCGGACGGTGGGGAGCGTGCAGATGCGCACGCTCTATATCGAGCCGGCGCAGATCGCAGCCATCCCCGGCGGCTGCGCCGTCGTCGCGGTTCCGCCGCTCCTGCGCGAGTTGATTCTGCGCCTCGTCGAGATCGATGCGGGCGAATGCGACGACGGCAAGGAGCTCGTCGTCGGCTTGATCGCGCTCGAACTGCGGCTGCTCGAACGGCAACCGCTCCACGTCGCGCTTCCCGACGACGAACGGTTACGGAGCATCTGCGAAGCGATCGCGGCCGATCCGGGCTCGGAGCTGACCTGCGCGGCGTGGGCCGCCCGTTACGGTCTCAGCGAGAAGACGCTCGCGCGTGATTTTCGGCGCGCCCTCGGTATGACGTTCGGGCAATGGCGCCAACACGTTCGCTTGCTGGCGGCGCTCGAGCGGCTCGCGTGCGACGAGCCGGTCGCCGGCGTCGCGCTCGATCTCGGCTATCGTAACCCGAGCGCGTTCAGCGCGATGTTTCGCCGCGCGCTGGGCAGCACGCCCAGCGCCTACTTCGAATAGCGGCTATCGCCCGGGCGGACTCTCGGGTTCGAGCAGCTGCCGAATGGCCGGCGTCGCTTCCAGGCTCGGAATGTAGGTCGGCGGCTGACGGTGATGCGTCGCGCTCTCGTACGCCGCGCCGAGCGCGAGCAGTTGGGCTTCCGTCCACGCTCGACCGATGAACGAAATGCCGACCGGCAAGCCGTCGACGAAGCCCATCGGCACCGTCAGGTGCGGATAGCCTGCGATCGCGGGGAGTTGCGAGGCGACGCCGACGATGTGGTCGCCGGTGATCACGTCGACGCGCGACGCCGGACCGTCGCTCGGCGCGATCAACGCGTCGAGGTGGTGCTCGGCGACCAGCTTGTCGATGCCGTCGGGGCCCGCCTGTTGCTTGGACGTTGCGCGCGCCTTGATGTAGGCGGGAGCGCTCAGGCCCTTCGTCGCCTCGGACTGTTCGAACAGGTCTTGATTGAAGAGGCTCAATTCCCGTTCGTGCGCACGGTCGAACGCGATGACGCCGGCGAGCGAGCGCGCCGGGATGTTCGCGGGCGACGAGGCGAGGTAGGTGTTGAGATCGACCTTGAGCTCGGTCAGCAGCACGACGAGTTCGCGATCGCCGAGCGTTGGGTCGGGCTTGTAGTCCTTGAGCTCGACGATCTCGGCGCCCTGAGCCTTCGAGCACGCCGAGCGCATTGTCGAACAGCGCATCGACGGCCGGCAGCATCCCCGTCGCGAACCGCAGCACGCCGAGCCGCTTGCCGCGCAACGTCGCGCCGCGCAACGCGGCGACGTAGTCGCGTTTGTGCGCGTCGGCGTCGCGCGTCGCCGGATCGGCGGGGTCGCTGCCCGCCAGCACGGTCAGCAGCGCCGCGACGTCCGCGACGGAACGGCCGATCGGGCCGGGCGTGTCCTGGCTGTGCGAGATCGGGATCGACGCGCGTCCGCGAGACCAGACCGACCGTCGGCTTGATGCCGACCAGGCCGTTGATCGACGACGGCGAGGTAATCGAGCCGTCGGTCTCCGTTCCGACCCCGACGGCGGCGAGGCTCGCCGCGATCGCGGCGGCGGTCCCCGACGACGAGCCGGACGGCGTGTGGTCGAGGACGTATGGGTTCTTGACTAGCCCACCGATCGCGGACCAGCCGCTCACCGAGTGCGACGAGCGGATGTTCGCCCACTCGGAGAGGTTCGTCTTGCCGAGGATGATCGCGCCCGCGTCGGTCAGCCGGCGGACGATCGGGGCGTCGCGGTGCGTGACGTTTGTGGCGAGCGCCTCCGAACCGGCCGTCGTCGCCGTGCCGTCGTCCGATTCGATGTTATCCTTGACGAGCACGGGGATCCCGTGCAGCGGCCCGCGGACGCGCCCGGAGCGGCGCTCCTGGTCGGACTTGCGCGCGTCGGCGAGGGCGTGCGGGTTGAGCGCGATGACGCTCGAACAGGCGCGGTCCCCCGACGTCGATCGCCTGGATGCGCGCGAGGTACGCGCGCACCAGTTGTTCCGAGGTCACCTTACCAGCGATCAGGTCGGCTTGGAGTTGCGCGACCGGCTTCTCCTCGACCGGATACGAGGCCGAGTCCTGCGCGTTCGACGGACCACTCGCTCCGATGAAACCCATCGCCAGGACGAACGCGCCGGCTGCGAACAACCTCATGCGCAGCTACATCTGATCTTTGGCTTTGGCGCTCGGCTTCACGTTAGGGTTGAATTCGGCGAACGCGCCGAGCGGGTTCGGAACGACCCACACCTCGAGGTCCCAGATCGCGGGGAACGTGAACACGAACTTGACGTTCGCCGGATCCTTCGTGACGCCGGCTTTGACGAGTCCCGCGGCATCGGGGTGCTGCGGGTCGCCGCCCGCCGCCGCGTACTTCTTCGCGTTGAGGCCGCCGAAGACGACCGTTCCGTTCGGTCCCGCCAGACCGTAGTGGATATGTAGCCCAAAACGCGACCAGCGCGAGGGATCGATCCCCCACAGCGTGGGCCTTTTGTCGGCGTAAGGGACGGAGAAATCCGCGCCGATCAACTTACCGCCGGCATCGTACCAGAGCTGGCTCGGGTGGCTCGCATCGCTGCTCGTCCACTGCCGGTTCGCATAGCTGATCGCGCCGGTCATGTCTTCGTTGGTAAAGCGGATGTAGCCGGCCTTCTCCGCATCCGCTGCGGTCGGGAACCGCGCCGTCAGATCGCTGCGGATCGACGAGATGAATGTGGCCTCGGCCGCGTTCGGCGAGGGCGCCGGGGTCGGCGCGGGCGTCGTTTGACCGCGGGCGACGGCGCCGCACGTGACGACGAGCGCGAGCGTGAGCATGGGCATGACGTGTCGCTGCATAGTGGGCGGCTTTCGCGCCGCGGGCGCCGGCTCCCGGCCGAGCGGGGGGAGATCCCCGGGGTCGTCAGGTCGTCGTCGGTGCGGGCGACGGGGCCACCGTCGGCGTCGGGGTCGGCGGCGGCGTCGGCGTCGGCGTCGGGGCCGAGCGAGAGTGGCGCGACGGCGGCGCGTTCAGCATCGACGGCGAGGCCGTGTACAGCGGAATCGCCGTGAACACCGCGTGCGGCACGTCCGTCTCCAGCTGATACGGCGGCGGCGTCGCGATGATGACGTGCTGCGGCGACGATGCGTCGATCGAAGCGTCGTATGTGCGCGCGTACGATCGAGCCGCGGGGCAGCGTCAACTCGCGCCCCTTGCGAAACTCTTTGGCGATGGCGTAGATCGGGACGAAGACCTCGACGGCCGAGTCGGCCAGGCTGCCGGTCGAATCGTGGCCCGCGGTCCGGTCGATGTTGATGTATTCGTGCAGGGGCGTGACCGGCAGCGTTCCGCGTCCCGGTAGGGCGAGCGGATCGATCTCGATCCGGATGCTTCCGTCAACGTCGGGCGCGAGCGCGGGGCTCGTCGAGACGACCTTCAGTGTGCCCTTGGCGCCGGCGGGCGCGATCTCAATTCCACCGACGACGAGTGCCTTCGCCAGGTGGATTTCGATCAAACTGCCCGGTTGTGTCCTCTTCGAATCGACCCGCTCGTCGAGAACGAACTCAATCGGCGAACCCGCCGGGAGGTAACTGGGGGCGGACGGGTGGGGTGAGGGGGTCGTCGCTGCCGCCGCCGTGGGGCTCGACGGAGGCGGGAGTGCTCTTGCCGGGGCTATGAGCATGGCCACCAGGAGCATCAGGCAGCCGGCACTGAGGCGCCGGTTCGGCGCCTGCACGATTAGGAAGCGCGCTTTTCGCGGTTCTCGGTTTCCCGAGCCGCCGCCGCCGCTTTCTTGCCTTGCTCGATCAACTGCTTGACCTTCTGGCCACCTTTTTGGCCGATTTCCTCGTAGAAGCTCGGGCCGTAGCGGTCACGGGTGGCTTCGCCGCCCTTCTTTCCGCCCTTTTTGCCGATCTGCTCGTAGAATTCGTGGCCGTGCGCCAGCTTCGTGGCTTCGCCGCCCTTGCGGCCGATGTTTTCGTAGAATTCGGGTCCGTACTTGCGCTTGACGGTCTCGCCGCCTTTTTGACCGGCTTCGCGGACAGTCATCCCTCCGCCGGGCTTGCGCTTGGGTGTCGACATCGTCGAGTTTTACCTTTCATGCGAGAAGTACAGGGTGCTCGCCTCGCCACGGAGGGCTGAGAGTCAGACGCCTGCCACTAGGTAACGTAACCACCTGACGGAAAGTTGGTCCGACCGCCGTGAAGCTTTTCCCAGGAATCCTGGCGGCTTTGCTCCTTCTGGGCGCCGCCACGTCCTCCGAGATGCGCGATATTGCCGCGTCCGAACGGGCGCGTTCGCTCGCGGATGGGACGCTTGCCGCTGCCCTCGACAAAGACCCGGCGGTCGCCGCCCGCGCCGCGCTCGCGATCGGCCGCACCAAGGACCCTGCCGGCGCGGCGCTGCTGCGGCCGCACCTGACCGCGACCGATCCGGCCGAGCGGGCCCTCGTCGTATACGCACTGGGCCTCCTGGCCGACCGGAACGCCCTGGCCACGATCCAGGTCATGAGCCGCGCCGACCGCAACAGCGCGGTCCGCTACGGGGCCACCGATGCGATCGGCCGGATCGCGACGGGCTGGCCGGCCGGCACGACCGCGGCCGCAAACGACCTGCTGTTCGTCGTCCGCCGCGACGCGGATTCGATCGTCCGTGCCCACGCGGCGGCCAACCTCGACGCGTTCCGCACGACGGCGCAGGCGCAGCCGATCGCCTTCGCACTGCAGCGCGCCTTCCGGCACGAACGGGACCTCGACGTACGCTGGCACATCATGTGGACGCTCGCCCGCGCTTATGCGACCGACACCTCGGCGGCGTTCTTCAAAGACGCGCTGCGCGACCCGAACGACATCATCCGGCTCGAGGCCGTCCGCGGGCTCGCGCGGCGCGACGATTCGCATGCGATCGCGACGCTGGAGCCATTGCTCGGCGATCCTTCCTGGCGGGTGCAGGAGGAGGTCACCGAGGCGATCCGGCGGCTTCGCGGACAGCCGCTGACCGACCACCTCGCAAAACTCCAAGACGGCCTGCACCTGCCGCCAGCCGGTCACGTCGCCGAGGAGACGGCGCACCCGCTGCCGCGGCCGACCGCGAGCGCCAAGCCCGGCAGTCCGGCGATCGACGACGCTCGCTTCGAACCCCGGCTCGACCCGACGACCGCCGCGCTGATGAACGGACCGATGCCGGGGGCGCATCCACGCGTCCGCGTCACAACGACCGCCGGCACGTTCGTCCTGCGCCTGTATCCCGAGTGGGCGCCGTACACGGTCGCGAGTTTCCTGAACCTGACGAACGCGGGCTTCTTCGACGGAAACCGCTGGTTTCGCGTCGTTCCCGACTTCGTCGTTCAGACGGGCGACCCGACGAACACCGGCGACCACGACGCCGGCTATTCGATCGGTGCGGAGGAGAACCCGATCGAACAGCGCGCCGGCATCATTGCGATGGGCCTGAACTACACCGACGACGGCAAACCGTTGCGCGACTCGGCCGGTTCGCAGTTCTACATCACGCTCGCGCCGCAACTGCATCTCGACCGCGACTTCACCGTATTCGGCGAGGTGGTCGCCGGGTTCGACGTGCTTCCCAGAATCGTCGAGGCCGACAAGATGGTGCGGGTCGAGCAGATCGCGGACGGCTGACGGCAGGCCCCGCGCGGTAAAGCGCGCAAGCAGGGGAGGCGCCTGCAGACGGGCCTCGGGCAGCTCCCCCCTTGCCAGTGAGATTCGTAGAGGAATGATAAGCAAGAGATCGCTTTTGCACGCGGCGTTGTCGATCGCTGCCGCGTTGCCTTTATTGCTTTCGGCGTGTGGCGGCCGCGGCACGTCGTTCGTTACCCCGGCGGATTCTCGCGCGGATTCGAGCACGAGCGTTGCGCACGCGCGTGCGCACGGCCGCTCTACGTCTCCGATTCAGCACATCGTGGTCATCATCCAAGAAAACCGGTCGCTCGATAACATGTTCCAAACCTATCCGGGCGCCAACACGCAGTCGTTCGGCTATAACCACAACGGTCAGGAGGTCCCGCTCACGAAGACCTCGCTGGCGACGGGCTGGGACATCCTCCACCGGTTCACGCAGGCGACCGCCGCGATCGACTACGCCAAGGGTGAAGCGATGGACGGCTTCGATCTCGAGACGTGCATCGGCGGCAAGAAGTGTCCGACGACGTACCCCCCGGCCTACACCTACGTGCAGCAACCCGACGTGCAGAAGTATTGGAACATGGCGCAGCAGTACGTGCTCGCCGACAACTTCTACGCCTCCGACCTCGACAGCAGCTTCGAGGGCCACCAATACCTGATCGCGGGGCAGGCCGAGACGACCTGGGGCATCCCCACGAAGGCCGCGATCTGGGGCTGCGACGGCGGCACGAAGGATACCGTCGAGCTGCTCGACACGAGCACGAAACCCGCCACGACGACGACGACGAAGATGCAGACTTGCTTCGATCCGCCGGTGACCCAGACGATCGACGAGACGATCGGGGACGAGCTCGACACGGCCGGCGTGAGCTGGCGCTACTACGCGCCCGCCATCCACACCAACCCCGGCTACATCTGGTCGGCCTACGACGCGATCAACCATATCCGGAACGGGGCGGACTGGACGAACGACATCGTCAACCCGCCGAAGCAGTTCATTACCGACGTTGCGGCAGGCAAACTCGCCGGCGTCACCTACATCACGCCCGAACTCGCGAACTCCGACCATCCGGGCAACGGCAGCAAGCTCGGGCCGAAGTGGGTCGCGAGCCTCGTCGACGCGATCGGCAAGAGCCAGTACTGGGACAGCACCGCGATCTTCATCACCTGGGACGACTGGGGCGGGTTCTACGATCACGCGCCACCGCCGCTGCTCGACTACGACGGTCTGGGGATCCGCGTCCCGCTGATCGCGATCTCTCCTTACGCGCTCGCTCCGCAGGGCAGCACGTACCAGGTCGCACACACGCAGTACGAGTTCGGCAGCATCCTCAAGTTCATCGAGGGCACGTTCGGCCTGCCCGCGCTCGCGGCGAGCGACGCGCGCGCGAACAACTTCGCGAGCGACGTCTTCAACTTCAGCCAGGCGCCGCGCTCGTTCAAGTCGTTTGCAAGCAAGCGCGATGACGCGTTCTTCTTGCGGCAGGCGCCCGGAGGATTGCCGCCGGATACCGATTGACACATGACCGGAGTTCGGGTGCCGGCGGCCGTCATTGCCGGCTCGCTGCTCCTGGCGGCGTGCACCATGCATGCCCCGGTCGCGAGCGACGTCGTTCCCGCCGCCGCGAGACGGCACCCGAACCCACAGTACGGAAAGTCGGTCAGCCCGATTCAGCACGTCGTCATCATCATCCAGGAGAACCGCAGCCTCGATAACCTGTTCCACGGATATCCCGGGGCGACGACTGCGACGACCGGCCTGAAGAGCAACGGCCAGATCGTGACGCTCGAGCCGATCTCGCTCTCGGCTCCCTATGACATCCTCCATCGCTTCCCGCAGGCGCTCCAGTCGATCGACTACGCGAAGGGCGAGGCGATGGACGGCTTCGACAAGGAGCGCTGTCGCGGCAGTGGCTGCAAGACGATTAGCAACCCCGCCTATCATTACGTGCAGCAGAGCGACGTGCAAACGTACTGGAACATGGCCCAGCAGTACGTCCTCGCCGATCACTTCTTCGCGTCCGACCTCGACAGCAGCTTCGAGGCGCACCAGTACCTGATCGCCGCGCAGTCGGAGATGACGTGGGGCTTGCCGACCAGGGCCGGCAACTGGGGTTGCGACGGCGGAGCGCACGACACGATTCAACTCCTCAACCCCGACACCGAGCCCGGCACGATGACGACGACGAGGATCCGGACCTGTTTCGATCCGCCGCAGACGCCGTTCGACACGACGCTGGCCGACGAGATGGACCAGAGCCAGATCCCGTGGCGCTACTACGCCCCCGCGGTCGGGACGGATCCCGGCTACATCTGGTCGGCCTACGACACGATCAACCACATCCGCAACGGCCCCGATTGGACCGCCAACGTGATCTCGCCGCCCTCGCAATTCATCAGCGACGTCGGCTCCGGCAAGCTCGCGGCGGTCACCTGGATCGTGCCCGACCTCAGGAATTCAGACCATCCGGGGAGCGACAGCAAGAAGGGGCCGGCGTGGGTCGCGAGCCTGGTCGACGCGGTCGGCACCAGTCAGTTCTGGGACAGCACCGCGATCTTCGTCCTCTGGGACGACTGGGGCGGGTTCTACGACTCCGTGCCGCCGCCGCTACTCGACTACGACGGGCTCGGGATCCGCGTCCCGCTGATCGTGATCTCGCCCTATGCGTTGGGTCCGACCGGCAGCACCTACGTCGTGACGCACACCCCGTACGAGTTCGGCAGCGTCCTGCGGTTCGTCGAGAACACCTTCGGCCTGCAGCCGCTGGCCGCCAGCGACACGCGCGCAACGCCGTTCGGCGGCGACGTCTTCAACTTCTCGCAGGCGCCGCGTTCGTTCACCGCGTTCGCGCGGCCGCAGGACCGCGAGTACTTCCTGCATCAGGCGCCATCGGGGCTCCCGCCCGATAACGACTGAGGTTCCTAACGGCCGAGCATCGAGCGCAGCGCAAACAGCGCGTTCTCCGGGCGTTCCATCACGCGGCGGTAGAAATACCCGGCCCAGTGGGTCCCGAACGGGACGTAGACGCGCACGCTGTAGCCGTCGGCGACGAGCGCGCGCTGCGCGTCGGGCCGCACGCCGTAAGCAACTGGAACTCGAAGCGGTCCTTGCCGATCGCCTTGCTCGGCGGCATAGGCCTTGCACGGCCTCGATCAGGCGTTCGTCGTGCGTCGCGATGCCGGGATAGTTGCCGCGCGATGAGCAGCGCTTCGGCGGAGCGCATATACTCGCGCCGGATCGTCGGCATGTCGCGGTACGCGATCGCGCGCCGGCTCGCTGTAGGCGCCCTTGCACAGTCGCACGCGCGCGCCGAGTTCGATCGCGCGTTCGACGTCGCCCGGCGTGCGCTTGCAGGTACGCCTGCAGCACCGGTCCCACGTTGCGGTGTTGGGCGAAGACGCGCTCGAACACGCGCAGCGTCGCCTCGGTGACCGCCGATCCTTCCATGTCTATGCGGACGAACGGGTCGGTTAGCGGCGCGGCCCGCTCGACGATCGCGGCCAGATTCGTCGACCGCCAGATCCTCGTCGATCAGCAGGCCGAGCGCCGTGAGCTTGACCGAGACGTTCGAGCGCAGACCCTCGCGTGCGATCGTCTCGAGCAGTTCGAAGTACACGTCGCGCGTGTGCTCGGCGTCCGCGACGATCGGTGACGTCCTCGCCGAGATAGTCGAGCGTTCCCGTCATCCCCTGCGCGTTGAGCCCGCGGACGGCAGCCATTGCGTCGGCGACCGTGCTGCCCGCGACGAAGCGCTGCGCGAGGAAGAAGAAGCGCCGGGAAAGCAGCGAGTCGGGTGCGAGCAGCCGGTCGATCGTCGCCATGAGCCGACGCGTTCGACGGTCCGGACGATCCCCGCCTCTCCGGCCCGCTGACGGAGACTGCGCGGCCGCGTCGTAAGCGAGATGCGATGATCGGGTCGCACGCCGCCTGGGCGGTCGTCCTCGTCGCCGTTTCGCTCGGCGCTGGACGTCTTCGCCGTCTGCGTCGGCGTCGGGATCAAGGGCGCGAGCCCCGGGCTCAAGCTTCGCATCGGCGCCGCCTTCGCGACGGCCGAGGTCACGATGGCCCTGATCGGCGCCGGCCTGGGCGCGCTCCTGGGTCGCGCGATCGGCGCGTCGGCCGGCTATATCGGTTACGCGGCGCTGGTGGCGATCGGGATCTACATGGTCGTTGCGGCGCTGCGCGATCAGGAACTCGCGCTCGACCTCTCGCGCGGCTGGGGCCTCTTCACCGCCGCGCTCTCGATCAGCCTCGACTCGCTCGGCATCGGCTTCTCGATCCTGACGATCGGCGCGCCGCTCCCCGTCTCGCTGATCGCGATCGCGCTCGTATCGGTCGTGTGCGACCGACGCTCCGGGCTCGCGTTCGGGCGGCTTCTCGGGAGCCGCGCGGAAGAGTGGGCCGAGGTGCTGGCCGGGATCGTCCTGATTGCGACCGGCGTCGTGTTTGCCGCGGTGCGCTTCTTTAATCTGTGACCTATCTCCGGCGCGTTTGGCTCGCCGCCGCCGGCTACGCGGTCGTCTACTTCGCGCTGGGCGCTAACCGCTATACGACGTATCACTCGGGCGCCGACCTCGGACTGTTCACGCAGACGATCGCGTCGGCGTTCCACGGCTTCTCCAACACGATCGAAGGCGGCAGCCACTTCACGTTCCACTTCTCGCCGCATTCTCTATCTGTGCGCGCCGCTGTTGTGGCTCGGGCGGACGCCGCTCGTCCTCGTCGCGATTCAGGCGGTCGCGACGGCGTTGACCGTTCCCCCGCTGTTTCTCATCGCGCGCCGCCGCGTGCCGGAGCCGCTCGCCGCCTGGGTCGCGGCCGTCGCGCTCCTTTACCCGCCGCTCGCGGGCGTCGCGTTCTCCGACTTTCACGAGAACGGTTTCGCGCCGGCGGCGACGCTGTGGCTGCTGTGGGCCGTCGACGCGCGCCGCTGGCGCGCGGCCGCGGCGTTCGTCGCGGTTTGTCTCGCGATCAAGGAGGACCAGGCGCCGCTCGTCGCGTTCGCGGCGCTGCTTCGGGATCGTCTATTTCGCGCGCCGGCGTGAGCGCGCCGGGATCGTCTTCTCGGCGGCGACGATGGTCGCGTCGCTCGCGGTGTTCGCCGCGTTCTTCGCGATCGTGCGACCGCTCGGCGGGCGGCCAACACGGCTGGGAGCCGCTACACTTCTACGGCGCGGCGACGTCGGATCACATCCCGCTCGCACGCGCGCTCGTCGGACGGTTCACCTATCTGCTCGAGGCGGTCGTGCCGCTCGCGCTCGCGTGCTTCTTCACGCCGGCGGTCCTACTCGCGTTGCCGGGTTTCGCCGAGGTCTTTCTCTCGCGCAGTCGGTAACGTATACGATGGGCCAGCACTACGCGGCGGTTTGGATCGGCTACCTGCTGGCGGCGTTCGCGCTCGGCGTTGGGAACATCTATCGCCGGTCGCCGCGCAACGCGACGATCGTCGTCCGCGTCGCGCTCGGCGTCTGCGCGCTCGTGCTCGCCTTCGCGAGCCCGACGCACTGGGGCCACTACCTCGGGCCGCGCACGGCGCACGATCGTGCCGTCGACCGGCTGCTCGCGGGCCTTCCGCCCGAGCTCGAACGTCGGGACCCACGACGAACTCTACGCGCACATCGGGTTCGACCCCAACGCGTCGGTCGGGCTCGCCGCGCTCGCCCCGATTCGCCCTGTTCGACGGCACCATGGCCACGTCGTATTGGGTGCGAGCAGCACGCGCGCCGCGCTGCGCGGATCGCGGCGGCCGCTACCGGCCCGTGTGGGAACGCCGACGGCGTGACCCTCTACCAGCGGCGAGACGTCGGCGCGGCGCCGTAACAGGCGCGTTCGGTGCGTGGTTTGAAGGGTCGCTCGATGGACGTCGGATGCGGCGCTGCTCGCCCGCGCGCATCCGCCGGGCGCGACGCGATCGCGGTCGTCGGGACGGGAAAGAACGTCGGCAAGACGGTGACCGTCACCGCGATCTGCGATGCGCTCGCGGCCGCTGCGCAACGCGTTCGGACTGTGCTCGATCGGCCGCGACGGCGAGCCGGTCGACGCGCTCGAGGGCTTCGCGAAGCCGCGCATCTCGCTGCGCGCCGGAACGCTGTTCGCGACCGCGCGCGCGCTGCTGCCGCGTCATCCGGCCGTCGAGATCGTCGAGGCGCTCGAAGAGCGCAGCGCGGTCGGCCCGCTCGTCGTCGCGCGCGTGCGCGGCGCGGGGTCCTTCGAGATCGCCGGTCCCCCGAGCGCGGCCGCGCTGCGCCGCGTCGTCGCGCGGCTGCGCGCCGCGGGCGCGCCGTTCGTCGTGATCGACGGCGCCGTCGATCGGATCGCGGCGCTGCGCGACGGCGAGGAGGGGGTCGTCGTCGCGACCGGCGCGGCCGCGCGGGACGTCGCTCGCCCGCGTCGTCGACGACGTGCGCGGCCTCGTCGCGTTGCTGCGCACGCCGCTCGCCGATCCGGCGGGTGACGCGATCGCGATCGAGGGCGCGCTGACCGTCGCGATGGCTTCGGCCCTCGTGCGCGCGGGCGAACGCCGCCAGGTGGTCGTCCGCGACCCTACCCGCATCGCGCTCGGGAGCGCGTTCGGCGCGCTCGCGCAGCGGCTCGACCTGCGTTGCAGGCGCGCGCTGCATCCAGTCGCCTGCACCGTCGCGCCGCTCGCGCACGATCGCGCCTTCGAGCCGCGCGAACTGCTGGAGGCGGTCGCGGCGGCGACCGGACTTCCCTGTTACGACGTGTACGCCGGCGCGCAGGCGCTGCCGGCCGCCGCGTGAGCGCACCGCTCTGGACCCCGGCGACGGGCGCGGAGATCGGCGTGCCGATGGCTCGAACGCGAGATCGCGCCGGTCGCCGACTTCGGCCGCCGCGCGCGCGAACGCGAACGGCACTTCCGGCGAGGCGACGAGGCGGCGGCGCGCGAGGCGATCGCAGCTCGTCGTCGACGCGGCCGGGCTGTCGCCCGCGACGGTCGCGGCGATCCGGGCCGCAATCGCGGAGGCTCCCGATCCAGGCGCCGCGCTGGCGCGCGCGCGCCTCCGGCGCGGTGCTCGCCGACGCGGAGCTGTTCGACGTCTCGCGTTTCCTCGACGCGATCGACGAGATCGGAAGGCAGCTCGATCCGAGCGTCTTCCCGCCGACGTTCGTGCCGTTCGGCGACGCGGAACTCGGCGCTTCGCTCGCGGTCGGACGGACGCAGCGCCGGAGCTTCTACCTCGCGGACGCGTTCGACCGCGAACTCGCGCGGTCGCGCGAGGCGGCTCGATCGCGCCGCGTCCGCTACGACGCGGAACGCAGCCGCCTGGTGGCCCGCATGCGCGGCCTACGCCGGCGTCGACGCGATCCGCGACGGCGAGTTCGTGCTGATGCGCGACCGCGCCGAGGCGCCGCTGCCGCCGGAGATCCGCGTGCTGCGCGAAGCGCCGACCTATCTGTCTCTGCGAACGTCGCGCTCGACGACGCCGCGCTGGGCGCGCTGGCGGCGCTCGAGGAGGCGGAGCGGCGCGTCGCGGCCGGCGAGGAACGCGTGCGCGCCGCGCTCTCGCGCAACGTCGGCGCGGCCGCGCCGAGACTCGCCGCGGCGGCCGACGCGGTCGGGCAGGCTCGACGCGCTCCTCGGCCGCGTCGCCTTTGCGCAGCGGCACGACGCGCGCGCGCCCGTCGTGACCGACGGGCCCGAACTGGCCTTCGACGAGGCGCGCTTCCTGCCGCTGAGCGCGTCGCTCGCCGAGCACGCCCACCGTTACGTCCCGCTGACGCTCGAACTCGACGGCGTCGGCGTCCTGACGGGGCCGAACATGGGCGGCAAATCGGCCGCGTTGCGCACCTGTGGATTCGTCGCCGCCTGCGTCGCCCTCGGCCTGCCCGTCCCCGCTGCCCGCGCGCGCGTCGCGCTGTTCGACGAGATCGTGCACGTCGGCGCCGCCGAGGAGCGCTCGCTCCTATCGTCGTTCGGACAGGAGGTCGTGCACCTGCGTGATTTCCTATTACGCGATGCGGGCCGCGCGCTCGTGCTGATCGACGAGGTCGGACGGACGACGACCCCGCGCGAGGGGCGGGCGCTGCTCGTCGCGTTGATCGCGACCCTGCGCGAGCGCGGCGCGACCGGTCTGGCCGCGACCCATCTCTCGGGCATCGCCGCCGCGGCCGGCGTCGATCACTTCGCCGTCGCGGGCCTGCGGGAGGTTCCGGCGGCCGGCGATGGGCTCAGCCTGCAGGACGCGATCGACCGCATCGCCGCCGTCATGGATTTCCGCATCCGGCGCGTCGCCGAGGACGCGGTGAGCGGCGCCGACGCGCTCGCGCTGGCCGAGGCGCTCGGGCTCGACGCGCGCGTCGTCGCCCGAGCGCGCGCCGTTCTGTAGCGCGGCCGTGCGGACGATCTGGATCGGCTCGGCGATCTATGCCGTCGCGTTGACGCTGCTCGGGATCGATCGCTATGCGACCTATCACTCCGGTGCGGATCTCGGCGAGTTCGTGCAGACGATCTCGACCGCGTTCGGGACGTTCGGCGACACGGCGGAGGGCGGCAGCCACTACCTGCACCACTTCTCGCCGATCCTCTATCTGGCCGCGCCGGCGCTGCTGCTCGCGCGCTCGCCGATCGCGCTCATCGCCCTGCAGGCGATCGCGGGCGCGTTGGTCGCTCCCGCGATATACCTGATCGCGCGAAGCCGCGCTCCGCAACGCGTCGCCCTGCTCGCCGGCTTCGTCGCGCTCGTCTATCCGCCGCTGGTCGGCGTGACGTTCACCGACTTCCACGAGAACGGCTTCGCGCCGGCGGCGGTGGCATGGTTGATCTGGGCCGTCGACCGGCGCCGCTGGTTCGTCGCGGCCGTGTTCGTCGCCGTTGCGCTCGCGATCAAAGAGGACGAGGCGCTGGTGCTGGGCGCGGTCGCGCTCTTGTTCGTCGCCGGCGCGCTGCGCCGGCGCGACGCGGCCGGCGTTTGGTTCGGCGCGGGAACGGCGATCGCCGCCGCCCTCGTCTTCGCCGGCTACTTTACCGTCGTTCGGCCGCTCGTCGGTGCGCGGGGCCCGTGGTTCGCCGTCGACTATTTCACCGGCCACTCGTTCGACACGCCGCACGGCGCTGCGATCGTGCTCGGACGCCTCTCATTCTTGCTCGAGGTGTTCGTCCCGCTGCTATTCGTGCCGCTGCGGACGCCGTGGCTTCTGTTTGCCGTGCCCGGTTTGGCCGAGGTCCTCTCGTCGCGGTGGTCGATCACCTACACGAACGGGCAGCACTATGCCGGCGTGTGGATCGCCTACGTTCTCGCCGCGTTCGCGGTGGGGCTTGCGGCGATCGCGCGCGACCGGCCGCAGCGCGCACGCGCCTTCGCCTTCGCGTCGCTCGCGCTGTGCGCGCTGAATCTGATCGTCGCCAGCCCGACGCATTGGGCCCACTATCTGCGCGCGCGCAACGCGCACGACGCTGCACTCGACGCGTTCGTCGCACGGGTGCCGCCCGGCGCGGGCGTCGCGACCTACGACGAGGTCTATTCGCACCTGGGCTTCGACCCGGCGGCACAGATCGGGTTCTCGCCGGATCCGCTGCCGCCGTACGCGCTCTACGACGAGCGTTACGACGGAGGCGCGTGGCTGCAGACGTATCGTCCGCGCCTGCACGAACTCACGCGCGAGGGCCGCTACGTTCCGGTCGCGACCGGAGACGGCGCTACGCTGTATCGGCGTAGCGGGCCAGCACCGCGCGCGCAGAACTGACGACGGCCGAGCGCAGGTCGTCGGGGGACACGATCGTGCCGGCTTCGCCGAGCACGAGCACGACGAACGCCGCCGCCTCCCGGTCGCGGCAGTGGACGCACAGGGTCGTCCGCTCCGGGCCCACTTCGATCAGGTCCGCGTTCCAAAACGACATGACGCGCTCGACGGCGTCGTGGCGAACGGCGAGCGTCACATCGTACGATTCGGCCGGTTGGGCCTGGATCGACGCGACCGACGAGCGCCAGTGTGCGCCGAGGTCGAAGCCGGCGGGCCGTTCGAATCGCTCGGTCGTCGTCGTGGCGCTGACGATGCGCTCGCACCGGAAGGTCCGATAGCCTTTGTCTTCGCGCGCGACCAGGTACCAGACGCCGGCTTTCGCGACCAACCCCAGCGGTTCCAGGGTGCGATCGGTCGTCGCCCCGGCGCGGTCGCGGTACTGCACGCTAACGCGGCACTCGGCCGCGACCGCGCGGCGCAATTCGGCCAGCAACAGCTGCGGCTGAGCGCCGCGATACCAGCGGTTGTGATCGACCAAGAGGCGTTCGCGGCCGCGCTCGGCGACGCGGCGCTGGGCGACCGGCAGCGCTCCGGCGAGCTTCTGCAACGCGCTGCCGTGCGACGCGAAGCCCAGGTCCGCCATCGGGCCCGCGGCGGTCGCGAAGAGCGCCTGCAGTTCGTCGTCGGTGAAGTGCGCGATCGCCCGGCGATAGTCGTCGGCAAGGACGATTCCGCCGCATCGCCCGCGCTCCATGTGGATCGGAACGCCCGCGGCCGATAGAGCCTCAACGTCGCGGTAGACCGTGCGGGTCGATACCTCGAGCGCTTCGGCCAAGCCGCGCGCGGTTCTGCGGCGCTCCCCCTGCAGGAGCAAGAGGCACGAGATCAGCCGCTGATGAGCCATCTAGTCTAATATGACAGACCCTGTCATATTTCCGGGTTACGATCGGGAAAACTCACTCCCAAGGAGCACACCATGACCGATCAAGCCGTCGTCACCGACCCCGCGACGATCCGCGGAATGGACCTCGCCGCCTACCTCGTCCGCGATCCCCAGGGCGCGATCGCGTTCTACCGCGACGTCCTCGGCCTGACCCCGACCGCGGTCGATCCGCAGGGCCGCGGCGCGGAGTTCACCCTCGCAGACGGGTCGACGTTCGGCGTTTGGAGGCCCGACGCGGACGCCGACGCAAAGGGCGGGGCCGTCATGTTCGCCGTCGCCGATGTGAACGCCGCGATCGCACGCCTCCGCGAGCGCGGAGCGGAGATCTCGGAACCGATGGAGTCGCCGGTCTGCTTCATGGCGTTCGGCCGCGACCCCGAGGGGAACGGATACATCGTCCACCAGCGCAAGAATCCCGACTGATCGCGCGCGCCCTGGAGTTTTCGTTCGGGGCGCGAACCTCGCGGCATGGACCCGCTCGTGATCACGGTGGCGCCGGTCGGCGCGGAGCTGACGCCGGCAGACACGCCGCACCTCGCGGTAACGCCGGCCGCGCTCGGCAACGTCGCGCGGCGCTGCCGGGACGCGGGCGCATCGATCATCCACGTGCACTGCCGCAACGACGATGGGACGAACACGCACAACGTTGAGCGATTTCGCGCCGCCTACGACGCGATTCGCACGGCCGGCGATCTGATCGTGCAGTTCTCGACGGGCGGCGCGATCGGGATGACGCCGCAGGAGCGAGCGGCGCCGCTCGCGCTGCGGCCCGAGATGGCGACGCTCACCTGCGGAACGGTGAATTTCGGCGACGACGTGTTCGAGAATTCGTTTCCGGTGATGCGCGGGATCCTCGCCGAGATCCGGCGCTTCGGCGTGCGGCCGGAGTTCGAGATCTTCGACGCGGGCCATCTCTCGAACGCGCGCCGGCTCGAGCGCGAAGGGCTGCTCGACTTCCCTCAACACGTCGATTTCGTGTTGGGAGTGCCCGGCGGGCTCGACGCGACCGTCGACCACCTCGTCGCCCTCGTTCGCGAGCTACCGCCAGGCTGCACTTGGTCGGTCGCGGGCATCGGCCGCGCGCAATTACCGATGGCGGTCGTCGCGATCGCGATGGGCGGGCACGTCCGGGTCGGGCTCGAGGACAACATCTACTATTCGCGCGGGCGGCTCGCAACGAACGACGAACTGGTGGCGCGCATCGCCCGCATCGCCGGGGAGATGGGGCGTGCGGTCGCGACCCCCGACGAGGCCAGAGGCCTGCTCGGCATCACAGGATTTAGGTTCGAAGCGCCCTAACGAAGGGCGATTCCCTGTCGCGCGAGGTGCGCTCCCACTGTTCAACTACGTCGTCCGCCGCAGCATCCAGGCGATCCCGCTCCTCTTGCTCATCTCGATGGTGCTGTTCTTCATCTTGTCGAAGGCGCCGGGCGGACCGCTGACGCCGTACCTCCAGAACCCGCACATCACCGCCGCCGACATCGCGCGCTTGAAGCACAACTTCGGCCTCGACCGGCCGCTGTACGTGCAATACTTCGCGTGGCTCGGGAACGTGGTACGTGGCGACCTCGGCTACTCGACGTCGAACTCGGAGCCCGTTTCACAGGCGATCCTCGAACGGCTGCCCGCGACCTTGCTGCTGATGGGGACGTCGATCGGTTTGTCTCTGATCGTCGGAGTCGCGTTCGGGATCTACGCGGCGATCAGGCCCTACTCGGTCCAGGACTACATCATCACCACGTTCGCGTTCTTCGGTCAGTCGATGCCGGTGTTCTGGCTCGCGTTGATGATGCAGCTGGCGTTCGCGGTCGCGGGGGTCACCGCGTTCGGCTATCACTTCGCCTTGCCGTCGGCCGGGATCAGTTCGAGCGACACGTTCGACCTCGGCGACCGGCTGCAGCATCTCGTGCTCCCCGTGTTGGTCTTGAGCTTTCTCAATATCGCCGTCTGGAGCAGGTTCACGCGCTCCTCGATGCTCGAGGTCATCAAGACCGACTACATCCGCACGGCGACCGCCAAGGGACTCTCCCGGCCGGCCGTCGTTCTGCGTCACGCCCTCAAGAACGCGCTGATTCCGGTCGTCACGATCGTCGCGGTTTCGGCCCCGGCGCTCGTCGCCGGCGCCGTCGTCACCGAGACGATCTTCGCGTGGCCTGGGATGGGCCGGCTCTTCATCAACGCGCTCGGCCAGTTCGACTTCGCGCTGTTGATGGGCTATCTGGTCCTGATCTCGTTCCTGGTCGTGCTCTTCAATCTCATCGCCGACGTGTCGTACGCTTGGCTGGATCCTCGGGTGAAGTATGACTGACGCCGTCGCCGGAACCCTCGCGCCTCCCGCCGATGACGAATATGCGCTCGAGCGGCACGCGGTCTGGAAGCGCTTCCGGCGGCACCGGCTCGCGCTGACCGGCGCCGTCGTTCTCGTATGCGTCGTCTTCATCGCGGTCTTCGCGAAGTTCTTGCCGCTGCAGGACCCCAACTTCATCGACCAGGTGCACTGGCAGGGTTATCCGCTCGCGCCGGGCGTCGCCGGTCATCTGCTCGGAACCGACGAGAACGGCCGCGACCTACTGTCGCGGCTCGTGTGGGGCGCACAGATCTCGTTGACCGTCGCGTTCTTCGCGGTGTTGATGGAGATCGTCATCGGCGCGTTCCTCGGTTCGCTCGCCGGCTACTACGGCGGCGCCGTCGACTACTGGATCATGCGGTTGACCAACGTCTTCTTGTCGATCCCGCTGCTGCCGTTGCTGCTCGTGCTGACCGCGATCGTCTCCGCGTCGTCGAACAAGGCCGCGCTCAACTTCGGGGTCATCGTCGTCATCATCGGCGCGACGTCGTGGCCCCCGGCCGCGCGCCTCGTGCGCGCGTCGTTCCTGTCGTTGCGCGAGAAGGAGTTCACGGAGGCGGCGCGCGCGGTGGGCAACCGCGACGGGCGCATCATCTTCCGGCACCTCCTGCCCAACGCGGTCGCGCCGATCATCGTTCAGGCGACGCTCGACGTCGCCGGCGTCATCATCCTCGAGTCGACGCTCTCGTTCTTGGGCTTCGGGATTCAGCCGCCGACGGCGTCGTGGGGGAACATGCTCGCCAACGCGGAGTCGAACATGTCGATCGCGCCGTGGGTCGCCATTTTCCCGGGCCTGTGCATCCTTATCACCGTGCTGAGCATCAACTACCTCGGCGACGGTCTGCGCGACGCGCTCGACCCGAACATGCGCTGACGCCGCAGGAGCGCCGTAACCGGCGCTCCGCGCGGCGCGCGACGAGCCTGTTAGGCGTTGTTGACGACGGTCATCTTCGCCGTCGCCTTGGTGACCGTGTCGGTGAAGGTGACCGTGCAGGTGCCCTTGGTCTTGCCCGGCGTGATGTAGAAGATCCCGTAATCGAAGTACTTGACCGACTTCAGGATGTGCTTGTGGACGCAGCCGTTCTTCTGCGAGTAGAAGTCGGTGTTCGGCGACAACTGGGCTTGCTGCTCCTGCATATTCTTGAAGGTCATCTTCGTCGGCTTGACCGTCAAGGTCGACGCGGGGTGCGCGTGGATCGCGTCGGTCGAGACGCTGGGAGTATTCGGGTTATAGATGCCCGAGCCCATGTTGTTCTGCAGCGTCGGGGGGGTAGACGACGAACCGCCGCAGGCGCTGAGCAGCGTGGCGAGCAGGCCTGCGGAGACGGCGGTAACGAGAAGCGGACGGTTCAACATAGCATCCCTCTTGGAGCGTGAGCGGCAACGCTCTGCGGGGGCAACGCGGAGCGACGGGCCGGCGCGAGAGCGTCCGAGCCCAGCCCTCGGTTTCGCGTCGCCGCGCGTCACACCTGGGCTGGAAGAGATTGGGACCCCGGTGGCCAATTGTCCCGGGCCCTAGACCATGCGCGAGTGGCGGAATTGGTAGACGCACTAGCTTGAGGGGCTAGCGGGGGCAACCTCGTGCAGGTTCAAGTCCTGTCTCGCGCACCATTACACGGACGCCGGTCGACGCCCGCCGGCTTATATGCTACGGCGGGGTGGGGTACGATGGCCGCATGGTCCTAATCGACCGGCTGCTCGCTTCCGATCCGGCGCTCGAACGGTTGCGCGTCGCGTCGCGCACCTCGGTCTCCGTGCTCGCCGCGAGCGCGATGCTGGTGCCGCTGGTCCGCGACGGCGTCGTTCCCGCCGGGACGGCCGCGCTCGGCGCGCTGGTCGCGCTGTGGGCCAGCGTCCAGGCCAACGATCCCAAGCCGCGCGACCGCTATCTGACGGCCGCGCTGCTCGCGCTGCCCGCGGCGGCCGGCGTGAGTTGGTCGGCGCTGTTCGGGATGTGGGGGCCGGTGGCGGGCGCCGCGGGGTGCGCGCTCGTCATCTTCCCAGCGATCTGGGTGCGCCGCTTCGGACCCCGCTGGTCGGCCTTCGGGATGATGACGTTGCTGACCGCGTTCTTCTCGTTGTTCGTGCGGGTCGACGCGGCCGAGTTGCCCGGGACGTACGTCGCGATTGCCGTCGCGATCGCGACGGCCTGGATCGTGCGCTTCGCGATCGTGCGCGATTCGCCGGGGCTCGTCGTCCGCGCCGCCGTCACCGCGTTTCGCGCTCAGGCGCGCCTGCTCGCACGGCGCGCGGCGTCCGTCGATCCGAAGGGTCTGCGTCAGCGGACCCGGCGCTTGCGCCGCGATACGGTCGCGTTGAACGCCGCCGCACTGGCGCTCGACGCGCCGCTGGCCGGCGCCGCGTTCGACGTTGACGACGCCGATCGCCATGCGGCCCGCCAAGCGTTGCTCGAAAGCGAACTCGCCTACGATCGCGTCCTCGACGGCGCGATCCCCCCAGCGACGGCGCCGGACCGGCTCGACGCCGTGTTGCGAATCGCCGACGCTCCGCGCAATCGCGAGGTCGACGCCCCGATCCGCCCGCGCCGCGCGCCCCCGACGTTGGCGAGATCACGTCGACGACGCGTGTCGCCCTCCAGATCACGGTCGCCGCGGTCAGTGCGATGATCATCGGTGCGCTCGTCCCGCCGCACCTGTACTTCTGGGCCGTGCTTACGTCGTTTATCGTCTACAGTCAGACGGCGTCGGCCGCCGAGGCGCGCAATCGATCGGTCGCGCGCGTCGCAGGGACCGTGCTCGGCGTCGGCTTCGGCTTCGTCGTCCTCGAATTCGTACGCGGCCGCCACGACCTCGAACTCGGGCTCTCAGTGGTCGCGCTGTTCGGGACGATGTATGCCTTTCGCGCGAGCTACTTCGCGTTCACGGTACTCTTGACCGCGCTGATCGCGATGGTTTACGACGTCGTCGGCCGGCCGACCGGCGAACTGCTGCTGGCCAGGCTCGTCGAGACGATCATCGGCGGAACGTGCGCCGCCGTCGCCGCGAGCATCGTGGTCCCGCTCGACACGCGCGCAGTGATCTCGGCGGTGGCGCGCGGATTCGTGGGGCGTCTGCGGTCGAGCCTCGCCACGAGCCTGGCAACGCTGCGCGACCGTGCGGCCGCCGATCCGATCGCGGCGGCGCGCGACCTCGACAAGACGATGCACGAGCTGCTCGACCGGATTCGGCCGCTCGCGTCGCGCTGGCCAAGCCTGCGGCGCACGATCGCCGACGAGACGCTCTCGGCGATCGTCGACTGCGGCTACCGCGCGCGGCGGCTCGCGGCGCGGGCTTGCCGGCCGGTCGCGGCGCGGGAGGAAGACGCCGCGCCGGTCGAGGCCGATCTTCGCGCGCTCCTGGACGGGCTCGACCACACGCTGTCGCAGGTCGACGGTGCGCCCTCACCGGCGGTGCTCCACGACGCCGAACCGCGCGAGGTCGTCGACGCGCTACGACACATCGTCGCGGATCTCGAGGAACTCAGCGGCGACGGCATCTCGCTGATCGGGCCGAACACTCCGGCGACACGCCGCGGCGAGTAACTCTCGTTAGCCCAAGCGTTCGCGGCCGTGGCGCGCGTTCAGGTCTTGCTGCGGCCCGATCGGGACGATGCGCGTCGGGTTGATGTCGTCGTGCGTGTAGTAGTAGTGCCGTTTGATGTGATCGAAGTTGACGGTCGGCGCGATCCCCGGATACTGGTAGAGGTCGCAGAGATACCCGAAGAGGTTCTTGTAGTCGTAGACGCGCCGCAGATTGCACTTGAAATGGCCGACGTAGGCGGCATCGAAGCGTACCAGGGTCACGAACAGGCGCCAGTCGGTCTCGAGCGGCGTCTTCCCGAATAGATAGCGGCGGTCCGCGAGGCGCGCTTCCAACTCGTCGAGCGTTTCGAAGACGCGCCACGCGGCGCGCTCGTAGGCCGCCTGCGTCGTCGCGAAGCCCGCCATGTAGACGCCGTTGTTAAGCGTCTCGTAGACGTGCGCGTTCAGCGCGTCGATCTCGGAGCGCAGCGCGAGCGGATAGAGGTCGGTGTGGTTGCGCGCCAGCGCGGCGAACTCCGTCTCGAACATCCGCATGATGTCGTCCTCGGAGTTGTTGACGATGCGCCGCGTCTGCTTGTCCCAGAGCACGGGGACGGTCACGCGGGCGTTGTAGCCTGGATCGCTCGCTCGGTACGCTTCGCTGAGGAAGGAGAAGCCGTTGACGGGATCCTTCGAGTGGCCAGGTCCATCCCGGAAGGCCCAGCCGCGCTCGTCGCGGATCGGGTCGACCGCGGTCATCCCGAGCGCCCCCTCGAGCCCTTGCAGGGCCCGCACGATGATCGTGCGGTGGGCCCAGGGGCACGCGTACGAGACGTAGAGGTGGTACCCGGCCGGACTCGACCGGGAAGCGGGCTCCGGGCGCGGCCGAGACCCAGTCGTGGAAGGCGTCGTCCTGGCGGACGAAGGTGCCATCGGCGGACTGTTCGTCGGGGAATTGCGCGCGCACCGTCATGCCGGAGCGTTCGCGGGCCCGGTCGCGCGGCCCGGCAACCCGTCTCCGAAACAAATCGTTGGCGGGCTTCGTAGAGGCTCTTGACCGCACGCACGAGGAGCGATTCCACACATGTGGCTGACCCGGTTTTCGATCGCCCGCCCGATCATCGTCGCGATGGTGTTCATCGGGCTCGCCGTCTACGGACTGATCTCGTACAACGCGCTCGGCCGCGCGCTGAACCCGAACGTCACGTTCCCGATCGTCGTCGTCGAGGCGTCCTATCCGGGCGCCTCGCCCGCGGAGATGGAGCGGCTGATCATCAAGCCGATCGAAGATCAGATCGACGGCATCGACAACCTCGACAAGATGTCGGCGACGGCCCAGGAAGGCCAGGCGTCCGTCATCGTGCAGTTCAAGCTCGACACGAACATCGACTACGCCGCCATCGACGTCCAGCGGCGAGTCGACACGGCCCGCGTCTACATGCCGACCGACCTCGACCCGCCCGTCGTCGACAAGAGCGCGGGTTCGCAGCAATCGCCGATCCTTTCGATCGTGCTGACCTCCAAGACGCTGGCGCCGACCGCGCTCTCCGACCTCGTCCAGAACCGGATCATCCCGGACATCCGCCACATCCCCTACATCCAGAGCGTCGATACCTACGGCGAATACACGCGCGAGTTCCACGTCAACCCCGACCCGAACCGTCTGATCGGAACCGGCGCTACCCTCCCCGACGTCTTCAACGCGCTCGCCCAAAACAACGCGAACCTGCCCGGCGGCAGGCTCGACTCGCCGACCAACGAGACGGACGTCTCCGTCCACTCGGAGATCCAAAAGGCCTCCGACATGGCCGAGATCCCGCTGATGGTGCCGGTCATCACCGCCGTCACGGTCCCCGTTCCCACGGCGCTGCGCATCGGCAACATTGCGTCGGTCAGCGACAGCCACGCCGAGCGGCGCATCATCTCGAAGTACAAGGGCCAGCAGGTCATCGAGCTCGATCTCAATCGCATCATCACCGCCGACGAGATCCGGTCGACGCAGATCGCGCGCGACCACCTAAAGACCATCGAAGCCAACTACCCGATGGTCCACTTCACGGAGACGGACGCGCCTGCCGAGTACACGCAGGCCTCGCTCAACGGCGTCCTCCAGAGCTTGCTCGAAGGGATCCTGCTCACCGCGATCGTGCTGATGCTCTTCCTGCATGCGTGGCGCAACGCGGTCGTCGTCATGATCGCGATCCCGTCGTCGTTGCTCGCGACCTTCATCGTGATGCGGCTGTTCCACTTCACGCTCGATATCGTCTCGCTGATGGGACTCTCGTTGACGATCGGGATCCTCGTGGACGACTCGATCGTCGTGCTCGAAAACATCACGCGCCATCGAGATCTCGGGCAGGCGCCGAAGGAGGCGGCGATCACGGGTCGCAGCGAGATCGGCGGCGCCGCCGTCGCGATCACGCTGGTCGACGTCGTCGTCTTCCTGCCGATCGCGTTCCTCTCGGGGATCGTCGGCAAGTACATGGTCGAGTTCGGGATCGTCGTGGTCGTCGCGACGCTGTTCTCGCTCTTCGTCTCGTTCACGCTCACGCCGATGCTCGCGGCCCGCTGGTCGGTGCTGCGTCGCAGTTCCGAGCCGCCGCGCTACCTGGCGTGGTTCCAGCGCGGTTTCGAGCAGCTCGACGGCCTGGTACCGCGACCGCGGCCTCCCCTGGGCGCTGAAGCACGGGACCGTCGTCGGCACCGGCTGTGCGGCGCTGGTCTTCGCCGCGATCGCCCTCGTGCCGCTCGGTTTCGTCTCGTCGGAGTTCGTGCCGAACTCGCAGACCGGCGACATCTCGATGACCTTGACCTATCCGGTCGGCACGCCGCTGTACAAGACGCAGGCCGCCGTCGACCGGATCGAACAGCACATCCTGCAGATCGATGGGGTCGCGTCGACGTTCACGACGGTCGGGCGCAAGCCGGCCGGCTGGGGCTCGACGTTGGGCGGCAACGTCGCACGGCTGCACGCCTCGATGGACAAGAAGCGCCGTGGTGAGACCGACCGCGCGGTCGCGGCGATCCGCAAGCTTGGGTATCTCGCGCCGGGCGCGCAGTTTACGGTCGCCGGCGATACCGGCGGCGGCGATCCGATCTACTACGTCCTGTCCGGGCCCGAAGGCCAGATCCAGGGCGCGGCCGACAAACTCGCCGCCTTCATCAAGACGATCCCCGGGACGGTCAACGTGCAGACCGGCGCAGAGGGCGAAGGCGACCGCCTCAACGTCAACATCGATCGCACCCGCTGCGCACTTCTCGGCATCAATCCGGGTGACGCGGCGACCGCCGCGCGCATCGCGATCGGCGGAGCGGTCGCGACCAAGGTCCGCACGGAGACCGGGCTCGTCGACGTGCGCGTGCAACTTCCGCCCGAGTGGCGCAACCGCTTGGGCGACGTGCAGGACGTGCGCGTTCGTGCGAGCGACGGGTCGCTGTATCGGCTCGCGGACGTGGCGACGTTCGAGATGGGCAAGGCGCCGACGAAGATCGAGCGCCAGGACAAGCAGCGCGTGGTGCGCGTGACCGGCGGAGTCGACCAGCAGTCCGGCACGAAGCTCGGCGCGGTCAGCGCCAAGATCGACGCGGCGATCCACACGCCGGGGTTCCTGCCGAGCGGCGTCGCGCTGACCCCGCAGGGCGACAGCCAGTTCTTCGAAGAGACGATGAACAGCATGGGCCTCGCGCTGCTCACGTCGTTCGCGCTCGTCTACATGCTGATGGTCATCCTCTACGGATCGTTCCTGACGCCGTTCGTCATCATGTTCTCGGTGCCGGTCGCGATCGTCGGTGCGCTCGTCGGCCTCGCCTTGACGGGTCAGACGCTCAACCTCTTCTCGATGATCGGCATCATCATGCTCTTCGGCCTCGTCGCGAAGAACGGCATCCTCTTGGTCGACTACGCAAACACGATGCGCAAACGCGGCCTGCGCGGCGCGGAGGCGATGCGCGCGGCGGCCGGGATCCGGCTGCGCCCGATCCTGATGACGACGAGCGCGATGGTCTTCGGCATGCTGCCGTTGGCGCTCGGACTCGCGGAGGGCGCGGAATTCCGGCGCTCGATGGGCGTCGTACTGATCGGCGGTCTGCTCAGCTCGTTGATCTTGACGCTCTTCCTCGTCCCGGTCGTCTACTGCACGATCTCCGGCTGGCTGGAGCGGCGCAGCGATCGCAAGGCCGTTGCCGCGGAGTCCAACCTGCCCGACTACGCGCCCGCGCCGACCAGACCGTAAGGCTACCGGGAACCCGGGGTCGAACCTCCTCTGCCGCCGGTCGACCGGCCGGCGGAGGGGAGCGATCGTTTGTGAGCGTTTCATCATCGGCTTGCGCGAAAGTCATCGCGTCGTGCGTCTTGATCTCGGCATTATCTTTGAGCGCTGCTTTCGCCCAAGTCAGCGTCAACGTCAACGGCAACCCCATGCGCCTGAACCCCGGACCGATCGAGAAGAACGGGCGCGTCTACGTCCCGCTGCGCGGCATCTTCGAACACCTCGGCGCGGGCGTCGTCTACAACAACGGCGTGATCAACGCGACCAGAGGCAACCAGACCGTCCAGCTGCAGATCGGTTCGACCCAGGCGAACGTCAACGGGCAGATCCAATACCTAGACGCCGCGCCGTTCATCGTCGGCGCGACGACCTACGTGCCGCTGCGCTTCGTTGCGCAGTCGTTCGGCGCGAACGTCGGCTACAACGGCGCCAACCGGGTCGTCTCGATCGACGTGCAGCGCCCGGTCACGCCGGTCGTGCCGCCGCGGCCGGTCAATCCGCCGCCGCCGTACGTCCCGCCGCCACCGCGCGTCAGCGTCCTGCACCTGCGCGGCCAGCAGCCCGCGCCCGGCGCGATCGTGCAGAACACGCAACCGCGGATCTCCGCCGAGTTCACGCACCGCGTCAATCCCGCCAGCCTCAACGTGACGATCGACGACAGCAACGTGTCCGGCTGGATTCAGCGCGACGCGGGCGCCTTCGCGGTGACCCCGCGAACGCCGCTGTGGGTCGGGACGCACACGGTGCGCGTCACGGGCAATGACGCGAGCGGCGCGTACTTCGATCGCGCTTGGGAGTTCCGCGTCTCCGCGCCGCCGCCGCCGGCCCCGAGCAACGTTCAACTCCGCAATCAGCATCCTATCCCAAGCGCGCGCAATCCCAATCCGCAACCGCGCATCTCGGCCGACTTCACGACGCAGGTGAATCCGTCGACCATCGGCGTGCGCATCGACGCGACCGAGGTGACGGGCTGGACCGAGCGCAACGCGTCGTCGTTTGCGGTCACGCCGCGTAATCCGCTCGACGTTGGCGAGCACACGGTCCGCGTCTGGGGCAACGACACGCGCGGCGTGCGGTTCGAGCGGCAGTGGTCGTTCACGACCGTGGCGGCCCAACCGAGCGCCGGCGCCGTCCAAACCGCACCTCAACCTCTCGGAGCCGACCCCGAATCAGGTCGTCCCGCTGACGTTCGCGGTGAAGGGGAACACGGTCGCCAACGGGCGCGTCGACGTCGTGGCGGGCGCGAATCCAGGCGGGTCGGCGAACTTCACCGGCGTCACCGTGGCGGGCCCGTACGGCAACTTCACGGTGAACGTCATCCTCAAGATCATGCCGGGTCAGCAGACGGCAAACCTGACCGTGACCGCAACCAATCCGGTGAACGGGCAGACCGTCGAGAAGCGCATGGCCGTTCGCTTGATGCAGCCCAGGTAGTGGGGCCGGCGACGACAGAGCGGGTAGCGCTCGTCACCGCCGGCAGCGCCGGACTCGCGCGAGGCGTCGTCGTGGCGCTCGCGCGGGCCGGCTACCAAACCGCGTTCACGTACCGTGAGGGCGGCACCGCTCCCGACGCGACGCTAGCGGCGGTCCGCGCCGCGGGCGCCGACGCGTTTGCGGTCGCTGCCGACTTCGATCGGCGGGGCGACGGCGCGGCCGCGGTCGCGGAGGTCGAACGACGCCGCGGTCGCATCGACGCCCTCGTCCACGCGGTCGGACCGATGCTCGTGCGCCGCTTCGAGCGCTCGACCGCCGCCGACTACGACGGGATGCTGACGGCGAACCTCGGCAGCGCCGTCGAGTGCGCGGCGGCGGTGCTTCCCGGAATGCGGACGCGCGGCTTCGGCCGGTTGATCTTTTTCGGAATGAACGGTTCGCGCGTGACGCAGCCGGCGCGCGGCCTGTCGCTGTACGGCGCGGCCAAGGCCGGGTTGACCGCGTTCGCGCGGTCGCTCGCGCTCGAGGAAGCGAAACACGGCATCACGGTCAACACGATCGAGCCCGGCGACCTGCGCCACAAGCACGAGGAGCGTGCGGTCGCGCGCGAGATCGTCGCGAAGAACCCGACGGGCCGGGGCGGCTCCTGGGAAGACGTGGCCGACGCCGTCCGTTTTCTGATCGCGGACGACGCGTCGTTCATCAACGGAGCGACGATCGGCGTCACCGGAGGGCTGGTGGACGCTCACGAATGACGCGCGCAGCTTGGGTCGTCATCGCGCTCGTGTTCGTCTGTCGCGCGGTCGCCGCGTTCAGCCTCCCGCTCACCGGCGATGAGGCGTACTACTGGGAGTGGAGCCGGCGGCTCGCCTTCGGCTACGCGGATCACCCGCCGGCCGTCGCGTGGACGATCTGGCTGTTCTCGGGACTCGGGCACGGGGCGGGCTTCGTGCGCCTCGGCTTCGTGGTCTGCGGCATCGTCGCGACCTTGGCGACGGCCGCGACGGCGACGCTGCTCGCTCGCGACGCGCGCGCCGGCGCCGTCGCCGCGTTCGCGCTGACGGTCGCGCCGCTCAGTTCCGTGCTGTTCGCGACAGCGACGCCGGACGGTCCGTACCTTGCGTTCTGGGCACTGGCACTACTGTGCGCCACCCGGCTCGCGCGCACGGGCCGCGCGGGCGACGGCGCGCTGCTCGGGATCGCGCTCGGCGGATTGCTGCTCTCCCGGCTGTTCGGCTTCGCACTGGTTGCGGGGCTCGTCACCTACGCGCTCGCGCCGGCCGGCGCGCGTCTGCGCGGGCGCGGCCTGTGGATCGCACTGGGCCTGGCGGCGCTCGTCTACAGCCCGTTCCTCGTTTGGAACGCGCAGCACAACTGGGTCACGTTCTGGTTCTCGCTCGTCCATCGGCACGAGGGCGAAGGCGGGGCGGGCTTCTCGTTCGCGCGCTTCGTCTTGTTCATGTTGACGCAGGCGCTCGCATATTCGCCGGGGATCTGGGTCGCGGTGCTCGCCGTCGCGCTGCAGCCGCTCCGGACGCTGATCGGCTGGACGGGCGTGCCGCTGCTCGCGTTCTTGGTGCTCTTCGTGTTCTTCCGCCAGGTCGAAGTGAACTGGACGGCCGGTGCCTTCGTCTCGCTGTGCGTCCTCGCCGGCGTCGCGGCCATCGACCTCGAGCCGTTCGCACGGGTCGGCTGGACCCTGGTCGCCGCCGTACCCGCGGTGCTCCTCACCGGCGTCGCCTTCGCTGCGGCGCTCGCGCCCGGACCGGCCTACGCGTTCGCCCATAGGGCGTTCGGCCTCAGCCTGCGCAACGCGGGACCGTTCGAGGTCTTCGCGTTCCGCCCGCTCGCCCTCGACGTCGCGCGGCTGACCCGCGGCGGCGGCGCGGTCGCGATGACCGACGGCTACGGGTTCTCGTCCGTGTTGGACTACGAGGCCGGCGTCACGCCGGTCGTGATCGGCTACGACTGGCAAGGGCGCGAATCGCACGCGTGGTATCCGTCGTCGATGCATCCCCCGCGCGCCCTGTTCGTCGACAAAGAGCCGCTCGCCACGCGGCCCGACTTCCGGCTCCATTTGGAGCGCGCGTGCGAGCGGACGGTCGACGGCGGATCGCGCGCCTATCGCTTCGGCGACGCACCGCCGCGGACGTTCTACTTCACTTGGTGCGAGGGTCTGCGACCCAACGGCCTGGAGATATTGCGCTGGCAACTCGAACGAGCGTGAAACCCTTTCCCCGTCCGGGCGCGCAGGCGCGGTACGGACCCGATAAACTCGTCCACGTCGAACACATCGATCTGTACGTGACGCCCGACCTCGCGGCGCGGCGGATGGACGGCGTCTGTACGACGACGATTCGAGCGATCGACGACGGCGTTTCCGAACTGACGCTCGACGCCGTCGATTTGGTCGTCGGCTCGGTGCGCGACGCGGACGGTCACCCGCTCGAGTTTCGCCGCCGGCCGCTGACGCTGACGGTCTACTTCAAGCGGCCGCTGCGCGCAGGAGAGCGGACCTCGTTCGCCGTCGCGTACCTCGTCGACCGGCCGCGGGCGGGCCTCCACTTCGTCGCGCCGACGAAGGAGCACCCCGATCGGCCGACCCAGTGCTGGACCCAGGGCCAGGACGCTTACGCCCGCTACTGGTTCCCGTGCTTCGACTACCCCCACGCGAAGCAGACGACCTCGACGACGATCGTCGTTCCGATCGGGACATTCGCCCTCGGTAACGGACGGCTGGCGGAGCGCCGCGACGACACGCAGAGCGGGTACACGACGTTCCGCTACGTCCAGGAGATCCCGCACGCGACCTATCT
Source organism: Vulcanimicrobiota bacterium (assembly GCA_963743605.1). Lineage (GTDB taxonomy): Bacteria > Vulcanimicrobiota > Vulcanimicrobiia > Vulcanimicrobiales > Vulcanimicrobiaceae > CAVUQJ01. The sequence goes on along the minus strand of CAVUQJ010000015.1, from coordinate 208,501 downwards.
GGTCAGCGTCGTCGCCGGCGCATTCACGGAGGTCGAACAGACGGGCGGCAGCGTCCCGATTTTCTATTACGTGCAGCCGGGACGCGAGGCCGACGGCGAGCGCGCGTTCTCCAAGACGCCGCAGATGATGGCCGTCTTCGAACGCGCTGACCGGCGGCCGTATCCGTACGCGCGCTACTCGCAGATCGCCGTCGCCGACTTCATCTTCGGCGGCATGGAGAACACGTCGGCGACGACGCAGACCGACCGGACGCTGCATGACGAGCGCGCGCACATGGACTTCTCGAGCGACCCGCTCGTCGCGCACGAGCTGGCGCACCAGTGGTTCGGCGACCTGCTGACGACGCGCGACTGGTCGCACGCGTGGCTCAACGAGGGCTTCGCGACGTTCTTCGAGATGGCGTTCCGCGAAGCGGACCGCGGCCTCGACGAGTACCTGTACGGCGTCTTCGGGTTCATCGAACACCTACCTCAAGGAGTACCGCGAACGCTACGCGCGCGCGATCGTCGAGAGCCGCTACCACGATCCGAGCGAGGTCTTCGACCGGCACCTCTACGAGAAGGGCGGCGCGGTGCTGCACATGCTGCGCGGGACGCTCGGCGAGGACCGCTTCTGGCGAGCGATTCGCCACTACGTGCGCGAGTACGCGGAACGCAACGTGGAGACGATCGACTTCGTGCGCGCGATCGAGGCGCGCGACGGGCCGCAACATGCGCGAGTTCTTCGATCAGTGGCTGCACCGGCCGGGACATCCCGACCTGCGCGTCTCGTGCCGTTACGAAGCGCGGCTGCAGGCGCTCACGGTGCGGGTAGAGCAGCGTCAGCCGGCAGCCGATCAGAAGCCGCACTACGCGTTCGAGCTCGAGGTCGGCGTCTGCGACGCGTTGCCGTCCGCGATCGAGACCGACGCCGGCGGCCGTCCGCTGGAGGGCGAGCGACGCTACACGTTCGCGATCGAACGGCCCGATCAGACCATCACGGTCCCGTGTCCGACGGAGCCGCCGCTCTTGCGGGTCGACCCGGGCGCGGTCGTCCTCTGCACGATGGAGTACGCCTTCGAGGAAGGCGCGCTCGCGAACGTGCTCGGCGCCGATCCCTCGCCGGTCTCGCGCGATCCGCGCCGGTCAGGCGCTGGCCAAGAGCGCGTCGGCGTTCGCGCTCGGACCGCTCGGAAAGGCGCTCGCGAGCGATCCGTTCTGGGGCGTGCGCGCGGAGGTCGCCGCGGCGCTCGGCGACGCCGCCGGCGGTCCTGCGCTGCACCTGCTGCTCGCGGCCGCGTCCGATCGCGCATCCGAAAGTGCGCAAGGCGGTCGCACGCGCGCTCGGCCAGTATCGCGGCGAGGCCGCGGCCGGCGCGTTGCTTGCGCTCGCTCGCGACCCGTCGTACCTGGTGACCGAGGCCGCACTCGAGGCGCTCGGCAAGACGCGCGATTCGCGCGCGTTCGACGTGCTGAAGGCTGCGCTCGACGAGCCGTCCTGGAACGACACGATCGCGTCCGGCGCGGCGCGCGGGCTCGCGGAACTCGGCGACGCGCGCAGCATCCCGGCGTTGATCGCGGCGAGCGATACCTCGCGCGGCGACCTGCTGCGCGCCGCCGCGATCGGCGCGCTCGGGCGCGCCGTGCACACCTCGGACAGCGGCCGCGCCGTGGCGATCGACCGCATCGTCGCGGCGCTCCGCGACGATGCGTTCTCCGTCCGGCGCGCGGGGATTTCGGCGGCGGCGCAGGCGGAGGACCCGCGCGCCCTGGACGCGCTGGAACGAATCCTCGGCGCGCGCGAACTGGCGCGGCATCACCGCTCCGCCGCCGAGGCGATCGACGCGATCCGCAACGCAGAGCGCAGCGGCGAACGGATCGAACGCCTGCAAGGCGAGCTCGACGCGCTACGCGCGGACTACCGCGCACTGCACGGAAGGCTCGACGCAGCGGAAGAGACGCGCTGACGATTCGCCCCGCGGCGGCGCTGCTGTTCTGCGCCCTCGCCGCCTGTGCCCGTCCGCCGGCCGGTCCGGGCGCGCCGCGGCGCGCACCGCTCGCGGTCGCGACGCCGGCGCCGTGGTCCGCGAACGATCGCGCGGCGGCGCGGCGCGCGCTCGCGAGCGCGTTCGCCGACCCGATCCTCGCGCAAGCGGGGCTCGTCGTTCTGCCGGCGCGGGGCGCGCCGCTGTTCGAGCGCGACGCGTTCACGCCGATGGTTCCGGCATCTGCGCTGAAGGTCGTCGTCGCGGCGACCGCGCTCGCGACGCTCGGTCCAGGGCACCGCTTCACGACGACGTTCGAGGCGCTCGCCGCACCGCGCACCGACGGGACGCTCGAAGGGCCGCTGTTCCTCGTCGGGAGCGGCGACCCGATCCTGCGGTCCGACGACCTCGCCGGCGGCGTCGGCGTCCTCGCGCGTTCGGGGATCAAACGCGTCGCGGGCGACCTCGTCGTCGACGCGACGGCGTTCGCCGGGCCGGAGCAGAACGCGACCTGGGACCCGTCGGACCTCGGCCAAGACTACGCGTCTGGAAGCAGCGCGATCTCGCTCGATTGGGACGTCGCACAGTTTCATGTTACGCCGAACGCGGTCGGCGACGCGGCCTCCGTGGCGCTGGTGCCGCGCAACCGGAACGTCGGGTTCACGGGTTCGATCGAGACCGCCTACTCGACCGAACTCGGCATCGACCGCCTCTCCGGCGGCGCGCCGGGGCGCAACGAGTTTGCGATCCACGGGCAGATCGCGTCCGGCGTCGCGCAGTCGTTCTATCTGCCGGTGCTGGGCATTCCGTGGTTCGCAGGCGGCGCAGTCGCCGAGATGCTGCGCGATCGAAGGATCGAACTCACCGGCGCCGTTCGCTCGGGATCGTCGCCGCTCGGCGGCGTGACGCTCTGGACGCACCGCTCGCCGCCGCTGGCGGCGCTCGTGCACCAGATGCTGGTCTATTCCGATAACCACGTCGCCGAGCAATTGCTGCACGCGCTCGGCGCCCAAGGCAGGCACGCCGGCACCGACGCGACGGGCCTGCACGTCGAACGCACGTGGCTCGCGCGCGCGGGACTCGACGACGCGGTCGCCGTCGGCGACGGGAGCGGGTTGTCGCCGCACGATCGCATACCGCCGTTCGTGTTGGCGTCGGTCGTCGCGCGCGCGATCGACGGACGCGACGGCGCGGTGTTCCTCCACGCGCTGCCGGTCGTCGGCGTCGAGGGGACCGTCCGTTACCATCATCTCCATGCGGCGCTGGGTCGCGCCCGTGCGAAGAGCGGGCACATCGACGCCGTCAACGCGCTGGTGGGCACGGTCGAGACGCGCCGTCACGGACGCGTGGCGTTCGCGTTCATCGTCAACGACCCGCGCGCCGACGCCGACGCCGTCACGCTCGCGCAAGACGCGGCGCTCGACGCGTTAGCGGACTTCTGACCCCGCGCGCGAAGACCGGCCGTCCGTGACCGCCCGACTCGATCCCGCTACGTTAGGCACGATTTTGAGCCATGCCCTCGGGGCGGGCGATTACGCCGACGCATTTCACGAACGGCGGATCGTGCGCTCGGTCCGCCTCCAGGACGGACAGATACACGAGGCAGGGCTGGTCGTCAGCGAGGGGGTCGGCATCCGCGTGATCAGCGGTGAGCAGACCGGCTACGCGCACTCCGACGATCTCTCGTACGAGGCACTGCTGCGCACCGCGCGGGTCGCCTCGCTGATCGCACGCAACGGCCATACCGAGATGCGCGAGATCGCCGTCGGCGCGCTCGCGCGCGTGACGAACAACTACGAGGGTTCGGGGGGCGACCTCCAGACCACCGAGGCCGCCGTCTATACCAAACTCCTCGAACGGACCGACGTCGCGGCGCGCGCCTACGACCCGCGCATCGTCGCGGTCAACGCGATGATCCTCGAGGAAGTGCAAGACGTCACGATCGTCACGAGCGAGGGCTATGCGGTGCACGACCACAGGCCGCTCGTGACGCTCGCCGTGCAGTGCGTCGCCAACGGTGAGGCGCGCGGCAACGGGTTCTACGGCGACGGCGGCCGAACCGGGCTCGACTACTTCGACACGACCACGCCGGAGATGATCGCGCGCGAGTCGGCGCGCGTCGCGAGCGTCAACTGCGACGCGGTCGAGACGCCGGCCGGCGACATGCCGGTCGTCGTCGGCGCCGGCAGCGGCGGCGTGCTCCTGCACGAGGCGGTCGGTCACGGGCTCGAAGGCGACTTCAATCGCCAGGGCACCTCGCTCTACAGCGGACGCGTCGGCGAACGCGTCGCGAGCGATCTGGTCACGATCTACGACGACGGCAACCTCGTCGGGGAACGCGGGAGCCTGTCGGTCGACGACGAGGGCGCGACCGGTCGGCACACGGTCCTCGTCGAGCGTGGCATCCTTCGCGGTTATATGCAAGACTATCTCAACGGCCGGCTGATGACGGCCGGAACCACGGGCAACGGACGGCGGCAATCGTTTCGCTTCTTGCCGCAACCGCGCATGTCCAACACGTACATGCCGAGCGGCGAGAGCACGTTCGACGAGATCGTCGGCTCGGTGCAGCGCGGGATCTTCGCGAAGTCGTTCGCCGGCGGCCAGGTAGAGATCAGCAAGGGCGACTTCGTGTTCATGCTGGCCGAGGGCTATTTGATCGAGGACGGCAAGCTGACGCGCCCGATCCGCGGAGCGAGCCTGATCGGCAACGGCCCGGACGTGATGACGCGCGTCGTCGCCGTCGGTAACGACGCGCGGCTCGCAAACCGCTCGTACACCTGCGGCAAGGGCGGCCAATACGTCCCCGTCGGGGTCGGCATGCCGACGGTAAAACTGTCCAGCGTGACGGTCGGCGGTTCCGCGCTTGGATGACATGCTCGAACTCGCCGCGCGCGCGGTCGAGTACGCGAACGAGGCCGGCGCGAGCGAGGCCGACGCGACGGGAACCGTCGTCGAGCGCTTCAGCGCCGAGGCGCGCGACACGAAGCTCGTCAAACTCGAGCAGTCCAAAGGTCGCTCGTTGACCGTCCGCGCGTTCGTCGACGGCGGGAAGGCGACGCTGTCGACGACCGAAATCTCGGGCGACGGCGTGCGCGCACTGGTCCTGCGCGTCGTCGACGCGGCGCGCACCGTCGCGCGTGACCCGCTCGGCGGTTTGCCCGATGCGGACGGCGCGCCCAACGCGGAGGCGCCGCTCGAACTGTACTTCGACGACGTCCGCACGCGCGCGCCGGAGGCGAAGATTGCCGACGCGCTCGCGCTCGAGCGGCAGACGCGTGAATACGATCCGCGCATCGACAACTCCAGCGGCTCGCGGGTCACCGACCGGATCGCGACGGTCGCGCTCGCCAACTCGCGCGGCTTCCGCGGGCAATACCGCGGCAGCGCGGCGGCCTGCGCGACGAGCCCGATCGCGCGCGACGGGCAGGAGAAGCGCAACGCCGGATACGGCTCTTCGGCGCGCAGTTACGCGGGGCTCGAACCCGTCGCCGCGGTCGCGCGGATCGCGGCGGCGCGCGCCGTCGGCTACTGTGGCGCGCGCAAGCCCACGAGCGCGCGGCTGCCCGTCATCTTCGAGCGCGACGTCGCGGCGGCGGTGCTCAGCGACGTCTTCGCCTCCGTAAACGCGGCCAACGTCGCGGTGGGAAACTCGTTTCTCGCGGGCCGCATCGGCGAGCGCGTCGGGAGCGAGCAGGTCACGATCGTCGACGACGGCCTCTTACCCGGCGGGCTCGGCACCTCGCCCTTCGACGCGGAGGGCGTCCCGACGCGCCGAACGATCGTCTTCGAACGGGGGCGCCTCGAGACGTTCTTGTACGATACGTATTACGGGCGCAAGCTCGGCGCGCGCTCGACGGCCAACGCCGCGGCCGGCAGCATCGGTCCGAACAACCTGTATCTGGCGGCCGGTCCGCAGACGCTCGACGAGTTGATCGCGGCGACCCCGCGGGGCGTCCTCGTCCTCGACACGATCGGTTTCGCGACGGAGCACGTCACCGGGACCTACAGCCGCGGCGCCCGCGGGTTCATGATCGAGGGGGGCGAGCTGGCCTACCCGATCGACGGCTTCACGATCGCCGGGAATCTCGCGACGATGCTGGCCGCCGTCGACGCGGTCGCGAACGACCTGCGTTTCGACGACCCGATCGTGGCGCCGTCGTTTCGCGTCGCCGAGCTGACGATCGCCTGACCGGGCGCGGTCCTGGGCCAGGACCGCCCCCTGCGCTGGCCAAGAGACGGCCATGGCCGCCCCCCCGATCGGGTTCTCGATCGTCCTCCGCCTGGAGATGCCGAGCCATCCCGGCGCGTTCGGCACGATGGCGTCCGCCATCGGCGATGCCGGCGGGATCATCGGCGCCGTCGACATGCAACTCGCCACCCGCGCGCGGGTGACCCGCGACGTGACCGTCACGGTCGCCTCGGAGGCGGTCGCCCATGCGGTCCGCGAGGCCGTCGAGCGGCTCGAAGGCATCCGTGTGATCTTCGTCTCCGACAGCACGTTCCTCGCGCACATCGGCGGCAAGCTCCGAGTCGAGCCGAAGATCCCCGTCAAGACGCGCCAGGATCTGTCGACGATTTACACGCCCGGCGTCGCGCGCGTGTCGATGGCGATCGCAGCCGACCCGAGCAAGGCGTTCCAGTTGACGATCAAGCGCAACACGGTCGCCGTCGTCACCGACGGAACGGCCGTGCTCGGCCTCGGCGACATCGGACCGCTCGGCGCCGCCCCGGTGATGGAGGGCAAGTGCATGCTCTTCCGCCAGTTCGCCGACATCGACGCGTTCCCGATCTGTCTCGACACGAAGGATCCCGACGAGATCGTCGAGACCGTCGTTCGCATCGCGCCGATCTTCGGCGCGATCAACCTCGAGGACATCGCCGCTCCGCACTGCTTCGAGGTCGAGACGAAACTGCAAGAGCGGCTCGACATCCCGGTCATGCACGACGATCAGTACGGCACGGCCGTCGTGATCCTGGCGGGCCTCATCAACGCGGCGGCCGTCGTCGGCAAGCGAATGGAGGACATGCGGATCGTCGTCGCGGGTAGCGGCGCGGCCGGCACGGCGACGATCAAAATGCTGCTGGACGCCGGCGTCGGCGACGTGATCCCGGTCGACCGGAGCGGCGCGATCAATCGCAGCGAGCGCTACGAAAACCCCCACTGGACGTGGCTCGCCGAGCACACGAACCGGGAGAACCGCCGCGGAACGCTGGCGCAGGTGCTGGTCGGCGCGGACGTCTTCGTCGGCGTCTCGGCGCCGGGCATCCTGCAGACGGACGACATCCGGCGGATGGCGCCGCGGCCGATCGTGTTCGCGATGGCCAATCCGACGCCCGAGATCATGCCCGACGCGGCGGCCCCGCACGTCGCCGTCATGGCGACCGGCCGCTCGGATTTCCCCAACCAGGTGAACAACCTGCTCGCGTTCCCCGGCATCTTCCGGGGAGCGCTGGACTGCCGCGCGGCGCGGATTACCGGGAACATGAAACTCGCCGCTGCGGTCGCGATCGCGTCGATCATCAAGCCCGACGAGCGATCCGCGGACTACGTCGTGCCGAGCGTCTTCGATCCGCGGGTGGTCAGCGCGGTCGCGTCGGCCGTCAGCGCCGCCGCCATCGAGGACGGGGTCGCGCGGCGCGGCTCGGCCGCCGCCGATAGTGAAGAAGCCGTCCGGGTTTCCTAGGCCGCGATAACGATGAAGCTCGCGTTCGAGCTCGACGCGGGCGACCGGCGTCCGCTGTACGTGCAGATCGCCGACGCGATCGTCGGCAAGATCGAGCGCGGTGAGGTAAAGACGGGCGACCGTCTGCCGCCGATGCGCGCGCTGGCCGCCGACCTCGGCTGCGCGTTGATCACGGTCTCGCAGGCGTACGACGCGCTGGCTGCCCGCGGCCGCGTCGTCAGCCGCGTCGGCAAGGGCACCTACGTGGCAGGCGCGCGCGAACGTGCGCCCGCCGTCGAGCGTCGCTGGGAACCGGAGATCGGCAGCACGACGCGCGCGCGCATGGAGAGCGTCACGGAACAACTGGCGCGCGCGAACGCTCCGGGGACGATCTCGCTCGCCAGCGGCAATCCGGCGCCGAAGACGTTTCCGCTTGCCGAGTTCGGGCGCTGCGTGCAACGAACGCTGCTCGAAGATCCGCCCGAGTCGATGCAGTATTCGCCCGGCAGCGGCGACGCCGATTTGCGGGCCGCGCTCGCGCGCGTGCTGCGCTCGCGCGGCGTCGCGGCCGATCCCGCCGACATCATCGTCTGCTCCGGTGCGCAGCAGGCCGCCGGCATCGTCGCCGCGACCCTGCTCGAGGCGCGCGCGGTCGTCGCCGCGGAGAGCCCCAGTTACGCGCCGACGCTCAGCGTCTTCGATGCCTGCGGCGTCACCTACGTCGAGTTGGAGGCGGACGCCGGCGGTCTGCGCGTCGACGACGTCGAGCGCGTCTTCGCCGAGTACCGGCCGCGGTTGCTCTACGTCAACCCGTTCGCCCAGAACCCGACCGGCGGCGTGCTCTCGGAGCGGCGGGCGCGTCAGATCGTCGCGCTCGCGCGGCGCTACGACGTCGTCATCCTCGAGGACCAGACGGGCTGGGTCTTCACCTACGACGGCGCGCCGCCGTCGCCGCTCGCCGCCTACGACGTTGACGGCCGCGTCGTGGCGATGGAAAGCCTGTCGAAGTCGATCTTTCCCGCTTTGCGGATCGGCTATCTCTACGCCAAGGGTGGATTGCGCGGCCCGCTCGAGGCGTCGAAGATCCGCGCGGACTCGTTCACGTCGACGCTCGTGCAGCGCGCGCTGTGGCGGTTCATCGTCTCGCCCGCGTACAATCGTCATCTGCGCACGACGCGCGGACTCTACCGCGCCCGTCGCGACGCGTTCGTCGAACGGCTGACCGCCGCGCTGCCGTGGGCGGACGTTCCGTTGCCCGCCGCCGGGCTCTCGCTGTGGCTGCCCCTCCCGCCCCGCCTCTCGACCGCCGCCGCCTTCGACGAGTGCGCGCGCGAAGGGGTCCTGGTCATGCCGGCCGACGCGTGGTATCCCACGCGAGCGGGCCCCGCGGCGCTGAGACTGTCGTTCGGTGACGTCGAGGAGGCCACCGCGGCCGAGGGGATCGTGCGGCTAGGGCGGGCCCTCGCCAGTCCGCCCGAGGGCCCGTTTGGTTCGAGAGGTCGGCGTGGCCCGGCGCCCGTAACCGAAGCCGACCATCCCTCCACCTAGAAGGCCCGTGAACGCATTTACCTCAGGGCGCCGCCTGCGGCGCCTCCTGCTTTGTACCGTGCTCGCCCTGGCGCCGGTCCCGGCACTGGCAACGGCCGGGACGCCGAAACGTCCGGCGCGGCTGGTGGCGCACGTTACCTTCGCCGCGCCCGCCGGGCTCCGCCCCGCGGGTCAGTTGACGCCGGGCAACCCGTTCGACGCCGTCCTCCCGTCGGGTCGCATCGTGCGGCCGGTCGGGACCAGCGTCGTCGTCGGCGCCGCCGGGCTGGGGCTCGCGCTGACGCCGAACGGGAAGTACGCCGTCGTCGCGGACGGCGCCGGCGCCGCCGCCGGTAGCGCGCTCTACGTCGTCGATCTCGAGACGATGCGGGTCGTCGACCAGCAGACCTTTCCGCCGGAGCAGGCACCGACCGTCGGGCTCTTGGCGGTGACCGACCCCGTCGATCAGACGAAGACGGTCGTGCTGGCGTCCGGCGGCGCGGCCAGCGGCATCGCGCTGTTCGATCTCGACGCGGCGGGGCAGCTGACCCCCGACGCGACCGCATCGATCACCCTGCCGGACATCGCCGCGGCGGCCGCAGCCAGGCGCGCCTACGTCTCGTCGTTCGTGCCCTCCGACTACGGTCGCTACGTCTTCGCCGTCGACAGCGCCGGCAATCAGGTCGCGACGATCGACGTCGCGACGCGCACGCTCGTCGGGCAGGCGCAGCCGGTCGGGTTCGCCCCCTTCGGCGCGGCCCTCGCCGGTTCGCAACTCCTGATCTCCAACGAGGGACTCATCCCCCAGAACGTGCTGGCGACGCCGGCGACCGCGCCGATCTTCGGCCCGCTGCCGTGGGCGCCGGGCCGGTCGTCGTCGCTCAGTCTGTTGCTACTCGGCGCCGACGGCGGCCTCGCGGCGCCGTCCTCGTTGCAAATGGACCCCGAGCCCGACGGCGTCCGGACGATCGGCGGCGCGCATCCGTCGGCGGTCGTCGCGAGTCCGAACGGCAGATACGCGTTCGTCGCGATGAGCAACGTCGACCGGATCGCTACGGTCGCCCTGACGCCGGTGCCGCGCGTCATCGGCGGAACGGAGTTGCGCCTCTACGATCGCGGACCGTACGGCACGCAACCCGCCGCGCTCGCGATGAATCGCACCGGCGCGCGTCTCTACGTCGCGCTGCTCGGCATCGACGCCGTCGCCGTGCTGGACGCGCGCGACCCGCGCAAGGTGCATCGCCTCGGCCTATTGCCGACCGGCTGGCAGCCGACGGCGCTCGCGCTCTCGCGCGACGGGCGCGCGCTCTACGTGCTCAACGCGCGCGGCGCGGTATGGCGCGACGGCGCGCAGTCGACGCTGCAGCGCATCGATCTGACGCGCGTCGCGCTGCACACGTCGACGCGGCAGACCCTGTCGTACGAGCGAACGCTGACGCCCGTGCGTCCGAATCCCATCGTGCCGCAGTTGTTGGGCGCGCGCGCGAGCGCCGAGGTCAAACATGTCGTGCTCGTGCTCGCCGGCGACCGCACCTTCGATGCCATGCTCGGCGATGTCGGCAGCGCGGTACCCGGCCGCCGCGAGCGTCGGCGATCCCGCGCTGGTTCAGTTCGGCGCGACGGTCACGCCCAATCTGCACGCGCTGGCGCGGACGTTCGCGCTCGCCGGAAACTTCTATTCCGACGCCGCCGACCCGGGGCTCGGCGACGCGATCTCGTCGGCCGGGATCGAGAGCGCATACACGCTGCGCATCGAGGAGAACGGCGCCGAGCGGCGGCCGCTGGCCGTCGCCGGCAAGGACCCCGACGACTACCCGCGGCTCGGTTACATCTTCAACAGCCTGCTCGCACACCACGAGACGTTCCGCGACTATGGGAGCCTGCTGCGCGTCTCCGGATATCGCACCGGCGGCGAGTACCTGCTCGACGTTCCGACGCTCGCGGCGCTGTCCGGCAACGTCGACGAGCGCTATCCGGCGGCGGATCCCGCGGTCACAAACGTCACGCGCGCGCAGGAGTTCGCGCGCGACTACGGACAGAATCAACCGGACTTCGCCGCGGTCTGGCTGCCCAACGGCACGAAGGGCGCGCCCAGCGACGCCGTCGCGGATCAGGATCGCGCGCTCGGCATGATCGTCGACGCGTTGACGCACGGACCGGCGTGGTCTTCCACGGCGATCTTCGTCGTGCCGGACGGCGCAGCGTCGTCGTCGCCCGACCACATCGACTCGCGCCGGACCTACGCACTCGTCATCTCGCCGTACGTGCGACGCGGGTACATCGGCATGCACCACCTGTCGAGTGCGAGCGTGCTCAAGACCGAAGAAGAACTCCTCGGTCTGCCCGCGCTATCGCTCGGTGACGATCTGGCGGGCGACATGCACGACTTCTTCGTCGCGGCGCCCGACGTCGCGCCGTTCACCGCGATGGCGTTGCGCGCGCCGACCGGGCGGGCTCTCGCCGCACGCGGCGAATAGCCTTGCCCGTGGTTACGGGATCGCTCACTCTCCAACCGCCGTTTAGCGCGGGGGACGGTTCCACGCTGGCTGCCGCACTGCTGCTGCGGCCGTCCGCCGCGATCGAGTCGCTTCCGCCGCTGCAGAGCGAGCCGGGCTCGGTCTATCCGCGGGCGATCGAACAATTCGACGGCTTCGTCACCGCGCTGGGACGGTGCGGCATTCGGACGGTCGTCCTCGACGCGCCGGCCGACGACGGGCCGGTCGCCGCGGCCACGACCGCCGCGGACCTCGCCGTCGTGTTGCCGGGCGGCGCCGTCCTCATGCGGCCCAGCGACCCGGTCGTGCGCGCACAGGTCGCGCGCACCGAGGCGGCGCTCGAGAAGGCCGGCGTTCGCGTAATCGGCCGCATCGAGGCGCCCGGACTCTTGGACGGCGGCAACGTCCTGCTGGGTCAGGATGCCGTGTATGTCGGCGTACCCCAGGACCGCGCCTCGCGGACAGGCGTCGCGCGCCCGTCGCGCGGCAACGAGTTGGGGCGGCGCCAGTTCGCCGCGATCGCCGGCGAGGCGGGGTTGCGATCCGTGGACGTGCGCGTCGCCAGCGACGTTGTGCGGCTGCGGGCCGTCGCCGCCTTCGTCGATCGTGCGACGGTCGTCGTCGGTTCGAACGCGGTCAACGTCGAGGCGTTCGCGAAGCTCGAACGCATCGAAGCGCCAGACGGTGAAGAGTACGGCGCCGGCGTTCTTCGCCCTCGGCCCGCGGCGCGTGCTCGCGAACGTGCGGTTCCGTTACCTGTTCGCGACCCTGCGCCGCGCGCGGGTCGCGGTCGACGCCATCGACCTCTGGGAATTCGGGAAGTTCGGCGCGACGCCGTCGCTGTTGGCGCTCGCACTGAAGCGTGACCTGAACGCGATGCGGATCGCGATCTTCTCGGATGTCCACGGTAACGTTCGTGGGCTCGACGCTTGCCTGGCCGACCTCGCCGCGCAAGGCGGTGCGGACCAGGTGGTCGGCGCCGGCGACTTTTGTCTCGACGGTCCGCGTCCGCGCGGGTGCTGCAGCGGTTCGTCGACTACCGGTGCGGGTGTGCGTCAGGGGTAACACGGATCGCTACATCGCCGAGGGCGCTGCGCCCGACGACCGACGAAGAAGGCGGACTCGGTCGCGTAGGCAGCGCGAGCAACTCGGCGCGCAGTGGCTGACTGGCTGGGTGACGTTGCCGTTTTCGCACCACGATCGGCGGGGCAGCGACGCGCTCCTCGTCGTCCACGCGAACCCCAAGCGCGACAACGTCCACGTCTGGCCCGACGCCGGACGACAGGGTTCCTCGAGGGCATCTTCGAGGGGGCATCGAGGCCGCGCACGGTGGCGTTCGGTCACCTGCACCTGCCGTATGCACGGGTCTGGCGCGATCGCCTGCTCGTCAACGTCGCGTCGGCCGGCCTCCCGAAGGACGGCGACCCGCGGGCCTGCTATGCCCTGCTGACGCAGCGCCCGGGTGGCTGGGAGGTCAAGCACCGGCGCGTCGCCTTCAACGTCGACAAGGTCGCGCGCGAGATCGAGAAGAGCGGGATGCCCGAAGGCCAAGAGTTCATATCGAGGTGCTGCGCAGGCATCGCTACAAGCGGCTCGTGCACGCCGATCCCCTAGCAGAACGAGCGCGCGGGACCGGCCTGCAACGGGCCGGACCCTGACGGTGTCGTCCGGTAGGTGAAGGATGCGACGGTGAGCGCACCGCTCGTAAGCGACCGGAGCCGCAATGCGGTAACGTCGTTCGCTCCGAGGAGCTGGTCGACGCCGTGCGCATCGATCGGCTGACCAAGCGCTATCGCATCGGCGGCGAGTGGTTCACGGCCGTCGACGGGATCTCGCTGCGGGTCAAGGGCGGCGACTTCTTCGGCTTCCTCGGCCCGAACGGGGCCGGCAAGACGACGACGATCAACGCGATCGTCGGGCTCGCCACCGCCACCGAGCGGCACGATCGAGGTCTTCGGCCACGACGCGAAGCACGACTGGCGCGCCGCACGGCGGCTGATCGGGCTCGCACCGCAGGAATACAACTTCGACCGCTACCTGTCGATCCGCAACGTCTTGATCTACCAAGCGGGCTATTACGGATTGCCGGTGCGTGCCGTGCACGAGCGCGCGGACGAACTGCTCGAGCAATTCGGACTGACGTCGAAAGCAAACGAGGTCTTCACGAGGCTATCGGGTGGGATGAAGCGCAGGCTGACGCTCGCGCGCGCCCTGGTCCATTCGCCGCGGCTGTTGATCCTGGACGAACCGACCGCGGGCGTCAACGTCGAGTTGCGCCTGGAACTGTGGGACCTGCTGCGTGAATTGAACGCCGGCGGGATGACCATTTTCCTGACGACGCACTACCTCGAAGAGGCCGAGACGCTCTGCAAGAACATCGGCATCATCGACAACGGCCGGCTCGTGGCGCTCGAACCGACCAGCAACCTGCTCGCGCGCCACGGGGGAACCTCACTGACGGTGCGGGTCGAAGGACCGCTCGAGGCGGTGCGCGAGGCGCTCGGTCCGCAGGTCGCGATCGATCCGGGGGCGCGAACCGTCCGCATCGAGGGAATCGGCGCGGACGGGATCGCCGGCGTGGTATCGGCGCTGGAACGCGCGGGGCTGCGGGTCGTCGACGCCGATTTCGGCCGGCCGTCGCTGCAAGAGGTTTTCCTGGAGTTGACGCGGCGATGATCGAGTCGCTGTCGTTCGGCAACCCGGTCGGTCTGTGGACGCTGATCAAGCGCGAACTTGTCAGGACGATCAAGATCATCAACCAGACGATCTGGCCGCCGATCATCACGACCCTATTGTACGTGTTCGTCTTCGGGCTCGCGCTCGGAAGCCGGATCAAGACGGTGCAGGGCGTCCCCTACGCGGCGTTCTTGATCCCCGGCCTCATCATGCTGCAGGTCATCGATGCGACCTACGCCGAGACGAGCAGTTCGCTCTTCCAGGGTCGCTTCATGAGTTCGATCCAGGAGCTGTTGATCTCGCCGCTGTCGGCGGCGGAGATCGTGACGGGTTTCGTGGTCGCCGCGGTGCTGCGCGCGATCCTCATCGCCAACTTGATCCTGCTCGTCAGTTTCATCTTCGTGCACGTGGTGCCGACGAACTGGTTCCTGTACTTCGGCGTCACGATCCTCGTCTCGGTGCTGTTCGCGTCGCTGGGAATGATCCTCGGACTGCTGGCCGAGAAGTTCGATCACATCGCGATCCTGACGACGTTCGTCATCACCCCGCTCGTGTTCGTCGGCGGCGTCTTCACGTCGGTGCAGTTCCTGCCCGAGCCGTTCCGGGCCGCGTCGTTCGCGAACCCGATGTTCTACATGATCGACGCCTTTAGGTACTCGTTTACCGGCCACGGCGACGTGAGTCTCGGCGCCGCCCTCGGCGTCGTAACGACCCTCGCCGTGGGCGCGACGGCGGTGGCCCTTACCATGGTGGCACGGGGGCATAAGCTGCGCGTGTAGAACCGCTCGTCACGATGACGATGCGTTTGGTTGCTACGACTTCCTTTGCGGCCCTCGCCCTGGCGACGACGGCCGTCGCTGCGGCCCAGACGGTGACGACTCCCAAGCCGGTGCTCCCCGGCGGAGCGCTCACCGGGCCGCAGATCGGCTCCCCTGCGCCCCCCTTCTCGCTGACGACGATCGACGGGAAGACCGTGACGCTCGACTCCTATCGCGGCAAGACCCTGGTACTCAATATCTGGGCCACCTGGTGTCCGCCTTGCCGCGGCGAGACGGCCGACCTGCTGGAGGCCTACGCGCGGCTACACAAGCAGGGCGTCGAGTTCCTCGGCGTCGACGACACCGAGCAGGCGCCGATCGTCCGGGCGTTCGTCGCGGACAAGAACGTCCCGTATCCGCAGGCGATCGACGGCACGCAGACGTTTTCGAAGGCCTACGACATCCGCTATTTCCCGACGACGTTCGTCATCGATCCGCAAGGCATCGTCCGCGCTCGTCACATCGATCAGGTGACGCCCACCTTGCTGGCATCGTTCGTGGCCTCGGCCAAGGCGGGCCAGAACGTCGCCTTCACGTCGCCGCAGCAGGCGAAGATCGATGCCCTGTTCGCGAATCCCGACGTGACCTTCAGCGGCGGCGCCGCCGCGGTCGAGAAGGACGCGATCAAAGTCAATGCGATCATCGACAAGGCCGAGGAATACGTCGACGAAGCCGACGCCTCGAAGGGGCTGTCCGTCGACTTCTTGAGTACGCGCGCGGAGGAGGCCGCGTTGCGCGACCGCGCGATCGCCGCGCTCGCGCCGGCGGCGACGACGAAGTCGCAGGAGGCGTTGCTCGCGCGCATGCGCGGCGACGCGGCCCGCGACCGCGAGGACTGGGATGAGGCCCTCAACCAGTACGAGGCCGCGCTCGCGATCAGTCCCAACGACCAAGATGCGCTGGCCGGCGTTGCGTTCGCCGCGTCGCCCCTCAAGCAGTACGACAAGGTCATCTCGGTCGACGAGAAGCTCGTCCAGTTGAATCCCGACGACGTCGGCGCGCGGCTCGATCTCAGCACGGCCTACACCGCCGACAAGCAGTTCGCGATGGCCGCGGCGACCAACGACACCGCGATCGACATGGCGATGCAGCAGTGGCAAGCCAAGCCGCACGACGTCGCCAAGATCCGGCAGGTCGCCGCGACGCATCTCGTCGCGGGCCGCGCGTACGCGAAGGCCGGCGACACGGCGAAGGCACGCGAGCAGTTCCAGCAACTGGTCACATGGACGATGAAGCTGCCGAAGAGCAACCCGCGCTACGCGATGTATCTCGAAGAGGCGCAGGAAGCGCAGGTCGCGCTCGATCTCACCAATCATAACCAGACGATGGTTTCGCTGACCCCGTGGACCGGCGCCGATCTCCCCGGCAGCACGCCCAACACGATCAAGTACCGGCTCGTCGTCGCCGGGCAGCCGGGGCGCAACATCGCGCTGCACACCGCCAACGTCCCCAAGGGTTGGGTCGCGTCGTTCTGCACCGACCGCGTCTGCGCGCCGTTCAAGGTCAGCGTCGCGCTGCCCGAATCGGGCGTCAAGGTGATCGAGTTCCAACTGGTGCCGCCGGGCTCCAAGGAGGCTCCGCCCAAGGTCCGCGTCATCGGCACCGACGGCGCCGCCAGCACGACCGCGACGACCTAGTCCGGCGCGGCGGGTTTCGTCCCCGCCGCGTGCGCGTTCGCGGGCGGGCCGGTTCGCCGTGCCGCGCCGTCCACATCGATGGGGGGTTTCATGGATTCAGGATGGGTTGCGGCGATCGCTTCGACTGCGTCGGCCTTTATCGTAGCCGCCGCGGCGCTGGCGGCATTCCTTCAGCTCAGGCACTACCGAAACGCCAACGACATCGTGGTGTACTTGCGCGTGGTCGATCAGATGGATTCGCCGGAAATGATGGAGGCTCGCAAGCGCGTAGCAACCTTAGCGTCCGACCCCGGCTACCAGGCGCGGGTCTCAGACCCCACGGCCTTCCGGGACGAGTCTGCATCCATCGGACCTCTGCTACGATTTCTGGAGCACCTTTCCGTCCTGGTTATCAAGGGCGGCGTTGCCGAGTCGCTCATCCATGCCGAGTACGCCGAAGTCTTCTCAGACTTGTGGGACGCGCTTCGGCCAGGAATCATCGCGCGCCGCGTGGCGTTTGGACCGTATATGTGGCGAGCATTCGAACATCTGGCGGTGCGCTCACGGCGTTACATTGAAAGCGGCGCGATGCAGCGCGAATACGATGCGCTCGAACGCGACACCCGACCGTAGCGTATCGCGGGCGCCGCAGGGGAGCGTTCGGCATGCGCACGATGGCCTTGAGCGTGTTCGGCTAGGGCGAGGCTCCGAGCCGGGCGAGCGCGGCGCGGCTGCTTGCGAAGTTCGGCTCGATCGCGAGCGCGGCGCGATAGGCCGCGATCGCATTGGCCTTGTCGCCCGCGTTGGCGTACGCCTCACCGAGGCTGTCGCGCGCATTCGCCGAGTGCGGGTTGGCCTCGGCGTTGACGGTGAAGACGGCGATCGCGGTCTTGAAGTCGTGCTTGCCGACGAGTTCGTAGCCCGTTACGTTCACACGTTTCTCCAACGTGCTGCGGTCGAGGTAGCGGTGGACAGGATCGACGACGTAGGCGCGGTAGGCCGCGAGACCGCCGGCGGTGCCGTCTGACGCGACGCCGGCCAGCACTGCGTCTTCGATGCTGCCGGGCCGGTACGCGGCTATCGCGTCGATCGCAGGGTCGCGTCCCGCGACGTAGTCGGCGAAGGTCAGGTCCGCCGCGACTTCGGGGTCCGTCTCCGTCCGCTTGTCGCGTTCGTCGAACGTCCTGCCACCAGACCGATGCCATTCCGACCGTCAGGCCGCTGTTCGGAAGCTTGATCTGCGCCGGATCGCCGTAGGAGTTGACGTGCTGACCGGTCGGGGTGCCGACGAAGACCGCGTCCGTGTACTGCTCGAGCCGGTTGACGAGATTCTGTGCCGCCGAATATGTGTTGCGGCTCGTGATCACGAAGAGGTGTCCAGGGCGATCGATCTCCGGCAAGCGGATGAGGCCGACGATGATCGGCTTGAGGAGATAGTTGTTGCCGCCGCCGTTGTTGCGGATGTCCAGAACCAGTTTGTCTGGCTTGACGCGGGCGACGTCGGCGAAGGTGGTGTCGAAGAACTGCGCGATCGTTTGCGACGGCGTATCGGCGACCGCGTTGAACTGGATGTAGTAGGTCCCGCCGGCCGGGTCGTAGCGGGACCAAAACGTTTCGCCGGGGTGTTGCAGCCAGAGCGGCTGTGCGCCGCGCCCGCGCGCGTCTACCCAGGCGTCGAGCGGAGCGTAGCCGAACAGGGCGCGCGTGTCGGCGCTCGGCGTCAAGTCGAGCGTCATTCGTTTGCCGCCCTTTTGGATCGTGTACGTCGCAGCCTCGGCCGTTGCCGCGACGTTGAGGCCGTGCAGCACGGGGCCCATCGTCATGAGCACCGGCGCGAGCAAACCCTGGAGCCCGGGGTTGCCGGTGTCATGCGGAATGACGGTCAGCAAACGGTCGTAGATCACGTTCGCGGGCGTCGTGCCGATCGCGATCAGTTTGCCGCCGACGGCCGCGCCGTACCGCTCGGGCGCGGCTTCGACGTAGATGCCGTCGTCGTAGCGGCGCAGGCGCAGCGGGAAGCTCTGCCCCGGCGGATAGCCGAACGCGCCCGTGTGGCTGTCGGTGGGCAGGGTCGCGAGCGCGATCAGCCGCAGGGCGATTTCGTCGCCGTTGAGGTGCGGGATGTCCGCGTCGAGTTGCGCGACCGCCGCCGCAAACGCGGCGGGCGTCATCGTGTGGTAGAGGTTCTTGTGACGCAGGGGCATCTGCGCGGCGAGGTAGCGCAGGTCGGCCTGCCACTGTGCAGCCGTCAAAGTGGCGGAAACGGGGGCTGTCTGCGCGCGGGCGCCCGCGTCACACAATAATAGCGACGCGACCGCGACGAGCGCCGCGATTTCGCGTGGTCGGCTCATTGCAACCTCCGTTCGCTGGAGGTACGGCCGGGGAGGGCACCAGGTTTCGCCGTTGGGCGGCGCGATTCGCGAGGCGAGGTTGACGGATTGCGTGCCGCCGTGTTAGGGTAGGCGGACGCACATTCGTTCGCGAGAAGGGAGGAGCATCGATGATGGTATTGAGGCAGTTGTGCACGACCGATCCGCAGCACCCGCTGCTCCTCGTCGCGTTCGGCGTGAGGGGACGGATCACGGAGGGCCATCGGCAAGGACGACGCTAGCGCACCCGCGCGGCACGTTTCCGATCGGCCTCCGCAACGCGGGGGCCTTTTCATTGCTGTAACGTTGGTCGCGGCGCATACGCGCGCGGCCGGGAGGACCTATCGTGAACGCACAAATCTTGTGTGACATGGCACGTCAGCGACGTGCAGAAGCGTTTCGCGTGGCGGCCGAACGGCGCCGGGCGCGACTCGCAACGGTACGCCGCGAGTCACTGCGCAGGCGCTTGGGCGGGGGCATCGCCGCCCTCGGCGCAACCCTGCACACGTTCGGTACCGCGCTCGCGGAGCGCACGGACTAACCCGGCAGGCTGCGCGCGATCGGAGCGCGTGTCAGCCTGCCATTCATTGCGCGCTGGCAACCAAGCCGTGCGCCGCCGGTCGCGACCGGGGAGCTCGTCGCCCCGGCTTGAAGCGTTCGACATGGTGGTTCGGCGACGACGGGATGCACCGTTTACGTCCCTCGCGAGTGCGTTGATCGCGATCGGCGCGGCCTGCGCCGCTTCGGCGGCTGCGACCTTGCCTGCGAACGTCGTGCCGACGTCCGGCGAGGTGCAGCGATTCTTCCCTGAGCTGAAGCGCGAGGCGCGCACCGGTCCGGACCCTGCTGCAGCGGGAGCGTCGAAGGGGTCGATCGCCGCGACTTACGCATCGGGCGACGGAAAGAAGAAGTTGACCGTGACGGCGGCGCTCTACGCGAACGCCACCGCGGCAAACGTGGCGTACCGTTCGGCCCTCGCCCGGGCGCAAACGGCCGATGCGAAACCGGTCGCGCTCCCGCGCCGCATCGGTCAGCGCTCGTTCGCCGTCGCCGTCGAACACGCCGGACGCGAGCACCTCGTGGTCGGCGCCCTCGACGGAGCCGTCGTCGTCGGGACCGCGCTCGCCGGCTACCCCGCGGACGCGCACACGATCGCGAAGCTCGCGGCGCTAACGCGCACGGAGGACGAACTCGCCGTGGCGGCCCTGCAGTAGGGTCGCCTCATCATTGCACCGCGATGCCGAGATCGTTGCAGACGTCGAGCGCGCACGAAGCGCCGCCAAGGACGTTGCCGGTCGACGCGGCCGCGACCAACTGCCCGACGTGCGCCGCCAAGGAGACGAACTTCTTGACGTTCTGCTGCTGCTTCGCCAAGGCTTGGGCCTGCGCGTCGGCCTGCGCCGTGAACGCCGCGAGCCGCTTCTGCGCGTCGGCGCTTGTCGCGAGCTTCGCCTCGACGTTCGAGCGCGTTCGCCTGCATCGCGTCGTTCGTCAGCGAATTGATCGCCTTCGCCAATGCCGTGTAGTCCGCTTGACTCTGCGGATCGTCGTTGGCGGCGAGCGAGTCGAGCAGAGGAGTAAGGTCTGCGACGACCTGGTTCAGCGCGTCTGCGAGTGCCACGATGTCAACCTCACTGGAAAGCCTTTTGGAGCGCGCTCACCTCGGGCGCGTACTCGCTCGCGTAGGCATGGACGATCGAACTCATATCGCTCGCTTTGTTGTTCGCGATCGCGTCCGCCATCTTCTGGTGCGTGGCTTCGATGTTTTCGAGCGCGGCCACGTAGTGGTCGATCGCGGCCTGGTGGGTGTCGACCGTCGACAGCGCCTTGACGCGGAAGCCCTCGACATAGACGCGTTCGTAGCCGATCTTGGCCCTCGCCATGTTCGGCCCGACGAAGACCCCGATGCTGTTGCGCTCCGTCGTCAGCTGCGTGACGTAGTTCGTCTTGGCCACGTCCTCCAGTACCGTGATAGTGGACTTCAACGATGCGTTAGCGCTCGGGATGATCGTCGCGAGATCCTCGCGCCGCTTGAACTTGAAATAGTCGGAGATCAGGGAGGACGCGGCGCCCGAGACGGCCTGAACCTGGCTGTCGCTGAAGCACTTCGTGACGCCGAGTTGCCCGAACGTAGTGGCCAGGCTCTGCATGCCGTAGTCGCCCTCGTCGGGTCCGCCAGCGAGGTTGCCGATCGCGATCACGTACGACGTGACGATCGAGTTCGCGCTTTGCCACTGTCGCGCGGCCTTTGCGTTGTCGGCGCAGATCGTCGTGACGTCGTAGACGCCCGTCGGGTCGATCGCCCGTTCCCAGCCGACCGTGCGGACGCAGCTGTCGTAGAAATCGTTGCTGAGCGCCGCGAAGGCCGCCTGGCCGTCCGCCGTCGTCTTCCCAAGCGTCGCGATCGCGTTGAGGTCGACGTTTTGCTTGCAGCCTGTGAGGACGAGGGCTCCTATAAGGATGCCGAAAACCTTGCGCACCAGACCTCCCACTGTAGTTCGTGGAAACGAGAGGACCAGGGTCGCAGTTCGCGACGATGGTCGGCTGTCCTCTGCGCGGAAGCGCGGCGCGGGTCGTGACGTTACCCGTTGGGCGTTGCGATGCCAGGTAACTGCGACGTGCGCCGGACCCGCGCCGTAGAGCGCTTCGCACGGAGCTCGCCGCCGAAGTCGAGACTAGACGCAAACGCAACGTACTCGGGCCGACCACGATGCGATCGGTGTAGATGTGTGCGTGCCGGAAACGATGACGCCGGTCGGGCGTCGCCGATGAGTCGTATGGTCGATCTCATCGACCATACGATGGGCGAACGATCGGCTCGGTCAGCGCGCGGCTTTAGATGGCTTTGGCGTCGCGGATGCCCCGGGTCGCGTCCTCGCCCACAGGGGGGATCGGGACGCTCCATCGGGTCGCCGGCCGGGTCGCCCGCAGTACACGATGAAGTATAGTTGACTATACTGCGCCGTATACTATAGGATGGCGGAGGAGCACTGGATGTCGACCTACCGCCCGTTGCCGAAGGATTACGAGCCACCGCCTGCGCCGTCGGTCTTCGGTACGGAGATGCGCACCAGGCTGCTCTTACTCATTGCGATCCTCGAGGAGACCTACCCCGCGGAGTTAGCGAGGTACGCCGGAGCAACTATTTCCTCTGTCCAGCGTACGCTCGATCTGCTGGAACGCGACGGTTTGATCGCTAGCCGTCAGCGCGTCGTTCGAGCCGTAACCTTGAACCCGACGTACCCGGCCGTAAAGGACTTGAGGGCGTTCTTGTTGCGCGTCGCCGAAGGTTATCCGCAGTATCAAGAGATCCGCGATTCGATTCGGCGGCGCCCGCGAAGGCGAAGCAAAGCTCTGTGATCGACGCGGACTCATCGCTGGAAGACACATGCTTCGAAATCGCGGGCGCTCTCGACCGCCGGTCGATTCGGGCAGTGCTGACCGGCGGCAGCGCCGCCACGCTATACGCTCCTGACGCGTACACGTCGACGGATGCCGATTTCGTACTCTTAGACTCTCCAAAGCGCGACGACTTGCGCGAAGCGCTCGCCGGTATCGGCTTCACTCAGTCGGACGCGGTCGGGACTTTCGAGCATCCGCGAACGATCTTCACCCTCGACTTCCCGAAGGGACCGTTAGCAGTCGGCGGAGATTACGTACACGATACTGCGACGCTCGAGCGAGACGGTATTCGGCTGAGCATTCTGTCGCCGACCGACTGCGTTCGGGACCGACTCGCGCATTTCTATCACTGGAACGACTACACCGCGCTGGCCGCAGCCATTGGCGTCACACGAGAGCATCGCGAAAACGTCGATCTCGCGAAGGTCCGGGAGTGGACCGAACGGGAGAGCAGCTCGGGCCACCACGATCATCGTCCGAAGTTCGACCAATTCCTCGAGCGCCTCGCTAACACGCCGTTTTGAAAGGCGCTGATCGACGGCGATCGTCTTGCAGTTTGCCGGGAAGTCACTGCGCCCACGATCGTCATCCTCTTCGATCTAACGATCACGGACGAAACGGCCCCGGGAGGTCACGCGCCGAGGCGCCCATGGGCGGCGTGCAGAAGCAGGCCGCTCCGCCTGACCGGAGGTCGAATCGCATGCGCCATTCCGTAACGCTCGCCGTCGTCGTCGCCCTCGTCGCGATCGGCCTGACGCCGGGGCCGTCCGCGGCCGGCGGCGCCTTCCCCGCCGCCGGTGCTAAGCACCTCGTATACGTCGCCGACGCGCAACACAACCGGATCGACATCTACGGACGAGGTGGCAAACCGATGGGGCACATCACCGAAGGCATCAATTATCCCCAAGGATTATACGTCGACGCGAACGGCGTACTCTACGTCGCCAATCGCGGGGCCGGGAACGTCCTAGCGTTTCGGCGCGGCGCGAAGTCGCCGTTCGCCACGTTCGCCGACGGAATGGAGCAACCGGAGGGGGTCACGGTCTGTCCGGACGGCACGCTCTACGTCGCGAACATCCTGGGCGCCAGCGGGGGTTCCGGAGACATCACCGTCTACGCCCACGGAAGCCGCAACCCGACCGGCACCCTGACCTACTCGGGCGGCTTCTTTTTCTATCTCGCCTGCGACGAGAGTGGGAACCTGTTCGCGACGATCGTCTACGGTTCGACCGGCACAGTCCTCGCGTTTCCGAACGCGCAGCAGGGCGGCGTGACGCAATTACCGATCACCTACGGCGGCAACCCGGGTGGGATCGCCGTCGATGCGGCGCAGAACCTGCTCGTGCCGTACGGCAACGGTGTCGTCGAGTTCACCGAGTCCGGCAACCCGACGGGCGTGCAAATCCCGACCGTCGGGTTTTCGCAGATCGCGGTCGACGCCACGGGTCGCTTCTTGATCGGCGCCGCCGGTTCGGCTGCCGACCTCTACGCATTGCCGGGCGGCGCACACCTGCACCGGTATGCTGCCGGCGGCAGCGTGACCGGCGCCGCGATGGACCCCGGCCTCTACTAACCCGTCAGGCGAGGGCCGCCGACCTTAGAAGAACGGGTTGTGGGCCTTTTCTTCGGCGATCGTGGTTGGTGGGCCGTGGCCGGGCATGACGACGGTGGCGTCGTCGAGCGGGAACAGTTTCGTGCGCACGCTGTCGAGGATGTCCGCATAGGTCGATCTGTCGCCGTACGCGCCACCGACGCTGCCCGCGAACAGGGTGTCGCCGCTGAAGAGCGTCGAGCGGAAGAGGAAGCACGACGAGCCGTCGGTGTGCCCCGGCGTGTGCATCATCCGGATCTGCGCGTTGTCGCCGAAGGGCAATTCGTCGCCGTCGACGATCGGCAGCGCGCGCGCCGCGAGCGGGCCGATCGCGAACGCATCGGCTTTGTGCATCACGATCTGCGCGGCGGGGAACGCGCGGGAGACGTCGGCCGTCGCATCGCAGTGGTCCGCGTGTTTGTGAGTGACGAGGATGTAACGCAGCAGGTACGGACCCTCGGCGATCGCGCGCAAGAGCGTGGCCGGATAGCCGGCCGGATCGATCAGCGCCGCGGTGCGTCCGTCTTCCAGGAAGAACAGGTAACCGTTCGATGGGTGCGGGTCGTGCGGGTGGTGGCGCACGTCCGCAGGCATCGCTACGTCGGGGTGCCAGCGCGCCGCCGCGGCGTCGGCGAGTTTGCCGGGGTCGAGCCGCAGGACCGTCGCGACGGCACGCGCCTGATCGTCACTCGGCGTGGCCCTCCCGGCCGACCACGCCGCGATCTCGCTCGCAGCCACGCCGCTGCGCTGCGCGAGCACCGCGTCGCCGATGCGCAGACCCGTCTTGGCCTTGCGCAGGATGTCGCCGAATTCGTCCTCGAGCACGTCGCCCGGTTCGCCTCGGCCGCCGGGAATCACTGCGCCGTCGCCGCGAAACCGGGCGCCGCCGCCCGGGGGTCGAACGAAGCGGCATGGAGCAGGTGATCATCATCGGGTCGGGGCCGGCGGGGCTGACCGCAGCGATCTACGCAGCCCGCGCGAATCTCGCGCCGCTCGTCTTCGCCGGGCACCAATACGGCGGCCAGCTGATGTTGACGACGGACGTCGAGAACTACCCCGGCTTCCCGAACGGGATCATGGGCCCCGACCTCATGGAGGCGTTTCGCGAACAGGCGGAGCGCTTCGGCGCACGCCTGCACAACGTCGACGTGACGAAGGTCGACTTCACCCGGCGGCCGTTTCGCGTCTGGGTCGACGAAGAGGAGCACACCGCGCAGACGGTTGTCGTCGCGACCGGTGCGGCGGCGCGCTGGCTCGGGATCCCCGGCGAGGAGATGCTGCGCGGACGGGGCGTTTCGACCTGCGCGACCTGCGACGGCGCCTTCTTCAAAGAGAAGGAGATCGTGGTGGTCGGCGGGGGCGACTCCGCGATGGAAGAGGCGTTGTTCCTGACCCGCTTCGGGAAGCACGTGACGGTGATCCACCGGCGCTCCGGTCTGCGCGCGAGCAGGATCATGGCCGACCGGGCGCTCGCGCATCCGAAGATCTCGTTCGTCTGGAACACGGTCGTCGACGCGGTCCACGGCGAGCACTTCGTCGAACGCTTGACGCTGCGCAACGTCGACACCGACGAGACGACCGACCTCGCCGCCGACGCGCTGTTCATCGCCGTCGGGCACGATCCGCTGACCGCGATCTTCAAGGACCAGCTGGACCTCAACGTCCAGGGTTACGTCGTGTCGCCCGACGGCGTGCACACGAGCGTGCAGGGCATTTTCGTCGCCGGCGACGTGTACGATATCCGCTACAAGCAGGCGGTGACGGCGGCCGGCATGGGGTGTAAAGCGGCGCTCGAGGTCGAGAAGTACCTCGAGCACAGCGCCGTCCCGCACGACGAAACCGTCACGGCACGCGCGTAGTCTAGCCTGACGATAGCGGCAGCTCGTAGCGCGCCTCGTCGCACAGCTCGCCTTTGAGCATCACGACATCCTTGGTGACCACGACCAACGAAAAACCGAGCGCCGTCACGACCGCCGTCGAACGGGTGTTCCGCGGATCGATCTCGGCAACGATCCGCGACGTCGCGTGTGCGTCCCGGACCCATGCGATCACCGCCGCACACCCCTCGCGCGCGTAGCCGTGGCCCCACCAGTTCCGTAGTAGGAAATAGCCCAGCAGCGCGGTCCCGTCGCCGACGATCGTGATCTGCACGTTGCCGATGGCATCGCCGGTGGCGCGCACGACCGGCGTCCAGTTGTACCACCGTTGTCCGATCGAGCCGCCACCGGCGATGCGCCGGCCAAAGGTTGCCTCCAGCGCAGCTATCGAGTGCGGGGGTTCGTGCGGAACGAAGCGATTGACCTCGGTGTCGCGCATGCCCTCGAACATGCGACGCGCGTGCGCCACGGCCAACGGTTCGAGGTCGAGGCGCGGGCCGTGCAGGAGCGGCGTCACCGTACGATCGCCTCGAGCGCCGCGTCGAGGGCTGGATACATAAATCGGTAACCTTCGGCCCGGGCTCGTTCGGGCAGTACGCGCTGGCCGGTGACGACCGGATCCGCGCCGTCACCGAGCGCCACGCGCAACGCGAGCGCCGGAACGGGAAGAAATGCGGGGCGGTGGAGCGCTCGTCCCAACGCGGCGGCGAACGCCGCATTGCGCTCGGGCGCCGGCGCAGTCGCGTTGTACGGGCCCGATCCTCCGTCGAGCGCGAGCAGATAGATCCCGACGAGGTCGTCGATGTGTACCCACGAGTACCACTGCCTGCCGCCCGCGATCGGCCCGCCGAGCCCCAGTTTGAAGATAGGCAGCAACCGCTGCAGCGCGCCGCCGTCGCGGCCGAGCGCGATGCCCGTGCGCACGACCGCCACCCGCGCGCCGATCGACGCCGCGCCGTTCGCCGCGGCTTCCCACTCCGCGCAGACGCTTGCCAGGAAATCGTCGCCCGGTCCGCTCGCCTCGACGAACGTTGCGGTCTCGCTGACGCCGTAGTAGCCGACCGCGGAGGCTGAGACGTAGACGCGCGGCGGCGCGGCCAGGGAGCGCAGGCCGTCGATCAGCGCGCGCGTGCCGTCGACGCGGCTCGAGCGGATGCGCGCCTTCACGGCGGGCGTCCAACGCTGCGCGATCGGCTCGCCCGCCAGGTTGACGACGGCGTCGGCGCCCGCGCACCGCGTCGCGGCCGCGGCGGGATCGCGCAGCGAGATCGCGACGACGTCGTCGCCGCGCGCCGCCAGCGCTGCGCGGAGATGCCCGCCGACGAAGCCGGATGCGCCGGCGATCGCGACGCGCACGTTTTCGGCTAGGCGCGCGTCAGCGCGTCCGTACCAACGAGGGCTTCGAGCGCGCCGGCCTCGCGCGGGATCGCCGCGGTCAGGATCTCGGGATCGCCGGCCGTGCAGAGCACGTCGTCTTCGATGCGCACCCCGATCCCCGACCAGCGCGCGTCGCACTCGCGATCGCGCTGCACGTAGATCCCCGGCTCGACGGTGACGACCATGCCGCTTTCGAGGAGTCGCGACGAGTCGTCCGCGTTGCGATAGCGCCCGACGTCGTGGACGTCGAGCCCGAGGTAGTGCCCGGTCCGGTGGGGATAGAATTCGCGATACGATCCGCTCTCGAGCGCTTGGTCGACGGTCTCCGCGAGCAGGCCGACGTCGAGCAGCCCCTCGATCAGCACGCGCACGGCCGCATCGTGAAACGCTTCGTACGCGGTGCCGGCGCGGACCCGCTCGATCCCCGCCTTCTGGGCCGCGAGGACGATGTCGTAGATCGCGCGCTGCTCGGCGCTGAAGCGGCCGTTGACCGGCCATGTGCGGGTAACGTCCGACGCGTAGGTCCGGTATTCGGAACCCGCGTCGACGAGGACCAGGTCGCCGTCGGCGAGTTGCCGGTCGTTGGTGTTGTAGTGCAGGATCGTCGCGTTGTCGCCGCCCGCGACGATCGACGTGTAGGCGACGGAGGAGGAACCCTCCGTGCGAAACCGATGTTCTATCGCCGCCTGCAGTTCGTACTCCCAAAGCCCGGGGCGCGTGATGCGCATCCCCGCGTCGAAACCCGCGCCCGTGATCGCTGCGGCGCGCCGCATCAACGCGAGCTCCTCCGGGCGCTTGACGACGCGCATCTCGTGCAGGATCGTTCCGGGCTCGACGAACGCATGCGGTGCGCGGCCCGCGCGGCGCACGCTCGTCCGCGCCGCGGCCAGCGCCGCGAGGACGCGCCGGTCGAACCGTTCGTCGCGGCCGAGCGCGTAGTAGATCGTCGCTGCGCCGACCAGGTATTCCGGGAGCCGTTTGTCGAGTTCGTCGATCGGATACGCCGCATCGGCGCCGTATGCCGCGACAGCGCCCTCGACGCCGGCCCTGCGGCCGGTCCAGATCTCCTGCGTCCGGTCGCGCGGCCGCACGAACAGCACCGTGCGTTCGCTCGCGTGATTCGGCGCGAGAACGAGGACCGCTTCCGGCTCGCCGAAGCCGGTGAGATAGTGAAAGTCGGAGTCCTGGCGGTACGCATATTCGCTATCGGCGCTTCGTTGTGCGTGCACGGCGGCCGGGACGATCGCGACGCCGTCGCTGAGCTGCCGCGCGAACTCGTCGCGTCGCCCGCGATAGACATCCATCGATTGTTCTCCGTTCATTGGCCTCACTTGCTCAATTCGGCGGTCGCGCCGTCGATCGTGGCCGCCGACGAGCGCACGGCCGCCTTCGCCGCCGAGGGATTGCGCGCATGCAGCGCGCCGGCGATCGACGGGAATGCGACCGAGCCGTAGCCGGCCGTGCCGTACAGCACCCCATCGAGCGCTCGCACGGCGGCGATCGAGCGCGCGTCGAGGCCGCCCGTCGCGGTCACGATCCGCGCATCGTAGTGGGGCGCGGTCCGGGCGTAGCGCGCGATCGCGCGCTCGAGGGCGCCGGTATCGAGCGCGATGTGGTTCGCGCGCGCGAGAAGCGCGACGTCGTGGCGGCCTTTGGAGAGCGCCGCGCCGTAGGGAGCGAAGGCGTAGGGAATCGCGCCGCCGTTGGCGAGCCGCATCGCGACGATGCCGAGGAGCTGGGCGATCGTCCGGTGATGGATGAAGCCGGGGTCCGCCTGCGTCGTCGCGTAGCGGATGTCGTCGTAGGCGGAGTGGTAGGTGCCGAACGGCCCGTCGTAGCTGACGTTCATCGTCGGCGTGCCGAGTCCGAGCAGGAACGATTCGTGGTCGCTGCCGCCGCTCGGCGTGTCCGGTTGGCGCGCGCGCCAGCCGGCGAATATGCTGCGTTGGTGTCCGGCGTCGGTGACGTTGTGCGTCGCGCCGACGAGCTCGGGTCCGAGCCCCGCCACCGCATCGGCGTTGAACGTCTTGCCGGTCGTGATCTCGTCGGCGTTCAGGTACGCGACCGCGTTGCGGCTCAGGCTCGCCGAGTGCGCGTCGACGTAGCCGCGCGAGCCGACTTCGCCGATCTCTTCCCCGTCCCAGCCGGCGATGACGATGCTGCGCAGCGGACGCCGGCCGTGGCGATAGACCGCGGCCAGCCCGCGTGCCGTCTCGAGCAGCGCGGAGATGCCGGAGCCGTTGTCTGTTACGCCGTAGACCCAGGCGTCCCGATGGCCGCCCAGCAGCACCACCGGTCCCTGCGTGCGCCCGCGCAGGACGCCGACGGTGTTCCACAGCTCGCCGATCCGCCGCTGCATCCTCACGGTCAGATGGGCGTTCACGTTGCTGGGGCCCATGCAATACGTCAGCGGCAGCGCGCCCTGCCAGTCCGTCGGCGCGCGCGGACCCGCGAGCGTGCCGATCAGGATCTTCGCGTTGGCCGCGGTGACCGGCAAGGTCGGAATGTTGAGGACGTCCCGCGACACCGAGCCGCGTTGCAGGGAGCCGATCGGTCGCCACGGACCGTTCGGGTAGGCGGGGCCGCGTCCGTAGCCGTCGTCCTTCGGGTCCGAGTAGAAGATGACGCCCGCCGCGCCGTTGGCCTGCGCGCGCATCGCGAGCATCCCGCGATACTCGGCGCCGTAGCGCACGATCACGATGGCGCCGCGCGTTTTGACGCCCGCGCGGGCCAGCGTCGCGTAGTCGGCGTCGAGCCCGCGGTTCGCGTAGACGAGCGGCGCGACGATGTCGCCGTCGCCGCTGCCGTAGTTGAACGGCCGCCCGGCGTCGGGACGCCCGGGATCGGGATCGACGGGACTGGGCTGCTCGCGGAGATCGAGTCCCAGTCCGACGCCGGTCTGCGGCTGCAGCGCCAGCACGAGCGCAACCGGCGTGTCGATCCGCGCGCGCACGACCTCGAGGTTCGCATCGAAGCCCAGCTCGCGCAGCCGGCTGCGCATGTACACCGCGAGTTCGTAGTCGCCGGAAGTCCCTGGATAGTGCGCCTGCGCGTCGATGACGCGCGACGTTGCGACGGCACCGTTCGCGCTCGGGACCGCGAGGAAGCGGGCCTCGTCGCCCCGTTCCTGCGCGCTCGACGCGGCGGTAAAGCCGCGCAGCACTGCCTCGTTCGCCCGGGCGACGCTCGGTGCCGCCGCCCAAAGCAAGACGGCGAGTACGCAGAAAACCCTCATGCGGCGGCCTTTCGCGGCGAGGCGGCGAGCGCCCCACCGGCAGCGAAGACCTCGGCGTGACCGAACTCAAGCCTCCCGACGCGGCCGAAACGTTCGTGCAGCGCCGGTGGAACCTGCGTGGCCTCTCGCTGATCGCGTTCGCGCACGGGCTCTCCGACTTCTATTCCGGCGCGCTGCCGTTCGTGATCTTCTACGTGGTCGCGCGCGAGCAGGGCTCGCCGTTCGTTCAGGGCGCGCTCGGATTTCTGTGGTATCTGACGAGCTCGGTCGTGCAGCCGCTGGTAGGCGCGTACTCCGACGGCCGCGGCCGCTGGTGGTTCCTGCCGGCCGGGATAGCGCTCACGATCGCGGGCGTATCGCTGAGCGGCATCGTGCACTCGATCCCGCTGCTGGCGCTCTGCATCGTCGTCGGCGGACTCGGGTCGGCCGTCATGCACCCCGAGGCGGGGAAATATTCGGCGATGCTGAGCGGCGCGCGCAAGGCGGGCGGAATCTCGATCTTCCAGATCGGCGGACAGATCGGCTACGCCCTCGGTCCCGCCGTCGTCGCGCTGTTGCTCGCCCGCTTCGGCGGCGGCGGCACGCTCGCGCTCTTTCTGCCTGGCGCGGTCCTCGTCGGCGCGCTGTTCGTCGCGATGCCGCACCTCGACCGCTCCGCGCTGCGGGCACATCGGTCGGGCGCGGTGCACGGCTCGGTCCCGGCGCGCGTCGATCGCGCCGGCGTCGGACTGCTCGTCGCGAGCACCGGTTTGCGCTACTTCACGTCGGCCGCGTTCATGACGTATCTGCCGAACCTCTTGGTCGGCCGCGGCTTCGCGCTGACGGGCGCGGGCCAGGTCGTCAGCGCGTTCCTGTTGGTCTCCAGCATCGGGTTGCTGGCCGGCGGCTACTTCGCCGACCGCTTCGGTTCGATCCGCGTCTCCGTCGCGAGCCTCGCGCTCGCCGTGCCCGCGCTCCTGGGCTTCTTCGGGCTGGGCGGTGCGGCGTCGATCGCGCTGCTCATGGTCGCGAGCATATTGCTCGCGATCCAGAACGCGCCGGGCGTTGCGCTCGTGCAGGCGATGATGCCGCGCAACCTCGGCATGGCGCTGGGATTGATGAACGGCGTGGCGTTCGGCGTGGGATCGGCGCTGGTCGCTGTGGTCGGAGTCGCGGTCGGGCGCGTGGGCGCGGGCCCCGCGTTGTTCGGTGCGAGCTTCGCGCCGCTCGCGGCGGTCGCGGGGCTGCTCGCGGTCGCGATCCGGCGTCGGATGACCCGCGTCTACCGCTGGTGTTTCGGGCTCGCTATCGCCCTCGCCGCGATCGTCGTCTGGTTCCCGAGCTAGCGTAACGCCCCGAGCAGGGCCGCGCTCTCGGAGTCGAGGCGCTGCGCGAACACCTTGGGGTGCGTCAGATAGAACAGGCACATCGCGTTGAGCAGGAACGAGTGCCCCTCGGCGTGCGCGATCGTGCGCACGCGCCGCGCCGCCTGACCGACGAGGCCGCGCACCCGGTCGACCGCCTCACCCAGGGTTGCGTAACAGGCAACGAAGTTGAGCTCGCGATGCTCGCGGTCTTCGGCCTGATCGATGAAGTAGTCGAGCAAGATGTGCACGGCCGACACGTTGGGGAAATAGGCGTCGAAGGTCGGCGGCGACGTCGTCGGCCGTCGAGGTCGGGCTCGCGACGCGAGGAAGCAGCATCGCGAAAACGGGCAGCGACGAGCCGCACGCCGCCGCGAATTCCCACCAGTAGAGGTCCGGGAAGCGCTCGCGGTGCTCGGCGTACCAGCGCTGGCAGCTCGCCTCGCGCTCGGACGGCGGGGAGATGCTTGAGCGCCTGAAGTTCGCTGTAGAAGGCGGCGGCCTCGCGCGTCCGCGACGCGCACCGGACGATAGTTCGGGAGACTGAGCGACGCCCGCACGGACGTCGTCGACCAGGCTGCGAAGGTAGCCGCCGTCGTCGCAGCGCGGGGCCGTCGCGATAGTAGTCGCGCGCCGGCGCGCTCGGGTCGAGCGCGTCCATCAGCGCCTCGTGCAGCGTCACGAAGGCGTTCGCGGGCACGTCGCCGAGCCGGTCGCAGAGGTTGTCGAGATAGTCGTAGATCGTCTCGAGCGGAACGACGATCGAGATGAAGCGGTCTGCGTGTTCGCCGCGCAGGAACGTCGCGAGGATGCTCCCGCCCTGGACGTGATACGCCTTGAGGTCGATGCTCGCGAGTGCCTCGGCGCGCAGCCGCGGATCGGGGATGCGGCTCGCGCGTTCGCGCAGCGCGGCGAGCCGCCGCGATGCGTTCGGCACGACGCTGCCGAGGAAGCGCGCCATGTGCGCCCAGCCGGCGGGGCCCAACTTGACGAGCCGCACGAAGCGCGACGGCCGCAGCAGCACCGTTCCGGTCGTCGTCACCAAATCGCGCCAGATCGCGCGTTCGCCCGCGGCCATGTGCGTCAGATGCCGCCGACGAAGCGGCCGGGCCCGAGCGTCGCCGCGCGGATCGAACTGCTGCTTTGACGGTGCGCATGAGCGCGATCGCCGCGGGCGGGGTGCCCCACGGCGTCGATCTCGCCCTGCAGGTCCGCCTGCGCGCTCATCAGGCGCGCTGCGGGGAGCGCGTCGCGCAGCGCGTCGGCGAACGGCATGAGCGTGCTGGGCGGCGCCGCCGTCCTTGGCGGCGACGCGCAGCGACGAACGTCGCCCGTGCAGCAGGTCGCAGATCGTCTCGCACTCCGCGCGTGGCGCCGTGCGATCGTCAGCGACCTCGGCGGCGCGCGCGTCGGCGTCGCTCGGGAGGCCGAAGTGACGATAGGTGAGCGACCGCTTCGCCGCGCGGCTCGACGTAGGCGTCGACGACGCGCTGCAGCGAGATCGGCGGCGTTGCGATCGACGCGCCGCGTCTCCGGGACGCCGGCCGCCCCGAGCGCGGAGCGCAGGTCGCGGATCGCGCGTTCGATCGACGCCTCGGAGCCCTCGAAGAGGAGGATGCAGCCGGCCCTCGAATCCGTCCGCGCCGTCGATCTCGCCGTCGAACCCGTGCACCGCGACGGCGGCGGTCGGCTCGACGGGCAGCGCGCGGAGGTGCGCGATCGCGCGTGCGCGCGTGCGTTCCGGCAGCGGCGCGATCGCGCCGCGCTGCACGGCGCGGCAGCGGCAGCGTCTTGAAGTTGACGCGCGCGAGCACGCCGAGCGTCCCGCAGCGAGCCGACGTACAACTTGCTCATGTCGTAGCCGGAGACGTTCTTAACGACCATCCCGCCCGCTCTCGCGATCGTGCCGTCCGCCAGCACCACGGTCGAGTCCGATCACGAGATCGCGCGCCGCGCCGTACGCACGCCGGCGCGGCCCGGCCCAGCCCGCCGCGAGCGCCCCGCCGACGGTCCCGCGCACCCGGCCGCGGCGCGTCGATCGGTACGAACTGGCCGCTCCGCGCGCAGCGCGCGCGCAAGATCCGCGCATGGTCGTCCCGGCGAGGACGCGCGCTGGTGAGATCGCGCGGCTCGTAGTCGATGAGTCCGGCGATGCCCTTCGTGCTGAGCGCAACGTCGTAACGCGTGGGCGGCGCCGCCATCGCCTGCAGCGTTCCGCCGCCGAACACGACGACCGCCTCGCCCCGGTCGTCGCAGCCTGCCAAGAGGCGGCGAGCGCCTCGATCGTTTTCGGCCGCCAGGCGCGGCGCGGCGGCGCCCTCCGAACGCAAACTGCGCGACCGCGAGCGCGCTCGCGTCGCGCGTCGCGGCGGCGGTCACACCCACGCTTCGAGCGTTGCGCCGGCGGCCGACTGCGTCCGCCGCATCGCACGCACTTCGCCGCACGCCGCGCCGCTCGGGAAGATCTTGTCCGGATTGAAGCGCCGTTAGGATCGAACGCGGCGCGCACGCGCCCCATCGTCGCGAGGTCGGCGGTGGAAAACACGCAGGCTCAGCGTCCCGCGCTTCTCGTAACCGATCCCGTGCTCGCCGCTGATCGTTCCGCCGAGGCCGATGCAGGCCGCGAGAATCTCGGTCCCGGCCTCGACGACCGCCGCCGCCTGGCGCGCTTCGCGCCGGTCGAACAGGAGCAGCGGATGCAGATTGCCGTCGCCGGCGTGGAAGACGTTGCCGACCGTGAGGCCGTGGCGCGCGCGCGATCTCGACGACGGCGTGCAGCGCCTGCGGGAGGCGGGTGCGCGGCACGCACGCGTCTTGAATGTAGTAGTTCGGCGCGAGCCGCCCGAGCGCGCCGGCGGCGCCCTTGCGCGACGCCCACAGGATCTCGCGCTCGCGCGGCGTCGCGCGCGGTACGCCACGACAGCGCGCCGTGGTCGCGAGCGATCCGCGCGACGGCGCGCTCGTGCTCGGCGATGTCTTCGTTCGCGCCGGCCACCTCGACGAGCAGCACCGCGCCGGCATCGGCCGGGAACCCGACGCGATAGTGCGCCTCGACCGCGCTGACGACGACGGCGTCGATGATTTCGAGCGCGGTCGGGACGATGCCGGCGCCGACGATCGCCGAAACCGCCGCGGAGGCGGCCTCGACGTCCGCGAACGCTGCGACGCAGACCCGCACCGCTGCGCGGCAGCCGCAACAGCCGGACGTCGATGGCCGTCAGCACGCCGAGCGTCCCTTCGCTGCCGACGAGCAGGCCGGTGAGGTCGTAGCCCGCATCGTCGACGCTGGTCTGCACGAGTTCGCCGTCGCGGTCGACGAACTCGACGCCGAGCACGTGGTTCGTCGTCGTGCCGTAGGAGAGGCAGTGCGGACCGCCCGCGTTCGTGGCGACGTTGCCGCCGATCGTCGAGATCTTCTGGCTCGACGGATCCGGCGCGTAGAATTGACCGAACGCCGCCGTCGCGCAAAGACAGATCGCGATTGATCAACCCGGGCTGCACCCGGGCGCGCCGGTTCGGCGCGTCGAGTTCGAGGATGCGGTTCATCCGAGCGAACGAGATCACGATCCCGCCGCGCACCGGGATCGCTCCGCCGCAGAGTCCCGGTTCCCGCGCCGCGCGGCGCGATCGCCGCGCCGCAGTCGTTCGCGATCCGTACGACCGCGCTCGCGTCCCGTGCGTCGCGCGGCAGGACCACGACGTCGGGCGGCACGCTCTCGCGTGTAGCCGTCGTAGGCGTACACCGCGACGTCCTCGGGCGACGATTTGACGGCGTCCACGCCTAGGGCGTCGACGAGCCGCGCGATCATCTGGGCGCCTGCGCTCGAGGCCGTCTCCATCGTTTCGTGGCCTACGCAGGGCCGCGCCGATGTTCCTTGGCAACCACGACCGAAACGCTCCGTCCGCGCAATACGTTTATGTAAGCGAGCGGGGCTCGCCCACGCGGGCAAGTCTCACCGCGTCTTCATCTAGGGCAGGAAACGACAGCGTGAATTTTCGCACCACCATCACCGCAGGTACGTTGACCGCCGCCTTGGTTGCCGGCTTCGCGTCGGCCGCAGGCGCGGTGACGTTCGACCAGAGCAGCCAAATCTCGGGGACGCTGCAAAACGATCTGCAGCTCGAAGACGGCAAAAGACGGTGACACGTTCACGATCGTGACGACGGGCGCCCAAACGGCCGCCGGCTCGACCGTCCCGGTGACGATATACGGCCACGTCTCCGAAGTCGTCAAGTCGGGGGTGACGCAGAAGGCGCACATCAAGCTGAACTTCGACAAGATCGCCCTGAGCGATGGATCCGCCGCGCCCGTCGACGCGAAGCTGATCTCGATGCAGCCGAAGCAGCAAACCAACGCCGCGAAGGCCATCGGCGCCGTCGTGGTCGGCGATCTGCTCGGCAACTGGATCGGCAAGAGCATGGGGAGCAACGCGGGCTGGGCCGTCGGCGCCGGCGGCGGCTTCCTGTATGCCGCGACGATGGCCTCGGACGTGCTCGTCCCGGCCGGCTCGACCGTCACGATGCAGTTGCAGCAGCCGGTGACGATCCTCCAGCAGTCGACCCAGCAGCCGCCGTACCAGCAGGCTCCCAACCAGCAGCCGCCTCCGCCGCCGCCTCCGGGCCAGCAATAGGCGGCCGGGCGGCGACGGCCGCCTAGTCGTACAGCAGATAGCGCGCGCGGGAGGCTTCGAACTCCCGCGTGCCGTTTTCCCAACCGGCGATGATCTCGTCGGCGTCGCTGCCGTCCTCGAGCCCGCGCCGAAGCGCGTCCGTCCCCCACGCGCGGTCGAGGTTGCCGGCGTGAATCGCGATCGCCTTGGGCGCGACGCGTTTCACGGCGACGAGGATCTCGACGGCCGTACGCACCGACCGGAAGGCAGCGCGGTCGGTGACGATCAGCTCGACCCCGCTGAGCGTCTTGCCGGCCCAGAAGCCCGCGAACGGCGTCCACGTCGCGGGCCGGAAGTGAATCCCCGGGATCGGCCGCGCGTTCAGCGCGTCCGCTAGCCGCTGACCGTCGAGGCGGTACGCGCCCGCGTACATGAACGGTTTGCTGAAGTTCGTCCCGTTGTTGATGCCCGCGTCGTCGATCAACCCCGTCGCCGGATAGACGAGCGCGGTCTCCCAGTCGGGGATGTTCGGTGAACTCTGCACCCACGCGAGGCCGGTCTCGGGCCAAAACATCGCGCGCCGGTACCGCTGCATCGCGACGACCTTCAGGCTGCAGCCGATCCCGAAGCGCTCGTTGAACATGCGCGCGAGCTCGCCGACGGTCATCCCGTGGCGCATCGCGATCGCATAGAGCCCGATGAACGACGAGAATTTCGGGTCGAGCACGGGACCCTCGACGACGACTCCACCGGCCGGGTTCGGGCGGTCGAGGATCCACACGTCCTTGCTGTTGGCCGCCGCGGCCTGCATGACGTAGGCCATCGTCGAGATGTACGTGTAGGCGCGCGAGCCAACGTCCTGGATGTCGAACAGCAGCACCTCGACGCCGTCGAGCATCGCCGCGCTCGGCCGCCGCGTGGCCCCGTAGAGGCTGTACACCGGCAGGCCGGTGCGCTCGTCGGCATAGGAGGCGACGTAGGCCCCGGCTCCCTGGTCGCCGCGCAGGCCGTGCTCTGGCGCGTAGATCGCCTTGACGCAGATCTGCGGGTTCCGGCGCGCGGCGTCGACGATCGACTCGAGAGCGGACGTGACGCCCGTCTGATTCGTGACGATGCCGACGCAGCGGCCGTGCAGTTCGCGCCACGTCTCCCGCAGGAACACCTCGTCGCCGAGCGTCACGTTCGCCGGCGGCATCGGAGCGCCGAAGGCCGGAATGCCGAGGCGGAGGCCGGCGCCCGCGGCGAGCGTGGCGGCAACGAAGCTTCGCCGGGAAAGCGCCCGCGCGTGATCGGTCACGAGCGGTTCGTTTCTTGCGCCGGCGGCCGGTCCCCGCGCCCGGTGCGGGGCATTGCCGTCCCGGCCGTATGGGCGCCCGGCCAAGCGGGTAAGAACCCTGCCGGCGTACCCCGTCGTGCGCAGGCGAAGGAGGCGAGGATGGCTCTGGTTTCCGCGACGTTCTACGACCGCAGGGACGCCGACATGGCGGTCGAGCGATTGTGCGCGCTCGGCTACGGAACCGATCGGATCAGCGTCATCATGACCGCGGTGACCCGCGACCGTCACTTCGTGGACGAGGACGAAGAGGATGGGGTTGCCGGGCAGACCGAGGACGTCGCGAGCACGCAGCGCGCGGCGCTTGGGAGCGTCGTCGGCGGGACGCTCGGCGCGCTCGTCTTGGGCGGCCTCGTCTTCGCGACGGTGGTCACGGTCGGGGCCGGTGCGCTCGTCGCGGGCGCCTTGGCGGCGGCCGGCGGGGCCATCGGCGGCGGGGCGGCCGGCGGCGTCATCGGCGGGGTCGTCGCCGGCGGCTTACCGGCCGAAAGCGCCGGCGCCGTGCTCAGCAACGTCGAGGCGGGCGCGATCGCGGTGATCGTCGACGTTCCGACGAGCGCGTCGCCGAAGTGCATTCGACGCTCGCGCGCTTCGCCGCGAATTAGGAGCCCTGAGGCTCACACGAAATTCGGGCGCGTTCCCGGCGGAATCAGCGAGGCCGCGGCCGCGCGCTCGAACAAGTCTTCGACGGCACCGATGCCGTCGTCACCGAGATCGTCCGTGTACGCGTTGACGTACAGGCCGATGTGCGCGCGCATGACCGCCTCGTCCATCTCGGCCGCATGGGCCTCGACGTACCGACGCGATCTCGCTCCAATGGGCGCGGGCGAACGCGAGGCTGGCGCGGATCGTGCCGTCGATCTCGGCCGCTCGCTCGCGCGGGACGTCGCGCCGTGCGAGGATCGCTCCGAGCGGGATCGGGCGGCCGGTGGCGCCCTCCCACCATGAACCGAGATCGGCGACGCGGGCGAGTCCGGCGGTCTCGTAGGTGAAACGCGACTCGTGGATGATCAGGCCGCAGTCGGCGGTTCCCTCGGACACGGCGTCGACGATGCGATCGAAACGCATCTCGACCGTCTCCGGTTCGCGGCCGAGCGCGAGGCGAAGTAACAGGTAAGCCGTCGTCATGCGGCCGGGGATCGCGAAGGTCGTCGCGGGCCCGAGGTCGCCGAGCGAGGACGGACCGCCGGGCCGCGTCACGATGAGCGGCCCGCAGCCGCGGCCGAGCGCGCCGCCCGCGCGCAGGATGCGGTAGCCGTTCGCGAGCAGCGGGATCGCGCCGTAACTGACCTTGGTCAGGCTGTAGCGCGCGGCGAGCGCGGCGCGGTTGAGCGCCTCGACGTCGTCGAGGACCACGTCGACCTTGGGGCGATCGGGCAGCAATCCGTTGGTCCAGGCCGCGAAGATGAACGTGTCGTTGGGACACGGCGAATATGCGAGCGTGAGCGGCGCCGCGTTCATCCGGCCGCGGTCTCCTGCAGCCGATCGAGCAGCGCCTCGAGCGCGGCGACGGCGGCGCGCGAACCCGCCGCGAAGTCCCACCCGCTGAGCGCGCGCTCGCCGACCATGTTCGAGATCCCGCGCACCTCGAGCGCCGGCACGCCGGCCAGTTCGCACGCGCGGAACACCGCGAACCCCTCCATCGACTCGACGTCGGCGTCGTAGAGCTGCGCGCGCCGCTGCGCGGTCTGCGCGCTGCTCGTCACGAGCGACACGGTCAGTCCGGTAGCGAGCGGATACGGCAGGCCCGTGCAGCGCGCGAGCAGACCGTCGTCGGCGAACGCGCGATCGATCAGCCGGTGACCGTCGGGCAGCGTGACGGGTTCGCCGCTCTCGAGACCGAGATCGGCGAACCGTTCTTCGGCGACGATCAGCGCGTCGCCGACGCGCGCCCGCTGCGGGAACGCGCCGGCGACGCCGGCGTTGACGACCGCGCGTACGCCCCCGCCGGCAACCGCGCGGCCGACGGCCGCCGCGGCCTCGACCGGGCCGACGCCGCAGGCGAGAATTTCCGCGCCGCGACGGGCGCGCAACCCGCGCAACTCCGCGCGCAGCGCGCAGACGATCAAGAGTCCGCCGGTGTCTGAGGCGACCGCCATATCAGCGTGCTACGGGACGCCGATGAACTTGTGGGTCTGCAGCGAGAGACGCAGGCGCGCCGGCGCCGCGCGCACCGCGTCGTAGGCGAGCGTGACGTTGCCGGGCTTGTTCCCCTCCGGCTGCAAGAAGACCGGAACGTCGGCCGGGAAGCGCGCGAGCCACTCGAGCGGGACGCGTCCGTCGACGATCAGCTTCGCCTCGTTCGCGCGGGCCGCCATCCGCGGGTCGAGCCGCTCCTTCGGCGAGACGGTCAGCCACACGTCGGCCGGGAGGTCGGTCGCGATCGTCCCGTTGGACTCGATGTGCACGCGCCGGCCGTCGGCGCGCAGCGCCTCGATCAAAGCCGGCGACTCGGCCTGCGCGAGCGGCTCTCCGCCCGTCAGCACGACCAGCGGGCAGTCGCCGCCGGCCTCGCGGACGCGCCCGAGCACCTCGGCCACGCTCGCGAACTCGCGGACCGCGTAGTCGGTATCACAAAATGCACAGGCGAGATTGCAACCCGCGAGGCGGACGAAGATCGCCGGCGTTCCGGTGTGCGTTCCCTCGCCTTGGACGCTGTAGAAGATCTCGACGAGTTGTAGCATCAGGCGCGCGTTGCCGGGCCGGCGACGTTGCCGGCCGTGACGATCGCGCATGCGGTCGCCGTCTCCCAGACGACGACCTCCGCCAGGCCCGCCAGCGCGGGCGCGAGCCGGCCCCAGATCCATAGGGCGACCAATTCCGAGGTCGGGTTGTCGAGCACGTCGTTGAGCGACGCGTGGTCGAGCGTCGCGATGATCTCGCGGGCCACGACGGCGGCGATCGTGTCGAAGTCCTCGACCATCCCCGCGGCCGGACCGCTCGGCTGCACCGGCCCGTCGACGGCGACGTCCAGCCGGTACGAGTGGCCGTGCGGGCGCGCGCACTTGCCGGGGTGGTGCGGCAGCGCGTGCGCGGCCTCGAAGGTGAACTGCTTGCGGATCCGCATCGGCCGGTATGCTAGCGACAGCGCGCGCAGCGACCGAAGAATTCGATCGAGTGGTCGTCGAGTTCGAACGCCTGCTCGGCCAGGAGAGCGGACCTGAACTGGTCGATCGCGTTGCAGTTTACCTCGTCGACGTGGCCGCAGACGACGCAGGTCGCGTGGTGGTGATGGCCGTCGCGGCAGTAGACGAAGCTCAGCTCGCCCGAGGCGTCGGCGCGGCTCGAGGCGATCCCGTTCTCGACGAGCAGGTCGAGGGTCCGATACACGGTCGATAGGGCCAGGCGCGCCCGCTGCGCGCGCAGGATCCGGTAGATCGCCGCGGCCGTCAGGTAGCGGCGCTCGGTGCGCAAGAGCTCGGCGACCTGGCGGCGCGCCGTCGTCGAGTAGACCGTTCGTTCGACCACGGATCCAGTATACCGGGCGCTTGCGGGGCGCGCAAAGACTTGCGAAGCACTCGCGGGAATTGCGAATAATTCGCAGAATGCTCGGCGGGCAATGCATAGCCTCTGCCTCGCCGCCTCCCTGCTGCTCGCCGCCGCCCCCGCCCCATCGCCGGCCGCCGGCGGGCGTCTGCGCGTCGTCGCGACCTTCTCGACGCTGGGGTCCCTCGTCCGGGCGGTCGGCGGCGACCTGGTCGAGGTGACCGACCTCGTCCCGGTGGGGGCCTCTCCCGAGGACTATCAGCCGACCCCGCACGACATCGCGACCCTGGCGCGAGCGGACGTCCTCTTCGAAAACGGCCTGGGCATCGAGGCGTGGCTGCAGCGCACGATTACGGACAGCCAGAGCGGCAAGCTGCGGACCGTCGTGCTCTCCGACGGCCTCCCGCACAAGGACGACAACCCGCACCTGTGGATGGACCCGGTCCTTGCGAAGGCGTACGTCGCGAAGATCGCCGCGGCGCTCGGCGACGCCGACCCCGCTCACCGCGCGGGCTACGCGCGCAACGCGCACGCCTACCAAGGCCGCCTGGACGCCCTCACCAAGACGATCGCCCACGAGATCGCGACGATCCCAAAGGACCATCGCTCGATGATCGTCTTTCACAACGCCTGGCAGTATTACGACGACCGCTTCGGCCTGGAGACGGTCGGCGTCGTCGAGCTGTCTCCGGGACAGGAGCCGAGCCCGCGGTACATCGCGAACCTGGTCCAACTCGCCAAGGAGAAGCACGTCCGGGCGGTCTTCGCGGAGCCGGAGTACAGCCCGAAGCTGGTCCAGGCGCTC
Source organism: Vulcanimicrobiota bacterium (assembly GCA_963743605.1). GTDB lineage: Bacteria > Vulcanimicrobiota > Vulcanimicrobiia > Vulcanimicrobiales > Vulcanimicrobiaceae > CAVUQJ01. Next base: position 166,311 of record CAVUQJ010000015.1, on the reverse strand, counting down.
GCGCAGAGCGCGGGGATCACGACGGTCCAGAACCTCTACGACGACTCGATCGCAGCATCGGGCCCGGTCCACGACTATATCAGCATGCTGCGCTACGACACCGACACGATCGTGCACGCGCTGAAGTAGGCGCGCGCCCGGAGATGGAAGGCCCGGCCATGGACGAGTGGTCGCGCCGGCTGTCGGTGCTCGCGGTCGCGGCTGCGGCCGGACTCCCCGCGCGCGCGGCGGCCGCGCCCTACGCCGGCACGTTCGCGCTGCAGGGCACGACGCCGGCGATAGCGATGCACCTCGACCTCACGCGCGGCGCGACGCCGCTCGAGGCCCGCGTCGACATCTGGGCGACGCGCAGCGGCGACACCGCAACGCTGACGCGCTACGACACGACGCACACGAAGAAGATCCACCTGGTCGTCGTCAGCGACGACCTGACGGCGTTCATGCACGTCCACCCGCCCCTGCGCGCAGGCCACTTCGTCGAGGTGCTGCACGTCCCGCACGCCGCGCTCTATCACATCTACGCCGACGTCACGCCGACCGGGTTCGGCCAACAGGTCTACCGCTTCGACGTCGCGTTCGGGAGCGGCGGCCGGACCGCGCCGGCGACGATGCCGCCCACCCGCGAGGCGACGGCCGGACCGTATCGCGTGAGGCTCGACACGGCGACCTTGCAGACGACCCGGCCGACGTTGCTCGCCGTCACGATCGCCAAGGACGGCAAACCGGCGCGCGACCTGACGGCATACCTGGGCGCGGCGGCCCACGCCGTGCTGATCCATCCGGCCGACTGGACCTATCTCCACGTGCACCCCGAGAGCGGCGCGGGCGGCGCCATGCCGGCGATGGCGGGGATGAGCGGCATGCCCGCGCCACCCAGCGAGGACCTGCCGCCGACGGCGCCGGTCGCGCCGACGATGACGCTGCACGTTAACGCGCGCGAGCGGGGCGCCTATCGCTGCTGGCTCGAGTTCCGCGGCGGCGGCACCGTCTACGACGCGGCGTTCTCGCTGATCGCACGTTAACCAGCGCGCAAAAAAAAAAGAGGCGGTCCGCTCGGGACCGCCTCTCCGGAGATCGACGACTCGATCTAGATGCCCTTGCGCACGCGCTTGTTGAGCCCGTGGACGCAAGTATCATTGGTCCGGTCGCTGTAGATGGGCTGCTGCGTGAACACGCCACCATTCTTGAAGGTGTCATTCAAGATGTTGGTCCATGCGCAAGCATCGCCGTCTTCGCCGGCCTGGTTGGAGTACCAGCCGCTGATCGGCTGCGGGTCGCTCACGGACTCGTTGTACTCGTGGCCGATGACGATCGTCGCGCCCTCGTCGGTGCTGGTCTCATCGCTCGGCGGGGTGGTGAACCCGGCGCCGCAGTCCTGGCCGGCATCCGGCATGTAGGGTTCGTTCGTGTAGGAGATGATCTGGCTGCCGCTCTGCGAGGCGCCGTGGTACGCGCACCAGCCGGAGGTCAGGAAGCCCTGCGGATCGTGGTTGTACGAGCTGTTGACGATGTAGGCGCCGTTCGGGTCGGACGTGCCGCCCTGTTGTGACTTCACGTAGGCCCAAGCCTCGGCCTGAATCTGCGCGTCGGTCGCGTGCGCCGGCTCCGCATTGGTGTTATCGACCCAGACCGTCGCGTTGCCCAGCGGATTCGTCGGGTAAACGTGCTTACCGTTCTTGACTTCGTAGTACTGAGTCGCGATGTTCCCGTACTTGGAGCCGCCGTAGTCGTTGCCCCAGGCCGTGAGCAGCGCTTGCATCCCATCGGGATCGCCGCTGCCGTAGCCCCAGAGGATGAGGTACATGTGCGGCTTGGAGAGGGTCGGGCCGCCGCCGTAGTTCATGTTGCAGCACGTCCCCGGATGCATCTTATGGTACGAGATGGTCGGCATGTAGATGCGGCCGAGCGAGACGGGCTTCGTGAAATCGGTCACGTGATTCTGGGCGCCGCCGCCGCGCACGATGCCGGCGCTGGCGGACCCGAGAGGCACGAGAAGAACCGCAGCGGCGACACCCGCAACGGCCAAGGACACTAAGTTGCGCAATGGAGATCTCCTGACAGCAAAAAGTCTTCTTGGGGGTGAAGGCGGCTCATTCGCCGCCTGGCGGGCCCGCCCTCCCGCCCCCCGTCAGAGCGGTTCGGAGCCGTCCATTCCCTCGAGGCGGCGCTTCAGGTCGACGAGGAAGCCGCTGGCCACGGCGCCGTCGATGACCCGGTGATCGAGCGAGAGACAGACGTTCATGATCGAGCGAATCGCGATCGCGTCGCCCTTCAAGACGACCGGCCGCTTGACCACCGCCTCCATCGTCACGATCCCCGCCTGGCCGCCGTTGATGATCGGCGCGGACAGGATCGACCCGTTGGCGCCGGTGTTGTTGACCGTGAACGTCCCGCCCGCGAGGTCGTCGGGACCGAGTTTCCCGTTACGGGCCCGCGCGATCAGCGAGCCGGCGGCGACCGCGAGGCCCGGGACCGTCAGGTTCTGCGCGTCGCGGATGACCGGCACGATCAGGTTGCCGTCGAGCGCGATCGCGATCCCGATGTTGGCGTGCTTGTAGACGACGATCCCCTCGTCGGTAAAACGCGCGTTCATCAGCGGATACGCGCGCAACGCCTGCACGACGGCGCGGATGAAGAACGGCAGCAGCGTCAGCGGCACGCCGTGATCGCGCGCGAAGCGGTCCTTCTCGCGCTGCCGCCAGTTCCACACGTTGGTCGCGTCGACTTCGACCATCGTCCACGCGTGCGGCGCGGTCTGCTTGGACTCGAGCATCCGCTGCGCGATGATCCGGCGCGCTCGCGTCAGCGGCATCACTTCGCCTGGGACGACCGGCGCCGCCGCGGCGGGCCGATGCACCGGAGCAGACGCGGCCGGGCGTTCCGGCGCGGCCGTCACCGCGGCGGCGACGGCCGCCGCCGGACCCTGCGAGGCGGCGGCGAGGACGTTGCCGGCCGTGATGCGCCCGCCGGAGCCGCTTCCGCGCACGCCGGCGAGATCGACGCGATGCTCGCGCGCCAGGCGGCGCACGGCCGGCGAGACCCGCCGCAGGACTTCGGGCGCGTTGAGCGCGGCGCCGTTGCCCGACACGCGCGCCGCGTGCGGAGCGGCCGGCGCACCGCCGGGGACGGGCTCGTCAGAGCCTTGACGGACCGCCTCGGCCGCACTCGGCGACGCCGCCGCAGGGGCGGGCGCGCTGGGCACGGCGACGGTAGCCCCGCCGACTTCCTCGATGATCGCGATCGGTGCGCCGGTCGGCACGGTCTCGCCTTCCTTGGCGATGATCTGCACCAGCGTTCCGCTGACCGGGGCCGGCACTTCGGCGTTGACCTTGTCGGTCGACACCTCGACGAACGCCTCGTACTTCTCGACGCTGTCGCCGACGTTCTTGAGCCACTGTGCGACGGTCCCTTCGGTGACGGTCTCGCCCAATTGCGGCATCGTTATCGTGGTAGGCATTTCAGTCGAGTCCTTCCCGAAACCCGAGCGCGCAGCTCGGTAGCAGCGAATCGTCCTCAACTAGCAGCGCCGGCGGGACGGACCGTGACACGGGGGAGCGTTGCGACGAGGAGCGGAGCCATGGATGGGCCGCGCTGTCGCGCATCCTGCGCTGCGCGGCAGGCCCCATCCATGGGGGCACCGGGAGCGACGAGCGCACGAGCAGGAGGGTCGCAGGATGCGACCCGACGAGCGTCTCCTCAGCGGCACAGTCGGCCGCGATCGCGCGTCTGCATGCACGACGTCAAAACGCGACGAGTTCGCGCATCACGTCGGCCATGCGGTCGGTCGAGATCATAAACTCTTCCTCGAGGGGTTGCGCGTAGCCCATCGCCGGCACGTCGGGTCCGCACAGCCGGCGGATCGGTGCGTCGAGGTCGAAGAACGCTTCCTCGACGACCATCGCGCTGATCTCCGCGCCGATCCCGCCGAACTTGTTGTCCTCGTGGATGATCAACAGCTTGCGGGTCTTACGCAGGCTGTCGAGGATCGTCGTGCGGTCCATCGGGCGGATCGAGCGCAGGTCGATCACCTCGACGGAGATGCCGTCGCCCTCGAGCCGGTTGGCCGCGTCGAGCGCCTGGTGGACGTTGTAGCCGTACGAGACCACCGTGAGTTGCGAACCGGGCTTCTTGACGTTGGCCTTGCCGATGGGGATCGTGTAGTAGCCCTCGGGGACCTCGCCCTTGACCGAGCGATAGGTCTTCTTGTGCTCGAGGAACATCACGGGATCGGGGTCCTCGATCGACGCGGTCGAGCAGACCCTTGATGTCGGCCGGGAATCGAGGGCGCGACGATCTTGAGTCCGGGGACGTGGTAGAACAGCGCCTCGATCGACACCGAGTGCGAGAGCGCGCCGCGCACGCCGCCGCCGTACGGCGTGCGGATGACCAGCGGGCACGTGTAGTCGCCGTTGGAGCGGTAGCGCGTCTTGGCCGCCTCGCCGACGATCTGGTTGAACGCGGGGTAGATGAAGTCGGCGAACTGGATCTCGGCGATCGGTCGCAGCCCTTCCATCGCCATCCCGACGGCGATGCCGACGATCGACGCTTCGGCGAGCGGCGTGTCGAGGATGCGCAGCGGTCCGAACTCTTCGAGGAAACCCTTGGTGATGAGGAAGACGTTGCCGCGGGCGCCGACGTCTTCGCCCATGATGAGGACGCGGTCGTCGCGCACGAGCGCATCGTGCAGCGTCTGCCGGACGGCCTCGACGTTGTTCATGACCGTCGACGCGGTTGTCACAGCCACGGCTCGTAGCTCCCTTCGTACACGTTGGTATACAGGTCGGACGCAGCCGGAAACGGCGCGGCTTCTGCGGTGTCGGTCGCCTCGTTGGTTTCGTGCAGCACGGCGGCTTTGAGCTGCTTGAGGGCGGCCTCGTCGACGATGCCCGCGTCGAGCATCAGCCGCTCGAAGGCGGGCACCGGGTCCTTCTTGCGCGCCTCTTCGACGAGCGTGCGGTCGCGATACGTCCGGTCGTCGTCGTCGGTCGAGTGCGAGAGGAAGCGGTAGACCTTGGCCTCGACGATCGTCGGGCCGCCGCCGGAACGGGCGCGGTCGAGCGCCTCCTTTACCGCGGCGTAGGTCGCGACCGGATCGAGCCCGTCGCAGACGACGCCGGGGATTCCGTAGCCGACGGCACGGTCGGCGACGTCGGTGACGGCCATCTGCATCGACTGCGGCGTCGAGATCGCGTAGGCGTTGTTCTCGACGAAGAAGACGATGGGCAGGCGATGGACGGCCGCGAAGTTGACCGACTCGTGCCACTCACCTTCGCTGGTGGCGCCCTCGCCGGTCGTGCACAGGACGGCGCGATTGATCTCACCGCGGTACTTGAAGGCGTACGCCACGCCGACCGCGTGCGGACAGTGCGCGGCGATGATCGAGCTGATGCTGAGCAGCCCCATGTCGCGATTGGTGTAGTGGTTGGGGAACTGGCGTCCGCCCGAGCGGTCGGTCGCGCGCGCGAACATCGAGTTCAGCATCTCGAGCGGCGTGTACCCGATGCCGAGGACCAGACCCAAGTCGCGATAGTACGGGACGAGGACGTCGGAGCCGCGCACGAACGCCATCGCGGCGCCGGCCTGGGCCGCTTCGTGTCCCTCGCTGCCGAGCGCGAACGGAATCTTGCCTTGGCGGTTCAACTGGAAGCCGCGGTTGTCCAATTGGCGCTGCAGCAACATGTTGCGCAGGATGGCGCGTAACTGATCGTCGCTCAACCCGTGCCGGTCGAACGCGAGCGCCGCGCCCTTGGAAGCTTCCACCGCCTTCGCCATACTCTACACCTACCTCAGCCTCGGACGAACGCGGCAGTATCGCCGCGAGAATCCGTTCTCCTTTCGCCGCGGACGTACCGCCCGCCGGCGGGGACTCGCGCCCGGAGGCGAACCGTCGAGCATGGTCGCCGTGGAGAAGGTCCCCTCCGAAGAACTGCGCCGCGTCCGGCGCCACCTCCACCAGCATCCGGAGCTCTCGCTGGTCGAGGTCGAAACGGCCGCGTTCATCGAGCGCGCGCTACGGCCGCTGGGGCTCGACGAGCTGCGGACGGGCGTCGGCGGGACCGGGATCCTCGGGACCTTGGCCGGCGGCAGGCCGGGTCCCGTGACCTTGCTGCGCGCGGACATGGACGCGCTGCCGATGCAGGAACTGGGGACGGCGCCGTACCGCTCGCGCAACGACGGCGTGATGCACGCGTGCGGACACGACGGGCACGTCAGCATCCTGCTCGCGGCGGCGCGGACGCTCGCCGAGCGGCGGACGGAGGTCGCGGGCACGATCGTGTTCTGCTTCCAGCCCGGCGAAGAGGGCTATGCCGGGAACCGGCTGATGATCGAGGACGGCGCGCTCGAGAACCCGCACGTCGACCGCACGTTCGCACTCCACCTCTACACGGGGCTCGACGCCGGTAAAATCGGGATCCGCGACGGGGCGTTCTTCGCGTCGTCCGACAAGTACGCGCTCGACATCGTGGGCAAGGGCGGTCACGGCGGGATGCCGCACCTCGCGATCGACCCCGTCGTCGCGGCGGCGCACTTCATCACGATGGTCCAGACGATCGTCAGCCGCGAGATCGCGCCCAAGGACCCGGCCGTCTTCACCGTCGGCAGCGTCGTCGCCGGGACGACCTTCAACGTCATCCCGGAGTCCGCGCGCCTGATGGGAACGGTCCGCGCGTTCGACGGCGAGGTACGCAGGACGATCCCGGAGCGGATGGAGCGGATCCTGCGCGGGCTCTCCGAGGCGCTGCGCGTCTCGTGCCGGCTCGATTACCAGTTCATGTATCCGCCGACGGTGAACGACAAGGCGGCAAACGACGTCGTGCGGCGGGTCGCCCGGGCCGTGCTCGGTGCCGATGACGTCGTCGACCCACACGAGGTCGTCATGTGGGCCGAAGACATGTCGTTCATGCAGGAGCAGCGGCCCGGGGCCTACTTCATCGTCGGCGCGCGCGGCGACGCGGCGAGCGCGCACCCGCAGCACAGTGCGCACTTCGACATCGACGAGCGCGCGCTCGAGGTCGGCTACCGGATGATGGTCGGGCTCGGGCTTGCCGGCGCTTGACGACGCCGGGTTAGCTGGCCGGTTTGTCCGGAGGCGGCTGCTTCATCGCGGCCGTTGCCGCGTCGACGACCCGCCGGGACTGCTCGGCCATCCGCACCGCGGCGGCGCGCGCCTGATCGGCCGTCTGCCGGGCCGCCTCGCTGCCGGTCTTGATGTACTCGTTCAGGTGACCCATCGCGACCTCGGCCTGCTTCTGCGCGATCACGCCCGATTCGGCGGCGTGCTTGCTGAGCGTCGCGTGCAGGTCTTGGGCGTGCTTGACGGACTCTTGCAGCAGCGGCTGCAGCTGGTCGTTGGCCTTCGAGACGGCCTCGCCGACCGTGCGCTGCAGTTCGCGCGCCGAGGCCAGCGCCTTTTCGATCGTATCGTTGAAGTTCATGAGGCGACGTTCGCCCCTCGGCGGCGGGCCCCCCGGTCGCGCGCTGCGAGAGGAGTTGCGGCCCGCGGGCTGTCACGATACGGGTGCCTCGCGCGGCGGGCGGCGCCGCGAGAGAGACGGGAGGTTTGGTGGATCGCGACCGCAGGTATGTGATCGTCGGAAACGGCTTCGCGGGGACGACCTGCGCGGAGCAACTGCGCAAGCTCGACGCGAACTGCTCGATCGACCTCTTCACGGACGAGCCGTACCCGCTGTACAACCGGATCGCGCTACCGCCGCTGCTCCGCAAGCAGGTCACCCAGCAGAAGGTCATCATGCGCGACGATGCGTGGCACGAAAAGCACGGCATCGCGCTGCACCTCAGCACCCGTGTCGACCGCATCGACCCCGACGGTCGCGTCGCCCACGCCGGCGAGCGGGGTTATCCGTACGACGCGCTCCTGATCGCCACCGGCGGGCGCCCGAACCCGGCGACCGCTCCCGGCGCGGACGGCGCGGACAACGTCTACAACTTTCAGTACATGGACGACACGCTCGCGATCTCGGAGCGCCTGGAGAGCGCGAAGTCGGCCGTCGCGGTCGGCGGCTCGTTCATCGCCTACGAACTCGCCGAGGCCTTCTGCAAACGCAAGGTGGAGACGCATTGGCTCGTGCGCGGCCCGCGCTTCCTGCGGCGCATGCTCGACGAAGTCGGCGGCGAACTCGTGGACGAGGCGGCCCGCGACGACGGCGTCCACGTCCACTACGAGGACGAAGTGCGCGAACTCGTGCGCTCGAACGGCGCGGTCACCAAGGTCATCACCCGCAACGGGGCGGAGATCGCGACCGACTGCGTCGGCATCGGCCTCGGGCTGACGATGAACACCGAACTGACCGCGGGCACGCCGATCGAGGTCCGCACCGGGATCGTCACCGACGACCGGCTCGAGACGGCGCTCAAGGGCGTCTTCGCGGCAGGCGACGTCGCGGAGTTCTACGACCCGACCGCCGAGATGCACTACCGGATGGGGACCTGGAACAACGCGGGCGCGCACGGCAAGGTCGTGGCGGTCAACATGGCCGGCGGCGATCAGCGCTATCACGACGTTCCGGAGTATTCGAGCCTGCTGTTCACGGGGCAGACGATCACGCAGTTCGGCATCTCGCCCGAGTACCGCGCCGACCTCGAAACCGTGCGCAAGATCGATCGCGAGAAGCGCTGGTATCGCGCGCTGTTCTTTTGGAAGAACCGGCTCGTCGGCGGCGTGCTGATCGGCAAAGGCAACCGCGCCGGCAAGCGCAAGTACGTCGAGGCGATCAAATCGAAGGCCGAGTTCGCTCCCGATCAGTGGCAGGCGATGCTCGACTGGACCGCCGACTGACGCCCGCCGCTAGCCTATCGTGCAGGATCGCCGGCCGCGCGGGCCTGCTCGTTCCAGCGTCGCGCATCGACGCCGAACGCGAGGAGCCACAGCGTCAGCGCTCCTTCGCCGACGAGTCCCGTGACCATCAGGTAGGGTACGAAAAGGCGGGCTCCGAGCGCCGGTGACAGGTATGTCAGCCAACCCAAACCGGTAATGGCCAACAGCACGCTCAGAAACCGTGGGAGAAACGTCGACCTGAAGATGAGGTGCGCGAGCAGGAGGCAATAGAACCCAAAGAACACGAGCGTGCTGACGTTGGGCTTGGGGAGGTGAAACAGGCCGAGAAAGCTGATCGCGCATCCCGCCAAGCTGAAGAGTGCCGCGAGCAACGAGAGTCCCTTGTTCACGGGCTTGAGCAAGTCGTACAAGATCAGGGTCACGGCGACGTAGCACGCCGTCCCGATGAGGTTGGCGGCGAGGCTGAGACCGCCGGTCGCGACGGTCACGGCGAACACGCCCGCGCCGATGGACAGCAAGTAGAGGGCGCCGCCGATGCGCGCCTCGACGAGAGGGGATATGGCGGCAACGCGTTTCGTCATTGCATCGCACCTTCCACGATGGCGGACGGTTGAACCGGCTGGTCGATCAGCGTGCACAGTGCGCTGTGGTCGAGGTCCGCGCCGCCGCGTTCGATCAACTCGTCGAAGAGATCGAGCGTCAGCCGCGCGGCGGGCAACTGCACGCCCGCCTCGTTCGCGGTCGCATCGACGATGCGCATGTCCTTGCGATGCAGCGCCGACGTGAACCCGGGGACGAAGTTGCGCGCGATCATCCGCTCGCCGTGGATGTCCAGGATCCGGCTCTGGGCGAAGCCGCCCAGCAGGGCGGTCCGAACGCGCGCCGGGTCGACGCCGCACGCTTCGGCGAGCGCGAGCGCCTCCGCGACCGCTTGAATCGTCGCGGCGACGACGATCTGATTGCAGGCCTTCGCGACTTGCCCGGCGCCCGCGCCGCCGATCCGCACGACGTTCTTGCCGAGCGCGGCGAAGATCGGCTGCATCCGGTCGAACGTCTCGGCCGGGCCGCCGACCATGATCGAGAGCGTCCCTGCGACCGCGCCGGTTTCGCCGCCGCTGACCGGCGCGTCGAGCGCGGCGCCGCCCGCCGCCGTGACGGCGGCGGCGATCCGGCGCGCGCCGTCCGGTTCGATCGTGCTCATGTCGATGTGGACGGCGCCCGGCCGCAGGCCCTCGAGGATCCCGCCGGGGCCCTGCACGACGCGCTCGACGTCGACGGTCTCGGGGAGCATCGTGACGACGACGTCGCACCGCTCGGCGACCGACCGCGGCGAACTGGCCTCGCTCGCGCCGTCGTGCAGCAGCACCTCGACGGCGGCGTGCGAGCGGTTGTGGACGACGACGGAAAAACCCGCGCGCAACAGGTTGCGCGCCATCGGCTTCCCCATGATGCCCAGACCAATCCAACCGACCGTACGAACGTCCATCGCGCATTCTCGGCGCCGCCGCCCGCCGGTCCCTCCCGCTTGACGGCGGCCAATGAGGCGGACTAGGCTCCATGAGATGGCGCATCCCGGCGACGCCGACGAGGAACTGCGCGCGCGCTTCGCCGCGATCGTCGGCCGACGCCACGCGCTGATCGAGCCGGGCGCGCTTGCGGCCTATCAGTCCGACGGGCTCGCGGCGCTGCGCGCCGTGCCTCGGATCGTCGTCCTGCCCAAGACGACCGACGAGGTCGCCGCCGTCGTGCGGCTCGCGCGGGCCTACGACATGCCGATCGTGCCGCGCGGGGCCGGGACCGGGCTGTCGGGCGGCGCGCTGCCGGTTCCCGGCGGGATCGTCGTCGGCCTCGCGCGGATGAACGCGATCCTCGGCGTCGATCTGGAGAACCAGCGGGTGCGGCTGCAGCCCGGGGTCGCGAACCTCGCCGTCTCGCGCCGGCTCGCGCCGCACGGCTACTACTACGCGCCCGACCCGAGCTCGCAGGCCGTCTGCTCGATCGGCGGAAACGTGGCAGAAAACTCGGGCGGCGCGCACTGTCTGAAGTACGGCTTCACCGCGAACCACGTCGTCGCCGCAACGCTCGTGCGCGCCGACGGAGAGATCGTTTCGATCGGGTCGCCGCTCGCCGATCCGCCGGGCTACGACCTGATGGGCGTCGTCGTCGGTTCGGAAGGGATGCTCGGCATCGTGACCGAGGTCGTCGCCCGCATCCTGCGCAAGCCGCAGGCGACGCACACGTTGTTCGCGACGTTCGCCTCGACCGCAGACGGCGGCGCGGCCGTCTCGGAGATCGTCGCGCGCGGGATCGTGCCGGCGGCGATCGAGATGATGGATCGGCTCGCGATCGAGGCGATCGTCGCCGCGACCGGCGTCGACTGGCCGCTCGACGCGGGCGCCGCGCTGCTGATCGACGTTGATGGACCGGCAGCAGAGGCGCGCTACACCGCCGGCCTCGCCGAGTCGATCGTGCGCTCGTGCGGCGCGCTGCTCGTGCGCGCGCCGCGGGACGAGGGCGAACGCACGACGATGTGGGCAGGACGCAAGAGCGCGTTCGCGGCGGTCGGGCGCATCAGTCCCGACTACTACGTGCAGGACGGCGTCATCCCGCGCTCCACGATCGCCGAGGTGCTCGCGGAGATCGCCGCGCTCGCCGCGCACTCGGGGCTGCGGGTCGCCAACGTCTTTCACGCCGGCGACGGCAACCTGCATCCGCTGGTCCTGTACGACCGGCGCATCGCCGGCGAGGAGGAGCGCGCCGAGCAGGTGGGCGCCGCGATCCTGCGGATCTGCTTGCGCCACGGCGGGTCGATCACCGGCGAACACGGGGTCGGCGCGGATAAGGCGGCGTACCTCGGCGAGCAGTTCGGCGACGACGATCTCGCCGCGATGCACGACGTCCGTTGCGCGTTCGATCCCGCGCGCGCGTTCAACCCCACCAAGGTGTTCCCGACGCCGCGCCTGTGCGGCGACCGCCCCGGACCGTACGTCGCCCACGCGGCCGAACGCGCGGGCGCGGCGGGTCGCGGATGACGTCACGCGACGCGGCCGTCGTCGCACCGGCAAACGCCGCCGATGTGGCGCGCGCGCTGCGCGACGCCGCAGCCGCCGAGGCGGCCGTCTGTTTTGAGGGCGGCGGCACGGCGCTCGACTTCGGCTATCCGCCGGAGCGCTGCGATCTGGTCGTGCGGACGCAGCGGATGGCGCGCGTCCTCGAGTACGCGCCGGCCGACATGACCGTCACGGTCGAGCCGGGCCTGACGCTCGCCGCGCTGCAGGAGCGACTCGCGCTTGCCGGCCAGCGGCTCGCCCTCGATCCACCGTGGCCCGGGCGCGCGACGGTCGGCGGGATCCTCGCGTGCAACGCGTCCGGGCCGCTGCGCGCGCGTTACGGCACGGCCCGCGACCTGGTGCTCGGCGTCGCGCTGGTGCGGGCCGACGGCACGCCGATCCGCGGCGGCGGCAAGGTCGTCAAGAACGTCGCCGGATTCGATATTCCGAAACTCGCGATCGGTTCGCTCGGTTCGCTCGGGCTGATCGTCGCGGCGACGTTCCGGCTGCACCCGCTGCCCGAGGAGCGGCGCCGCATCGGCGTCCGCGCCGGCGACGCAGCCGGCGTGCGCGAGCTCGTGCGGGCGATGGCCGCCGAACAGCTCGAACCCGCGTCGGTCGTCGCCGCCCGAACGCCCGACGGATACGTCGTCGAGGTCGCGTTCGAAGGCTTTGCGTCCGGTTGCGACGAGCAGGCCGAGACGCTCGCGCGCGTGGCCGAACGCGCCGGCGCGAGCCGCGCCGGCGGCGACGGCACAGACGTTGCCGCGTCGCACGATCGCGCGCGCACGGGCGGCGCGATTCGCGTAAAGGCGACGTTCGCGCCGGCCGATCTCGTAGCGGTCGATCGCGCGGCACTCGCCCCGCTCGCCGAGTCGCTAGGGGGCGATTGCGTTGCCTATCCGACCGCCGGCGTAGCCTACGCGAGCGGCGACGGCAAGGACGTCGCGCATGCCGTCGACGCGCTGACCGCCGCTCGCGAGGCGCTGGAGCACATCGGCGGCACGCTCGTGCTAGCCGCCGCTCCCGCCGAGGTGCGCGCCGCCGTCGACGTGTTCGGCGCCCTGCCGCCGGCGTTCGAGCTCATGCGCGCGATCAAGGACCGTTTCGACCCCAAGCGTCGCCTGAATCCCGGCCGCTTCATAGGCCGCCTGTAACAAAGAGTCGCCGTGGCGGGCGCGGCGACGGCAGAACAGGGACAAAACGAAACGCGCCGCCCCGATTGGAGCGGCGCGTTTTCTGTTATCGGCCGAGTCGACGCCTACGGTTGCGGGGGAGGCGGGTCGCTAGGCGCGGCACCGATCGTGGGATCGGAGGGCGGCGCGGGCGGCGGCGTGTAGGGTGGCGGCGCGGGGGTGTACGGCGGCGGCGCGGAGGCGGTCGCCTGGCCGGCGCCGACGGGCACCGGTTGTGCGCGCGCCGCGAGGTACTCGCCGACGACGACGAGCGTGAAGTACGCGAGCACGATCATCTGGATGACTTCCGACACGAGCGGTCCGACGTAGGGGATCGTGTGGAAGAGCGCGCCGATCAGGCCGGCGATGACCGAGATGACGAACAGGACGATGACGATGATCAGCGTCGGCTGCCAGCGTCCGATCGCGAGCCGATACGATTCGCCTATCGCCGCAAACCCACCGAAGTCGCCGACGACGGCCGCGGCCATCGTATACAGGCAGAGGAAGAAGACGGCGAGGACCGAGAGGCCGAGCGTGAACGGCACGAGGATCGCCGCGCCGAGGCCGACGAGGATCAGCGCGAGCATCGCGGTGAGGACGTGGCCGCCCTCCTGTTGGAAGGCCTTCGCGCCGTCGCCGAACGTCGCCGTACCGCTCCGCCATGCGGCCGCCGCCATCCCCGTCGTATAGCTGAAACTGATGATCGACGCCAGGACGCCGATGACGGCCGCGACGAGCGGACCGATGAACGTGTAGCCCGTCACGACGACGGTGCCGTCGCCGACGTATACCGCCGGCGTCAGCAGCGAGGTCAAGATCCCGGCGACGATCGCCACGATCAGGCCGGGGATGACGATCGCCCAGTTGCGGCTGAGCAGATCCCACGATCGCGAGAACAGGTTTTCGGTCGACATCGACTGCATCGCGCCTCCTAACGATAAGAACCGCTACGTCTTCGACCTGTGCGGGCGAGCCCCCGCCACGCTCGGGGAGAGACCGCGGGGCGCCGGGGAGAAGCGTGCACGGCCGGGTAAGTGCGCTGCCCGGCACGCCCGAGCGAGGAGCAGCAACACGATGGCCGAGCGCGATCAACTCGAAGTCGACGTCCTGATCGTCGGGGCCGGTCCGGCCGGTTTGGCGACGGCGATCCGGCTGCGCCAGCTCGCGGCCGAGCGCGGGACCGAGCTGTCGGTCATGGTGATCGAGAAGGGCGGCGAGATCGGCAACCACGGGATCTCCGGTGCCGTCGTGGACCCGCGCGGCTTCGACGAATTGTTGCCCGACTGGAAGACCACGGCGCCCATCGAGTCGCCGGTGACCAGCGACGCCTTGTGGTTCATGACGGCGGGCGGTAAGCTCGGCCTCCCGGTTCCGCCGGTGCTCGACAATCGCGGCAAGTACGTCGCGTCGCTGCAAAAGCTGACGAAGTGGCTCGGCTCGGTCGCCGAAGCCGCGGGCGCCGACGTCTTCGCGGCGTTTCCCGGGCAGGAACTCTTGTGGGACGGCGACCGCGTCGTCGGCGTCCGCATCGGCGACAAGGGGATCGATCGCGACGGCAACCGCAAGAGCAACTACGAACCCGGGCCGGATCTGCTCGCGAAGATCGTCATCCTCAGCGAAGGCCCGCGCGGCACGCTCGCAAAGCAGGCGATCGCGAAGCTCGGGCTCGACCGCGACAGCGATCCGCAAGTCTACGCGGTCGGCGTCAAGGAGATCTGGCAGTGTAAGCCCGGGACGGTGCAGGCGGGGAGCGTCATCCACACGCTCGGCTATCCAAACTCGACCGAGACGTTCGGGGGCGGATTCATCTACGGCATGGCAGGCGATCTGCTCGACATCGGCTGGGTCGTCGGGCTCGACTATCACGATCCGACGACCGACTCGCACGATCTCTTCCAGCGCTACAAGCTCCATCCCGCGATCAAGCCGATGCTCGACGGGGCGACCTTGTTGCGCTACGGCGCGAAGGCGATCCCGGAAGGCGGGTTGTTTTCGATGCCGCGCAACTACGCCGACGGTCTGCTGGTCGTCGGCGACAGCGCCGGGTTCCTCAATGGAATGCGGCTGAAGGGCATCCACCTCGCCGTCAAGTCGGGGATGATCGCGGCCGAGACGGCGTTCGATGCGCTCGCGCAGGAGCGCAGCGATCTCGCGGCGCTGTCGTCGGCGATGACGCGCTTTCGCGCGTCGTGGGCCTATCGCGAATTGCGCGCCGCCCGCAATTTTCACGCAGGTTTCTCGGGAGGCATGTACGCCGGCATGCTCAACGCCGGTCTCGGCATGTTCACCGGCGGCCGCGGCTTCGGCGTGCGCGATCACCTGCCGAACAAGGCCGGCTACGCGCAGATCCGCAAGCTCTCGCAGCGCGCGCCGAAGGAATGGGAGAAACGCGCCCCCATCGACGGCGTCCTGACGTTCGACAAGGTGACCGACGTCTTCAACAGCGGCACGATGCACGACGAGAACCAGCCGGCCCACCTGCACGTCGCGGACACGAACATCTGCGCGCAGCAGTGCACGGTCGAGTACGGGAACCCGTGCCAGAACTTTTGCCCCGCCGCCGTCTACGAGCCGCAGTTCGCGAAGGTCAACGGCGCGTACGAAGGGCGCCTGCAACTGAACTTCGCCAACTGCGTTCACTGCAAGACGTGCGACATCATGGACCCGTACCAGATCATCACCTGGGTACCGCCGCAGGGCGGCGAGGGTCCCGTCTACACGAACATGTGATGAACCTCGGCGGCGATGCCGTCGTCGTCGGCGGCGGATTGATCGGGCTCGGCGTCGCGCACGAGCTGGCCGGCCGGGGAGCGACCGTCACGCTCGTCGACACGGGCGAGCCGGGGGCGAGCGCGTCGTGGGCGGGCGCCGGTTTGCTGGCGCCGGACAGCGAGGCGATGCCGTCGGCGGCACTGCGCGCCCTCAGCCGCGATTCGCTGGAACGCTATCCGCGCTTCGTCGCGGGGTTGTACGAAGAGACGGGCGTCGACGCGCGGCTGCGGCTCGACGGCATCGTCCGGCTCGCGCCGACCGTGCCGGAGGGCGACCGCCTGAAGGCGCACGGCGAGGAGCTGCGCGCGGAGGGCGTCGCGACCGTGTGGCTGTCGCGCGCGCAGACGGTCGCGACGGAACCCGCCGTCGCCGGCTCGGTCCGCGGCGCGCTCGTCGTCGAGCGCGAGGGGCACGTGGACAATCGCCGCCTGGGACGCGCGTTGCGCGCAGCCTGCGGACAGCGCGGCGTCCGGTTCGCGACGCAGCAGCGATCGGTCGCGCTCGAGATCGACGAGCGCCGCGTCCGCGGCGTGCGGACCGACGGCGGCTTCATCGCGGCGCACAGCGTCGTCAACGCGGCCGGCGCGTGGGCGGCCGCCGTCGAGGGCGTGCCGGCGGCGGCGCGGATTACCGTGTTTCCGGTCAAGGGACAAATGCTCGCGCTCGCGATGCCGCGTGGGCTCGTGCGCCGCGACGTCTGGTATCCCGGCGGCTACGCGTCGCCGCGCGACGACGGCCGGCTGTTGATCGGTGCGACCGTCGAGGACGCCGGATTCGACGTCCGCGTGACCGCACAGGGGCTGCGCGACCTGCTCTCGGCCGCCCTCGCCGCGCTCCCCGCGCTGCGCGGCCTGACGATCAGCGAGAGCTGGGCGGGCGTCCGGCCCGCGACGCCGGACGGACTGCCGTACCTCGGCGCGACCGACGTCGAGGGCTACTTCGTCGCGACCGGTCACTTTCGCAACGGGATCCTGCTGACTCCGGCGACCGCACAGGCAGTCGCCGACGCCGTCGCCGGCGTCGCCCGGCCCGACCTCGCACCGTTTCGCGCGGGCCGCGGCGGTCCGCGGGCGGAGCGGCTCGCGTGAAGGCGACCGTCAACGGCGTCGAGCGCGACGTGGCCGACGGGGCGACCGTCGCACGGTTGCTCGACGAACTCGGCGTGCCGCAAGACGGCGTCGCGGTCGCCGTCAACGACCGCGTCGTGCCGCGTTCGCAGCACGCGCTGCTCGCGCTGGCGGACGGCGACCGCGTCGAGGTCGTCCACGCGGTCGCCGGGGGCTGACCCTCCCGGGCCGGCGTTGAAGGAACGCGCGATGGCAGACGAAGCGAAGCTCAAGATCGGCGCCCACACGTTCACCTCGCGGCTGATCGTCGGGACGGGCAAGTATCCGTCGCTCGAACGTCATGCGCGCCGCGCACGAGGCAAGCGGCGCGGAACTCGTCACCGTCGCAATCCGCCGCATCCACCTCGACGATCCCAGCGGCAAGACGCTGCTCGATCACGTCGACCGTTCGCGGTTGCAGATTCTCCCGAACACGGCGGGCTGCACGACGGCGCGCGACGCGGTGCTGACCGCCCAACTCGCGCGCGAGGCCGTCGGGACGGACCTCATCAAGCTCGAGGTCATCGGCGACGCGCAGACGCTCTACCCCGACACGGCCGAAACGATCGTAGCGGCGCGCGAACTCGTGCGGCTGGGGTTTACGGTGCTCCCCTACATCGTGGACGATCCGGTCGCGTGCCTGCGGCTGGAAGAGATCGGTTGTGCGGCGGTCATGCCGCTCGCCGCTCCGATCGGGAGCGGCCTTGGGCTGTGCAATCGCTATTCGATCGCGATCATCAAGGAGCGCGCTTCGGTGCCGGTGATCGTCGACGCCGGCGTCGGCACGGCGTCCGACGCCGCGATCGCGATGGAGCTCGGCGTCGACGCGCTGCTGATGAACACCGGGATCGCCGCGGCGAACGATCCGGTCGCGATGGCGCGTGCGATGCGCCTGGCGACCGAGGCCGGCCGGACGGCCTACCTCGCCGGCCGCATGCCGCGCCGGCTCTACGCGAGCGCGTCGAGCCCGCTCACCGACCTGATCGCGGCGCCGGCGCGGGCCGACGCGTGAGCGACGAGATCACGGTCGGTGAATTGCACGCGCGACGTGGAGACGAGAGCGTTTTCGTGCTCGACGTCCGCGAGCCGCACGAACTGGCGGTAGCAGCAATCGAGGGCGCCGTCCACATTCCCATGGCACAGATCCCGCAGCGCGTCGGCGAGTTGCCGCGCGATCGCGAGATAGTCGTGCTGTGTCATATGGGCGCCCGGAGCGAGCGCGTCACGCAGTTCCTGCGCGCGAGCGGATTCGACCGCGCCGTCAACTTGGCCGGCGGCATCGACGCCTGGTCGCGCGAGATCGATCCGGCGGTTCCGCGCTACTGAGCAGCGCGATTATACGTGCAGCGTTCCGATCGTCAGATCGTCGATCTGCCGGCGCTCGTAGTTGCCGCCGTTCGAGCCGTTGATTCCGACCCACACCATGCGCGGTACGCGCGGTTGGCCGTTGATGCCGACGATGTTCTTCGACAGGTAGGTGACGTACCCGTTGCCGTCGTGGATGTCGAACGCCACCCCGAGCATGCCGTCGCGGCGGATCGTGACCTCGATCGAGACGGGCCGCTTGGGGCGCGTCGATGACGACGGGTCCTCGAGCGGGAACGGCAAGCTGACCGGTTGGCCCGACGCGTTCTCGACGCCCGTCAAGTAGTAGTAGCCGATTCTCGCCGCTCCCGCGACCGCGACGGTGTTCGGGACGAGCCCAGGGCCGCCCGGGAGGAACGCGCTGAAGTTGCCGTGCTCGTCGAACCCGATGCCGAGATACGCATGGGCCATCCCGCCGCCGTGGCGGCGCCGGTGCCGCGGGCCCTCGACGGTTCCGTCGGTGTAGCCCAGGTGTCCGCCGGTTCCGGCCGGTTTGGTGGGCTCCGGTTTGTCGCCGTACGTCATCCACAACAGCGAACCGTCGGAACCATCGCCGTCGAACGAGTACAGGTTCCAACGGATGCGCAGGCCGCGCCGCGTCGACAGCGCCTTGGTGTAGCCGATCAGCGTTACTTGGTAAGGACTCGGCGGGTTCAGTTGCAGGACGCCCTTGCCGGGCGGATCCTGCGGCGCAAGGCTGCCGCACGCCGGCACCGACGTCGGCGGGGTCGAGGCGTTTCCGGCCGTCAAGCAGGCATCGCCGCTCCAGACCCAGTCGCCGGCCGTCGTCGCATTGCCGCGGAAGTCCTCGGCGACCACCCGGCGGCCCGCGCCGTTCTCCGCGGAACTCGGTCGCGCGAGCGTGAGCGCCGGTGCGACGGGTCGCGCGGCGTCTGCCGACCGAGCGGTCGTTGCGGCGTCCGGCGAAAGGTTGCCGGCGCCGGCACAACCGCCGGCAAAGACTATTACCAATGCCGCCGATAGCACATAACCACGTCCGAGGATGCGCATAGAGAGCCTCCGTGAGTCCGGGTTCCAATTGCCGTTCGCGGCCGCCGTCGGCGGGCCCGCCGCGCAACGCCGTCCCGTCCGGGCAAGCCAACCGTGCCGGATCGTCCGCGCGAATGCAACGAATTCACGTCTCGCGGGTTCTTCTGTTGGTTGCCAAAACGGACGGAGGAGAGATGATCGATCGGATGGGACAATCGGACGGCGCGGCCGGCCTGCAAACGGGCGGGACGCGCACCGCGGGCTGGGGCGTCGCCCCGCCGCGGCAGCCGGGTCCGGGACTCTTCGGAGGCTGGGGTCCACGGCTGTGATCGAAACGACCGCCGCGGCGGCGCTGGGCACGACGTTGATCGGGCTCTGGGCGCTCGCCGCGCGCACGTGCGCCGGCCACGCCGATGGCGGGCTTGCGATCCGCGAGATGCGGAGCACCGACGGGCTGCCTTGGTCGATCCGTTAGCGGCCGAACTTGCGCGCGACGTTGACCGAGCGTTCGAGCTGTTCGTCAAGCGCTACCAGCACCGGCTCTATGGGTTCGTGCTGACGCTGACGCACGATCCGCACGAGGCCGAAGAGATCGCGCAAGCGAGCTTCGTCGCCGCATATGAGGCCCTGTTGCGCTACGACGAACAACGGCGCAAGAACCTCGCGTTGCGTCCGTGGCTCTTCACGATCGCGCTGAATCGCGTGCGCAATCGCGCGCGCCGCGCGCCGGCCGCTCCGCTCGATGAGGCGCTCGCTGCGGCGGCGCCGAGCGGCGAGGCCCCCGAGCACGCCGCCGAGCGCGACGAAGCCGTCGCCGCGGTGCGCGCCGAGCTGCAAACGCTCGCGCCGCGCTATCGCGTCCCGGTCGTCCTGCGTCACATCCACGAACTCAGCTACGACGAAATCGCCCAAGTCTTACGGCAGCCCGTCGGAACCGCGAAGGCAAACGTCCATCGCGGGCTCGGCTTGTTGCGCGCTTCTGCAAAACTCGGAGCATTGACATGATGGAGAACGCCGACGTGTTACGACGGCTACATGCGCCGGAGGGATTCCTCGACGGCGTGTTACGGAGGGTCGGCCTGGTCGATCGCTACGCACGGGTGGAGAGCCCGATCGGAACGGTGCGCGTCGCGGTCGGCAAGCACGGCATCAGCGCGGTGATGCGGGCGAAGAGCGACGCGGAATTCGAGCGGCGCTACCGCGAGCGCACGGGGCGCCGTGCCGAACGGCACGACGACATGGCCGAGGAGTTGGGTCGAGCCATCGCCGGAAGCGGCGACCACGGCGTCGATCTGCGCGGCTGCAACGGGTTCCAGCGGGCCGTGCTCGACGCGACCCGGGCGATCCCGCCGGGTTCGGTGCGCCCCTACGCCTGGATCGCGCGCGAGATCGGAAAACCCAAGGCCGTCCGGGCCGTCGGAACCGCGCTGGCACAGAACCCCGTCCCCCTCGTCGTTCCCTGCCACCGCGTCGTTCGCAGCGACGGCGATCCCGGCGAGTATGGGCTTGGGGCGGGGACCAGCGACAAGATCGCGCTCCTCCAGCACGAGGGGATCGACATCGGCGTGATGCGCAAGCGCGTCAGCGCGCGGGCCTTCTGGTCCGTCGAGGGCGACGACACGTATT
The DNA here is from genome assembly GCA_963743605.1 of Vulcanimicrobiota bacterium. GTDB lineage: Bacteria > Vulcanimicrobiota > Vulcanimicrobiia > Vulcanimicrobiales > Vulcanimicrobiaceae > CAVUQJ01. The sequence continues at coordinate 145,427 of CAVUQJ010000015.1, read as the reverse complement.
GCTACCCGTACTGCTTCGAGATCCAGCACCTTCCGCACAAGCGATTCGTCCAGTTCGACAGCGTGCACGACGCGCACCGTCAGGGGCTGACCCCGTGCGCGACCTGCCGGCCGCCGACGCCCGCGTAACAGATTATAACGGCGCCGCCCGGCGCGCCTCGACCAGCCAATGGACGATCGGGTCTCCGCCGGGCGCGTGCGCCCAGCGCCCGACGATCTCCGCCGCGTCGCGTTCATCCAGCCTGAGGATCGTGAAGCCGGTCAGCGACCGGCGCAGGGCCGCCTCGTCGAAGTAGGCGTGCACGACGCCGGCCTCGTCGCCGGTGCGCGGCGCCCATCCGTCACCGCCGCCGACCGAGATGCCGGCGCCGCAGCGTGGATCGTTGGCCGATCCGAACGTGCCGTACAGAAGGCCGTCGCCGGTCAGCAGCGACCGGATCGCGGCGATGCGCCCGGCGACGGCCGTCCGCGTTCCGTGCAGGAGGCCGTGCGTGCTCAGTACGCCGTCGTACGGAGTCGCCGGCGTTGCGAGCGAGCCGCCGGCCGCGACGACGTTGACGGCGATCTCGCGCTCGCGAAACGGGGCCAGGTTGCGACCGTCTCCGGCGCCGAGGACGAGCACGCGCGGGGAGCGCAGCGCGGCGAGGGCGCTCGCCAAACGTTCGGCCAGCGGGTGCGGCGGCTGCGGTGCGTCGTGGCTCACAACTGCGGGCGCGCGCGGTCGCGGACGAGGGGCATTTCATCACCGTGCGTCGCAATCTCGCCCTCTACCACGCGACGACCCGAAGGAGGGAACGGTTGCTCGAAGCAGGCGCGACGATGCCGGCGGTCACCCTGGCCGACGACACGGGGAAGATGGTCAACACCAAGGATTTGTTGGGTCGTGTTCTCGTCTTGTATTTCTACCCGAAGGACGACACGCCCGGCTGCACGAGCGAAGCGGGACAGTTCAGCGACGCGATCGCCGCGTTCCGTAAGAAGGGCGCCGAGATCGTCGGCGTGAGCCGCGACAGCGTTGCGTCCCATCAGAAGTTCAAACAGAAGTACGGCATCCCATACCGGCTGTTGGCGGACACCGAGCAGAAACTCTGCGACGCGTTCGGCGTCATCGTCGAGAAGAACATGTACGGCAAGACCTCGCTCGGCCTGCAGCGGTCGACGTTCCTGTTCGACCCCCAGGGCAAGCTCGTGCGGGTCTGGCCGAAAGTGAGCGTCCCCGGGCACGCCGAGGACGTGCTTGGCCGCCATCGCGTGACGGCCGCGGTCGCGCGCTCGCCGCGGGCGAGCGTCACCGTGCTGGGGTCGAGTTCCTCGACGCCGCGCCCGGGTCGCGCCTGCAGTTGTTACCTGGTCCGCGCCGGCGGGACCGCGGTCACGCTCGACCTGGGGACCGGATCGCTGTCGAACCTGCGGCGTTACGTCGCTCCCGAGGATCTCGGGGCGGTGATCATCAGCCACATGCACCCGGATCACTTCCTCGACATCATTCCCATGCGTTACGCCCTGCGCTACGGGCCGCGCGCCAACGAGCGCCGCGTCCCGCTCTACCTGCCGCCGGGCGGCGACGACCTGCTCCGCCGGATGACGAGCGTCTTCGTGGAGGAGCCGCCCGTCGGCTTCCTCGACGCGTACGACGTGCGGACGTACGACCCGGAGCGCGTGCTCGAGATCGGCCCGCTGCGCGTGCGGTTCGCCCCGACGACGCACTTCGTTCCGACGTACGCGATTCGCTGCGACGTTGAAGACGCCGGCGTGACGTATACGGCAGACACCGCATTGGACGCGCGGGTCGCCGTGCTGGCCAAGGAAACCGCAGTATTCCTGTGCGAGTCGACGCTGTTGCCCGACGCGCCGGAGGACTGCCGGCGCGGGCACATGAGCGCTCGCGACGCCGGCGAACTCGCCCGTTCGGCCGAGGCGAGGCGGCTCGTGCTGACGCACTACAACACCGAGACGAACCCGATGCAACTGCTGTCGGAGGCGCGATCCACGTTTAGCGGTGACACCCTCGTCGCCGACGATCACCTCTCGCTCGACCTCGGCTGACGCCCCCTTCAGTTTTCGGAGGCTGCCTCGCCGCGGGGGAGCGAGAAGTGCACGAGCGACTTCACCGGCGCGAGGCCGCGGCTGACCACGGCGTAGACGTTGACGCGCAGGCCGAGATCCTCGAGCCGCGCCTTGGCCGTGAGCACCTCGCGGCCGCTGGTGACGACGTCTTCGAGCAGGAGGACGTGTTGGCCCGACGCGTACGGACCCTCGACGAAGTCGTTCGCGAAGGCGCCGTACGACTTCGGCTGTTTGCGGACGACGATCATCGGCAGGTTCGTCATCTGCGATACCGCCGTCGCGAGGATCACGCCGCCCAACTCGGTCCCCGCGATCAACTCGGGACCCAACTCCGCGACGATCGGCGAAAACATCCGCGCGATCCGGCGCACGACGGTCGGATCGGAGAACAGACGGAACTTGTCGATGTAGTAGTCGCTACGAATGCCACCCGAGAGGACGTAGTCGCCCTTCGTGAGCGCCCGGTCGATGATCGTCGCGCGCAGCCACTTGATCTCGGGGATCCACGCGAGCCGCGAGTCGGGGTCTAGATTTCCCACTGGTACGCGTTCCAGGCTTCGGTGGCCGCATTGGGCGTGAAGTTCTTGAAGTCGGGGCTGATCGGCTGGATCTGGCGCGGCCACCACACCGGGATGACCGGTTGATCGACCGCCAGCAACTGCTCGATCCTTTCGTAGGCCGCCTTGCGGACCGGGATCGCAAAGTGCGTCAGAGCGACCTGCTGCGCCGCGTCCATGGCGGTTCTGCAATAGAACGACGTGTTGTTGCCGTTCGGTGGCCGCGCCGAACAGAGGAACATCGAGGAGTTGTCCGGGTCGATTCCGGAGATCCAGCCGTCCCAGGCCAGGTCGTACTTGCCGTTTTGCAGGATGCCGCCCATCCCCATCGGCGCGAACAGCAGGCTCGCGATGTAGGGTTTGACGTTGCTCGCGATGCCGGCCGTGCGCAGCATCGCCTGCACCGTCACGACCGCGCGGCGCCTCGTCGCGTTGCTGACGTTGTAGGTGATCTGCAGGGTGAGCCGCTTGCCGTTCTTTTGCAGGGTGCCGTCGGGCCCGGGCGTCCAGCCTGCCTGGCGGAGCAACTCGCGCGCTTTGGCGATGTCATAGGGATAGCGCATGATGTTGGTCGCGTGCGCCCACATGAACGGCGGCAGATCCTGATCGGCCGGCATCGCGGAGCCGTACGTGAGGTCGGTCGTCAGTTTGTCCTTGTCGATCGCGTATGCCAGCGCTTGCCGGACGCGGACGTCGTCGAGCGGCGGCCGCACGGTGTTGACCTCGATGCGCTCGTACTGGTTCATGTCCTGCAGGACGATGTTGAGGTCGGGGATCGTCTTGATGACGGCGTACTCCTGCGGCGAGGCCTCGAACTGCCAGTCGACCTCGTGCGTGCGGAGCTGGTTGACCGTCGTGTTCTCGTCGGGGATGATCTTGGCGATGATCTGCTTGAGCTTCGGAGGGCCGAGAAAATACTTCTCGTTCGGCTCGAACGTCAGGTGGTCGCCGCGGGCCCATTCGACCAGTTTGAACGGCCCGGTCCCGATCGGATTCGCGTTGTACGGGACGTTGTTGATGTCCGGATACTTGGACAGGATGTGCGCGGGCACGATCGTGTAGGGGCTGTCGCTCTCGCCGAACAGCGTGTTGATTGCCGGCGCGAACGGTTGCTTCATGTGAAAGACGACGGTGTAGTCATCCGGTGTGTCGACGCTGCGGACGAGGTCGAAGCCATGCCGCGACACGACGTTGTTGCGCGAGTTCATGATCGCTTCCCACGAAAACTTGACGTCGTGGCTCGTGAACGGGACCCCGTCGTGCCAGAGAACGTTGTGGCGGAGATGATAGGTCAGCGTCAGGCCGTCCTTACTGATCCCGCCGTTCTCGAGCGTCGGAACCTGAGCCGCGAGCATCGGCACCTCGCGTCCTTTCTCGTCGACGCTGACGAGGACGTTGTTGGTCAACCTCGTGAGCATCGCCTCGGTCGTGTTTCCCGCAAGCAGCGGGTTCATCGTGTTCGGCCCGGCTTGGATCGCGATCCGCAGCACGCCCGGCCGCGTCCACGAGTGGCGTCCGCCACCGGCCGCGGTCTGCGCGTTCTCGCTTCCGACCTTCGTGCAACCGGCGAGAAGGATGAGGGTGAGAATGCTTGCCAGGCGCTTCAATGCGCCGCGACCGCCTCGCGCATCGTTTGTGCGACCCGCGGCGGCGCGGCCTCGAACCGGTCGTGCCGCCAGGAGTAGGTCCCGAGGCCCTGCGTCGCCGTACGCAGATCGGTGATGTAGTTCGTCAGTTCACTCTGCGGAGCGACGGCGATGATCTTCTGGAAGCCGCGCGGCTCCGTCGGCTCGAACGACAGTACCTGGCCGCGCTTCGAGGTGATCGTCCCGAGGATCGTCGAGGCGCTTTCGTCGGGAGCGATCACCTCGACGTGGATCAGCGGCTCGAGCAACACCGGGTTGCACTTGGGAAGCGCGTCGCGCATCGCCATCGAGGCGGCGGTCTTGAACGACGCTTCGCTCGAGTCGACGTCGTGGTACTGGCCGTCGATCAGCGTGACGTGGAGGTCGACGACCGGGAACTTCGCGACGGGTCCGTGCAGCAGCGCCTCGCGCACGCCCTTTTCGACCGCCGGGAAGAACGTTCGCGGGACGACGCCCCCGACGATCTGCTCGGAAAACGTGACGCCGTTGCCGCGCTCGCGCGGCTCGATGCGCAAGACGACGTCGGCGAACTGGCCGTGGCCGCCGGTCTGATGCTTGTAGCGCGCGTGCTGCTCGGTCGATGCCGGTGATCGTCTCGCGATAGGCGATCGTCGGCGGCGACGTCTCCAAGCGCGAGGTGGTACTTGCGGCTCAGGCGCTGCGTCGACGTCGAGACGTGTACCTCGCCCGCGCCGAGCAACTGCAGTTCGTTCGTGAATTCGGCGCGCGCGACGGCGAGCGACGGGTCCTCCTCGCAGAGGCGCGCCAGCATCTGCGAGAGCTTGGCTTCGTCGAGCCGCTCCTTCGGCCGGATCGCGACGGCGAACAGCGGCTCGGCGACCTTCGGAACGTCGCGGACGCCGGCGGCATCGCTCGTGGCGAGCGTGTCGCCGGTCAGGACGCCTTCGAGCCGCGCGATCGCGACGATCTCGCCGGCCGATGCGGTCGCGATCGGCTCCTGTTTCTTGCCCTGCAGCTTGAAGAGGCCGGCCGCGCGGACCTTGAGGTCGCGCGTCGTGTCGACCAGCGTCGCGTCGCCGGCAACCGTGCCGTCGAGGATGCGGACGATCGACAGTTTGCCCGATTGCGGGTGGATCGTCGTCTTGCAGACCTGCGCGCACGAACGGAGCCTTCGGATCGCCGGTCGGGGCCGGGAACTGGTTTTCGATCACGTCGAGCAGTTCGCCGAGGCCGATGTCGCCTATCCCGGCGCCGACCAGCACCGGGACGATCTCGTCGCGCACGGTCTCATTGCGCAGGTCGGTGCGGACCTCTTCGATCGGCGGCTCGATCCCTTCGAGCAACTCCTCGAGCAGGTGATCGTCGAAGTCGCCGAGCGCCTCGAGCAGCTTCGTACGCGCCTCCTGGACGGTGCCTTCGAATTCGGGAGCGAGTCGAGATCTCCTTCGGCGTCCCGTTCTCGACGACGTATGCGTGCTGCTCGGCGACGTCGATGTAGCCGCGGAAGGCCTCGGCCTCGCCGATCGGCAGGAACTCCGCGACGACGCGCGTGCCGTACGCGTCGACCAGCGCCGCGAGCGTGGCGCGGAAATCGCTTCCGGGACGATCGAGCTTGTTGACGAAGAAGCAATGCGGCATTTTGCGCGCGTCGAGATAATCGACGACGCGCCCGCGTCTGACGGACGCGCGACGGCTCGGCCTCGATCACGATGATCGCCGCGTCGGCGCCGATCAGCGCGAGCTTCGCCTCCTCGTAGAAGTCGATGAACCCGGGGCAGTCGATGAACGTGATGTCGACGTTGGCCGTCGACGCGTGCGCGAACCCGGCGCACGTCGACTGTGCGCGGTCGATGCACTCGGGCTCGAAATCGGTCGTCGTGGTGCCGTCGGCGACCGAACCCCGCCGCGAGATCGCGCGGCAGTGGGCGAGCAGCGCCCTCGACCAGCGTCGTCTTGCCCGAGTGGTGCGGGCCCGACGACGGCGACGTTGCGGATGCGAGCGATCTCTGACATGTGGTTCTCCTTCGTTGTGTTGCGCTTCGCGAATCCGCAGGGAGAGCAGCGATCAGCGGCGCGATTTCGTCGAGGTTCTCTTGACCGCCGGTTTCTTGGCGACGGGCTTGCGTGCGGCCGGCTTGAGCGCGGCGCGCTTGCGCGGCGCGGGCTTGGGCGCCTTCGCGGGTGCTTTCGCCTTGGCTTTGGCTTTCGGCTTGGCGGCGCTGGTCCGTTGCAGGCGCGCGCCGGCGGCCTTGGGGCGCCGGTTTGGCGGTCCGGCCGGCCGGCCGGCTCTTTGCGGCGGCGCGTGTCGCGGCGGGGCGAGCCGCGGTCTTGGCGCGCGTCTGGACGATGGCCTTGGCGGCGCTTGGCGGGCAGCGCTTCGTGCGCGGGCTTGGCGCGGCGACTTTGCGGCGCGGGTTTCGGTGGCGGGCTTCGCGGCGACCGGTTTCGGCGCGGGCTTGGGGACCGGTTTCGCTTTGCGACGACGCGGCGCGCGGCTGAACCGCCGCGCGCGGACGCGAGGCCTCCTTCGCGGGCGCAGGCGCTTGGTAGGCGGCGGCCTTCGGTGCGCTGGCGGCGGTGCGGGCGGGGGACGGCGACGAGCGAGCGGCCTTCGGCGCGGGCTCGACCGGTTTCGGCTTGGCGCGGCTGGGACGGCGCGGTCTTGCGCGCGGCCGCCGCCGGCGCGCGCGCCGTCGCGCTTGTGCCGCCTCGTCTGTCCGCTCCGGCGGCGACCGGCTCGGGTCCGCTGCTCCGGCGGGGGCTTGGTCGCGCGCAGCGCGACCCGCGCGAACCGTCCGCCGATCGGGAAGACCAGTTCGTTGATCCCGACCTCGTCGAGCATCGCGAGCACCGCGTCGAAGCCACCGCCCTGGTCCTTGGGGCTGTGCGCGTCGGAGCCGATCGCGATACCGACGCCCGCCTCCTTCGCCTTGCGCATGAGCCGCAGGTTGGCGGCGACGTAGCGCGTCGCGGTCGCTCTCGTCTTCGAAGTAACGGTACAGGAAGCGCGTGTTGATCCCGACGGCGACGTTGCGGTCGCGGCACGCCGCGATCGAACCGGTCCTCGTAACCCTCGACGATCGACGTAGCCGGCCAGTGGCCGAACTTCGCTGCGGCGTAGAAGTGCCCGACGATGTGCGCCGGCAGCTTTTCGATCGCGTCGAGCACGGCCGCCATGTAGAGCTCCCACACCCGGTCCACGCCGACCGTCTCGTAGAGCGACGCGAACTCGGGATTGTCGAACGGCCACTGCCAGTCCGGGTCCGTGGACGGGGTGTTCGATCGACAGGAAGTGGATCGAGCGGATGAGCCCGTCGGGGCGCATCGCGTCCACGATGTTCTGCGCATCGGGCCGCGCGCGGGGGTCGTTGTCGACCTCGGCGCCGATGATGAAGCGCATCCCGCGGCGCAGCCCCTCGGAGACGACGGCCGCGTGGGCCAGGTCGACGCCGGCGGTCTCGGCCGCGCCGTAGAGGTCGCCCGCCTCGGCGAGTTTGAGGGCGCGGCGGACCAGGTTGACCGCGGCCGGATCTTCGAAGGTCAAGTAGTTGATGTGGTCGGCAACCATCAGGAAACGGGGTTGCCCGCGCAAGGCGGCGTGATAGAACCACAAGAACAGCATTCGGGCGGAGTACGGGATCGGGCGCTCCTCGGCGTACAGTTTGTGCTCGCCTTTGGCATGCCCGTGGGTATCCGGAATCGCCGCGATGCGGGGGTCCTTCATGCGGCCCCCGGCGGTCTGGTTAGCGCCCGCACGGTCGTCAGATTGGGCGCGGGAGGCGCAAGCCCTCCGCAAAGTCCCATGAGAAAAGAAAAAGCCGGCTCAGGGCCGGCGGACGAGTGGTGAGAAAAGGCGCAGGTTAGGTCTGCGCACCTCCAATCATCGTATGGTCTGAACAACGTTCTGATCCGTCGGAACTAACGATGACCACCTCCCTTCGTCCGCCTGTTCCCTTCGATCGTCTCTTGCTCTGAAGGTGTCGCGGACGTATCTCGAGCGCTGACATTCGTAAGAACCGCTGCTTCCCCTCTCGGGCCGCGGGCGCGTTGCGACGCCGCCGCGTAACCCTCCATCGCGAGGATGCGGGCCTTGAGTTCGAGGCCGTAGCCGTAACGGTGCAGCGCGCCGCTCGCATCGACGACGCGATGGCACGGGACGAGGAGGGCGATCGGGTTGCGCGCCATGACCTGGCCGACCGCGCGCGCCGCGTGCGGGTGGCCGATCTCACGCGCGATCCAACTGTAGGAGCGGACCTCGCCGGGCGGGATCTGCATCGCCTTGCGCATCGCAGCCCGCTCGAACGGCGTCAGGTCGGAGATCTCGATGTGGTCGAAGTCGGTCGACCAGTCTGCGAAGTAGCGCTCGACGCGGTCGCGGACCCACTGCGGTGCATCGAGCGGCCGGACCGGCCGGTGCAGGCGACGTTCGATCAGCGCGATGACGGCGTCGAGCGGCTCGCCGCGATCGATGCCGACATAGCTGATACCGGTCGACCGGAACGCAACGTAGAGGTCGCCGAGCGGCGACGAGAGCAACGCCAGGCCGTCGGGCGACTGCGCGCGTGCGCCGCGGACGGCCGTGCGGATGTGATCGAGGATCTTCGGCACGAGCCCTTCCGGGGGTTCGACGACGGAAAGACGGGACAGGCAATATGCGACGCCTTCGAACGCGGAGAAGAGCTCCTGGCAGGTCGGACACCGGCGGAGATGTGCGAGGACGTGGTCGCGCCGCGGTTCGACACCGTCTCGCATCTCGTCCCAAAGGGCTTCGACGTTACAACAGCGCATGCGCGGGATCTCCTGTCGGGGGGGCGAGGCGACCGACTTGCGGGCCTAGGATACGTCGGAGGATGCGCACGGCGCGGTGGACGTGCGATTTCACCGTCCCGATCGGCTGATTGAGGATTTCGGCGATCTCGGGATGGCTGTGGCCTTCGATGAAGCGCAGCGTCGCGGCCGCGCGCAGATGCATCGGCAACTGCAACAGCGCGTTCTCGACCAGCGCCATCTCGGTGCCTCGCTCGACGATCGCCTCGGGACGGTCCGGACCCTCACCCGTCCCGCTGAGCAGGGCGTCGGGATCGGCGAGCGCGTCGAGTGCGACGTTGGTCGGGCGCTTCGAGCGCAGCCGGTTTCGCGTCACGTTGAGGGTGATCGTGTAGAGCCACGGTTGCAGCCGTAGCTCGGCGCGCTGTTCCTCGGTCATTTTCCCGAGCGCGCGATAGGCGCGCACGAAGGCGTCCTGGACGATCTCTTCGGCGTCTTCGCGGTTACCGGTCATGCGCAACGCGAAGCCGTACAGCCGCCGCTGATACTCGTCGACGATCGCTTCGAAGCGCTCCGTCGAGGGGACCACGCGAACGGCCGGCCGCGACGAACCGGTTGGATTGGCGAGCGCTGCGCCCTGGTGCGTGCGCGGGGGAGGAACCAAGCGAAACTCCTGCGTCAGGAGCGGTGCCATCGCGCCCATGCTGTGCGCAACAACCGCGCCGTCAAATCAAAGGGTTTCGCCGCTTCCCCGCTCCGGGCGACCTCGCCTCCGCCCGCCGGGCTGAGGTTACGGGGCTTGCGTGGGGTGCGCCCCGCGCTCTTCGGCCCTGATCGTCCGCCGGTAGACGATCGTCACCGGGTCGCTCTGCTGGGGGTTCGTCAGCCTTCCGCTGATGGTCAGGGTCGCGTCGAGCAGCAAGACCAACGCGTCGTCGGTGCGGTAGTACGCCGACCCTTGCATGCGGATGCGGCCGTTCATCGCCAGTTGCGGGCGGTCCGGGAGCGGGCCGCGCATCGGCCCCTCCGCCTCGAACGAGACGCCGAGCGCGGGCATTCCGGCGATCGGCCCCGCGCCGATGCGCCGCAGCCGCCCGTGGAGCGACGACCCCGTTATCGGCGACGGAAAGTCGAACGGTACGTCCGCGCGCAGCCGCCCGAGGTCGCGCAACGTCGCCAGGTCGAGTTGCACGGCGAACGGTTGATTGAGCAGCGTCAGGTAGTCGGGATCGTCGTCCTGGAGATCGTGCTCCTCGCCGCTCGCCGACACGGAGGCGACGAAATGTGCCGTCGCTTGGCTGCTCGCACCCTGATCGATGCGGGTGTACTCGACCTTCGTGCGATAGACGATCGCGCCGTTCTTGCGCTCGCGCTCCAGCGTCTGCCGGCCGCGATACGAGATCTCGGACTTCACGCCGTTGCCGCCGACGGTAAACGTGTCCGCGCCGGCGACGACGTACGTCTGATCGGCCGCCGCGGCGGCACCGAGCGCGACGACGAGCGCGACGGTACTCGACGCGACGACCAGCCGAGCCAAGCTGCGAGCGGACGCCATGGGATCGTTCGTTCCGAGCACCTGTATCAACCAAACGTGCGGCTGAGGTGTTCGGTTTCAGCCGCGTCGCGCGCGCACCGCGCGGAGGCTTTTTCGTGAGCCCCGTCGCAGGGCACATCCGATGTCCTTTGCTCGCGTCGCCGCCGTCGCGGCCCTGGCGATTTGGTCGCAGGCCGCGTTCGCGACGGCAGCTGCCGCGAGCGAGACGACGGCCCTCACGACGAAGCTCGAACGCATCTATGTGACGGCCTACGACGAGGCGATCAACCGCCACGCCGTCCCCGCGCGCGACGGGACGACGTACGTCTCGACGGGCGACATCCAGGCCGAGTGGTTGCGCGACGCGAGCGCGATCATGATGCCCTACGTCGGGCTGGCCGCGACCGATCCACAGACGGCGCGCACACTCCGCGGCGTGATCGCGCGCGAGGCGCGCTACATCTCGATCGACCCGTACGCCAACGCCTTCTCGATCCATTATACGGTGATCGAGGAGAAGTTCGAGGTCGACTCCTTGCTCTATCCGATCTGGTTGGCGGAGCGCTACTGGCGCACGACGGGCGACCGCAGCGCGTTCACGCCGGCGGTGAACCGCGCCTTCGAGCGGGTGCTGTCGGTGCTGCGGACGGAGCAGCACCACGCGCGCCGTTCACACTATCGAAACCCGCAGTTGTTCGACGGACGCGGCAGCCCGGTGCGCGACACCGGCATGATCTGGACGGGGTTCCGGCCGTCCGACGATCCCTGCCGCTATCACTTCAACGTTCCGGTCAACATGTTTGCGGTCGTGGTCCTCCGCGATCTGACCTCGATCGAGCGGAACGTCTATCATAACGGCAAGGACGCCGCCAACGCGTGGGGGCTCGCGGAGCAGGTCCAGCGCGGGGTCGAGCAATACGGCACCCTCGTCCTGCGGCCGTTCGGCCGCATCTACGCGTACGAAGTCGACGGGATGGGTCACGCCAACGTGATGGACGACGCGAACCTGCCGTCGCTCCTGTCGGCGCCGTACTTCGGCTACCTGGACGCCCACGATCCCGTCTATCGCGCGACCCGCGCGTTCGCGCTCTCCTACCGTAACCCGTACTACTACACCGGAAAGTACGCGAGCGGGATCGGCAGCCCGCACACGCCGCACGGCTACGTCTGGCCGCTATCCCTGATCGTCGAGGCGCTGACGGCGACCACCACCGACGAGGTGCAGCGTTCCCTGCAATACCTCGCCGCATCCGACGTCGGCGATCACCGGCTGCACGAGTCGTTCAACGCCGACTGGCCCGAGGCGTTCACCCGGAACGACTTCGCGTGGCCGAACGCGCTCTACGCAGAACTCGTCCTCCGCAAGCGCGGGAAGCCCGAGACCGCCGCGGTGAGCCCCGAAGACGCGTCACCGGCCAACCTGCGCGTCCGCTGACGCGGTGGCGGCCTGCTAAGGGCGGCGAATGCTCCGTTCGACGCGCCGCGCGAAGAATCGCAGCGCGGCATGACCCGAGCAGATCACGACGGCGGCAGGATCGTCGAAGACGCGGCCGTCGATGTCGACGACGAATTCACCGGCGCGCAGCCCCGCGAGCGTCGTCCTGATGCCGCGTTCGAGCTTGTCGTTGGGGGCGCCGGTTCCCAGGACTTCGCGCACCGCCAGGGCGAGCAACTCGCCGACGCGCAAGGGCGTCGCGAGCGCGAACGCTCCGCTGCCCTCGGCGACGATCGTTCCGATATCCACCGGAACCGCTATGCGAATCACGCCGACCGCATTTCGCGGCGCGCGGGCGGCTCCCTCGGTGTCCCGTTCGGAAATCAACCGACGCGAGGCTGCGCGGCTTGGGTCACGAAGGAGGGATGCGATGGCATCCCGCACGCCCCCCGGCGCTCGACGGAGGAGGACGAGGGAGGCGACGTTTCCGGTATTACCCATCGCGCTCGTCGTGATCGTGATCGGGTTTGCGTTGGGTGTGGGGATCGCGGCGCTTCGCCACGCATCGGCCGGACAGCCGAACGACGCCGTGCCCACCGCGTCCGCGTCGCCGGGACCGCAAAGCCCGGGACCGAGAGCGAAGCCGAGGCCGAGTCCGAAGAACTCTTAGGAGCTACATCCGGTCGGGCTGCGGCGGCTTGTGTTCCAGGTTCGCCGCGAAGCCATTCGGAAGCTCGACGGGCTTGAACCCGCTCGCGACGCTGCCGCGCATCGCGGCGTTCGCGTAGCCGTTCGGGTAGACGTGCGCGCGCACCGTGACGACGGCATCGCGCGCGATCGGAACCGGGCCGCCGTCGCGGGTGAACGGCTGTTCGTCCGCATGATCGTGAAGAAGTACGCGGCGGTAGACCAGCTTGCCGTCGGCGTCGACGACCTCCCACCAGTCCGCGTAGTGATCCATGCCGGTGTCGTTGCTCGCGATCGTCACGTTGAACGTGTAGCCGTTCGGTGCACCGCTCGTGTCGACGCCGGTGATGCGCGCGTCGCGATTGGATGCGCCGCTACCGCCGTTCGCGAAGGTCGAGGTCATCGCGGCGGACGCCGCCAGCACCGACGCGAACCCGACCAGACCGATCAAACCGCTGATGCTCATGGCGGCCCGCATTCGCCGCCACGGCCTCCCCACTCCCGCGGATTCTAACGCGTTCGCGGGAGGCCCCCAAGGGCGCCGCACCATAACGGCATCGTATGTGGTTGCGCCGGTCGGTGGGGGTCGTGGCGCTCGCGCTGCTCTTCCTGTCAGCCTGGGGCACGGCGGTGGCGGCCGGGACGCTGAACAGCGTCGCCGTCTCGCTGCTTCCGACCGGTGGGGCGCGGGTGCTCGTCCAGTTTTCCGGCGGTCCGGCGCCGCGGTTTACGATCACCGGCGTCGGGACGACCGAGGCCTCCGTCATCTTTCAACTCACCCAGCTCGGCGGGAGCGTCCCGCCGTCGATCGCGGGGTCGGGTCCGATCCAGGCGATCACGGTCTCGCAAATCGGCGCCAACGTCGCCCTTTCGATGCACCTGACCGGCATCGCCGCGGTCCGCGTCGTTCCCAGCGGGAGCGTGATCGCGATCGAGGTGCCGTCGACCGGTCACCATCCGATCCCGGCGGCCGCGCCCGCTGCCGGTCTGTCGCCTCCCGCGGCGACGGGTCTCGGCCAAATGACCGAGGTGGTCCCGCTCAAGTACGCCGACGTCAGCGAGATCGTCGGCGTCCTCGTGCAGGGTGCGAGCGTCGCGTCGAACGACAACTTCAACCCGCAGACCTCGAACTTCGGCACGCAATCGTTCGGGGGCGCGACGCAGACCGCGCCGCAACCGTTCCAGCAGCCGCAGTTCAACGGCGGCGCATTCAATAACCAGTTCGGCGGCGGTGCGAGTCAGGGGCTCGCGCAGCGGGTCAACGACAACATCGCGGTCGACCGGCGCCTCAACGCGATCGTGCTCACGGGAACGCCCGACGTCGTCGCGTCGCTCAAGGCGGTCATCGACAAACTCGACGTCCCGCTCGACAGCGTGCTGCTCGAAACGCAGATCGTCGAACTCGACGAAAACGGCCAGAAAGACCTCGGCATCGACTTCAACGCGCAGGGCGTCTACGCCAAGGCGACCCTGACCGTGCAGAGCGGTCAGTATCCGACCAGCAGCGCGACGTTCGCCGCCAACCTGTACGCGCAGATCCAGAAGGGCTACGGCAAGATCCTTTCACGGCCGCGCATCCTCGCGCAGAACGGAGCGCCGGCTTCGATCCTGACGGGCGACGCGCTGCCGATCATCACGACTGTCATCGTGGCCGGGACGAGCGCCGTAACGTCGCAGCAGGTCAACTACGTCAACGTCGGGGTCAACCTGCAGATCCAGCCGCGCATCGCCGCAGACGGGTACGTCACGTCGCACATCTTCTCGGAGGTCTCCAGCGTCACGGCCTACGTCCAGGGGATCCCCCAGATCAGCCAGCGCCAGGCGCAGACGACGGCGACCGTCAAAGACGGCGAGTCGTTCGTCATCGGCGGCCTCCTCTCGGACAACGAAGTCAAGACGACCTACAAGATCCCGGGTCTGGGCGACATCCCGTTGATCGGCGGCCTCTTCAACCGCATCAGCACGACGACGCAGAAGACCAACCTCTACATCGTCGTCACGCCGCACGTCGTCCCGCGGCGCGTCGTGTCGCCGGAGCCGGTGCCCGCAACGCCCTAGCGCGAAGGGCGGGCGCCGACGATCCGGCCGAGCGCGGCGCGCAGGTCGTTGCCCACGAGGAACTCGATCACGAGCGCCGCGACGAACGTGTAGATCATCAGCGGGACGAAGTCGCCGTCGAGTTCGCTGACGGCCGGTAGCAGCAACACGACCGCGGCCGCGACGAAGACGAGTCCGACGAGCGCGCTGAAGATTCCCGAGAAGAGCGCGCGCGAGTTGCGCAGCGCACGCCCGATGTCGGCGAGGGTCGCCTGCAGCGAGCGCGTGCCCACGTTCCAGACGCACAGCGCGAGCGTCTCGAGAACGATCGCGCCGGCGACCCGCAGGATCGTCTCCCCGTCGAGCAACACGCTAGCGTACTACTTTCGCGGCTGCTCCGGAGCGTCGCCGCGTTCGGGCCAGCCGGCGATCTCGCCGAGCGCGGCGCTCTTGAGCACCTTGAGTCCCAGGGTCGCGCACTTCATGCGAACGGGGCTGATCCCGATCCCGACGCTCTCGACGACCTCCTCGGCCGAGGATCCGGGCGACGTCCTCGAGCGGCTTGCCGCGCAGCGTCTCCGTCAGCATCGACGTCGCGGCTTGGCTGATCGCGCAGCCCTTGCCGGAGAAGCGGACGTCCTCGACCTTGCCGTCGTGCACCTTCAACTCGATGCGGATCTGGTCGCCACACAGCGGATTGAGGTCTTCCGCGACGGCGTCCGGCGATTCGAGGTGGCCGAAGTTGCGCGGGTTGCGGTAGTGGTCGAGGATGTACTCTTTGTAGAAATCGTCCATGCGTCAGGGAAGGCCGAAGATCCGCGCCGCCTTATCGAGCCCTTCGATCAGGGCGTCAACGTCGCGCTCGGTATTGTAGAGGTAAAACGACGCGCGGGCGGTTGCGGGCCAGCCCATCTTGCGCATGAGCGGCATCGTGCAGTGGTGTCCGGCCCGGACGCAGATGCCGTCCGTGTCGAGGATCGACGCGAGATCGTGCGCGTGCACGTCGCCGAGGTTGAACGAGATGACGCCCGCGCGCTCCTCGTCGCGCGGACCATAGACGGCGAGTCCGCGGGGTTCGAGCGCGCGCAGGCGCTCGAGCGCGTAGCCGGTGAGCGCGCGCTCGTGGGCGCGGACCCAAGCCATTCCCACGCCCTGGAGGTAGTCGACGGCCGCGCCGAGCGCGACCGCGTCGGCGACGTTGCTGGTGCCGGCCTCGAACTTCCACGGGAGTTCGTTGAAGGTCGTCGCGTCGTACGCGACCTGGCGGATCATGTCGCCGCCGGTCAAAAACGGCGGCATCGCCTCGAGCAGCGCGCGCCGCCCGTAGAGAAAGCCGATCCCGGTCGGGCCGAGCATCTTGTGACCGCTCGCGGCGAGAAAGTCGATGTCGAGCGCCTGGACGTCGACCGGCATGTGCGGCACGGACTGGGCCGCGTCCACCAGCACGAGCGCGCCGGCGGCGTGCGCGCGCGGGACGATCGTCCCGAGCGGGGCGATCGTGCCGAGCGAGTTGCTGACGTGCGAGAGCGCGACCAGTTTCGCGCCACGCAACTTCTCGTCGAGGTCCCCGAGTACGTGACGGCCGTCGGCGTCGACCTCGATGAAGCGCAACTCGGCGCCGGTCTTGGCGGCGAGCAGCTGCCATGGAACGAGGTTCGAGTGGTGTTCCAGTTGCGACGTCACGATCGCGTCGCCCGGTTTCAGGTTGGCCAGGCCCCACGACCACGAGACCAGGTTGATCGACTCGGTCGTGTTGCGCGTCCAGATGATCTCGGCCGGTTCGGCCGCGTTGACGAACCGCGCGACCTTCTCGCGGGCCCGTTCGAAGGCGTCGGTCGCGCGTTCGGCCAGTTCGTAGACGCCGCGATGAATGTTGGCGTTGTCGGTCGTGTAGTAGTGGACGAGCGCGTCGATGACGGCCTGCGGCTTCTGCGACGTTGCCGCCGAGTCGAGGTAGATGAGCCGCTTGCCGCGCGACGTTGGCTTCGCGAGGATCGGGAAGTCGGCGACGATGCGTGCCTGCTTTTCGGACTCTGGACGGCTCGCGATCACGCCGCGCTCTCCTCGGTCGCACCGCCCACGAGCTTCCGGGCGAGGATGCCCGTCAGCGCTTCGCGGATCTTCGCTTCGGGAAACCGCGCGACGAGCGGCTCGAAGAATCCCAGCGCGATCATCCGCTCGGCGTCGGGCCGCGCGATCCCGCGGCTCTCGGCATAGAACAGTTCCTCGGCGTCGATCGAGCCGATCGTCGCGCCGTGGAAGGCCTTGACGTCGTTCGATGCGATCTCGAGCGCCGGGATCGAGTCGATGTGTGCTCCCTCGTTCAGCAGCAGTACGTCGTCGCGCAGGGTCGCGTCGCTTCCGGTGGCGTGCTGCGCGATCCGGATGTTGCCGAGATACCGGCCTTGGCCTTTGCCGGTCGCCGCGCTCTTGACCGCCGTCCGCGAGGTGGTCGACCCGACCTCGTGCTCGACGACGGTCGTCAGGTCGACGTGCTGGTCGCCGTCCGTAAAGAAGAAGGCGTCGGCCTCCGCGTTCGCTCCGGGGCCTGCGAGCCGCGTCGTGATCACGCTGCGGCTGAGCCCCGCGCCGAGTTCCGCGACGAACCAGCGGCAGGTCGCGTCGCGCGCGCACAGCGCGCCGCGCGTCATGAGCAGCGTGCTTTCCGGGGCGCGTCGTTGCACGACCACATAGTCGACGCTCGCGCCCTCGCCGGCGATGATCTCCACCATCCCGCACGCGAACGACGGCCCCGAGGTAACGTCTTCGACGATCGTAACGGCCGCGCCGTCCTCGACGATCACTTGGATGTACGGAAGATCGACGTCCCCGGCGGCTCCGTGCTCGATCAGGAGCGGACGGGCGACGCGCGTACCGGCCTGGATGCGGATCGATGCACCGTTGCCGGCGAGCGCGAGCGCGAGTGCGGCGAACTTGTCGTCCGCCCAGCGGACCGCGCCCCCCACGTGAGCGTCGAAGACCTCGCGCGTTTCCGGTCGCAGTGCGAGGGCGTCTTCGATGCGGATCCCGGACGCGAGGTGTCCGGTCGCTCGGTCGTTCGGCGCCGCGTGGATCATCGGAAGACCGAGCCTCAGCAACCGCGAGATGTCGATGTCGTCCGCAAGGGAAGCCGACCGCGTGCTCCAGCGCGGACCGGCTTCATCCAACCGCGCGAAACCGGGTGCGCCGAGCGCGGCGTAGTCGTGCTTCCAGCCGCGGCCGCCACGACCGCCGGGGACGGGAAGTTCCTCGAAGCGCCGGAATGCGCGCTCGCTCAGTTCGAGCGGGAAGATCTGCGTGCGTCGGCGCTTGTACTGGAAGCAGATCGCGCAGCGAGGAGTCCGGTTTGAGTGTCGGCCGGTCGCCGGGTGCGACGGTGTCAGCCGGCACTCGCGGCCTCGGCGCGCAGCGCGTCGTAGCCGTCGCGCTCGATCACGTCGGCGAGTTCGGGACCGCCGGACGCGACGATCTTGCCGTCGAGCATGATGTGCACGCGATCCGGGACGATGTAACGCAGGATGCGCGGGTAGTGCGTGATGATGAGGAATCCGGTCTCCGCGGCCGGCTTCGCTCTTGCGCAGCGCGTCGACCGAGTCGCCGACGGCGCGCAGCGCGTCGACGTTGAGGCCGGAATCGGTCTCGTCGAGGATCGCGTACTTCGGCGCGATCACCGAGAGCTGCAGCATCTCGAGGCGCTTCTTCTCGCCACCGGAGAAGCCGTCGTTGACGTACCGGCTCATGAAAGCGACGTCCATGTCGAGCACATCGAGCTTCTCGAAGATCAGTTGGCGGAATTTCGCCGGGGTCAGATCTTCGGGATGGACGGCCTGGCGGGCGGCGCGCAGGAAGTTCGCGACGCTGACCCCCGGGATCGCGGCGGGGTATTGAAAGGAGAGGAAGAGCCCCGCCTTCGCGCGCTTGTCGGGCGACAGCGCGAGCAGGTCCTCGCCGTCGAGCGTGACCGAGCCGCGCTCGACGCGATAGTTGGGGTGACCGGCCATCGTGAACGCGAGCGTCGACTTGCCGCTGCCGTTCGGCCCCATCAACGCGTGGACCGAGCCGGCGCCGACCGTCAGGTCGATCCCCTTGAGAATCTCGTTGCCGGCGACGCTCACGTAGAGGTCGCTCGTGCGTAGCCCGCCTTCTGCCATGGGCTCCATCGTAGCCGCTCCACGCTTAGAAAGTCAAGGAAAGCCTGGACTATCTTCGCAATTCATGCTAGGCTGCTGGCAGATGCAGGACGCGCGCTTCTTCCAGTCGACTCGGGGGCGTATCGTCGCCGCGCTGCGACGGCGCCACTCCGCCTCGGCCGTCGATCTGGCCTCGGAGTTCGGGCTGTCCGCGAACGCGGTGCGCCAGCAATTGGTGTGCCTCGAGCGCGACGGCTTCGTCGAGGAGCGTCCGGTCAAGCGTGGCCCGACCAAGCCGACCCTCGAGTACTCGCTGACGGCCGACGCCGACACCCTGTTCCCGCAGCGCTACGACCTGCTGTTGAACGCCGTCTTGCGCGAGGTGCGCGAGACCGGCGGCGAGACCGCCGTCCGGTCGATCTTCGCAGGCATGGGCCGCAGGACTGCCGCGAAGTACGGAGCGCGGATGGAGGGGCTGGACACCACCCAGGCTCGCGTCCTCGAACTCGCCGAGATCCTGCGCGAGAGCGGCGTCGACGCCGACGTCGTCGAGACCGCGGGCGGCGCCTTCGAACTGCGCGAGCACAACTGTCCGTACGCGCGGACCGTCGCGGAGAATCCCGAGATCTGCGGCGTCATCCATACCGTGCTCGACGAAACCGTCGCGCATGGAGCCGAGCAGGTCGAGTCGCTCGCAACCGGCGGCCGCGCCTGCCGGTTCGAGATTCCAGCAGACGCACGGGGAGTGCAGATTCGTTGAACTTCGCGAAATTTCAGGAGCTGGTCGAAAAGCGGACCGGGTTCCGCACGATGGACCGCCCGATGGCGACGGGCGAGTATTTCAGCGACTCGTGCGGCGACATGTATACCTATTACCTGCGGATCGGCCCCGGCGACGTCATCGAGGACGTTCTCGTACTTCACGACGGGCTGCGGGTTCGGGACGGCGACGTGCAGCCTGCTCGTTGACCTCGCGCACGGCCGCACCGTCGACGACGCGTATGCGATCAGCGAAGCGGAGATCGAGGCCGCGCTCGACGGCTATCCCGAGAAGAAGAAGGATTATCCCGAGCGGTCGCTCGCGGCGCTGCGGGCGGCGATCGACGACTACCGCGGCAAGCGCGCGAGCGGCGCGATCACCGATGCGATGCTCGAACAGGCACGCGCGACGGCGCGCGCGGAGGCGGTGGCTCCCGAACCGGCGCCGGCGCCGGCGGCGGCGGGCGCCGTCACCACGATCGACCTGCGCGCTTAGGCGCCGCTCGGTTCGAGCGGTAGGACAGGCGCGCAGGCAGGAATCGTCAGCCCGTGAGGGCACCTGGGGCGCAGGAACGTTCGTCGTTCTCGGGGCTTTGGGGGCGAGCAATCTTCGGCATTCTTCAGCCGGGCGCGAGTCGATCCCACGAAATGCCTCGCGGCCTGGAGAGGACTATGTATACCGACGAGACGCTGAATTGCACCGACTGCAACCAGACATTCACTTTTAGTGCCGGCGAGCAGGAGTTTTTCGCGCAGAAGGGCTTCACCAACAAGCCGAACCGCTGCCCCGACTGCCGCGCCGCACGCAAGGCCTCCGGTGGCGGGCGTTCCGGTGGCGGAGCGAGTTACGGAGCACGTCCGCCGCGCGAGATGTTCACCGCACGCTGCTCGCAGTGCGGCGGCGAGGCCAAGGTGCCGTTCCAGCCGAGCGGCGACAAACCGGTCTACTGTCGCGAGTGTTTCCAGACGCGGCAAACGTCCCGGCGCTACTGAAACCGGCCGGTTCTAGGGCCGGCCTCGCGGTTATTGCGAGCGCCTGCCCTCGCCGGCACGATACCGGTAGACGATCCGGCCCTTCGTCAGATCGTAGGGCGACATCTCGAGTTCGACCCGGTCGCCCGGCAAAATCTTGATGTGATGCCGGCGTAGCCGCCCCGCGATGTGCGCGAGGATCGTGTGGCCGTTCTCGAGTTCGACGCCGAACGTCGTGCTCGGAAAGACCTGCGTGATCGTCCCGAACAACTCCAGCGCGGCTTCCTTTGCGGCGCCGTCGTCCGGCCGTGCCGTTTTGACCGGTCGAGGCCGGACCGGCCCGCGCCGGCCGGCTATGACGGACCCCCTGCTGCATGCGATGCGATAGCGGTTCTCCTCATGGTGAAACGGCGAGGCGACCGCGCTTCAGCGGTCGCCTCCGGCGGCCGCGCGCGGCACCGCGACCCATGACCTGCCCAGCCCGGCCCGGGTTGCGCGACGGCGGGGCGGCTACTTGGAAACGATCGCTTCGGCGTTCAGCGTGATCGTTACGTCGTTGCCGGCGATGAGGGCGCCGCCGGGGGTCGTCTTGCCCCAGTTGAGGCCGAAGTCGCGCCGGTCGATCGTCCCCGTCGCGCTGTAGCCGACGTGGCGCCTGCCGTGCGAGTCGACGACCGAGCCCTCGACTTTCCCAGTCAGGGTCACGGGCTTCGTGACCCCGTGCATCGTTAGGTCGCCGTTCATCGTGAACGCCCCGTTCAACCCCGGCACGATCCACGTGCTCTTGAAGGTGATCGTCGGATACTTGGTCACGTCGAACCAGTTGGCGCTGCGCAGGTCGGCGTCGCGGTCGGCGGTCTTCGTGTCGATCCCCTTCGCGTCGAGCGTCGCCGTTACGCTCGCCGGCACGTCGCCGGCGCCGTTCGTGCCCGACCACGACAGAACGGGGATCGTCCCGTGCACGTGCGAGATCGTCATGTGCGTGACGACGAACTCGGCGCCCGAATGGTTCGGGTCGCCGGTCAGCGTCTCGGCGGCGCAGGCGCCCGCTCCGAGCGAGAGGACGAGCGCGCAGGTCAGGATGGAGCGATGTAGTGCGTTCACGCCCGAACAACGTCGGGGCGGCGGCCGAAGTTGCGGCCCGCAACGGCGTCCGTCGACGGCCGGTCAGTGATCGATCGGCTCGGCGTTCGGCGCGGGCCGTGCGCCCGGCGGCTCCGGGAGCGGCGTCGCGGGGACGCAACTCGGGGCGGGGGATGGCAGCGACGCCCAATACGAAGGCGGATTCGCCGTCTGGATCGTCTGGAACGGGCGCGGCGTCGCGGCCCCGAACTGAAAGAGCGAGAACAGGTCGTCGGTCTGCCGTTCGAGGCTGTTCGGGGCGATCGCCGGCAGGCCGTAGACGTGCTCGATGAAGTGAAGGATCGCGGTGTAGTCGCGGAACGAGCCGTCGATGTAGTGCGGCTTCGCGTACGGCGAGACGACCATCAGCGGGACGCGGAACCCGTACTCGTAGGGGTCGCCCGGCAGGTGCAGCGGCGCGACCGGCGCGACGTGATCGTACCAGCCGCCCCAGTCGTCCCAGACGATGACGATCGCCGTATTCTTCCAATACGGGCTTTGTCCGATCGCATCGACGAGCGCGCCGGCGAACTGTGCTCCGAGCGGCAGGTTGAGACATCCGTCGCGGGGGTGGTCCGACCAGTCTTGGTTCGGGACGACGTAGCTGACCGAGGCGAGATTCCGATGCGCGATGTCGGCGAAGATCGCCGTCTCGGGCACGATCGCGCGGCTCTGCGCCGCTTGGCTGCGATAGAGATGCCGGATCTGAATGAGCGCGTTCCACAGGATCTCGACCCGCGGCGTGTAGTACGACCAGGTGATCCCGCGCCGGTCGAGCAGGTCGAAGATCGTCGGGAAGTCGACGCACGGGAAGATCGAGCGGTTTTCGTTGCTCGGAAACGGGATGTTCAGATCGATCAACTTGACCGACTCATCGGGTGTCGTGTTCCCGCAACCGCCGGTGATATCGGGCGACGGGTTCTCCGCGACCGCGTACGGCCGGCCCGACTGCCCCGCGATCAGATACTCGTGCGCCGGATAACTGGGACCCTGGTTCGTTTGCAGGACGCGGCTTGCGAACGCATAGGTTTCGGCGATCTGGTAATACGGCTCGACCTCTTGCTGCGGCACGTAGCCGTAGGCCGTTTGCGCGCACACGTAGGGCGGCTGGTCCAATTGGGGCGCCGTGCAATACGCCGTCTCCAAGTCGAAGCCGTCCAGCGCGCCGTTGTGGAACTCGGTGAGGAACCCGACCTGCGTGCGAGTGATCGAGGTCGTACGGCTCGACGAGCGAAACCGGCGACAGCGCCGTCATCCCGCCCTTCGAGTTGCGGCCCGCCGGCGCGGTGTCTGCGCCGGGAAGGAACTGGAAGAGGTCGTCGACCGAGCGGTTTTCCATGATGACGACGACGACGTGTTGGGGAAGATGCGCCGGGTTGACGGCGGGCGCCGTCGCCGGCGCGCCGCCGCCACAACCCGCCGCGAACGCGGCAATGAAGAGGCACAGTGCGAACGCGTGCGTGGCGCAACGCATCATCGTTGCATGCTATCGGTTTGCGAACAGCTGCTCCTGTGTGCCGTGCGCGCCGTGCGCGCCGCGCCGATGAGATTCCTGTGAAATTCGGCGGCGACGGTCAGCGCTGTGCGGCGATCAAAAACGGATTCGACCGCCGTTCGATGCCGATCGTCGTCTCGGGGCCGTGTCCTGGAACGACGATCGTCCGGTCGGCGAACGGCAACAGTTTCGCGCGGATCGAGTGGACGATGTCCTCGAGCGACGTTCCGCCCAGATCCCAACGGCCGACGCTCCCGGCGAAGAGCGTGTCGCCCGTGAGCAACGTCGTTGCGCCGTCCGACCGCAGCGCGAACGACGTGCTGCCCGGCGTGTGCCCCGGCGTGTGCAGCACCTCCAGCGTCGCGGGTCCCGGCGCGAAACGTGTCGCCCTCGATCAGTTCGCCGTCCGGCTCGACCAGGCGCGGCGCCGCGACGCCGAGCCATTGCGCCTGTTCGCGCAGCGTCGCGTAGAGCGGCAGATCGGCACGGTGCAGCAGGCCCGGCGCGCCGGTGCGCTCGCGCATCTCGGCGAGCGCGCCGACGTGGTCGATGTGCGCGTGCGTGTGAAGCGAGATGCGTCGCGCGGACGCCCAGCGCCGCCAGCCGCCCGACGACGCGCTCGACTTCGTCGCCGCGCGTCGACGACGATCGCCTCGCCGCGACGCGGTGATCCGCGACGATCGTGCAGACGCATGCCAGCGGCCCGACCGAAAAGCGCTCGACGACGACGGCGCCGTCACGGCGACGTGCATCCCGAAGTCGCGATAGCCGCCGTTGAAATAGCCGAGCGGCGCGCCGTCGCTCGCGCCGCACGAGACGACGCGCCCGATGAAGATCGTGTGCGTCCCGGCCGAATACTCTTCGGCGAGTTCGCAGTCGAGATAGCGCGAGCGTCTCGTCGAGGACCGGCGATCCCGTCAGGTCGGCGTGGCTGCGCACCCAGGCGAACGGGTCGGCGTCGCTGCGGGCCGCGAAGGCGCGGGCGAGCTCTTCCTGATCGAGCCGCAGCAGGTTGACGCAGAAGCGGCCTGCCTGCGAGACGATCGGATGACTGCGCGCGAGCCGGTTGACGCAGACGAGCACCAGCGGCGGTGTCGAGCGAGAGGCTTGCGACCGCGGTGGCCGTGAATCCCTTCGGCCTTCCGTCGAGGATCGTCGTTACGATCGTCACGCCGGTCGGAAACCGTCGCATGACGGCGCGAAAGCGGTCGGCCGCTACCTCCGGCACGCCGCCGCCCGCCGTCCCGTCACGAGATGCGGGCGCCGATCCCGGTCCCGTCGCCGAGCGGCAAGATCGTCGCGTCCAGCAGCGGGTGATGCAAAAATGCGCGGTTGAACGCGCGAATCGCGACGGTGTCGCGGGTCGTCGGACGGCGCGTGCCTCTGCGGCGGCGCGGCCACTCCACAGCAGGTTGTCGACGACGACGAGTCCGGACCGCTTCAGCAGCGGGACCGCAAGATTCGAGGTAGGCCTCGTACTCGCCCTTGAGCGCGTCGATGAAGACGATGTCGAGGTTGCGTTGCGGGAACGTCGGCAGCACG
The DNA here is from genome assembly GCA_963743605.1 of Vulcanimicrobiota bacterium. Taxonomy (GTDB): domain Bacteria; phylum Vulcanimicrobiota; class Vulcanimicrobiia; order Vulcanimicrobiales; family Vulcanimicrobiaceae; genus CAVUQJ01. Next base: position 120,717 of record CAVUQJ010000015.1, on the reverse strand, counting down.
TCGAGCGCGGGCTGGTTGATGACCTCGACCGCGTCCGCCTTGCCGGCGCGCCCCAGAAAATCGAGCGCGATCGCGGTGCGCTCGCGGTCGGGATCGATCGTCCAGATCCGGCCCGCGGGCGGCAGCGCGAGCGCCATCCAGAGCGTCGAGTACCCGTAGGCGGTCCCGATCTCGAGGATGCGGTTCGCCTGCATCGCGTGCACGAGCGTCGACAGCAGCCGGCCGGTCGACGTCGACACGATCGGGATGCCGTCGCGCCGGCCGATCTGCTCGAGCTCGAGGAGCAACGGCGGGGGCTCGCGTGGAGGCCCGCCAGGTAATCAACGTCCGCCGTGCTCATCGTCGCCGCTACAACCCGACGACGGCTTTGTGCGAGAACCCGAACGCCATGAAGAACAGCATCGGAATCGAGAGCATCGTGTTGACGCGCGAGGCCAAGAACGCGACGCGGCGCGCCTTTGCCTTCTCGGCGTCGGTCGCCGGGACTTTCCCGAGGATCTTCATCTGATTGGGATAGATGAGGGCCCAGACGTTGAACAGCATGATCGTTCCGAGCCACGCGCCGACGCCGATGCCCGTAAACGGCTGCTGGAGCGTAAACGCTGCGACGAAACCACCGTATCGCGACGAGCAAGCAGCGCGCCCATCAGCCACGTCACCAGCGCCGACCAGCGGAAGAATTGCAGCGCGCGCGGCGCGACGAACTTGGTGATGCCGGCTGCGCTGCCGTCGGCGGCGGCGTTCGCCTGCGCGAGCGCCTGGACTTGGACGAAGTTGAAGTAGTACAGTAGGCCGATCCACATGACGCCGGCCAGGTAGTGGAACCAGCGGGCGAGACCTGCGACCCAGTCCATCGCTTACGCCCCCACCGGCGTCAGCGCTTTGACGATGAAATAGAGGATGATCGTCAGGACGAACCCGGACACGATCGTCCCCCACAACGAGTCCAGCGGATTCTTCAACCTGTGCCTCCTCGAGCCGGCGGAAAGCCCGGCTCTCGCAAGGGTCCTTTCATTCGACGCTTGCCTTCTCCTCGACGTTGTCGTGCGCACGCGGGGGGAGGAGCGGCTCGTGACAGAAGCAGACCGCGATGGACGCCCAGACGTGCCGGTTGCGGATCTTCCCGCTCAACACGGTCCTGTTTCCGGGGGCGGTGCTCAACCTCCACGTCTTCGAACCGCGCTACAAGCAGATGATCTCGCAATGCTTGGAAGACGGCGCGCCGTTCGGCGTCGCGCTGATCCGCGACGGCGACGAGGCCGGCGATCTCAGTGTCTCGCCGCACGACGTTGGGACGACAGCCGAGATCAACGACGTGACGCCGCTCGAAGAGGGCCGTTTCTACATCAACACGATCGGGCGCCAGCGGTTTCGGATCGAGCGCATCGTCGAGCGGAGCCCGTATCTCGTCGTCGACGCGACCTATCTCGCGGAGGACGCGGCCGCCGATCCGCAGGTGCTCGATCGGCTGGTCGACGAGATCCGCAGCATCTTTCGCCAGTATCTCGCGCTACTGGTCGAGTTCTCCGGACTGCACGCCGACGTCGAATTGCCCGCCGACCCGGTCGAGGCGTCCTATCTGATCGGCGACGCGCTCCAGGTCGCCGACACGATGAAGCAGCGCCTGCTCGAACTGTCGAGCACCGAACAGCGCCTGACCGTAGAACTGGGTTTCCTGCGCCGGCTGCTCCCACAACTGCGGACGCTGCTGGAACGCAAGCAATCCGCACCTGCCGCAGAACCGGCGGCGGCGCCTTCGGCGGCCTACCGCTCGACGCAGGAGCGCTTCTTCGGGAAGTTCTTCAGCGTCAATTAACCGCTATGCGTTGAGACGCTCGGCCGCGATCAGGACGTTGCGTAGCAGCGCGACGTTCGTGACGGGCCCGACGCCGCCGGGGACCGGGGTCAACTCGCCGGCCGTCGCCGCCGCGCTCGCGTAGTCGACGTCGCCGACCATCGCGCCGTCGACGACCGTCGTGCCGACGTCGATGACGGTCGCGCCCGCTCGCAGCCACGAACCGTGGATGAGGCCGGGGACGCCCGCCGCCACGACGAGGATCTCGGCGCGCTCGACGTGTGCGCGCAGGTCGTGCGTCGCCCGATGGGTGACGGTGACGGTGGCCCGCTCGCCGATCAACAGCAGACTGACGGGCAGGCCGACGACGGCCGACCGGCCGACGACGACCGCTTCGCGCCCTACCAGCGGCCACTTCTCGCTGCGCTCGAGTAGCAGCATGACGGCTGCCGGCGTCGCAGGCACGAGCGCCGTTCCGGCGCCGAACGCGAGCCGGCCTTGGTTCACCGGATTGCTGCCGTCAACGTCCTTGTCCGGTGCGATGGCGTCGGCGATCTTGCGGATCGAACGGCCCGGCGGCAGCGGCTGCTGGAGAATCAAGCCGTGGACGCCGGGATCGGCGCTGCGCGCGATCAGCCGCGCGCGGATCTCGTCGTCGGCGGCGCCGGGGGGCAGCGCATCGACCGCGACCGAGACGCCGACCTTGCCGGCCACCCGCTCGATGCTGCGCACGTATGCCGCGCTCGCCGGGTCGGCGCCGACGACGACGACGATCAGGCGCGGTTCGATGCCGCGGGCGCGCAACGCCGCGCTCCGTACGCGCAGGTCCGCGAGCAACTCGGCCGCGAGCGCGCGGCCGTCGAGGATCCGTGCCGCCGTCACGCGGTCGCCGGATAGATCGCCCGCAGTCCGGACGCGACGCGCGTGGGCTCCTCGACTTGTGGGAGGTGGCCGCAACGCTCGAGGACCATCACCGCCGCCTGCGGATACGTCCGCTGCGCGCACCCGACGCCCGCGACCGGCAGGAAGCGATCGTTTCGGCCCCAGCATACGAGCGTGGGCCCGGTGTAGCGCGCGAAGCGCGCGAGCAGCTCGCGCTGGTGCAACAGCGTCGCGCGCGCCGAGCAGTAGACGCGCGCGAAGGCGCGCCGCACGAGCGGATCGGCGGCGAGCCGGTAGGCGCGCTCGTGGACGGCGTCGTCCAGGGCCGACGGGTCGTAGGTCGACAGCTCGAGCGTGCGCCGGACGAGCCAGCGCGGCACGGCGATCGGCAGCCGTTCGCAGAGCGGAGCGAATGCGAACGCGCGAACGATCAGCCCGATCGTGCACAGGAAACCCGCCGGGGCGAACAGGCCGAGCGCGGCGATGCGCTCAGGATGCTCGCCCGCGTACTCGGCCGCGATCATCCCTCCCAGGGAGTTGCCCGCCAGCGCGAACCGGGGCAGCGCGAGCGCGTCGGCGACGGCCGCCAGCACGCCCGTGTAGAACGCGAGTCGTACCGGACGTCGGGCTTCGCCGAATCGCCGAACCCCGGGAGGTCGAAGGCGATCACGCGATAGTCGCCTGCGAGCTCGCGCATGATCGGATCCCAGGCCGCCTGCGACCAGTGCCCGACGCCGTGCACGAGGACGATCGGCGGCGCGGTCTTCGGTCCCGCTTCGAACAGCGCGAGACGCAGCCGCTCGTCGACGTAGACGTCGTGGCGCGTCCACGTCTCGGAGGCGGCTCGAAGCTGGGTCGTCGTCACCCGGCGAGGGTCCGCCTTCCGTCGCCTGCGAACCTTCGTCGCAATGCGTAAGGTCCTGCTCGCCGCCGGGATCGCCGTCGTCGCAGCGGTCATCCTCGCATATGCCTTCCAGCGCACGGGGCCGGCCGGTTCGGCGGGTCCGGCCGGGCTGGCCGGCGGCGTCGCGCCGAGCTTCCCGGGCAAGCGCCTCGACGGGCAACAAGGGTCGCTCACCGACTATCGCGGGCGCGTGGTCTTGGTCAACCTGTGGGCCTCGTGGTGTACGCCCTGCCGCGAAGAGATGCCGGACCTCGAGCGCCTCTACCGCGAGGACCGGCGACGGGGACTGGTCGTGCTCGGCGTCGACCAGGGTGAGTCCGGCGAGGCCGCCGGCGCATTCGTGCGCGAACACGGCGTCACGTTCCCGATCCTGCTCGACGAAGAGCAGCGCTACGGCCGCGCCTACGCGGCGGTCGGGCTGCCAACGTCGGTCGTCGTCGACCGGAGCGGTCGCGTGACGAGCGGTTTCGACGGGGCGCTCACGCTCGCGCAGATGCGCGACGCGGTCGATCCGCTGTTGCACGCGCGATGACGGCGCGCCCGTTCGCGGTCGTCGCCGGCATCGCGACGATCGCGCTGGTCGCGCTGCAAGTGTTCCTTCCGGCCTGGAGCGGCGTCCATACGGAGCCGTACGCGGTCGCCCTCGCCATCTGTCTTGCCGTGTTGATCGGCTACGCCGTGCGCGCCGGCGCCGGCAAGGACGGCGCGCGGGGGCGTTGGTTCGCGCTCGGCGCGGCCGGCGCCGCGCTGATCGGCGTGACCGGGCTGGCCAGCGGTCTGCTCGGGCCGGAGACCGAGACGATGATCCATGCACCGGGGTCGAGCGTGCCGCTCGCCGGGCTCGGGCTCACCGGCGTCTTCCCGCTCGCTGACGGCGAGACGATCGCGCGCGGCGACGCGCGGATCGCGGTGCGCACGCCGTCGGGCTCGCTGATCGAACTCGCCCCGGGTCGACCGAGGCTCGTCGGTACGGCGGTCGTCGAAGCGCAGCCGCGCATCGCGGCGTACGTCAGCGCGTTCGACGCGAGCGGCCGCCGGCTGACGATCACGCAGCCGACGGGCCCCGCCTTCCTCTCACCGGTGTTGCAATTCGTCCAACAGCTCGGACTCGCGGGGCAGGTCCTGCCGTCGGACACGTTCGCTACGCCCGCGCGGCATCGCATCGTGACGGCGGTGTACATTTCGGCCGCGGTCGCGCGCGCGATGCACAGCGAACGCCTCGGCGATCGCGACGTGGTCCTGTTCAGCGTCCGCGACGAGCGCGGGCGGGGAGTGCCGGGCGGGATCGGCGTTGCCGGCAGCGGCGAGGCCGCGCGCGTCGGCGATCTGCTCGTGCGGCCGATCCTCGGCACGTATCCGGCGCTGGTCGTCGGTTCCGGCCCGCACCCGCTCGCGTTGTGGGGCGGCGGGCTGTGCATCGTCGCGGGCCTCGCGCTGGGGACGTGGCGCTCGCGGGCCGCGGGGATCGCTCCCAAGCCGCTGGAACGCGTTGCGTCGTGAAGCGCTCGCTGGGGATCGCCCTCGGCGCGATCGCACTGATTTCGTGCACGCGCGTCGCGAGCGCGCCGGGCGGCGCGGCAGCCGGCCACGCGTGGACGCATCCGGAGACGCTGCGCGTCGGCGCATACGAGGAGCCGGACTCGCTCGACCCCGCGGTCACGACGATGGCGTTCGCGGGCGACGTCTTCCAGTTACTGTTCGACGGGCTGATCCGCTACGACGACCGGGGCCGGGCCGTCCCGGACCTCGCGCTCGAAGTGCCGAGCCGCAGCAACGGCGGCATCTCTGCCGACGGGATGACGATAACGTATCACCTCGTGCCGAGCGCGCGTTGGAGCGACGGCGTGCCGGTGACCGCGAGCAACGTCGTGTTCACCTACCGGGCGATCATGAATCCGGCCAACAACGTCGCATCGCGGGTGGGTTACGATCGCGTCCGCAGAATCGAGGCGCTCGATCCGCACACCGTGCGCGTCGAACTGGTGCGCCCCTATGCTCCGGCGGTGTACCTGTTCCGCGACCTGAGTCCCAGCGCGATCCTGCCGGAGCACGTTCTCCGCGGGTACCGCGACCTCAACCGGATCCCGTTCAACGTGGCGCCCGTCGGTTCGGGGCCGTACGTGTTGCGGGAGTGGCTCCACGGCAGCGAGATGCGCTTCGAGGCCAACCCGCATTACTTCCGCGGCGCGCCGAAGATCAAGGAAGTCGTCTTCACGTTCATCCCCGACCAGAACACGTTGCTGTCGCAACTGCAGACGCACGAGATCGACATGGCCTACGATCTGCCGGCGTCCCGTCTGCGCCAGCTCGCGGCGATGGACGGCGTCCGGGTCACTCAGGTATCGACCCTGCACTGGGAGCACATGTCGTTCAACGTCCGGCATCCGCCGCTCGACGACCGGCGCGTGCGGCTCGCGCTCTGCTACGGGTACGACGAGCAAGCCGTGTTCGCGAAGATCTATCACGGCGCCGGCACGATCGGGCCGACGGACCAGAACCCCGGTTACGGCTGGTACGATCCGCGCCTGCACTATTATCGGCACGATCCGGAGCGCGCGGATGCCCTCCTCGATGCCGCCGGCTGGAGGCTCTCCGCAGACGGCTATCGCTACAAGGACGGCCGGCGGCTCGAGACGACGATTTCGACCGTCGCGGGCGTCGCGAACCGCGAGGCGATCGAGGTGATGCTGCAAGAGCAGTGGCGGCAGATCGGCGTACAGGCCGAGATCAAGAACTTTCCGGCGCCGACGCTGTTCGCGCCGGCCGGCGCGGGCGGGCTGCTCTACGGCGGCCGCACCGACGTCACGATATTCTCGTGGCTCGATTCGTCGCCCGACCCCGACGACGAGACGTACGTGAGTCCGGACCGCTCTGCCGCCGAACGGACAGAACGTCTCGTTCTACGTCAACCCGCGGATCGGGCGCGACGAGGAGGCCGCCCTGCGAGCCAACGATCCGGCGCAGCGGCGCCGCTATTATTTCGACGTGCAACGGATCCTGATGGACGACGTGCCGCAGTACACCTTCGATTGGACGCCGGAGATCGACGCGGCAAACGTCGATCTGCACGGGTTGCGGCCGGTTCCGGTCGGCTCCGACTTCTGGAATATTGCAGACTGGACGCTTTGAGCGTGGACGGGCGGTCATCCGCCGTCCGCGTCTCCTCGAGCGCCTCGAGCGCGAAACGACGAAGCGCATCACGCTGATCGCCGCGCCGGCCGGTTTCGGAAAGTCGGTCTTGCTGAACGCGTACCTCGCCGCACATCCGCGCGCCGCGACCGTCGTCTACCGCCTCGGCAGCGGCAGCCAAACGCCGCTCGGGTTCGTGCGTGGGTTCGTCGAGGCGCTCGGGCGCGTCGCACCCGCGCCGCCGCTCGCGGCGTTCGTGCACTCGAACGGGAGCCGTCGCAGCGCGCGTCTGCGACAGTGGTTCGTCGACGCGCTGCGGACCTTCTCCGGAACCGTCATCGTCGACGATCTGCATCTGGGCACGTCGAATCGCGCCGTCGCCGACTTCGCGGCGCGCGTGATCGACGAGGCGCAGGGCCTGCGCTGGATCATCGCGACCCGTAGCCTCGCGCGCCTGCCCGTCGCATCCTGGATCGCGCACGGCGACGTTGGCGCCGTCATAGACGAGTCGGAACTGAGCCTGACCGACGGCGAGGCCGGCGAGATCGCGGCGGCCTGCGGACTCGGCGAGGATCGGTCGCTGACCGCACACGTGGCCCAGCTCGCGCAGGGCTGGCCGACCGCGTTCTCGTTCGGCATCGGCCTCGCGGCCGAGGGGTATGCGCCGCGCGGCGTCACGCGCCACACCAGCGCGTTCGTCTATCGCGTCCTGGCGGAACAGGTCTTCGCACGGCTGGGCTCCGAGCAGCGCGACTTCCTGCTCGAGACCTGTCTGTTACCTGGGATCGATCCGCAGGCGCTGGCCCGTTCGCTGCGCCCGGACGCCGCGGAGATCGTCGCCGCGCTGGAACAGCAGGCGACCTTCATCAACCCCGACGGGCAGGGCGGTTTTTTCTACCATGACCTCTTCAAGGGGTTCCTGCGCAGCGAACTCATGAAGCTGCCGGCGGCCGAGGTGAACGCGCGCATTCGTCGTGCCTGCGATCATCTGCTCGCGTCGGGCGAACACGACGCGGCGATCGACCTGTGCGTCGGCTTCGACGCATACGGCCTCGCCGCAGAGTCGCTCGAGCGCGTCGGCTTCGACCTGATCGACGCCGGCTACGTCGATGTCGTGGAGCGCGCGACGCGAAGCCTGCGCAGCGCGGAACTGCGCTACCCCGTCGTCATCGCGCTCGACGCGTGCCTCGAGTCGTCGCAAGGCAACTACGTGCGCGCCGACGAGCTGTTCGCCGCGGCGCTCGAGAAGACGAGCGGCGAACTGCGCGCGGCCGTCACCCTGCGCTTTGCGGTGGACCTCCTCAACCGGCGCGAGTTCGAGCGGGCCGACCGGCTGCTGGCGTCGATCGACCTCGGCGCGACGCTGCGCCCCGAACTGCGCGCCGACGTGCTTGCGGTGCACGGCTTCGCGGCCGCGCAGGGCGGCCGAGGCGCCGCCGCGCGCGGCTTCATCGCGCAGGCGCTAGAGCTGACAGGTTCGCTGACGGACTTGCGCGCCGTCGCGATGACGCACCACCGCGCCGCACTCGCATACTATGCCATGTTCGACCTCCGCCGGGCCCGTGCGCTCGCGATGTCGGCCGTTCGACTCGCCGACCGCGCGGCGGTCGCGGGGCTCGCGGCGCGCGCGCGGATCTCGCTCGCCGTGATCGCGGGAGAACAAGGCGATCTCGACCTGCATAACCGGATCTATCGCGAGCTGCGCGACCTCGCGAAGGCGGCCGCCGATCGCAACCTGACGTTCGTCGTGCTGATGGACACCTTCTGGGCCGAACTCGAAGCCGGCAATCGCGCGGCGGCCGGCGAGGTGGAACGCGAGTTGCGCGAGTTCGACGCCACCCCGTTCCGGCGTTCGGAGGACACGCTGCTCTCCGCGTACGCGCTGCGTGCGGCGTGGGACGGCGACTTCGCCGCCGCGCACGGCTATGTCGCGGACACCGCGCCGCGGCTGACGACGCCGGCGCGGCGCGTGCAGCGGGCCGCCGAGACGGCGCTTTACGCGGTCGCCGCCGGGCTGACGCACGAGGCCGGCATCGCGGAGACGCAGGCGTTCGACGCCCTGAACGCGATCGGCGGCGCACACGGGCTCTCGCGCATCGTGCTCGCGCGCTGTTTCCTCGCACTTGCGCTCGCGACGGCGGGCCGCCGCGACGAGGCGGAGGCGCTGTTGACCGCCGTGACGTTCACCAGCGGCGAGCAACGCAAACACTTCGGTGCGTTCGTCGCCGCAGCGCTCGCGTTCGCGCGCGTCGGGCGAGACGAGGGCGCGGGTCTGCAGCCGGCGCTGGCGCGGCTCCGCGAGTCGCTCCTCGGCGGCTACGCGACGCTGATCGAGCGCCTGCGCGCGATTCACGAAACGGCGGCGACGGAGATCCCGGCCCTCAGCGCTTCCGAACGGGCCGTACTCGCACACGTCGAGCGCGGCCTGAGCAGCAAAGAGATCGCCGCCGCGATGTCGCGCAGTCCGCAAACGGTCGATACGCACGTCAAGGCGATCCTCCGCAAACTGAACTGCCGCGGCCGCGGCGAGGCGGCGTACCTCGCGCGCCGCCACGGATTGCTCGACTGACGCCGGCCCGGGGACGGCCGGCGGCGGGTCGCGGCCCGGCGGACGGAGTATAAGGCCGCCAAGAGGCGTCCGTTCGTACACGGATCGTTGGATGTAAGCCTGGGATTGAGGGCCGAATCCCCGTGGAACCGTTGAACCTGTCGAGACCGGCCGCTCGCGCGTTGCGCGGGCGAGTCGCCGCCTGTCGTGACGAGCTGGCCGCCCAAGCCCCCCGGCGCGGGGGCGGCTGCTTCGAGGCGCCCGACTGGCACGAGTTCGTCGGCCGGTTGGTCGAGGACGTTTTGCTCGGCGAGCCGGCGGCGATGGATCGGTGGATCGCCGTGCACCAGGCCGCCGACCGAACGGTCGACCTCGGGCGTCTCGCGGTTCTCGCCTGTTCGGCGATCGCGGCCTCGGCCGCCTCGCTCGACGATGGACCGGCGATCGTGACCTATCTCGCGCTGCGCGGCCGCGCGCTCGACCACATCTGCCGCGACGCGCTCCGCGAACCCGAGTCGACGCCGGCGCGCGTGCTCGTCGAGCGCTCCGAAGTCGTCACGGCGCTCCTGAGCGCGCTCGATGCGCGCGACAGCGCGACCTGCCAACACTCGCAGGCCGTCGGTATCCTGGGCCGGGCGGATCGCGGAAGCGTTCGCGATGCCGGCCGCGGAGTGCGCGTTCATCGAGTTGAGCGGGGCGCTGCACGACATCGGCAAGCTGTCGACGCCACGCGAGATCTTACTGAAGCCCGGGCCGCTCGCCGACGACGAGTGGGACGTCATGCGCGAGCACTCCGCGAAGGGCGCGCACATTCTCGACGAGATCCGGTCGCTCCAACCGTGCGCGCCGATCGTCCGTTCGCACCACGAGCAGGTCGACGGCCGCGGCTACCCCGACGGTCTCGCGGGTGAGCGGCTGCCGTTCGCCGCGCGGATCGTCGCGGTCGCCGACGCGTTTCACGCGATGATCAGCACGCGTTCGTACCGGCCCGCCATGCCCGCGGCCCGCGTGCTCGGGATCCTGCAGGAGGGCGCGGGCACGCGCTGGGACCGCCGCGTCGTCGAGGTGATGATCGGAATCGTCCGTCCCGCCACGGCGCGCTCCGGCGTCGCGGTCGTCAACGCGCGCTAGCGCTCCCGGGCCTGTCGGACGGCGAGCCCTAGAACTCGGTGCCGCTCGTGAAGTTAAAGCGAGCGAACTTGACCGCCGGCAGCACCATCGAGTAGGAGTACGTCGAGGTTCGTGCGAGGTCGCGGCCGAAGCGCGCCTCGCCTAGCGCCTCGACGACGCTCTGGTTGAAGCGCATGTTGCGCAGGCCGCGTCCGATACGGCCGTCTTCGATGAGAAAGGTGCCGTCGCGCGTCATGCCCGTGACGATCGTCTTGCGCTGGTCGACGGTGCGCGCGTACCAGAGCCGGCTGACGAGGATGCCGCGCTCGGTCTCGGCGATCAACTCGTCGAGCGACGATTCGCCGGGCGCGACGACCAGGTGGCTCGCCTGTGGACCCGAGGCGTTCGGCTCGGGGAGCGCGTGACCGGTGTTCTCGCGTCCGAGACGATGCGCCCAACGAGCGTCGGTGACGATCTCGCGGGCGACGCCGCGTGCGATCAGCGGCACCCGTCGCGTCGGCGCGCCCTCGAAGTCGAACGGCATTCCGGGGTTCAGCGGATGGCGCACATCGTCGGCGATGTCGACGTTCTCGCCGGTGAAGCGCTCGCCGAGCCGGCCGGAGAAGAACGACGATCCCTGATCGAACGTCAGCGCGGAGAAATGCGACGAGAGGAAGTCGAGGAATTCGGCGGCGGCGGCCGGCTCCAGCACGACCGTCCATTCGCGTGCCGGCACGTCGATCGGATTTGCGGACGCCGCGGCCTTTTGGGCGGCGAGCGTCGCCGCCGCCGTTCCGTCGAGATCGCCGATCTCCGTCGAGAACCGTTCGGCGTAGCCGGTCGAGTCGGCGGCGTTCTGCTTGATCGCGAGGCCGCACTCGGTCGTGTCGAACGACTGCACGGTCCCGCGCGAGTTGCCGATCGTGATGCCCTGCATCGTCGTCGACACGAAACCGGCGGCCCACATGTCGTTGCGTCGCGCGACGTCGAAGACTTGGGCCGCGATCGCCGCGCGCTCTTCGGCCGTCGCGTTCGCCGTCGCCGCCGAAAAGGCGCCCGCCACCGGAGCGACGGGCGCGGCCGCGACCATAGCGTTCGCGTCATCGGCACGAGGAGCGTGACTCGCGAGCAGACTCGCGCGCGCCAGCGCGCCCGTCAACGCGTCCTCCGCCAGGTCGTTCGTCGACGCGACGCCCGTCCGGCCGTCGCGCACGACCCGGACCCGGACGACGGTGTCGGTCGTCGCGACGTTTTGGTGGATCGCGTTGCGCGTGAAGCGGGTCAGGGCGGAATCGGTCGTCCAGGCGATGACCTCGGTTTCGTCGGCATCCGACCTCTCGAGCAGGCGCGCCGCGAGCCTCCCGCGAGCGGCGCTATCCACTATAACCGACTCCGACCTCGACGCCGCGAAAGCGCGCAGGCGCCGCGCACTGCGCGGTGCGCCCGGTCTGCATCGGCTCGCCCTTGCCGCAGTTCGGCGTCCCCCACGCGACCCACGAGCGCTCGTCGGCGACCGCGTCGCACGAGTTCCAGAAACGCGGCGTGACGCCGGCGTACGTCGGATTCTTGACCATCCGTCCGCGCTTGCCGTCGACGATCTCCCAGCCGATCTCGCAGCCGAATTGGAAGTTGAGCCGGTGGTCGTCGATCGACCACGACCGATTCGATTCCATGTACAGGCCGCGTTTGATGCCATCGAAGAGTCCTTCGAACGGCGTCGTTCCGGGCAGTAGGTTGAGGTTGCACATGCGAATCATCGGGACGTGCTGCCAGCTCTGGGCGCGCACGCAGGCGTTGGTAGGACGTCCGATCAGGCGCGCCGTGTCGCGGGACATCTCGAAGCCGACGAGCACGCCGTTTCTCACGATGTCCGAGCGAACGCTGCGCGCGCCTTCGTCGTCGTAACCGACCGTCGCGAGGCCCCCCGGCAGCGTGTTGTCGATGACGATCGTCACGTGCTCCGAGCCGTACTGGAGCTGGCCCAGCAGGCGAGGATCGAGGAAGCTCGTCCCTGAGAAATTCGCCTCCCACCCGAAGACGCGGTCGAGCTCCGCCGCGTGACCGCACGACTCGTGGATCTGCAGCGACACCTGCGAACCGCCGAGCACGACGTCCATCTCGCCGGCAGGGGACTGCGGCGCGCTCAGCAGCGCGACCGCCTCTTCGCCGATGCGGGCCGCGTTTTCGCGGAGTTGGGCGAGTTCGACGATCTCCCAGCCGCCCGATTGGTAGAGCCCGACGTCGCCCGGGAACGTGCGCTCCTGCGCGTCGTTTGCATCGACGGCAAGCGCCCACTCGCCGCAGCCCGTCTGCAGCAGCGATTGCGCGATCGCGGAACCCGTCGTGCTGAAGAACTCCTTCTCGGTACGCCAGACGTCGAGCCACGCACGCGCGGCCGCGATGCGCGGATCGACGTGCAGCGCGCGTTCAACGTCCAATAGCAGCGCGACGCGTTCACCGAGCGGGACGTCGTCGGGATCGCGCGCGACCGGCGTCGCGAAGCGGTCGACGTACGTCTCGGCGGGTGCTTCGGCGAAGCGCCGCTCGGCGACGGCCGCACCGGCCTTGGCGATCTCGACCGCGCGCGCCGCCGTCGAATCGAGCGCGGCGGCGCCGAGATCGCGGCTGGCAGCAAACCCCCAGGCGCCGTCGACGAACGCGCGTATCCCATAACCGGTCGTCAGATCGTCCGCGAGCTCGGCGATCTCGCCGTTGCGCACCTCGATGCGCTCCGACTTCGCGCGTTCGAAGCGGACGTCGGCGTAGCCGGCGCCGCGCGTCGTCGCGGTGTCGAGTGCACGCTGGGCCAACGATTCATAGGTCAACGCAGTGCTCGATTCTTCAGCGTGGTGTGGTGAACGGCGGCATGGGAATTGTGCTTCCGGCGAACGTGACGCGAAAGTCTCGAAAGGCCACGGTGCCCGCTCCGCGCGCAGGCGGTCCACCGAGCGAAGAGACCAGGTACAACGAAGCGAGCCGGAGGGGTGGCACGGCGCTAGGCGGCAGGCTGACCGCCAGGCGTTGCCAGCCGGTCCAGCCGATGCGCTTGGCGACCGTCACCAACACGCGTTCGCCCCGCGAGTTCAAGAAGGCGGCGCGCACGCCTGCCCCGCTCGCGTCGCCACGGATGGCGACCGAGAAGCCGAGTGGCTCACCGCCCAGGTCGACCTGGGTCCCGGCGTACGACGCGCGATTTCCCCCGCCGAAGTCGTAAGCGAGGTCCAAGCGCCCGGCGCCGTCCTCCGTGCCGAGGCCGACCGACCCGCCGCCGCCCGGCGGATACGTCGAGTAACGCCAGGCGACGGGTACGGCGAAGATCGCGACCGGCGCGCTGCGGCGCCCGACGGGGACGGTCTCCTCGACTCGGCGGCCGCCGCCGCGGGCGACGATCGTGGCGTCGGTCTCGCCGACGCGCACCGTTCCGGCGTCGACGCTCGCGTTCTCGGCGCTCCACTGAACCGTATCGCCCAGTTCGACCGGCGAACCGGCCGCGTCGAACCCGTGCGCCCGGAAGCGCACCGTCCCACCGGGGTCCGGGTTGGCGCGCGCCGGTTCGAGCCGTAGGCGCGCCACCGAGGTCAAGACGTGCAGGTCGACGCTCTGCTCGAGGCCACCGGCCCGCACGGTGATCGACCCGCTTCCGGGCGCGAGCCCGACGACGCGCCCGTCCGCGGTCACGCGGGCGAGCGAGGCGGGGACGACCGTCAGACGCGGCGCCGCCGCGAGCGCCTGCGCCGGGCTCTGCAGCGGATGCCCCGCCACGTCGGTGACGACCGCGTACGGCGCGACCGCGGCGCCGAGGACGAGCCGGACCGTCGCCGGCCGGACCGCGAGCCGCGCCGGCGGCCCCCGTTGCGCGTCGCTGTAGACGAAGAATCCGTCGGCGACCGGCCGTTCGACCCCGTCCGAAGGGGCGTTCTGCACGGTCGGCTCGGCGTCGCCGGGACTCCGCGCGACGAGCGTCGCCGACCCGCCCGAGTCGAACCCGATCGCGTCGGTCGCGCCGAGGCCTATCATCAGCGCCGCAAACTCGGGACGGGTCAAACCGATCGAAAGGTCGGCGACCCGGCCGTCGACTTCGGCGAAGGCGAACGTTCCGTCGCTCAGCGTGAATGCGCCGGACTGCGGGTCGTGCTGCAGCGCCTCGGCGGGCGACGGCGGATCGGGGTCGGTGAAGGGCTGACCGTCGCGGACGAGCAGCGGGCCGCCGCCGAGCGCCGATCCGACCCCGGTCAGCGGCGGATCGAGCGTCGTCGCGATCGACACCGTCGCGCCCGCGTCCGGCAGAGCTCCGCTCGCGACGGCGCCCGGCGCGAAGGCGAGGCCGAAGGCCGCCGGGCGAGCCGCCCCGCTCCGATCGAGTGCGTCCACGCGGTACGTCCCCGACCAGCTCGGCCCGGGCGGCGACAGCGGTTCGAGGGTGGCGAAAGCCCCGCCGGGCCTCGCCGGGACGGGTCCGAACGCGGGCAGGACGAGTACCGCGCCGGCGCCCTGGGCCGGCAACTCGTCGACGCCACCGAGGGGCCACGTGCCGGCGTCGCTCGTCGCGGTCCCGGCGAAGCGGTAGGTCCCAAATCGGGCGCTCTCGTCGCGGCCGACGCTCATCGTCGCTCGCCTACTCGGCGAGCGGACGAGCACCCCGTCGCGGACGACGATCCCCAGCGGTTGGTTCGTCTGTCCGATGTCGAAGTAGTCCGCGTTGATGCCCGCGACCGCGCTCGTGCGGCGCGCCATCGACGAGACGGTCTCGCCTGCCGAGACCAGCCGGTCGTGCGCGATCACCGTGCCGACCCGGACCCCCGGGGCTTGCGGGTCTATGGTCACGACGCGGATGACGAGCGGGCCGCGGTTGGTCATCACATCGTAGCGGGTGAGCCCAACGCCCGGCGCGACGAACGCGCGTTCGGCCGCCTGTGCGACGATCAGCGGGAAGGGCGGCGGCGCGGCGAGTTGCGCGGCCAGCGCGGCGATCACCATCGGTCGGATCGCGACGTGATCCGCCCGAGCCCCGGCTCCGTAGTATCGGTAGTAGTAGTGGATGAGTGAAGCATCGAGGGGGACATTCCGTTGATGATAAAGGGAAATCGGGTCGGGTCGGAAGGCGACGTTGAACCGCTGTCGCGTCGCAGCCTGGTTGTGCTGACGTTGATAAGCCTGGGTTTTGGACTGGCTGTCATCGTCCGGGCGTTCGTCGGCGGGGCGTGACGTGGTAGCCCGCTCCGTCTGACGACTTTCGGCTCCTTATGCGAAACGCGCGCCCACCGGGCGCGCGTTTCGCTTTTGGTGTGTGCTGCGTCGCTCAATCTGCACCGTCTCCGGCCCGATAGAAAGGAAGACTGCTTGGGGAGGAAACGACGGGTGTTTTGCTTCGGGCGACGAATTCGTCAACCCCAACGACCTGCATCGCGAAAAGGAACAACACCGTGAGGCGAGTCCTTGGGTTTCTTTTTGTCCTTGCCGGTGCTTCCTCTGCGATCGCTGCCGGCGCGCCGGCGGCGAAGCCAGAAGTGCATGCCACAAGCCCCACTGCGGCGCCGTCAGACGCCCCGTCTGCCCGCCGCACCGAGGCTCCAAAGCTCAAACTAGCACCGGCCGACGAATATTTTGGTCCGCTCAAGATGAGCGTTCTCGGTATCCGCAACCAGATCCACGACCTTGGCATCCTGTACGCGCCGACCTACGATTTCGACCACAACCTCGCGAAGAGGATCATGGCGAAGGCGGTGCTCGCCGAAGCGTCGCTGCGCGACTGGGCCCAGAAGTACCCGTCCGACAGCCAGATCCCGCGCTACGTCTATCTGCTGGATCAGCTCTACGCGCGCATCCAGTTGACCGACGCTCAGGTGAAGGCCAAGGCCTGCACCGTCTGGCTGGAGACGCAGTACTCGGCGACCTGGTACGCGCGCAACGCGAAGACGACGATCCACGAAGCCGCCCTCCCCGGCGCGAGCGCGTCGCCGGCTCCGAACCCGAGCGACACCGGTGCGGTTCCGGCCGCCACCCCGTCGGTCGAACCGAGCTCGTCCGAGCCGAGTCTGGGACCGCTGATCCCGGCGGGCCCGATGCCGACCTCCGCGCACTGACGCCCGAGACGTAGGCCTCTCGCGAACCGTCGCGCGCCATTCTGGCGCGGCGGTTCGTCGCGCCCGGCGGGTCGCCGGAATGCCGGCCCGAGGCGGTCGCCGCGACACGGGCGCGGGGGAGACGCTCGTCGGCCCGCATCCATGCGGGCCTCCTGCTCGCGCGCTCGCCGCTCCCGCCCTCCGTGGCTCCGCGGCTCGTCGCGACGCTCCCCCGCGCCCGTGTCGCGGCGCCCACCTCGGGCCTATGAGTCCTGGGATACACCTGCTCACCGCGCCGTGATCTGCTGCGCGGCTCGTCGCGACGCTCCCCGCGACCCGCGTCGCGGCGCCCACCTCGGGCCTCGAGTCCAGGGATACACGTGCTCGCGGCTGTCATCTGAGTTCCGCGGGGCGTCGCGACGCTACGCAATCGTGTCGCCACGCACATCTCGGGCCTCGGTGTGCGGGCAGTCACATCTCGTCATCACGACCATCGAGGCGGTGGGGGCGGGCGGCGTTGCGCTGAGGAGCGTTGCGCGCGGTGCGGAGCCATGGACGGCGGGAGCGCCGCGCGCACCGAGCGGCCGGGCCGCACGGATGCGGACCGGTCGCGTCTCCGAAGCGCAATGCCGCCCGTCCCCACCGCCGGTAGCAGACAACGACGGCGCCGCCTGCACCGCCGGTAGCAGACAACGGCGCGGCAACAAACGACGGCGCCCGCCCCCCCCCCCGCCGCCGGTAGCAGAAAACGACAAGGCACAAGTGGCACAAAACGAAGGGACCCCTCGAGCGAGTCGAGAGGTCCCTGGGTTTTGTTAAGCGCCGTTCGGTACGGTGCTCAGTCGATCAGAAGTGGAGACCCAGGCCGAGCATGCCGGCGGCGTGCGTGAACGAGACGGGGCAGTTGGTCTTGCAGCTGCCGCGATCGCCCACGAAGCCGAGGTCGATGTAGACCGGGCTCTGTCCGATGTTGTACGTACCACCGATGAAGTACTTGAGGAGGTTGTACTGGACGTTGAACGTCTGTCCAGCCTGTGCGGACGGATTACCGAACGGGTCGAACGCCGGGACCGTGTAGTTCCCAGCGATCTGCGGGAAGTAATAGATGCTACCGTAGACCGAGAACGGCTGATCCAGATCCGGCAGCTTCTCAGCGCCGAAGCCGAAGCCAGTTTCCTTGGGATATGACTGAAAGTTACTCGTCCGCCAGTCGTAGCCGATCCCGATGTAGATACGAGGATCCGCGACCTTCAGCCCGAGACGAGCATCGAAGTCGTATTCGCGAGCCGTGAACGCGGGCACGAAGGTCGAGCCCGGCAACGGTCCGAGAACCGTGACGCAGCCTTCATCGCCTGCACGCGTGACGCAACCCGGAACAAGGGGGCCGGCCGGCGTGGAGGCGTTTTGATCGTGCGGGTACTGCCACTGCTGATAGTCGCCTTCGAGCATCCAGGGCAGGTTGAAGAGCGGGAACTCGATCGCTGCGCGCGAGGCGAACGATGAGCTTCCGTGCTGCGAACCGGTGTTGCCCGGGCTGAACTCGTTGTAGACCTTCGTCCCGAAGAGATAATCACCGACGACGAACTTCTCGTAGACTTGCGGCTTCGGAGAAGGCGTCGGGCTCGGGGTCGGGGTCGGCGGCGGGGTCGGCGGCAGGGTCGGTGCTGGGGTCGGCGGCGGCGTCGGCGGCGTCGGCACGATGTAGCGCACGACGACGACACGCTGATCCGGGACCCACTGAACGTATGCGCCCATGCCCTCGGAGATCACGCGGACGGGGACAACGATGACCCCTTGGTAGATCTCGGGAGGAACATCGAGCGGACGGCTCTCGCCGTTGATGATGACTTCCGGCTTGCCGACCGTCACCTTGACGTCGGAACCGGGCTTAGAGACATCGACCGTCTTGCTGCCCGGATCGTACGACACGGTCGCGCCCATCTGCTCGAACATCGAGCGGAGGGGAACGAGAATCGTGCCGCCCTTGATCAGCGCCGCGAGAACGCGGCCCTGCTTCAGGCGATCGGGCTTGCTGTAGACGTGGTGATCGTTGAACAGGATCGGCACTTCGCCGGAGGGCGGAGAGCCGAAATCGGCCGGTGGCGTGTTGGCCTGAGCCACGGTCTTGGCGGAAGACGTCTTTGCGATCGAGTAGGGTCCAGTGTTACCTTGCGATCCGCTCTGCGTCGTCGATGCTGAGACTGCGGTCAGCCCGAAGCCTGCAGCGATAATCGCCGCGAGCACGCCGGTGCTGAGTCGTTTCAAGTTTTCCCTCCAGAATTAGCGTGCGGCTGCTGTCCGCGGTGGCGGACACGGGTTAGCGCCCGAGATCCTCGTCCCCTGACAAGGTTGAACGGACCGCCTTGTGGCGCTACTACCCTTCCCTCCACCAATTTAACCAGCCGCTGGGGTATGACGTTTTCAAGCACCCCTTGCTCTACAACGAAGGAGAGCACCTCAGAGTTTCCCTTTTGGCCGCCGGGACCTTGCTCGGCGGGGGTTCTGAGCGTGAAATTCTTCCTGCGGGGGCTTGGTTTTCTCAGAATTGGCCGCAAGAGGGCCCTCGTTCCCACGGCGGCTAAGCAAGCGGGCCCACGATTGCCGGGTTTCAGCTCTGCTTGTCCTCCAGGTTGGCAAGGAAACGGGCCCGGTCGATCACGTAGCGCTCGTGGGTCCCCTCTGCTACCTTCTCTCGCTCATCGAAGGCGGCGACCGCAAAGTTGACTCGGCGCCCATCGACGCCGATCGTCTCGACCTCGACGCGGACGATGAACCCGACGGGTGTCGGGGCCAGGTGTGCCAGCTCGATGTGCGACCCCAGCGACACCTCGTTGGCCCCCAGCATCGGGGCGAGGCAGTGCATGGCCGCCTCCTCGATGAGCTGGAGGAGCATGGGGGTAGACAGCACGTCTATCCCCTTGTTGCCGGCCTTCTCGGCCGTCATCCACTCTTCGACGCGCGTTTGGCTCTGGTACGACCGTCCGATGTCGAGTTTGGCCGCCATGTGCGGGAGGATACTCCGGCAACGGAGGGCCTCCCCGCCGTGAATCAAAGTGAGGCGAGCGAACGTACAAGGCTGCAGTATGCTTCGCTCACCGACTCGAGGAGATTCATGACCGTTCGCCTGACTGCGCTCGTCGCCGCGGTCGCCGTAGTAGGGACGTCCGCCTGTTCGAAGGGCGGAGGGCAGCACGTCACGACGCCGCCGCTCGCGGTCGACGTCGGTAAGGTCGTCACCCAGGACATCGCCACCTATCTGACCCTCGACGGTCAGGTCGCTCCCCTGCAAGAGTCGATCCTCAGCCTTCCCCAGTCCGGCTCCGTGACCGCGGTCTATGTCAATGAAGGCCAGCGGGTGACGGCCGGTCAGGTGCTCGCGAAACTCGACGACTCGACCTTCCGCGCGCAACTCGCCGCCAACGTTGCCGCCGTTTCCCAATCGCAGGCGCAACTGCGCAGCTCTTCGCTGACGACGCCGATCACCGCCCAGACCGTCAGCTCCGCCGTCGTCAGCGCGCAGCAGACGCTCGCGCAGGCGCAGAACACCCTGATCGCCGCGCAGTCGGCCTACAACACGGCGCGGACGGCATACGTCAGCGACCAACAACTCGAAAAGCAAGGCTATCTCGCGTCGCAGAGCCTCGACAGCGCGCGCACGCAGTACGTGACGACGCAGCAGCAGTTGAACTCGGCCCGCGCCGGGATCCAGGCCGCACAAGCGTCGCTCGACGCAGCAAAGCGCAACACCGGACAGACCGGCATTCAAGAAGAGGACGTCAAACTGAAGCAGGCTCAACTCGAGTCGGCCGAGGCCAACGTCAAGCTGTTGCAGACCCAGATCGCGCAGACCACCCTGACGGCGCCGTACGACGGCGTCATCACGCAGCGTCTGCTCGATCCCGGTGCCTTCGCCAGCCCGAATCAGCCGATCCTACGAATCTCCCAGATCGACTGGGTGTGGGTGAACGCGAACGTGCCGGACGACTCGCTCGGGTACGTGCGGCGCGGCACCGCCGTGACGTTCACGACGCCGAGCCTGCCGGGGCGCACGTTCAGCGGTTCGGTGTTCGACGTGAACGCCACGCCGACGACCGGCACGCTCTCCTACCGCGCGCGTCTGCGCCAGGCCAATGCGGGCGATGCGCTGCGCGGCGGCATGCTCGTCAGCGTCCGCGTGCGCAAGGACTTCCAAAAGGACGCGTTGGTCGTGCCGCGCACCGCGGTGTTCACGACCGACGCCGGATCGAGCATCTTCACCGTCCAAGACGGGAAGGCCAAACAGATTCCGGTGCGGGTCGGACTCCAAACCGACACCCAGACGCAGATCAGCGGGGGCGGTATCGCGGCCGGCACGACGGTCATCACCACCAGACCCGACGCCCTGCAAGACGGGAGCGTCGTCGCGATCGGCGGACAGCCGCCCGCAGCCCCGCACCCGGCATCATCCGCATCGCCGTCAAAGTAAAGGCCGCATGAATCGCCCACAACGCACGTTGGTCGGCGCGCTCGTCCTCGCGCTCGCGCTCGCATCGTTCCTCTCGCTCTCGCGCGTCTCGGCTCAGCCCGGCGGCAACGCCGCGGTTCCGATAGCGACGCCGTCGGCGCTGTACTCGCTACCGCCCGCGAGCCAGCCGACGAGCCTCACGTATCCGGCCTACGGGTCGCCCGAGCCGGGCGTCGGCGCGGGGACCCCGGCTCCAGGCGTCCCCACCCACGTCGACGTCAAGGATGCGATCGACATCGGCTACGCCCGCTCGCCGCAGTTGGCGTCGGCGCGCGCGGACGTCGGCATCGCCGCCGCGGGCGTGCGCCTGCAACGGGCCGGTCTGCTGCCGGCGCTCGACGCATCGGCCAGCACGACGCGCAGTTACAACCAGGCGGGGACCGCGGTGATCAACACGGGCGGCGGCCCGTCGGTCAACCGTGGCCTGTACCAGACCTTGAACACGGTCGGCGCGAACCTGAACCAGCTGATCTACGACGGCGGAAAGGTCGCGTCCGAGATCCGCTCGGCGCAGCGCAGCGAGACGGCGTTCGCCGATACGTACCGGCGCGATCTGCAGACGGTCGCGTTCAACGTCGCGTCGGCGTACTATACCTATCTCGAGGCGCAACGCACGACGGCCGTCGACGTTGAATTGGTGCGGACGGCGCAGACCCAAGAGGATCTCGTCGCCGCGCAGTTCCGCGCCGGAACGGCGGCGCACGTCGACGTCATCACCGCCCAGCTCCCCGTCGCGCAGGCGCGCCTCGCGGTCGTGCGAGCCCAGGGTGCCGAACTCGCCGCTCAGGCGGCGTTCGCGAACTCGATGGGGCTCGACGCGGGTTCGTTCGTGCAACCCGTCGACGACACGCCGGTCGCCGCCGACGCGAAGATCACGACGATCCCGGTGCCGACCTATCCGCAGGCGTTCGCGCGCTCGCTCGCGCTTCGCCCCGATTACGACTCAGCGGTGCAGAGCGTCGTCTCCGCTCAGGAGTCGCTCCGTGCTGCGAAACTCGGGCTCTTCCCGGTCCTCTCCGGCGCGGCGTCGGCCGGCACGAACTCGAGCAACGAGCAGGGCGGAGCCTATCGCAACGCCTCGCAGATCGGGTTGACGTTGTCGATTCCGCTCTACGATCAGGGCATCACCGCCGCCAACACGGCGCAGGCCCAGGCGACGGTCGACAAGGCCGTCGCGGGGTTGCAGAATACGAAACTCGGCATCCAGCTGAACGTCAAGCAGGCGCTTACGAACCTCGTCAGCTCAAAGAGCGCCCTCGACCAGGCGGCAGCGGAACTGGCCAACGCGATCGAGGTCCTGCAGTCCACGCAGGCGCAGTACAAAGCGGGCGTCACGACCTTGCCCTTGCTCCTCAACGCGCAGGTCGGCCTGACGCAGGCCGTCACCGACCGCGTCACCACGATCTATAACCTGCGGTTGGCCGAGCAGCAGTTTCTCTACTCGACCGGCGAGATCGGCGAGTAGTTCCCCGCGGGACGGGACCGAACGCGCCGCGCCGCCAAGGTAGCGCGATGCCGCGTTGGTCGTCGCCCCCGGACGGTCCGTCGCGTGGGCCGTCTGCCCGCGTGCCGGCCGGTGCGGCGGCGGTCGTCGCGCTCGCCCTGGTGCCGAGCGGATGCACCAATAGCTGATCAGGAGACGACGATGAGACGCTTGGCCCTACTCCTCGCGGCGGTCGCGGTCGCCGGCTGCACGAAGGTCGAGACCCAGGGAGCGAGCGGCGCCGCGGCAGCGCACTCCTACACCATACCGCACGTGTTGCGGTACGCGACGGCCGAGGACATCGCCGGCCTCAACCCACACCTCGTCACGCAGACCGTCGTGTCGTATCTCGCCACCTTGACGATGGCCTGGCTTACCAAGACCGGGCCCCACAACGAGCCGACGCCCGAGCTCGCACTGGTCGTCCCGAGCAAGGAGAACGGTGGGGTCAGCCGCGACGGACGGACGATTACCTACCATCTGCGCAAAGACGCGGTCTGGTCCGACGGCAAGCCTTTCACCGCCGACGACGTCGTGTTCTCGACCGGAGTCGTGCTCAATCCAGCGAACAACGAGATCTCGCGCAGCGGCTGGGATCAGATCGCCAAGATCGACGAGCCGGACAAGTACACCGTCGTCTATCACCTGAAGAAGCCGTACGGCGGATTCTCGTATCAGTACTTCTCCAGCGCCGGCGCCAACCCGTGCATCCTGCCCAAGCACCTGCTCGCGTCGTATCCGAACATCAACAACGTCCCGTACAACTCGCTGCCGATCGGGATCGGCCCCTTCAAGTACAAGGAATGGAAACGTTCCGACTACGTCGAGATGGTCGCGAACCCGACGTATTTCCGCGGCCGGCCGAAGCTCGAGCGAATCATCTTCAAGATCATTCCCGACCGCAACACGGTGCTCTCGGAGTTGCAGAGCCATGAGATCGACCTATGGGCGCCCGTTTCGGCCAACTACTATGGCCGCGTGACCGCCATCGCGGGCGTGCGCGTGCTCAAGCAGCCCGGGTACTACTTCGGCCACCTCGATCTGAATACGTCTCGGCCGGTTCTGCAGGACCCGGTGGTGCGGGCCGCACTACGGATGGCGACCGATCGCGAGACGATCAAGCTCAAGATACGGCACGGGCTCGGCATCGTTCAGGACAACATGGTCGCGCCGACCAATCCGGCGTTCGACCCGAACGTGCCGACGACGCCGTTCAACATCGCGGCGGCCAATGCGCTGCTCGATCGAGCGGGCTGGGCGCGCGGCCCGGGCGGAGTGCGGCAGAAGAAGGGCGTGCGGCTGGCGCTCGTCTTCGCGACGTTCGACCGGAACGCCCGATACCGACGAGATGATCGAACTCGTCCGCGGGTGGTGGCAGCAGATCGGCGTGCAAATCGAAGTCAAGCGGTACCTATCGGCGGTCCTGTTCGCGCCGTACTCGGCCGGCGGCATCCTCTACGCCGGTAAGTTCGACGTCGCGACGTTCCAATGGAGCGGCGACCCGCAGGCCGACCTTTCGAACCTGTACGAGTGCAATCAGTTTCCGCCGGCCGGTCAGAACATCGTGCATTACTGCAACGCCAAGGTCGACACGGCGATGGAGACCTTCAAGACGCTCTATTCCTTCCCCGCGCGGCAGCCTTATGCGAACTTCATCCAGATGCAGTTGCAGCGCGACGTGCCGACGATCGTCCTCACGATCAACGACGATATCTTCGCGTATAACAGCGACCTCACCGGCTTCCACCCCAACCAACTGTCGCCGTTCGACGAGTTCATGAACGTCGACGTTTAGTGTACTGTCACTAGCCCGACCGCGCGCGTCCGCGCTGCGCCGGTTCCGGCGACGGGTCGTCGGATCGGCGTAGCGCGATCATCGCGACGATCCAGAGGCCGGCGCAGCCGGCGATCGAGGCGGAGACGCAGGAGCGCAGCGGTGAGGTTGGGCGCGGCGAGCCCGGCGGCGACCTGTTCCGCGTGCCACACGGTGGGGGCGTCGCGTTGTGCCCCGACCCGAAAGGTCTTTCCGAGCGCGTCGGGCCAGACCGGCACGGGATGCCGCGCCGCGCCGAAGCCGGCGACGAGCACCGCCAGCGCGACGGCGAACGGCGCGGCGACTTCGAGCCCGCGTCGCCCGCGCGGCAGCGCGGTCGCGGCGAGCGCCGCGGCCACCGCGAGTGCCGCGCTCTGCACGACCCCGGTCGGGCGTTGCGCGAGGCCCAACCAGTCGACCGCGACGGCGACGCATCGCCGCGGCCGCGATCGGCCACAGCCCGCGACGGGCGCGTCGCAGAACGAGGATCGCCGGAAACAACACGATCGTGAGGTCGTGTTCGTGCGCGAACGGCACCACCAGCGGAAGCGTGGCGCAGGCGATCGCGACGCGGTCGGTCGCGCTATACGAGCGGTCGCGGAGCACGAGCACGGTCGCGACGACGACGGCGACCGCGACGACGTCGCCGATGATCCGCGCGGCCCACGGACGTGCGCCCAGCCCGAACGCGACGCCGGAGATCGTCAGCTGGATCGCGAGGCTGCTCTCCGCAACGGCGTGCGCCTCCAACAGTTGCATGTAACGCCCGAACGGAAGGAAGCCGATCGCCGCGATGGACCCGGCGAACGCGAGCCCGGCGGCCAGCCCCAACGACAACCACGTGAGCCGGTCGGAAAGGCGTTCGGTCAGGGCGATGGCAATATTCGGCTGCGTCGCCGCGAGCAACGCCGCGCCGATCGCCGCCGGCAAGCGCCGGGCCTCCAGCGCGATCGCGGTCAAGACGACGCCGGCGGAAGCGACGAGCGCGACTTGGCCCAGCGCGACGGCGCTCGTCAGCGGGCCGAACGCGGCGGCGAAGAGGCACGCCGCGGCGATGCTGACCGGATCGCGCGCGCCGGCGATGCGTGACGCCACCAGCACGAGCGTCAGCGCGGCTGCGACCAACACGATCGTCCAAACGACCGAAGCGCGCGCGAATCCGAGGGCGGCGAGCAGCGCCCAGAACGGCAGCGTGAACGGCGGACCGACGAACGGCAACAACTCGTCGCGCGTCGCGACGACACCGGGCACCTCGCGCTCGACGTTCCAGATCTCCGGCGCGTAGGGATCGCCGCCGGCGTGCCAGGTCACACCCGCGGCATAATATGCTTCGAAGTCACGCAGCGCCGGGCCGGGCGTCGCGAGCGGACGAAGGAACAAGAGCGCGACCGCGACGAGCAACGCGGACGCCGCCAGCGCGCCGCGGCGCGGCGTCATCAGGAGGTGGCGGGGTGGCCGGGGATGGAGACGTGCGCCGAAAGCATCCCCGCGAGCAGCAGCGCAGCGAGACCGAAGTAGAGGACGGCGATCGTCAGGCGCTGCCCGAGCGGGATCGCGAAGTAGCGCTCGTTCAACCTGCCGCGAAAGGCGTCGATGATCTGCGGTATCGCGATCAGCACGAGGACGAACAGGAGCGGATTGAACCACCGCATCACGAACGCCGAGACGACGAGCGCCGCGAGTCCGGCGACCCAGACGCGCGGCGAGATCGCGCCCGCTGCGCGGCCGCCGTCGAGCGGCGGCACCGGAAGCAGGTTGAACAAGTTGAGCAAGAACCCGGTGTATGCGAGCGCGTACCAGAACGCGCTGCCGGTTGCGGCCGCGTACGCGTAGCACGCGAGCGCGCCCAGGGCGCCGACGAAGGGCCCCGCGAGGGCGATGTACGCCTCCTCGAGCACCGATGCCGGCGCGGCCCTTTCATCGCGATGAGCGCGCCGAAGCCCGGGACGAAATAGGGCAGCGACGCCGGCACGCCGAGCGCGCGCATGCAAATCGCGTGACCGCATTCGTGGACGAGGATCAGCAGCGTGAAGACGAGCGCGAACGGCCAGCCGAAGAAGAGCGCGTAAAACCACACCGAGACCAGGAAGCTGAGCGACGATCCCAGGAGCTTGGCACCGATCAGGAACCACTTGAGGTTGAGCAGGACGATGAGCAGCCCTTTGCCCTTCGCGAACAGCAGGCCGAGCGTCGCGGCGATCGCCCCGCCACGCTTCCATCGCGCCGCGCGTCCGTCGTCCGGCGGCAGATACGTGCCTTCGACGGAGGTCGCGTCGTGAGCGGCCGGCTCGCGCTCGTCGATCGTCTCGGTCGGCAGTGGTTCGAGCACGATGGCGTGATTCGACGCGCCGGCCGGCCCCTCCCCAATGCGTGCGCGGTCGACGGCGCGCGCGGAGCGTAGGCGCCCGGTGTCGCAGCGCATCGTCATCCTGGGCGCGGGATTCGCGGGGATCGCCACGGCGCGGTGCCTCGAACGCGCGCTCCGGCCGGACGAAGCGACGATCACGCTGGTCAGCCGCGAGAACTTCTCGCTGTTCACGCCGATGTTGCCCGAGGTGTCGTCGAGCGGACTCGAGGCGCGGCATATCGTCACGCCGGTCCGCGCGCAGCTGCGCCGCGCGAAGTTCGTGCTCGCGCGCGTGACCGGCGTCGACCTCGCCCGGCGCGTGGTCGAAGTCGAGCATACGTTGGTCGGCACGCATCAGGTGATCGCCTACGATCAACTGGCTTTTGCGCTCGGATCGGTCACGTCCACGTTCGACATCCCCGGCGTTGCCGAACGCGCCCTGCCGCTGAAGACGCTCGAAGACGCGGAGCGGCTACGCAATCACGTGATCGCGATGCTCGAGATCGCCGCCGTCACGAGCGATCCGGCGCTGCGCGCTCGTCTGTTACGGTTCGTCTTCGTCGGCGGCGGGTTCACCGGCGTCGAGGCCGCGGGCGAAATGACCGACTTCTTCCGCAGCGCACTGCGCTTCTATCCGACGATCGCGCCCGCCGAGGTCGCCATCGCTCTGATCGAAGGCGGTCAAGCCCTGCTGCCGGATCTCGATCCGGCGATGGGTGCGTACAGCGCGCGCCTGCTCGAGCGGCGCGGGATCGACGTCGTCTTGAACGATCCGGTCGTGGCTGTTGACGACGCCGGCCTACATCTCAAGAGCGGCCGCGTGTTCGCATCAGAGACGGTGGTCTGGAGTGCGGGCGTGCGGCCGCCGCCGCTGCTCGCGCAGCTCCCGCTCGAGACGCGGCGCGGCGCGACTCGTCGTAGAGGCCGACATGTCGGTGCCGAACCACGCGGGGCTCTGGGCGATCGGCGACTGTGCGGTGATCCCCGCGCCCGACGGCGGCCGGTACCCTGCCACGGCGCAACACGCGATCCGCGAGGGACCGGCGCTGGCGGACAACATCGTAGCCGCCGTGCGAAACGAGCCGACGAAGCCCTTCCGCTTCAAAACGATCGGCATGATGGCGTCGTTGGGCGGCCGCCGCGGCGTGATCGGCCTGCGCGGGGGCATCGTCCTGACCGGGTTTCTGGCGTGGTTCCTCTGGCGGACGTACTACCTCGTGCGGCTGCCCGGGATCGACCGCCGCGTGCGCGTCGCGATCGACTGGACGCTCGACCTGATCTTCCCGCGCGATATCTCGGAACTGCGCGTCTACTCGCGACGCGAGCGCCTGCCGGCGCCCTCGGAGTCGTCTACGGCGGATTGACGTTCGCGGCCGCGCCCAGCCGGAACGCCGCGACGAAGGCGCGGAAGACGACGCGATAGTCGTCGTGAACGAAGCGCACGCTGCGTCCGCCAGTGCGCTCGAAGCCGGGCATCAGTTCGACGAACTCCGCATTCGCCGTCCCAGCGAATTCGATCTCGAGCGCGATCGGCGGGTCGAAGACGAACGGACGCGCTTCGCCGATGCGCTCGATCGCCGTGCGCGCCGGCCGCGCGGATGCGGTCGCGAACCACGTCCGGCGAGAGCATCTCCGCCGCATAGCGGCCGAGTGGTTCTTTCGTGACGACGCCGGTTACCCACGGGAGGTGCCGGCGCACGCCCTCGACGGCGACCCGGTCGCCGCTGACGAGAGCGACCGGCACGCCCTCGCGTCCGAGCAACGCGGCGTTGAGCAACGCCTCGTCGCAGCGTACGCCGTTGACGCGCACGAGATAGAGGGTCGTGTCGGTGTACGTGTGATCGAGCACGCCGGGCTCGCCGATCCCGGCGTGATAGCCGGTGAAGAACGCGGCCCCGAACGATGCCGTCCGCGCCCTGCGCCATCGAGAACGGCTTGCGGTTACCGTAGATCATGCGCACGTCGCTCGGGCAGTTCGTCCCACATGACGTTGCGCATCGCGGAGTGCGAATCGTTGACGAGGACGCCCTTCGCGCCCGCCTCGCGCGCGCCGTCGATCGCCGCGCGCACCTCGCGCGACATCAGCCTCCGGTAGTACGGATACTCGGTCGTGTTCGAAGGGTCGCACTGCGTCCAGGACGCGACGCCGGCCGTCCCTTCCATGTCCGCTGAAATGTAGACGTTCACGTCGCCCCCAGCGCGCGGAGCGCCGACCGTGCGTCGCCGGCCTGCGGATCGTCGGGTGCGACGGTCAGGAAGCGGCGGTAGGCCGCGACGGCGACGGTCCGGCGGCCGAGCGCTTGCGCGGCGATCCCCTGCGCATACAGCGCCGGCGAGTAGTCGCGATGGCGCGCGAGCACGGCGTCGAGTTGCTGCAGGGCAGCCGCATCGCGACCCGTCTCGTGCAGCGAAACGGCGTACGCGGTGCGCGTCTGCGCGCTGCGGGGATCGATCGCGACGGCGCGCGCGTAGTAGGGCGTCGCCTTCGCAAACATGTTCGCCTCCGCATAGAGGCCCGCGAGGCCGACGAGCGCGTTCAGATCGTTCGGATTTCGCTTCAGCTTGGCGTTCAAGTCGGCCAGCAGCCGCACGACCTCCGCCGGAGGGCCGCCTTCCGCCGCGCCGCCCCCGCCGACGCTCTCCCCGGGCAGCGCTCCGCCCGAGTCGGGCGCGCCGCCGCTCTGCGGCATCGCCGCCTCGTCGGGGGCGCGCGACGCGACCGGCTTGATGCCGCCCTGCGCCACGGTGCCGCTGCCGAGCGCGGAGCCTTGCACCGTAAATGAGACGCGAACGAAGTAGCCGATGACCGCGATGACTGCTGCGCCGAAGAGCAACACGAGCGGGACGTAGACGCGCGGCGGCAGCCCGCGTGCCGCTTCGGATTCCACGGCGCGTGGTTTCGGAGGCGGGCAGGGTCTCTCCCTCGGTGCGAACGAAGAGCGCGAGGTGCTGCCCGACACGGCGCTGCTGCAACTGATGTTCGCGCAACTCAACAACGAATGCTTCGGCGGCGAGATTCCGACGCACCGCATCGCCTACAACGCCCGCTTCGCGAACGTCGCCGGGCGCATCACCTACAAGCCGCCGCTGATCGAACTCTCGCCGAAGCACTTCGCGTCGCGTCCCGAGGCGCTGCGCGAGACGCTGCTGCACGAGATGATCCACGCGTGGCTGTTCTCGCGCGGCGAGAACCCGGGCCACACTCCGGCGTTCAAGCGCAAGATGCGCGAACTCGGGATGGCGTCGATCTACCACGACATGGGCAGCGCCACCCCGCGCGCCGAAAGCACGCGCCGGTTCATCCTGCGCTGCGACCGCTGCACGATGGAGGTGCTGCGCAAGCGCCGTCCTGCTGCGAACGTCTCGTGCGGCCGCTGCAGCGGCCGGCGTTTCGACGCGCGCTATGCGCTGCGCGTCTTCGAGGTCGTCGAAATCAAAGAGGTCGAGCCGGCGCAACCGCGCGCCGCCCGCCGCCGTCTTCCATAGGCTATCGGTCGCACGAAGAACGGCGATCGAGGGTGTTTGCACGAACGCCCTCGTGACGGCGTCCGACGGAGTGCGGGGGAGCGTCTGGACGAGGAGCGGAGCCATGGATGGCGGGAGCGACGAGCCAGCGAGCAGGAGGGTCGCAGGATGCGACCCGACGAGCGTCTCCCCCGCACTCCGTCGGGCGACGGCGCGAGGGCGGGCAGAAAAGGACGCGCAGCAAAGACGCGTTACTGAACGCGCCCGATGTACCGCCGGTCGCGCGTGTCGATGCGGATGACGTCGCCCTCGTTGACGAACAGCGGCACTTGCACGGAGGAGCCCGTCTCCAGCCGCGCGGGTTTGGTCGCGCCCTGCGCCGTGTCCCCCTTGAAGCCCGGTTCGGTTTCCTCGACGCGAAGCTCGACGTGCGCCGGTAAGGTCGCGCCGATCGGGACGCCGTCGTGGACCTGAACGTCGATCTGCATCCCGTCCTTGAGGAAGTCGGCCGCGTCGCCGATCAGCTCGCGCTGCAGGGTCATGTTCTCGAACGTCTCTTTGTCCATGAAGTGGTAACCGTCGGCGTCGTTGTAGAGCATCTGCATCTCGCGGTTGTCGACGGTCGCGCGCTCGAGCTTCTCGCCGGCGCGGAACGTCCGTTCGACGGTCGCCCCGCTCTTCACGTTCTTGAGGCGGGTGCGGACGAACGCCGAGCCCTTGCCCGGTTTGACGTGCAGGAACTCGATGACGGTCCAGAGCTGGCCGTCGATGACGATGGTCACGCCGTTGCGGAAATCGTTGGAAGAGATCACGGACCGTCCCTTACGACGCGGGGCGTCCGGTTCTTCTACGGAGGCGTCCTTGGGGACGCGGGTGCGACGCAGCAGCGTCGTCGGCAGTTCCGTCCCGGCGCGCAGCCGCGCGATGTTCTCGCGGTGCCGCCAGAAGATCAGGGCGCCGGCGGCCACGCCGTAACAGAGTGCCGGCGGGTCCGGCGAAGTACCAGAGCGCGAGCGCCGCGACCACCGTCGCGGTCAGGGAGCCGACCGAAGAGTAGCCGGTCGGAACCATCGCGACGATGAAGGCCGCCATGAACGCGAGGCCGCTTTCCCACGAGAGCGCGAACACGACGCCGAGGTGCGTCGCGACGCCTTTGCCGCCGCGCCAGCCGAGCCACGGGGCTGTAGCAGTGGCCGAGCGAGCGCCGCGAAGCCGGCGACCTCGGCGGCGCCCCGTCGAGCGGGACCGCGAGCCAGACGACGGCCCAGGTCGGCGCGAAGCCCTTGAGGGAGTCGAGCAACAGCACCGCGATCGCGCCGGGGACGCCGAACGTGCGCAGCGCGTTTGCGGCGCCGATGTTGCCGCTGCCGCTGCTGCGGATGTCGGTGTCGGAAGAGCACGCGCCCGACGACGACGCCGAACGGGATCGACCCGACGAGGAAGGCGACGACGATCAGGACGAGGACGATCAGTCCGCCGAGCGGCTCACTCATCGGCCGCCTTCGTCGCGTCTGCGTTCGCGAAACTCGAGTGTCAGCGGCACGCCTTCGAAGTCGAACTTCTTTCGTAGCACGTTTTCGAGATAGCGCACGTACGGACGGCCGACGCGCTTCGGGTACGTTGCAGTGGAAGACGAAGAGCGGCGGGTGGACGCCGGGCTGCGCGCCGTAGTAGATGCGCAGCGGCTGCCCGCCGGGCGATCGGCGGCGGGTGGCGCAGGACCGCTTCGCGCAAGACCGCGTTCAGCCTGGCGGTCGGTATGCGCCGGTCGAGGTTGGCCGCGACGCGCAGAACGACCGGCATCAGGCTGCCCAAGCGCCGCCCGGTCAGCGCCGAAAGGAACGTCACCGGCGCGAACGACGCGAACGGGACGTGCTCGTGGATGACCTCGGTCAGCTCGGCCTGGCTGTACGAGCCCTGGGCGCGCGCGAGGTCCCACTTGTTGGCGGCGATGACCAGGCCTTTGCGCTCGTCCAGGACCATGCCGGCGAGCCGCCGGTCCTGACTGAGGATGCCGTGCATCGCGTCGATCACCAGGACCGCGACGTCGCAGCGCGCGATCGCGTTGAGCGCGCGCAGCGACGAGTAGTATTCGATCGAGCCGTGCGCGGTCGGCGCGCTTGCGTACGCCGGCGGTGTCGATCAACCGGACCTGCCGGTCGTGGTAGGTGAACAGCGTATCGATCGCGTCGCGCGTCGTTCCGGGAACCTCCGATACGATCGTTCGCTCCTCGCCGAGCAGCGCGTTGAGCAGCGAACTCTTGCCGACGTTCGGCTGGCCGACGATCGCGACGCGAGATCTCGTCGGCCGGCGTCGGCGGGACCGGGTCCGCGGGCAGGCGCTCGACGATCGCGTCGAGCAGGTCGCCGATCCCCTCGCCGTGGATCGCCGGACACGACGATCGGCTCGCCGAAGCCGAGCCGGCCGAACTCGCCGGGCACTTCGGAGCGGACGCGTGCCGACTCGGCCTTGTTCGCAACGAGCAGCACCGGGCGGCGCGTGCGCCGCAGGATCGCGGCGACGTCGTCGTCGAGCGGCGAGATCGCCCATCTGCGCGTCGACGACGAAGACGATGACGTCGGCCTCGCTCGCGGCGCCGCGCGCCTG
The DNA here is from genome assembly GCA_963743605.1 of Vulcanimicrobiota bacterium. Taxonomy (GTDB): domain Bacteria; phylum Vulcanimicrobiota; class Vulcanimicrobiia; order Vulcanimicrobiales; family Vulcanimicrobiaceae; genus CAVUQJ01. The sequence goes on along the minus strand of CAVUQJ010000015.1, from coordinate 88,067 downwards.
CGCGAGCGTCGCGCGCGCGATCGCGTCGCCGGCGGCGAGCTCCTCGTCCATACCGCCGGTGTCGACGACGCTGAACGTTCGGCCGCGCCAATCGGCCAGCGCGTAGAGGCGGTCGCGCGTGACGCCGGACGTGTCGTCGACGATCGCGAGCCGCTGCCCGATCAGGCGGTTGAAGAGTGCGCTCTTGCCGACGTTGGGGCGCCCGACGATCGCGACGGTGCGAGGCCGCAGCGAGCGTTCGACGGCGCTCTCGGATGCGTCGGCGATCTCCATGGCGGCGCCTTTCGCCGCGGGGGCGCGCGACGCCCACGGGGTCCCGGTGGCCGGCGGCGCGAAGCAGCCCGGACGATGCGACCCTTCTGGCGTGCCGCCGCCATCGCGGCGCTCGGATGCGTCCTCCTCGGTGCATCGCCGGGCAGCGTCCCTTCCGGCGCGCTGTTCCTGACGACGCTGCCGGTCGGCGCCGACGCCTGGGTCGACGGCACCTACGTCGGCCGCACGCCGGTCCTCGTCGACGCGCTGACCGTCGGCCATCACGCGCGTGTCGTTGACGCGCACCGGCTGGACCGCACGCGACGTCGACGTCGACGTTGCGAGCGGAGCGACGACGCATGTCCAGCATTCGCCTCGTGCAAGGCGCGCGCAACGGCCGGCCGACGGCGGGCACGGCGACGTTCCACGAACTTCCGCCCGCGGCGCGGCTCGTCGTCGACGGCGTCACCGTCGCGAATCCGGGCACACGGTGCGGTCGCCGCTCGCCGCGGGTACCCACGTCGCGGTCGTCGTCACGCCGAAGGGGAAAACCGCGCACACGTTCACCGTGTATCCCGAGACGACGACGCAGGTCGTGCTGAGCACGCCCGCGCTCGACGGCGGTCAAGTCCGCGGTCGTCGCGCCGGCGGAAGAGTATCTCCCGACCGACGCCTACCACGTCGACGGGAAGAAGGTCACCGTCCGCTACGAGAGCCACGAGATCGTCGCGCGCATCGGCGAGTTGCCGATGCGCTACGACGGCGTCACGCGTTTCGTATGACGCGGCGCCGACGCTGATCGGCGGCCGGCTCTATCTGCCGCTTGCGCTGCTTGCGCGGCTGACGCGCGGAGAAGTAGCCCGAGATGGCCGGGATCTACATCGAGACGTTCGGCTGCCAGATGAACGAGGCGGACTCGCAGTACATCGCCGACCGCGCCGACGCGGCAGGCTACACGCTCGTGCAGCGAGCCGCGCGAGGCGAGCGTGATCGTCCTCAACACGTGCACGGTGCGAGACAACGCGGAACGCCGCGCCTACGGACGGATGCAGCACATGCGAGCCTTGAAGGTCGCCGACCCCGGGCGTGAAACTGGTCGTCTGCGGTTGTCTGGCCGAGCAGGATCGCGACCGCATGCAGACGATCGCGCCGCACGTCGACGCCGTGTTCGGCACGAGCGACCTGCAGCCGCTTCGGCGACGAGCTCGAACGTTGGCGGGACGAGTTCGACGACGCGGATCCGTCGGACGAACGGATGCTCGTCGAGGCGATGGGCGGCCACGCCGACTGCATCCCGGACGCCTTCACGCACCTGCGTGCGTTCGTCACCGTCCAGCGTGGCTGTTCGTACTACTGCACGTTCTGCATCGTGCCGCACGTCCGCGGCCGCTTCGATCACCGGCCCGCCGGCGACATCCTCGCCGAGGTGCGGTCGCGCGATCGCCCGCGGCGCACGCGAGATCACGCTCGTCGGTCAAACGGTCAACGCCTACGCCGACCCGGCGGACGGCAGCGGCTTTCGCGGAGCTGCTCGAAGCGGGTCGCCGCGCTCGAAGGACTCGAGCGGTTCACCTTCGTGACGTCGCATCCGAAGGACTTCAACGACCGGCTTGATCGCGACGCTGGCCTCGCTGCCGAAGCGTGAACCCGCGCTTGCACCTGCCGGTACAGTGCGGCTCGGACCCGATTCTGCGGCGGATGAACCGCAAGTACACGGTCGCAGCAATACCTCGACAAGATCGAGCGTTCCGGGCCGCGTGCGACGGTTGGGCGCTGACGACCGACCTGATCGTCGGCTTCCCCGGCGAGACGCGAAGAGGACTTCGAGCAGACGCTGGCGCTGTGCGCGCGCGTGCGGTTCGCGCAGGCGTTCATGTTCGTCTACTCGCCGCGCCGCGGCACGCCGGCCGCGCTCTGGGAACAGGTTCCGGCCGGCGCCGGCAACGAGCGGCTGCGCCGGCTCAACGACGCGGTCGCGCGCGACGTTCGCGCGTATCACGCTCGCAAGGTCGGGACCGTCGGTGCGGGCGCTCGCGGTCGGCCGTCTCGCGCAAAGATTCGACGCGGATCTGCCGCCAAGACGCCCGACAACGTGACGGTCGTCGCGCCGCTCGACGGCAGGACCGCGGCGTCGCTCGCGGACCGGCCGTGGCTCGACGTTGCGGTGGAGTCGTCGCACGTCTGGGGCTGCAGCCGGCACGCTCGTCGGCGCGGCGCGCGCGCTTCGCCGATCGCGCCGGAGCGTTGCCCGCGGCCGTCGCCTCGACCTGGTATCGCTGCTCTGACCTACTCGCCGCTGTTCGAGCAATACTTCGGGATGAAGGCGCGCCATCCCGACGCGATCCTGCTCGCGCGCGTCGGCGACTTCTACGAGGCCTACGGCGACGATGCCGAGGCGATCGCGCGGCTGCTGTCGATCGCGCTGACGTCGAAGGACGCCGGCGGCGAGACGCGTCGCGATGGCGGGCGTGCCGCACCACGCGCTCGACGGCTATCTCGCCAAGCTCGTCGCGCAGCAGCGGATCGTCGCGCTCGCCGAACAGCTCGATCCGCCGGTTCCCGAACCGCCTGACGCGGCGCGACGTCGTGCGCGTCGTGACGCCCGGAACGGTCATCGAGGAGCATCTGCTCGAACGCACGCGCAACAACTATCTGGCGGGCGTGACGGCGGAGGGCGACGCGATCGGCGTCGCCCACGCCGACGTCTCGACGGGCCGCGCGGCGGCGACGGCTTCTCCAGCGGACCGTTCGCGCTCGACGAGGCGCTGGCCGAACTCGCGCGGCTCGAGCCGGCCGAGATCGTCGCCGACGTTCCGGCCGAGATGCGCGAGGCCATCGGCGCCGTCGAACGGCGCCGTGCGGGTGACGTCGCCCGCGCTGGCGGCGGTCGAGACGCGCGAACGCGCGGGCCTCGCCGGATTCTCGCTCGACGAATCGCTCGCGATGCACCGCGCGCTCGATGCGCTCGCGGGTTTCGTCCGGCGCGTCGGCGTGTCCGGTCCGCCGGCGCGCGCTCGGGCCGCCGCGAATACTATCGGCCGGGACGTTTTTGGCGCTCGACGCGCAGCGCAAGCGTCATCTCGAGCTGACCAAGGCGCTCGGCGCGAACCCGAAGGCCACGCTGCTCGCACACGGTCGATCGCTGCGAGACGTCGATGGGTTCGCGGCTGCTCGCGCGCTGGATCATCGCGCCGCTGGTCGACCGCGTCCGCGATTGAGGCGCGGCTCGAACGCGTCGCGACGCTGGTCGGCGACTATCCTGTCCGCGCACGCCTGCAAGAGCTGCTGCACGGCGCGTTCGATCTCGAGCGCATCGCGCAGAAGGTGCGATTCCGCAAGGCGGCGCCGCGCGACCTCGCTTCGTTGCGGCGGACGCTGCGCTTGGTGGAACCGCTGCGCGAGGCGCTACCGCCCGCGCTCGCGTCGCTCGGCGAGCGCATCGCCGACCTGCGCGAACCGCTCGCCGAACTCGAGCGGACGCTCGTCGACGAACCGCCGGCGACGGTCGTCGACGGCGGCTGATTCGCCCCGAGGCCTCCGAAGAGGTGCGCGAGTGCGTCGCACTACGCGCGCAGGCGCGCGAGCGGCTCGCCGCGCTCGAGGAGCGCGAGCGCACGCGGACCGGGATCAAGCAGCTGAAGGTCAAGTATGCCAGCGCCTTCGGCTACTCGATCGAGGTCGGCAAGAGCAATCTCGCGCGCATCCCGTCCGACTACGTACGCAAACAGACACTGACCAACACGGAGCGCTTCGTCACGCCCGAACTCAAGGAGCTCGAGATCGCGATCTCGAGCGCCGAGGCACGGCAGCTGCGCCTCGAAGAGGCGCTCTACGGGAACCTCGTCGAGTCGCTCGCGGCGCGCGTCGAGGCGTTCCTCGCGACCGCCGAAGCGATCGCCGAACTCGACGTCTACTGCGGGCTGGCGCAGGTTGCCGGCGAGCGCGGCTACACGCGGCCCGAGTTCGTCGCCGAGAGCCGCCTCGACGTCGCCGACGGACGGCATCCGGTCATGGAGGCGATCCCGGGACTCGCATTCGTTCCGAACGACCTGCACGCGGCGCCCGGACGCGGACCGCTTCGTCCTGTTGACCGGGCCGAACATGGGCGGGAAGTCGACCTTCCTGCGGCAAGCGGCGCTGCTCGTGATCCTGGCGCAGATCGGCTCGTACGTCCCCGCGCGCTCGATGTCGCTCGGGCCGATCGACCGCATCTTCACGCGCATCGGGGCCGGCGACGACCTCGCCTCGGGCCAGTCGACGTTCTACGTCGAGATGTCCGAGGCGTCGACGATCCTGCGCCGCTGCACGCCGCAGTAGCCTGTTGCTGATCGACGAGGTCGGCCGCGGGACCGGGACGGTCGACGGCCTCGCGATCGCGCAGGCGATCTGCGAGTATCTGCTCGGGCTCGACGCGCAGGCCCCGATGGTGCTGTTCGCGACCCACTTTCACGAACTCGTCGCGCTCGCCGAACGCTGGCCGCTCGTCGCGAACTTCCATGTTACCGCCGTCGAGGGCACGGCGCGCAGCGGCGCTCCGGTGTTCTCCCACCGCGTCCTGCCGGGCAGCACGTCGCGCTCGTTCGGCATCGAGGTCGCGCGGATGGCCGGTCTGCCGAGCGGCGTCGTCGAGCGCGCGCGCGAGATCGCCGCCGCGCTCGAAGAGCGGCCGACGCGTCGACGCGCAGGTCCCGCTGCGCGAATCGCTCGGGCGGCCGGGCCGCGAAGAGGTGCAGTTGACGTTAGGCCTGTGAGCGCCCGGTGCTGCGTCGTTACGCGCAGTCGCTGGCCGGCTTGCCGCTGCGGACGATCATCACGTGCCGCACGCCGGCGCCGTCGTCTTCGTTCCGCGCGCGATGAGCGGTACGCCCGCCGCGCGGAGCATCGCGGTGATGCGCCCGCTCTCGGCGACGCGCAGACGTTGCGGCCGCGCCGCCGCTGCTCGGCGAGCGCGGCGCCCAGCGCCGCGACGCCCGTCGGCCGCACGGTCGGACAGGTGCTTGAGACGGACGACGATCGGATCGCGGCCCGCGCCGTCGACGCGATCGAGCACCTCGGCGAGCGATCGGACCAACGCGGCGTCGAGGTCGCCGATCAACTCGACGACCAATGCGTGCTACGGCTTCGGTGGGTAGCAAGAGCGATCGGTGAACCTGACGTGCATCGAGGAGTCTCCGAAACGAGTGTCGTCTCCGACAGTATGAGAACGACGGCTGGGACGGTTCTGAGACTTGACGCGGATCACTCTCAGCCTTTCTTAAGACGTACGGTCTCCGGACCGGCGCTGGTGCCCGCGGCCGCGCCGCCGGCCCGCCGTGATCCGGCTGCTCGACGCCGCGACGATCGGGCAGATCGCCGCCGGCGAGGTCATCGAGCGGCCCGTTCTCGGTCGTCAAGGAGCTCGTCGAGAACGCGCTCGACGCCGGCGCGTCGAGGATCGACGTGGCGGTGACGCGCGGCGGGATCGACGCGATCGAGGTACGCGACGACGGCGAGGGGATCGCGCCGCGGCGACCTGCCGCTCGCCGCTGCGCCGTCACGCGACGAGCAAACTGACGACGGCCGACGGGCTGACGCACGTCGGAACGCTCGGCTTCCGCGGCGAGGGGCTGGCCAGCATCGCCGCCGTCGCGCGGGTCCGGCTCGTCTCGCGCCGCGCCGGCGACGGAGGTCGGCTACGCGGTCGAGGCGCACGGCGAGGTCGATCTCGGCGCCCGAACCCGTCGCGGCGCCGCCGGGCACGCGCGTCGAGGTCCGCGACCTCTTCGCGACGCTGCCGGTCCGGCGCGAGTTCCTCAAGGCGCCGGGCGCGGAGTTCGGCCGGATCTCGACGTTTCTGGCGACGCTCGCGCTCGGCTATCCGGAGGTGCGCTTCACGCTCGCGCACGACGGGCGCGAGGTCTGGACGTTCGTCGCGTCGCCGTCGCTCGAACAGCGGCTCGGCGCACGTCTTCGGTGCGGCGGCGCGCGAACCCTGGTCGAACTCGACCCGGTCGCCCGGCCGGCGCCCGTCGCGGTGCGCGGGTTCGTGAGCCGCCCGGGCTTCGACCGGCCCGACCGGCGCATGCAACTCCTCTTCGTCAACGGGCGCCTGCTGCGCACGCACGCTGCTCGCCGGCGCGTGGTCGGCGGGGTATGCGACGTTCGCGATGAGCGGCCGTCAGCCGTACGGCGTGCTCTTCGTCGACGACCGCTTCGGACCGCGTCGACCCCAACGTCCATCCGACGAAGAGCGACGTCCGGCTGCGCGACCAGAACGCGGTCGTCGAGCGCGGTGCGCAGCACGATCACGGCGACGCTGCGGCGGGGCGCGCGCGAACGCGCCGCCGCAACGCTCGCGGTCGAGCCGGCCGCCGCGGGCCGCGCCGTCAACCGGGCTCTCGCTCGGCCCCGCCGTCGTTCGCGCTTCGACGGCGCGCCTCGCCGCGCAGCGCGTCGCGGAATTGCGCGTGCCTCGCGCAATTGGATGACACGTTTATCCTGGCGACCGACGGCTATGCGCTCGTCCTCGTCGACCAGCACGCCGCCCACGAGCGCATCGCGTTCGAGACGATCGCGCGCCGCGCCGCGAGCGCGACGGCGCCGGCCGAACCGCTGCTCGTGCCGTACACGATCGAACTCGATGCGGCGCAGTACGAGCGCTTCGAAGACGACGCGCGCCGTCGCTCGCCGCGGCTGGGCTCGAGGCCGAACCGTTCGGCGAGCGGACGATCCGGATCGTCGCGACGCCGGCGGGCTACGGCGCGCGCGCCTTCGACGTCGCGCGGCTATCATCGCCGACCTCGCCGACGAGATCCCGGGGCTGACCGCGGACGAGCGGGTCTGGGCGAACCTCGCCTGCCACTCGGTCGTGCGCGCCGGCGAGCCGCTCGAGCACGCGGAGATGAGCGCGCTGCTCGCGCGTCTGGTGCGCTGCGAGAATCCCGATGCACTGCCCGCACGGCCGACCGACGATCGTGCGCTTCGAGCCGGACGCGATCGCGCGCATGTTCAAACGGATCGTGAGCGGACTGCCCCCCGGGGTCCTGATCCTCGCGGGACCGACCGCCTCCGGGAAGACCGAACTCGCGCTCGCAGCTCGCCGAACGCTTCGGCGCGGAGATCGTCGGCGCCGACTCGCGCCAGATCTATCGCGGGATGACGATCGGCACCGCCGCGCCGACTGCCGAGCAGCGTGCGCGCGTGCCGCACCACCTCGTCGAGGTGCTCGATCCGGCGCGAACGCTACTCGGCGGCGCGCTTCGTCGCCGACGCGCTCGCGGCGATCGCGGCGCTCACCGCGCGCGGGCAGGCGGGCGCTCGTCGTCGGCGGCACCGGCTTCTACGTCCGCGCGCTCTGCGGCGACGTCGGCCTGTCGAGCGCGTACGATCCGGAGCTGCGCGCGCGGCTGGCGCGCGAGGCGCGGCTCCATCCGCCGGCGGCGCTGCACGAGTGGCTGCGCGCGCGCGACCCGGCGCGCGCCGCGCAGCTCGTCGCCGCACGACGGCTATCGCGTCCTGCGCGCGCTCGAGATCGCGCTGACCGAGCGACCGCGACGGCGCCGCTCGCGCGGCGGCGCCGACGCTGCGCGCGGCCGGGGATCGCGTACGCGAAGGCCGTCCTCGACGTGACCGCCGACGATCTCGCACGCGCGCATCGACGCGCCGCGTCGACGCGATGCTGCGGCCGCGGCTTCGTCGAAGAGGCGCTGCGCATCGGCGCCGGCGCGGTCGCGGCCGACGCGGTCGGCTATCCGCACGCGTTCGCGTACGCGAACGGCGCGTGCACGGCGGCGGAGTTGCGCGCGTTGCTCGCGCGCGAGACGCGCAGGTACGCGCGCCGCCAGCGCACCTGGTTTCGTTCCGAACCCGGGGTCACGTGGATCGAGCGCGGCGCAGCGCGCAGGCGCACTCGCTCGCCGTGGCGAGGAAACTCCCTGGGTGGGGCTGAAGGCGGTTGCATGTCCGGCCGAGACGGCGCGCAAGGCGGCGCGCGTCCCCAGCAGCTGCAAGACGCGTACCTCGCCGAGATCAAGCGCCAAGCGATCCCGGTCGTCGTTTACCTCGTCAACGGCTTTCAGTTGCGCGGGACGGTGCGCGGCTACGACTCGTTCACGATCGTCCTGGAGTACGAGCACCGCTCGCACCTGATCTACAAGCACGCCGTGTCGACGATCTCGCCGCAGGCTCCCGTCGCGGCGCCGCTCGCCGACGACGGCGAGTCCGAACCAGTCGCCTCTGGAACCTAGCGTGCGCGCGGACCCTCGGCCGCAATCGATCACGATCGTCAAAGTCAACGGGGCCAAGAACGACTTCGCTTTGCTCGACGAGCGGCCGCCGCAGCGCGCTCGACTATCGGCGGATCGGCGCGCGCCGCTCTGCGACCGCAGGGGCCGAGGTCGGCGCCGACGGGCTACTCGTCGTGCTCGCCGGCGAGCGCGGCGACGACGGTCGCCGCGATGCGGATCTACAACGCCGACGGAGGCGAGGCCGAGATGTGCGGCAACGGGATCCGCTGCGTCGCGCGCTACCTCTGGGAGCGCGGCGAGGTCGACGAACGGTTCGCGATCGGCATTCGCGCCGGCGGTCCATCGGCATCGAGATCGATCCAGGGCCGCCGCTTCGTCGCGCGCGCCGACCTCGGCTTGCCGCGCATCGTGCATCGCTACGCCGACGGCCAGACGATCGACGTCGGCGGGCCGGCGCTGGCGATTCGCGCACGTCGCCGTGCCGAACGACCACATCGTCGCGTTCGTCCCCGACGTTGCCGCGATCGATCTCGCGGCGATCGGGCGCGCGGCCTCGTCGCGCGCACCCGCGCTTCGCGAGCGGGACGAACGTGCACGTCGCGCAGGATCGACCGGCGACGTGCTCCGGGCGCGCCACTACGAGCGGGGCGTCGGCTTGACGCAGGCCTGCGGGACCGGCGCCGTCGCCGTCGCGGTCGCCGCGATCGACGAAGGTCGCGCCAGTTCGCCGGTCGACGTCGTCGTGCCCGGCGGCACGCTGCGCGTGACGTGGCAGCCCGGCGCGCACGCGCTGCTCGAGGGTCCCGCCGAGATCGAGTACGAACGCACGCTTCCGGTTTGATGGCATCGTGACGATCGGGCTCGCCTACGCCGACGCGCGCGGCCGCGTCTACTTCGATCCGCGCACGCTCCCGTATGCCGACGGCGGCCTCGAACGTTTGCCGGACTCCGCCGATCTGATTCCCGCGCCCGCGGGCACGGTGCCGGTGATGCTTCCCGGCCGGCATCCGCGCGTCGCCGGGCCGGCCGGCGTCGCGCGTCGCGCGGCGCCGCACGGCGCTGGGCGCGCTGCTGCCGGCCGGCTACACGCGTTTGCTGCTTCCCGCCTACGACGCCGAACCGCGAGCGCCCGGTGCTGCCGCTGTTCGGCTACGCGTTCGCGTGCGCGGTCGACGACGACTGTACGTCGCCGCGATGCAGACCGACGAGGACGAGGATTGGATGCCGCGCAGCGTTCGCGGCCGGCGAACTGGAGCAGTCGATCGCGGCGCCGGCGCGCGCCGATCCGGCGAACCGCGTCCTCGCGCAACTCGGCGATCTGCGCCGCTGTCTACGGCTGCTTCACGGCGCAGAACGTCTTCCTCGCGCTGCGGCGAGGCGGCGCTGCCCGTCTCGCCGACGTGCAACGCGCGCTGCATCGGCTGCATCTCCGAACTGCCGCCCGACGCCGGTGCGGTCTCGCCGCAGACGCGCATCGCCTACGAGGCGACGGAGGACGAGCTCGCCCGGATCGCGCTCGCCCACCTCGAGCGCGTCCCGGACGGCATCGTCTCGTTCGGGCAGGGCTGCGAGGGCGAGCCGCTGCTGCGCGCCCCGCCGATCGCGCGGACGATCGAACGCGATCCGCCGCCGTCGCCGTCAACGGAACGATCAACTGCAATACGAACGGCAGCCTGCCGAAGTCGCTGCAACGCCTGATCGACGCCGGCCTCGACGCGGTCCGCGTCAGCCTGAACGCGTTCCGGCCGCAGAGCTACGCTGCGTACTACCATCCGATCGGCTATGGGCTGGAGGACGTGCTCGAGAGCGTCGAGCGCGCCGCGGCCGCGCGGGCTGCGCGTCTCGCTGAACCTGCTGACGCATCCCGGCGTCACCGACGAGCGCGAGGAGGTCGAGGCCATGGAGGCGTTCCTGCGGCGCGTGCGCGTCGACATGGTCCAGACGAGGACGCTCAACATCGATCCCGCACGTCTACTTTGCGGCCGTCGGCCGTCCGCGCGAGCCGCTCGGGATGCGCCAGGCGCTGGCCGCATCCGCGCCTGCGGCACGCGCGTCGGGAATTTCACGCACACGCACTAGGCGGCGCTCTTTGCCATCCGTTCGGATGATCCGAGCGGAGGCTTTCCCTCGCGGGCGCCGAAACGGTAGCGCTGAGCGAGTGGCGTAGCCCTGCAAAGGAGGCCGGCCGTGGTCGTCGAGGCGGCGGTGATCGTGCTCACGGTCGTCGCTTTCGTGGCGTTCGATCTCTACGTGCGCGGTTGCGAGCGGCTCTGATGTTCGAGTCCGTCGTCGGCCTCGTCTTGACCGTGCTCGCGCTGCTTCTACTTGGGGTACGCGATGCTGCGCCCCGAACGGTTTTAGGCGCACTCGCCATGAACGTGTTCGGCTGGGTCGCAAGCCGGCGTCTTCTTCGTGCTCGTACTTGCGCTGACGAAGCCGCTCGGCGCCTACATGTTCGGCGTCTTCAGCGGCGAGCGAACGTTGCTGAGCCCGATCTGCGGGCCCGTCGAGCGCTTCGTGGTATCGGCTCTGCCGGCATCGATCCCGAGCGCGAGATGAGTTGGGTCGGCTACCTGATGGCCACGCTCGCGTTCACGCTGATCGGACTCGTCTATCTGTACGTCCTGTTACGCGTGCAGAAGTGGCTGCCGCTCAACCCGCAGGGCTTCGATAACCTGAGCGCCGACAACGCCTGGAACGTCGCGGTCAGCTTCGCGACCAACACGAACTGGCAGTTTTACTCGGGCGAGAGCACGATGAGCTATCTCTCGCAGATGGCCGGCCTCGCGTGGCACAACTTCGTCTCGGCGGCGCTCGGCATCGCGATCGCGATCGCCGTCATCCGCGGCGTCACCCGTACCGACCGCCGGACCGTCGGCAACTTCTGGGTCGACATGACGCGCGCGCTCCTCTACGTGCTGCTACCGATCAGCGTCGTCGGCGCGCTCATCCTGTGCTGGCAGGGCGTGCCGCAGAACTTCCATGCGTACCACGACGTTGCGTCGATCGAGGGCTTCAAGCAGTCGATCACCGGCGGCCCGATGGCGTCGCAGGAAGTGATCAAGGAACTCGGCACCAACGGCGGCGGCTTCGTCAACGCCAACTCCGGCATCGCCGAACGAGAACCCGACGCCGTTCAGCAATCTGTTCGAGATGCTCCTCATCTTCGCGATCGGCGCTGCGCTCACGTACACCTACGGACGGTTCGCGCGCGACCAGCGGCAAGGCTGGGCCCTGTTCGTCGCGATGGCCCTTCTGTTCGCCGCAGGGTTCGCCGTCGCGTACTCGGCGGAAGCCGCCGGCAACCCGCTGGTGCACGCGCTCGGCGTCGACGGGCGGAACATGGAGGGCAAGGAGTGCCGCTTCGGCGTCGCTGCCTCGGCGTTGTTCGCGACCGTGACGACCGACACGTCGTGCGGCGCGGTCAACTCCGCGCACGACTCCTTCACGCCGCTCGGCGGCCTCGTTCCGCTCGCGAACATGCAGCTCGGCGAGATCGTCTTCGGCGGCGTCGGGACCGGACTCTACGGCATGATCATCTTCGTCGTTCTGACGGTATTCATCGCAGGGCTGATGGTGGGGCGCACGCCCGAGTATCTTGGGGAAGAAGATCGACAAGCGCGAGGTGCAGCTCGCGATACTCGGGATCCTCGTGCTGCCGATCTTCGCGCTGGTGCCGACCGCTCTCTCCGTGCTGCTGCCGGCCGGCAAGGCGACGTTGACGAACGTCGGCGCGCACGGCTTCTCCGAGTTGCTCTACGCCTTTACGTCGACGACCGAGAACAACGGCAGCGCCTTCGCCGGTTTGGGCGGCAGCCTCTACTTCAATCTCCTGACCGGCGTCGTGATGCTCTGCGGGCGTTACCTGTTCTTGATCCCGGCCCTGGCGTTGGCGGGCTCGCTCGCAGGCAAACGGAGCGTCCCCGAGACCACCGGCACGTTCACGACCTACTCGCCGATCTTCGTCGTGCTGTTGCTCGGGGTGATCGTCATCGTGGGCGCGCTGACGTTCTTCCCCGCCGACGCGCTCGGTCCGATCGTCGAGCACCTTCTCATGCTACAAGGAAAAACCCAATAATGATATCGGCGCGGCGGATCGAGCGGCGCCCGCAGGCGCGGTCCCTGTTCGACCGCGCGATCATCGTGCGGGCCGTGCGCGACTCGTTCGTCGAAGCTCGACCCGCGCTGGCAGGCGCGCAACCCCGTCATGTTCATCTGCGAGGTCGGCGCGCTTGCGGTCCTCGCGTTCTTCGTGCGCGACCTGTGGTCGCCGGGGGCAAAACGCGGGCTTCGACTTCGCCATCTCGATGTGGCTGTGGTTCACGGTCCTGTTTGCGAACTTCGCGGAAGCCGTCGCCGAGGGGCGCGGCAAGGCTCAGGCCGATTTCCTGCGGCGCACGAAGACCGATACGCAGGCACGCCGGGTCGTCGACGGCCGCGAGGAAACTGTCAGCGCGACGGCGCTGCGCAAGGGCGACGTTGTCCGGGTCGATGCGGGCGAACTGATCGCCGGCGACGGCGACGTTGTCGAAGGCGCCGCATCGGTCGACGAGTCGGCGATCACCGGCGAGTCCGCCCCGGTGATCCGCGAGGCCGGCGGCGACCGCAGCGCGGTCACCGGCGGGACGCGCGTGCTGTCGGATCACATCCTCGTCCGCATCAGTTCCAACCCGGGCGAATCGTTTCTCGACCGGATGATCGACCTCGTCGAGGGCGCGTCGCGGCAGAAGACGCCGAACGAGATCGCGCTGTCGATCCTGCTCGCCGGCCTGACGATCGTGTTCCTGTTCGCCGTCGCGACGCTTGGGCCGTATCTCGATCTATGCCGGGAAAGTACAGAGCGTGACGGTGCTGATCGCGCTCTCGTCTGCCTGATCCCGACGACTATCGGCGGCCTGCTCTCGGCGATCGGCATCGCGGGGATGGATCGCGTCCTGCAGCGCAACGTGCTCGCGATGAGCGGGCGCGCCGTCGAGGCGGCGGGCGACGTCGACACGCTGCTGCTCGACAAGACCGGCACGATCACGCTGGGCAACCGGCAGGCGACCGAGTTCGTTCCAGCGCCCGGCGTCACGCCGGCCGAGATCACGCAGGCCGCCTACCTCTCGTCGCTGCCGGACGAGACTCCCGAGGGGCGCTCGATCGTCGCGCTCGCGACGGTCGACGCTCCCGCGGCCTCGCGCGACGAGCCCGCCCTCGCCGGTGCGACGTTCGTGCCGTTCAGTGCGTACACGCGGATGAGCGGCGTCGATCTGCCGGGCGGCGTCTCGATCCGCAAGGGCGCCCCCGACGCGATCCGCGCCTGGGTCCGCGAGCACGGCGGCGACGGCGCGACCGTCCTGGCTCCCGAGGTCGAGCTGATCGCGCGCTCGGGCGGAACGCCGCTGTTGCTCGCGCGCGACAAGCAGATTCTCGCGGTCATCCACCTCAAGGACATTCTCAAGCCGAAAATGCAGGAGCGCTTCGCGCGTTTGCGCGCGATGGGCATCCGCACCGTCATGATCACCGGCGACAACCCGCTCACGGCCAATGCGATCGCCCGCGAGTCCGGCGTCGACGATTTCCTCGCCGAGGCGACGCCCGAGACGAAGATGGCGCTCATCAAGCGCGAGCAGGGTTCGGGCCGGCTCGTCGCCATGACCGGCGATGGGACGAACGACGCGCCCGCGCTCGCCCAAGCGGACGTTGGCGTCGCGATGAACTCCGGGACGCAGGCGGCCAAAGAGGCGGGCAACATGGTCGACCTCGATTCCGATCCCACGAAACTGATCGAGATCGTCGAGATCGGCAAGCAATTGCTGATGACGCGGGGCGCGTTGACCACGTTCTCGATCGCCAACGACGTTGCCAAGTACTTCGCGATCCTGCCCGCGATGTTTGCGACCGCCTATCCGGCGATGAACGAGCTCAACATCATGCGCCTCTCGACCCCCCAGAGCGCGATCCTCTCGGCCGTCATCTTCAACGCGCTGATCATCATCGCGCTCATTCCGCTCGCGCTGCGCGGAGTCGCGTACCGGCCGCGCGGGGCGGACCTCGTGCTGCGCGACAACGTCCTCGTCTACGGCCTGGGCGGCATCATCGTACCGTTCATCGGGATCAAGTTCATCGACCTGATCCTGGCGGCGCTCCATCTCACGTGAGGGACATCGTGGTCGATACATCGCAAGACGACGCGCGCGAGGGCGTCCTGCGCCACATCGGAACCGCGATGGTCTTCACGATCGTCTCCATCGTCGTGTTCGGGTTCGTCTACCCGTTGGTCATGACACTGATCGCAGAATTGGTCTTCCCCAATCAGGCCAACGGGTCGTTCGTCACCGCCGGCGGCAAGATCGTGGGCTCGGACATCATCGGTCAGCTCTGGACGAAACCGCAATACTTTCACGGCCGGCCGTCGGCGGCCGGCAAGGGCTACGATCCGACGTCGACCGGCGGCACGAACCTGGGCCCGACCTCGCAGAAGCTGATCGACGCGACCCGCGCCGCCATCGCGGCGTTGCGCAAAGAGAATCCGGACGCGACCGGGCACGTGCCGATGGACCTCGTCACGACGAGCTGGAGCGGGATCGACCCGGACATCAGCCCCGAGGCGGCGTACTATCAGGCGCCGCGGATCGCCAAGGCGCGCGGACTCGACCTGGGCCGGGTGCGCGCGATCGTGCGCGACAACGTGCATCAACGCGAGCTCGGATTCCTCGGCGAGCCGCGCGTGAACGTCCTCGAACTCAACCTCGCGCTCGACGGGGTACACTGAGCGGAGCTCCATGCGACCTTTCCACGTCCTAGCCGGCGCCGTAGCCGGCGCAATCCTCATCGCGGCGGCGCCGGCCGGCGCGCAGACCGCTCCGGCACCCCCGGCGAGCCCGTCCGCGACGGCCTCACCGGCCGCGTCGCCGACGCCGAGCGCGCCCAGCGATCCGTGCGTCACGATCATGGCGATCGTCAACCGCCCCACGATCGGCACCGGCGTCTGCCCGGTGCAACCCGGCCACGTGATGATCGAAGACGGCTATACCAACACCGTGACGAGCGGTCCGAACGGCGCGGCGACGGCGAGCTATCCTCAGACGCTGGTCCGCGCCGGGACGGTCGTACCGCACCTCGAGATCGCGGTGACTCCGCCGAGCGAGTTCCGCTCGGGCTCCGCGAGCGGTTACTCCGACATCACGTTCGGCGCGAAGTATGAGTTGGGCTACGGCGCGCGCTGGGTCTACGGCGTCAACGCGGTCGTCAGCGAACCGACCGGATCGACGGCCTACACGGCCGGCGGTTCGTCGTACACCGGCAACTTCAACTGGGGCTATACGATCAACTCGGAGTTCGCGCTCTCGGGCACGCTCGGATTCAATGCGTTCGCCGCGGGCTTCGGACCGACGGGCAGCCTCCAGCACTACTCCGCGTTCATCCCGACGCTCGAAGCGACCGCGGCGTTACCGGCCTCTGCGCAGGCATTCGCCGAGGCCGCGTACTTCAGCAAGGCGGGTTATGCCCAGCCGAGCCGCTGGTACTACGACTTTGGCCTGCAGAAGGACCTCTCGAAGAAGGTGCAAGTCGACGTTGAGTATGGTTTCTCGCCGACGTTCGATCCTCGGTCAGACGCAGCAGTACGTCGGCGGCGGCGTCTCGATCTATCTCGGGAAATAGGGAAGGCGGCCCAAGCGGTAACCGTCCGCTAAGGGCGAACGTTCGGCGCGATGTCGGCGCCCGACGATAGAGCGTCCCAACAGACGACGAAGAGTCAAGCCGCGTGGGGCGTCCCCGCCAAGCACGAGTCGCGCTGGGCACCCCGCTTAGCGGTCGTCGTCGCGATCGTCCTGTACATGCGTCTGCCGGGCCGCTACGCGGTCGGTCCGGCGTGGTTGATCCCGTCGGTCGAGTTCGCCGTGCTCGCGGCGCTGTTCGCGACGACGCCGCTCGGCTTCGATCGCTGGCAGCGCGTCCTCGCGATCTCGCTGATCGCGGTTCTGAGCGTCGCCAATCTCTGGTCGCTGTTCGGCCTGGTCAGTGCGATCGTCTATCACGGCAAACAACTCCCCGGCCAAGAGCTGTTCAATTCGTCGATCAACATCTGGGGTACGAACATCATCATCTTCGCGCTGTGGTACTGGGAGCTCGACCGCGGCGGACCGGACGCGCGCCTGCAGCGCGAGCACGACCCGCCCGATTTCCTGTTCCCACAGATGGTCACGCCGGCCGCGGCTCCTCCCAAATGGTCGCCGCGCTTTCTCGACTACCTGTACGTCGCGTTCACGAACGCGACCGCGTTCAGCCCGACCGACACGATGCCCCTGACGCGCTGGGCGAAAGGCCTGATGCTGGTCCAGGCGCTCGTCTCTATCCTGACGGTGACGCTGGTCGCCGCCCGCGCAGTCAATATTCTGGGCTGAGCCGTCGCGGAAACCAATGCGGCGCGACTGCGGGGTGAAGGTACGGCGTCAGCTTAAAGACCGTCCCACAACCAGCCGTGCCGGTATAACTGGCAACGCAGTCCCTATCGCCGCCGCTGATTGTCGTGCCGAACAGCATACCGGTTCCGTCGGAGATCAGCGCCGCGAACGGAAACGCGCCGTCCCGGCCGCCACGGAAGCGATGGAGCACCGTCATACCGTACCCATCGGCGGACGGTGTCAGTGCGAACGCGGTGCCGCACCCGAGGAGCGATCCAGAACTGTTGCCATAGCATCCGCCGATGCCCCCGTACTGGGCAGTGCCGTAGAGGACACCCTTCTTGTCAACGAGCAGGGCTGCCCGCGGATAGGCTCCGCTCGAGAAGTCGAAGCTGTAGATGATGCGCTCCGTGTAGCCGCTGCCGGAAGGCGTGAGTTTGAAGACGCTCCCTAGACCATCCGTCCCGCCGGTCCAAGTCGTACCGTAAAGCGCGCCGCTTTCGTCGGCGACCAACGCCGCTAACGGAACAGCCCCGTCATTCGGCGGTCCCCCGAAGCTGTGTACGATGCTCTCCGTGTAACCGCTGTCGGAGGGAGTGAGCTTGAAAACCGTCCCGACGTTGTCTCCGCCCCCGGAGCTCGTCGTACCATAGAGCACGCCCGCCCGGTCGAGCAGCCTCGCGGATGGGCCGGCGCCATCGCTTCCATTACCCCTGAACGGGTGAATGACCGACTCGATATAGCCGCGCTTGGAAGGTCTCATCGCGAACACCGTCCCGCAGCCGGCGCTCCCCTGGCACCCAGAACCACCGCCGAAAAAGGTCGTTCCGAAAAGGACGCCGGCGACGTCGATAAGACCCCCGGATGGAACGTCGCCATCGGCACCCCCGCGGAAGTCGTAGACGTCGCGCTTCGCATAGCCATCTCCGGAACGCGAGATGCTGAACACCTCCCCGCATCCATATCCGGAGTTGCAGGACCCGGTGCCACCCGCTGTCGTCGTACCGTAAAGCGCCCCGCCCCTGACGATGACGCCGAGCAGCGGAGAGCCCCCGTCGCCTGCGTTCCGGAACACGTGGAGAGCCTTCTCCCTATAACCGTTCCTTGACGGCGTCAGTTCGAATACGCTGCCCAAACCGGCACCGGCTTGAGCTGCACCGTAGAACACGCCCGATTTATCGAGCAGGCGCCCCCACGGCTCTGATCCGCCCCCTTTTGGGAACCGAAACACAACGGCCTCGGTATAGCTCGCGGCGCGCGTCCTCAGCGTCGCAGAGGCCGTGGCCCGCGAGTCAGACGCGCTCCATCCGACGAGAAGGGTGCCGCTCGCGACAATGCATGCCGTCAAGCCGAAGCGACCGGTCGGCCGGCGGCGTCGGTCCACGTCTTCGAGCTCTAGCACGCCGTCGCCGACTCGAAGAAATCCGCCAGAATGCTGCACGTTTTATCAAACCCCGAGGGGATAGGCCTCCTCGCCGTGGAGTTCGATGTCGAGGCCGCGCTCCTGGGCCTGCGCGTCGACGCGAGCCGGGGTGACAAGGTTGATCAGCCAGAGCATCCCGTAGGTGAAGATGAAGGCCCAGGCGCTGCAGATGACGGCGGCCCCGACCTGGACCCAGAAGAAGTTCGGGTTGCCCGCCAGCAGGCCGTCGGCGCCGTTCGCATTCCAGGCCTTTGAGGCGAAGACGCCGAGCAGCGTGATGCCGAGGATCCCGCCGACGCCGTGGACGCCCCACACGTCGAGCGCGTCGTCCCAGCGCAGTTGATTCTTCAGCGCCACGGCATAGTAGCAGACGACGCCGGCGGCGACGCCGATGATGACGGCGGTCGTCGGGGAGACGTACCCCGCGGCGGGCGTGATCGTCGCGAGGCCGGCGACGGCGCCGGTGAGGAGGCCGACGAATTTTGGTTGACGGCCGCGCGCCCATTCGACGAGCAGCCAGGTGACCGCCGCGAACGACGCGGCGATGTCCGTGTTGAGGAACGCCGACGCGGTGACCGGGTCGACGCGCAGTTCGGAGCCGGCGTTGAAGCCGTACCAGCCGAACCACAGAAGCCCGGTGCCGAGCGCGATCAGCGGGACGTTGTGCGGCTTGTCGTCGGTGGCGACCCGGCGGCCGACGTAGAGCACCGAGGCGAGGGCCGCAAACCCGGCCGACGCGTGCACGACGAGGCCGCCGGCGAAGTCGAGCGCGCCCCACTTGGCGAGCAGGCCGTCGGGACTCCACAGCATGTGCACGAACGGGAAATAGACGAAGACGAGCCAGAACGTCAGGAACAGGAAATACGCCTTGAAGGTGACGCGGTTGGCGAAGGCGCCGGTGATCAGGGCGGGCGTGATGATGGCGAACATCATCTGGTACGCGATGTGGACCGTCAGCGGGATCCCCGCGTCGTTACCGGTGAACATCGTCTGCAGCGTCACGCCGTGCAGGAACGCGTAGGTGCGAGGGTCGCCGATGATCCCGTGCCAGTCGGGCCCGAAACTGAGCGAATAGCCGAACGCGAACCACAGGACGGTAGTCCAGCCGAGGGACATGAAGCTCTGGATCATGATCGCGAGCACGTTCTTGCGCGCGACCAGGCCGCCGTAGAAGAAGGCGAGGCCCGGCGTCATCAGCATGACGAGGCTCGCGCAGATCAGCATGAACGCGGTGTTGCCGATGTTGAATGCCGGGGCTGCTGTGCTCATGAGGGTCCTCCTCCGTTGGACGGGTCCCGAGTGCAGCGTGATATCGTCGCTCGACCGAACTGGGCACCGGTTTCTCGCCCCTTCCCGGCCGCCCCCTTTCGGGGTTACGGCGCGGTCGGTGCCAGAATCAAGAGCTGCGGCGCGCCGGCGTCGAGCATCCGGCGCGCGAACGGGATGCCGAAGAGATGCCAGCGAGGCGCCGACCGCGCTCCCTCGACCGCGATGATGGCCGAGCCGGCGGGGGCTGACGCGAGCAGTGCGCGGGCGGGGTCCTCGCCGAGGACGGTATCGAACGGGCTGCGCGCGCGCCGCGCGGCCTCCTCGAGCGCGCCGACGACGCGCGAGCCGCCGGCGTCGCGGTTGCGCGCGACGTGGACGACGCGGAGGTCGACCTCGAGCCGCAGCGCGAGCCGCGCGCAGCGATCGATCAGCGCGACGTCGCGCTCGCGCGCCTTGACGCCGAGCACGATGTGGCTGAACGGCGCCGGCCTGCGCGCGTCGGAACGGGCGCGGACGACCTCGCGGACCGCGAGTTCGCGCAGCGCGGCGAGGTTCTCCGTGCGAAAGAAGTTCGCCAGCGCGCGCTCGATCCGGTCCTGCGGATATATCTTGCCGGCGCGCAGCCGTTCGCGCAGCGTCTGCGGGGTCGTGTCGATGAAGATGACGTCGCCGGCCAGTTCGAGGATCGCGTCGGGCAGCGTCTCGCGCACGCGCTGTCCCGTCAGCCGATAGACCGCGTCGCTCAGGCCCTCGAGGTGCTGCACGTTGAGCGTCGTCATCACCGAGATCCCGGCGCGCAGGATGCCGAGCACGTCGTCGAAGCGCTTCGCGTACGAACTGCCCGGCGCGTTCGTGTGCGCCAATTCGTCGATGAGCGCGATCGCGGGGCGGCGTGCCAGCACCGCCTCCGTGTCGAGTTCGGCATAGTGGACGCCGCCGACGTTGAACTCCTTGCGCGGCAAGACCTCGAGCCCGCTCAACAACGCGGCCGTCTCGGGGCGCCGGTGCGTTTCGACGAACGCCACGACGACGTCGATGCCCGCGTCGCGCAACTGGTGCGCCCGATCGAGCATGGCGTAGGTCTTGCCGCTCCCCGCCGCGGCGCCGAGATAGATCGTCAGCGCGCCGTAACCGATGCGCAGTTGGTCGCCGGCGGCTTGCACCATCGGTCCGAAGTCTTGCCGGTCTCCGGCCGGACCTTCCAGCGAAGATGGGTCGACGACGACGATGTCGCGTTCGACCGATTCGCTCGCGAGCTTCCTGGCCAGCGCCCCGCGCGGAACGGCGACCAGGGTCGCCTTGATCGCGCCGAGCTTCGGTCGCGACCAGTCGAAGCCGGTGAGCTCGACGCGTTCCGCATCGTTGTCGGCGGCGATCTGCTCGAGATCGCCGTCGAGCGCGATTCCGGGTGCGGGGCTCAGCTCGAGTCTGAGATCGAGCGGGCCCGCGATCGCCGCGGCGCGGCGCACGAACGACGCCGGGTCGCCGTCGGCGGTGACGAGCGCGAGCGCCGTCGACGTCTTGGCGGGGCTGACGGCGGGGATGGTCAGATCGTCGATCGTCCGCAGCATCAGCTCGCGCAGCATGCGCAGCGTCTGCGGCCGGAAGGCGCCGTGCAGCGCGCGCTCGACGTCGTCCGGCCGGACGATCCTGCCCGCGCGCAGCCGCGCCTCGATCTGTTCGGGCGAGACGTCGAGGGCGATGACCTGATCCGCCGCCTTCAGGAACGAGAGCGGCACGATCTCGTGTACCGGGAAGCCGATGATGCTCTCGGCCGCGGCGGCGACGCTCTCGACGTGCTGGATGTTCAACGCGCCGATGACGCTGATTCCGGCGTCGCGCAGCGCGAGCGCGTCCTGCCATCGCTTCGCGTGCGCGCCGCCCTCGGCGTTGGTGTGGGCGAGCTCGTCGAGGACGATCAACTGCGGGTGCACCATGACGGCGCCGGCGAAGTCGAAGTCGGCGAAGGTCGCGGTCGCGCGCTGCACCGCGCGCGGCGGTATGCGCGGCAGTGGGGCGGCGAGCACTTCGAGATCGGGGCGGCCCTTCGTCTCGAGCCATCCGACGGCGACGCGCTTTCCCTCGGCGACGGCCCGCAGGGCGTCCTCGATCAGACGCCGCGTCTTGCCGGCGCCCGGGGCGCTCGCGAGATAGACCACCAGGCGCGGCGCCGCGCCGAATTCACGCAGCAACGCCTCGGCAGACGGGCGCTGGATGGGATCGCTCACCGCGGGCTGCCTTCTCGGCGGATGAGAAGCCCTCCGCCGGGGGTAGTGTCGGCGCTGCGACGAACCGCCGCGGCGTGGCGCAACGGTACATCCGTCCGGCGTGCGTCGTGCTGCTCTTGGCGGCGTTCGCGCTCGATCTCGTAACCCCGCAGTTGTTCGTCGCGGCGATCCTTCTGAACGTGCCGATCGCGCTCAGCAGCCTCGTTTTCGATCGCCGTTTCACGCAAGGCCTGATCGTCGCGTCCCTGATCGCCAACGTGATCGCGGGCTATACGAACGGCGTCGCGGCCGGCCACCACTGGGACGCCGTCGCGATCGGCGACCGCATCATCGCCGGCATGTCGTTTCTGTTGGTCGGCCTGTTGAGCGTCGCGACCCAGAGCGCCGCCAAACGAGCGGGCGAGTTGTCGGCGCGGCAGGATCGCGCGATGCGCGAGCGCGTCGTCAGCCGCGCGGTCGAGGCGGTACGGATCTCGGTCAACCCGGAGCTGATCCTGCGCGCGATCGCCCGTGAGGCGGTCCCCGCGTTCGATGCGAAAAACGCGTGGGTCTACGCGTTCGATCCGTCGCCGACGTCGCCGACGACCTACGGCGCGCGCGCCGGCACGAGCGATGTCGACGTCACGAACGCGCGTCCGCCCGCGGAGATCGTCTCGCTGCTGGAACGGATGGGCGGCGAGCGCGATCCGGTCGCCGTCACCGGGGCGGATCCGTTGGGACGGATGCTGCTGGCGACGCTGGGCGTGGACGATGCGCTCGCCGTGACGCTCGCGGACCGTACCCGGTTCGGCGTGCTCGTCGTGGGCCGCGCGGAGGCGTTCGATGCGCCGACCGAGGACATGGTGCACTACTTCGCACAGCAATCGGCGGCCGCGCTCAGCAGGGCCGCGCTGTTCGTCCAACTCGCCGCGCGCAACCACGAACTCGCCGAGGCCAACGCCGCGCTCGTCGAACGCAACGAGGTCATTCGCGAGATCGTGTTCGCCATGTCCCACGACCTGCGCACGCCGCTGGCGGCGGCGGGGATGACGATGCGGCAGGCGCTGGCGGGCGCGTTCGGGCCGGTGCAACCGGCGTACGCGGAAATCCTGCGGCGCACGATCGCCTCCAACGACGAGCTCCAGCGCCTCGCTGAGACGTTGCTGCTGGTCGCACGCTACGAGTCGGGTGACAGCTCGACGCGACGCGAGCCGGTCGACCTGACGGCGATGGCGCGCAACGTCGTCGCCGAGCTCGAGCCGCTCTGGAAGGACAGGAACGTCGCCGTCGGCGTTGTCGACGAGGGCGCTCCGGTCGCGCTCGGCGACCCCGGTGAGCTGCGGCGCGCGCTCGTGAACCTGGTCGCGAACGCCGTGACGTTCACGCCGAGGGGCGGCACGATCACCGTGCGCGCCGGCAGTGCGGGCGAGCGCGCATCGCTGACCGTCGAAGACGACGGCTACGGCGTCCCGCCGGCGGAGCGCGCGCACTTATTCGAGCGTCTCCCCGCGAGCGGCACGCGCGTCGGCGCAGGCTCGGGGCTCGGGCTCTACATCGTCAAGCGGATCGCCGAGAGCCACGGCGGGACCGCGTCGTACGCGCCGCGCGACGGCGGCGGCAGCACGTTCCGGCTCGACCTCCCGCTCGCCGAGCGCGCGGCGTGACGAGGTACACGGTCGTCCTGATCGAGGACCACGCGCTGACGCGCGCCGGTCTACGGACGGCGCTCGACGCGGCCGACGATCTGACCGTCGTGGCGGAGGCCGGCGACGGCTTGACCGGGCTCGATGCGATCGCCCGCCTGCAGCCCGACGTCGCGGTGCTCGACATCGGACTGCCCGGCATCGACGGGATCGAGTTGACGCGGCGGGCGCGCACGGTCGCACCGAAGACGCACGTCGTCATCCTGACGATGCACGATCTCGAGGAGCAGGTGCTCGCGGCGCTCGCCGCCGGCGCGGACGCCTACTGCCTCAAGTCGTCGCGGCCGGATAGCGTCGTAGCCGCCGTGCGGGTCGCCGCGCAGGGCGGCGCGTACTTCGATCCGCGCGTCGCGCGGATCGTCATGCGCAACGTCGGCAACCCGAAGAACGACATCGTCGACTCGCCGCTGACGGCGCGCGAGACCGAGGTGTTACGCATGATCGCCGACGGTCGCGGCAACGCGGAGATCGCGTCGACGCTAAACATCGGCCTCGGAACGGTGAAGGGACACGTCCGCGACGTGCTCGAGAAGCTGTCGGCGGCCGACCGCACGCAGGCCGCCGTCGTCGCGCTCCGGCGCGGCCTGATCTAACGGAGGCTCTGTAAGACTTAGGCCAACACCTTGTTGACGGCGAACGCGCGGCGGACGTTGGTGCGCGCGTCGCGCTTGCACATGACGACGACCTCGTCGCCGGCGCGCAGCGTCGTGTCGCCGCTCGGAATCAACAGATCCTGCCCCTTACGATCGACCGCGACCACGATGCTGCCGCGCGGCAAACCGGCCTCTGCGATGCGCTTGCCGTCGGCGGGCGACTGGGGCACGACCGTCAGCTTCACGAGCTCGAGTTCGCCGTCGCGCAACTTTGTGACGATCGAGTAGTCGCGCGCGTTCACGTACTCGTTGATGAGGTCGAGGATGATCTCGGTCGACGAGACGAGCGTGATCGGGCGTTCGCGGTCGATCGACTCGAAGATCGGCTTGTTCTTCGGGTTGTTGACGCGCGCGATGCAGCGCGCCTTCGATTGCTTCTTGGCGATCAGGCAGACGACCAGGTTGTCCTCGTCGTCGCCGGTGTCGGCGACCACGACGTCCGCCCGCGAGATGCCGGCCTGCTGCAGGACGACCGGGTCGCACCCGTCGCCCACGACGGCGACGTTGACGTCCAGGATGTTGGCCATGTATTGGGCCTTGCGCGCCTCTTTCTCGACGACGACGACTTCGTGTTGCTGGCCGAGCAGGGCGCGCGCGAGGTAGGTGCCGACCTTCCCGCCGCCGACGATTAGGATGAACATCTAATCGTTATAACCCGATAACCCGGTCGTCAGGCGATCAGTCGCACGGGCGCGTCGGAACCGAAGCGTGCCGTGAACTCGCCGAGCGCGTCGGGCGCGACGATGGCGTTCACCTCGTCGCCCGGCGCGAGCGCGTCGCCGTCGCTCGGGAGGATGACCGTCGCGGCGCGCCGGATCGCGACGACCCGGATGCGGCCGGCGCTCTCGATGTCGGCCAGCCGTTTGCCGGCGTGTTCGGCAGCGACGGTGACGCAGAGCGCCGAAAACTTACCGAGGTCGAACGAGGCGATCCCCTCGGATGGCGAGCGCATCAGATTGTCGCGGATGATCTTCGCGCCGAGCGTCGTCGGACAGACCGTCTCGATCCCGAGCTCGCGGTAGAGCTGGCCGCGCGGGGGGTCGTAGATGCGTGCGACGATCTTGCCGATCCCGAACATGCGCTGCGCGATCAGAGCCGCCATGATGTTGCGGTTGTCGCCGTCGGTGACGGCGACGAAGCCGTCGGCCGAGGCAGCCCCGGCTCGACGCAGGACGTCGTAGTCGATCCCGGTGCCGACTTCTACCTGGCCGCCGAAATGGTTACCAAGCCGTTTGAAGGCGCTGGGATTCTCGTCGACGACCGTGACCGCGTGGCCTTCGGCGACGAGCAATTTGGCGAGGGTCGAACCAACCCGGCCGCATCCGACGATCAAGTATTTCATGGTGCCCGCCAACGTCTTCGAGGAGGAGCGACCCCGACCCCTCAGAACTGTGCGGGGTCGCCCGTGTCGGGGCGTAGCTCAGCTTGGTAGAGCGCTGCGTTCGGGACGCAGAGGTCACAGGTTCAAATCCTGCCGCCCCGACCAGAGTCCCCATCGGCCCCAGCGGCCCGAGGCGCAGAGCAAAGCAGTATTCGTGTTCTCACGTTTCAGTCCGGCGTCGAAGCGCGTTCTACGCGCCGCCGAGCAAGAGTGCCGGAATCACAACGACTACTACTTAGGCGTCGAGCACGTCTTGCTCGCCCTACTCGACGAACACGACCAGGCCATCGAGAGCCGGCTCGCGCGGCGTTCGCTGAAGGCCGCTGAGTTGCGCGTCGAACTGCGGCGGCGGCTCGGAACGGGCGAGGACCGGCTGTGGGAGGGGATTCTCGTGACGCCGCGCGTCCGAGCGATCGTCGCGTTAGCCGAGCAAGCGGTCGGTGACGGCGAGGTCGAGCCGGTCACCCTGTTCGACGCGATCTGCGCCGAGGGTCGCAGCGCCGCGGCAGAGACGCTGTCGCCGCGCCGCAACGTTCGGCGGGCCCGGCGGGTAGCGGGATAGCGTGGAACATCTCGTCCAGCTCGCGACCTCGTTCATCGATCACGCGGGCTATGGTGCCCTCTTCATTTTGATGGCCGCGGGGAATCTCGGAATCCCCGTCGGGACCGAGGTCGTGATGCCGATCGCCGGCGCGTTCGCGGCGAAGGGACACCTCTCGAGCGTTTGGCTGGTCGGCCTGGTCGGGACCCTCGGAGAAGTGCTGGGCGCCGGCATCCTCTACACGATCGGTTTCTACGGCGGCCGGCCGTTCGTCGCACGCTGGGGCGGCTTCGTCGGGCTCTCGCTGCACAAGCTCGACATCGCGCACGGGTTCTACGAGCGCTACGGAAAGAAGACGGTGTTCTTCTGCCGCTTCATCCCGATCATCCGCGGCGTCTCTTCGCTGCCCGCCGGGATCTCGCAGATGCAGAAGCGCTACTTCTTCACGTTCACGGCGGCCGGCTCGGCCATTTTCTGCTTCGGTCTCGCGCTGCTCGGCAACTCGCTCGGCAACCAGATCCACGACGTGCTTCCGATCATCCGCATCGTCGGCTATACGCTCGCGGCGCTGGCGGTCATCGCCATCGCCGCCTATATCGTCATCGCTCGCCAGGCGCAGGCGCGCCGTCGCGGAGCCGCCTGACGGGCGGTCCCAGCGCGCCCGATAGCCAGGCGCCGGCCCGCAGCCTCGAAGAGACGCTCGCGCAGATCCCGGATAAGCCGGGCGTTTACATCATGCTGGGCACGGGCGACCGCGTGCTCTACATCGGCAAGGCTGTCTCGCTGCGCAGCCGCGTGCGGTCGTACTTCCAGGCCGGCGCGCAACTGTCGCTGCGCACCGCCAGCATGGTGGAGCGCGTCGTCGACGTGCGGACGATCGTCGTCACGAACGAAGTCGAGGCCCTGATCCTCGAGGCGAACCTGATCAAGCGGCACCAGCCGCCGTTCAACATCCGCCTGCGCGACGACAAGCGGTACCCCTACCTCAAAGTCACGAACGAACCGTTCCCGCGCATCCTGTTCACGCGCGTGGTCAAGGACGACGGCGCGCGCTACTTCGGTCCGTACACGAACGCGCACGGACTGCGGGAACTGATCGATCTCGTGCGCACGGTCTTCCCGCTGCGCACCTGCCGCGAACCGATCGACGGCCGCCGCGCGCGACCGTGTCTGCAATACCACATCCGCCGTTGCCTGGGGCCGTGCGTCGGCTATCAGAGCGAGCCCGACTACGACGCGCTCGTCGACGAGGCGGTGCTGTTCCTCGAGGGCCAGCAGGCGCGGCTGCTCGAGCGGCTCGAGCGCGAGATGGCCGACGCCGCCGAGCGGATGAACTACGAGGCCGCCGCGCGGTTGCGCGACCGGATCATGCGCGTCCGGCGCGTGACCGAAGGTCAGAAGGTCGTGTGGTCGTCGCGGATCGACATGGACCTCATCGCCGCGGCGTACGCGCAGGGTCAGGCCTGCATGCAAGTGTTCCTCGTGCGCGGCGGAAAGCTGATCGGGCAAGAACACTTCATCCTCGAGGGCGCAGCGGAACGGACGCCGGACGAACTCTTTTCCGAATTCTGCAAGCAGTTCTATACCGCCCGCGCCGCGCAGCCGGTGATCGTGTCGCCCCTGACGCGCATCGCGCGCGACAATGAGGTTCCGGTCGCGATCAAGGCGCGGGCGCGGACGAGCGTCTCGACGGCGACGATCCCCAAGGAGGTGATCGTCAACGTCCTACCGGCCGATCAAACGCTGATCGAGACCTGGCTCAGCGACCTCAAGGGCCAGCGGGTCCGCATCGTGCGCGCGCAGCGCGGCCCGCGCGCCGAATACATGCGGCTCGTGCGCCAGAACGCGGAACAAAACCTCAAGGCGTTTCTCGCCCATCAGGAACTGCAGGAAACGGCCTCGGCGCGTTCGCTGACCGAACTCGCGGCGGCGCTCGATCTCCCGGAGCCGCCGCACCGCATCGAGTGCTACGACGTTTCGAACGTGCAAGGGACCAACCCGGTGGCGTCGATGGTCGTGTTCGCGGGCGGGCGCCCCCGCAAGAGCGACTACCGTCGTTTTCGCATCCGCTACGAGGGCGGCCCGAACGACTTCGCGATGATGCAGGAGGCGCTGCGCCGCCGGCTGCGCTACCTGCGGCCCGACACGAACGCGCCCGGCGAGAACGACGCCGTCTCGATCGCATCGGAGGAGCGCTCGATCGAGCGCCAGTTGGAGCGCAAGGATCGCTTCCACCGGCGCCCCGACCTCTTGCTCATCGACGGCGGGAAGGGCCAACTGAGCGCCGTCGTCGAGGTGCTCGAGGAACTCGACCTATGGGGGATACCGGTCGCCGGCCTCGCGAAGGAACACGAGTGGCTGTACGTTCCCGGGTCGCCGGACCCCATCGTCCTTCCGCCAAACTCGGCCGCGCTCCATCTCGTCCGACGGATTCGCGACGAAGCGCACCGCTTCGCCGTCGAATACCACCGAAAGCGGCGCGGACGGGCGATGACCGAGACCGTGCTCGACGGGATCGCCGGAATCGGTCCGGTGCGGCGCAAGCGTCTGCTGCGCGCCTTCGGGTCGATCGCGGGATTACAGCGTGCCAGCCTCGGTGAGATCGCTGCCGTCAAAGGTATGACGCCGTCGCAAGCGGCCGCCGTCAAGGCGGCCCTGGGAGGATCTGCATGAATCTGCTCGTCCGCATCATCGTAAACGCGCTGGCCCTACTGGTCGTGGCCTACATCCTGCGCGCCGGCGTGCACCTCGACTCGGTGTGGCACGCCCTGATCGTCGCGGTCATCCTCGGCATCGTCAACGCGGTGCTGCGCCCGATCCTGTTCCTCATCACGCTGCCGCTGCAAATCCTGACGCTCGGGCTGTTCACCCTCGTGATCAACGGCTTCTTGCTATGGTGGGTGGCGCAGTGGCACTTGGGTTTGACGATCGACGGGTACTGGTGGGCCTTCTTCGCGGCAATCCTGCTGTCGATCGTGTCGTTCGTCCTCTCGCTGTTCGTCAAGGAAGCCGAGCGGGCGTGAAACACCCGGGGCGTCCGGCTCGTATCTGAGCCGAACGTCGCCCGGGAGGTTTGAAGGCGCATGAAAGCCCGCCCACTGATTATCGCCGTGCTGGCCCTGACGGCCGCCGCGGTTGCCTTCGCTTCGATCGCGCTGGTCCTCGGTGCGGTGCCGCAGTTCGCCGCCTCGGTCGGCGGTTTCGGGAACGTCGCCGGCGAGGGCGCGGTGACGAACGAAACGCGCACGGTCGCGCCGTTCCGGCGCGTCGTCGTAAACGGGTCGACGGACGTCGCGATCGAGGCCGGCACGTCGCAGGACGTGCGCGTCGAGGCGCAGCCCAACGTCGCCGAAGTGATCCGCACGGACGTGAACGGCGACACCTTGACCGTCTCGACGGATCGCTCGTATTCGACCGGCGAGCGGGCGGTCGTCCACATCGCGGTTCCCGACCTCGACGCGGTCAACTTGTACGGAAGCGCGGACGCGCAGGTCAGCGGGGTGCACGGCGACAGTCTCGGGCTGGTCGTGCACGGTTCCGGCGGGTTCACGGTCTCGGGTGAGACCGGCGACCTGACCTATGAGTGCAGCGGTTCGGGCGACGGAAACCTCGAGGGGCTGCAGAGCCGCAACGCAAACGTCCGGATCTACGGTAGCGGGGACCTGCGGCTCGCCGTCAGCGACGACTTGAGCGTCCGCATCTACGGCAGCGGCAACGTCTCGTACCGCGGCTCGCCGCGCGTGCACCAGACGATCATGGGCTCCGGGACGGTCAGCGGGGACTAAGTTCGAACAACCGCCCGAAGGTCTCTCGAAACGCCGCCGGGGTGAGCGCCGTCAGCGCGCTCAGTTCGCCGAGCCGCGGCTCTTCGAGATCGCGTGGTTCGAGCCGCGTCATGTACTCGCGCGCGACGCGATAGCCCTCGGTGGAAACGTCGACGACGCGCGTGCGAATCCGGCCCGTCGCCGGATCGAGCAGGTCGTCGAGCGCGACCGGGACGACGCGACCACCAGACAGCGCGACGAGGGCGCCGCTGCCGCCGCCCAGCAGGTAGCAGACCGCGCCGTAGCCCAGCGTTCGCGTGTACTCGAGGTCGAACGGCACCGGCTTGGCACAGCGTAATTCGTAGCCGATATCCTTGGGCACGACCGTCGTCGCATCGGCGCCGATCTCGGCGAGCCGCGCGACGACCGCGTCGCGCAGGGCGAAGCCGATCGGGACGTCGGCGAGCCGCACGTTGCCGAACGCGTCGCGCGACGCTCCGGAGACACCGGCGAACGCTCCCGGCTCGAGCCGTTCGATAAACCCTTCGGCGATCACCGCGACGCCGTCGTCGTGGCCCTCCGCGCGCCGCTTGAGGATCGCTCCGACGATCGTGTCGACGACCGGCAGCGGGTCCGACAGACGCGCCGGCAACTCTTCCGGGATGACCGCGAGCGTGGCGCCGGCGGCCTTGCAGATACCGAGCGCGAGCGAGCCGGACTTGCGTCCCATAGTCACGGCGAGATACCAACGGGTGGCCGTGCGCGCGTCTTCAAGCAGGTTCTCGACGATCGCGGTGCCGACCGAACGCGCCGTCTCGAAGCCGAAGGTCGGCGCGTTGTCGGGCAGCGGCAGATCGTTGTCGATCGTCTTAGGCACGGTGACGATCCCGATCCGCCCGGCGGCCGCGTTCGCGATGCGCGCGGCGCCGTAGGTCGTGTCGTCGCCGCCGATCGCGACGACGTAGCGCAGTCCCAGTTCATGGAGGGTGCGCACGCAGGCGGCTAGCGTCGCGTCATCCTTCGCGGGGTTCGTGCGCGACGTGCGCAGGATCGATCCGCCCGTCCCGTGGATCCGAGCCACGCTGTCGATCGTCAGCGGGACGACGTGCGAGGCGTCGCCCTGGGCGAGGTGTTCGTAGCCGTCGTAGATGCCGACGACCTCGAGGCCGCTCTGGATGGCCTCGATCGTGGCGGAGGCGATGACGCCGTTGATTCCCGGCGCCGGGCCGCCGCCGACGAGCAGCCCGATCCGCTCCGCGCTCATCGCCGGCTAGCCCGCGACCTTGCCGGCGGTCTGCTCAGGCTCTTCGTGCTTGCCCGCCCGGATCTGGAACGTCAGGTACGCGTTACGCTGAAACGGCGGCAGGACGCCGGCGTAGACCTCGAAGCCGGTTTCGTGCAGCCGTAACTTGAGCGCGGCCTGCTGGACGCCGTTGAGCAAGGCGGCCGTCAACTGCTGGTCCCTGATCCCGAGGTCGAGCAGGGTCGAGCGGTGGTGTTTCGGCGCGACCGTCACCCGCACCGACCACTTGTGGGCGTTGCCGTCGTCGGGGTCGACCTCGTGGAACGCGACGACGTGGTCGTCCTCATAGATGATCTCGAGCCCCGCGTCGCCCTCCGCCTCGGCGCCGGTCAGCTTCTTGAGCAACGAGTGGAGCGAGCCGTGCTTCGGCCACTCCAGCGGCTTATCGCGCAGCACCTCGGACACTTGTAACAGCTTTTCGGATTGTGAACTCATAGGACTCCTCGTAGCGTGACGAGTTAGCGTATGACGAAGACGCCGGCGGCGCCGGCGGCGAGGATGAGGAGCGGCGCCTGGAGTTTGGTCCAAAGCGAGAGCGCGGCGACGATGCCGACGATGACGAACGCGGCGACCGTGTGGGGGATGCCCTTCCCGATCGACAACACCGACGACCAGACGAGCCCGACGATCACCGGCCCCAGGCCACCGACGATCGTCGCCTTCAGCCGTTCCTGCGAGAACCGGCGCCACCAGTACGTCGCGAGGAACATCAGGATCGCGGCCGGCACGAACATCGCGGCCGCGGCGACGGCCGCGCCGAGCGGGCCGGCCGCCGCGAGACCGATCAGCGCGGCGAACACGGTCGTCGGACCGGGGACGAGCTTGCCGATCGTATAGAACTGAGTGAACTGATCGTTCGTCACCCATTGATACGTCACGACGGTGTCGGTGTGCATCTGCGGTATGATGCCCTTACCTCCTCCGAAGCCCAGCACGGAGAGCAAGCCAAAGACGCCGATCAGGCGGAGATAGGTGGTCACGCGGCAGCCCGCTTGCGGCGGAGCCAGATGCACAGGGAACCGAGGACGAGCAGCACGAGCAGCAGCGGCACCTTGAACCACGAGACCGCGACGGCCGTTACCGCGATGAACGCGATGCTGAGCGGCCAGACGAACTGTTCGCGCGTCAGATCGAGCGCGTTGGCCAGCGTTAGCCCGATCGCCCCGGCCGCGCAACCCTCCAGCGCGTGGTGAACGACCGGAATGTCCTTGATCTTGAAGTAGATCGCGCCGACCGCGAGCACGATCGCGAACGGCGGGATGCTGACGGCGAGGAACGCCGTAAGCGCGCCCGACCAGCCGCGGATGCGGTGTCCGACGTACACGACCAGGTTGGTGAGGTTCGGTCCCGGCAGGATCTGCGCGAGTTCGAGCCCCTCGAGGAAATCTGCGTCCGTGATCCAGCCGCGCTGACGGACGACGCTCTGTCGAATGCTCGCCTTTTGACCGCCGCCGAACGACGTCAGCGCGATCGCGCCGATGACGAGCGCGAGTTGCGTCAGCGAGACGCGCGGGAGAGGCGCGGCGACGTCGCCGCCGGCGGTGCTCAACGACGCTTACTCGACCGTCGGCAGGGGACCGTCGATGCCCGGCGCGTTGTGTTTGCCGGCCAAGATGTGGATGTGGATGTGCTCGGTGTGCTGATACGGCGGAAGGACGCCGGCCCGCAGCTGAAAGCCGGTTTCGAAGAGGCCGAGTTTGAGCGCGACCTTCTGGATGCCCTCGACGAGCGCGCACCAGAGGTCGACGTTGCCGACGCCCAGATCGAGCAGCGTGGGATACCAGCGCTTGGGGATGATGACGACGTGCGTCTCCCACCACTCCTCGCGACTGGGATCGATGCGGTGCTGGAACGCGAACACGCGGTCGTCCTCGTAGACGACCTCGTCCAGCGTCGCGCGCGTTCCGTCGAGCCGGCCGCGAAAGGTGTGCTGCGGGTCGGGCTTGGTCCACACCGTCGAGCGGTCACGGGTCAAGTGGCGGCTGAGGAACTCATCGCCATCACGCCCCGTCGACGGCGCCGTCTGGTTTGCCTGATCCGCCAATGCCGACCCCTCCTCCATTGTCGCGAGCAACTTCGGGTGGGCCTTGGCGAGTCCTCGATTTACGCGAGCCGTGAGTCGGCGAGATCGAGATCGTATTCGATCTTGCGGAAGATCTCGTCGGGAATCTCGCCCGCGCTTCGCAGATGCATGATCGCGCGGCGCTCGGCATGCAGCGCCTCGGTTTGGAGGCGATGATCGATGCGGCTCTGCGCGGACTCGCCGTGCCGGCCGTCGGCGTGTCCGAGGAGGTGTTCGATCCGGTACTCGTACTCGGCGACCGTGCGTCCCTGGACCTCCCACTCTTCGACCGAGTCGAACTCGGGTTCGAGCGCATGCAACCTCGCCAAGCCGGCGCGCAGCGCCGCGATCCGAACGTCACGCTCGCGTCGTTCGAGCTGCTCCGTGTCGCCGAGGCCGAGCCTGCGCACGATCGGGATCAGCGTTATGCCCTGGAAGACGAGCGTCGCGAAGATGACGCAGAACGTGACGAACACGATCTCGTCGCGCCCCGGGAACGGTCTTCCCGCGCGGTCGAACGGCAGGGCCAGCGCCGCGGCGAGCGAGACGATTCCGCGCATGCCCGACCACGAGATGACGAAGATCCACTGCCAAGGCGGCGCCGGATCGCTGCCGCGCAGGCGCGCCGAAAGGAGCCGCGGCAGATAGGTGGCAGGAAAGACCCACGCGATCCGCACGGCGATCGCGAGCAGGCTGATCGCGATTCCGGTCCACAGGTAGTGCAGCGCGAACGACGGGCTGTGGACGATCGCGCGCAACTCGAGCCCGATCAGTAGGAACACCAGGGCGTTGAAGAGGAAGATCATCATCTGCCAGATCGCGATGCCGGTCAGCC
This sequence comes from Vulcanimicrobiota bacterium, assembly GCA_963743605.1. Lineage (GTDB taxonomy): Bacteria > Vulcanimicrobiota > Vulcanimicrobiia > Vulcanimicrobiales > Vulcanimicrobiaceae > CAVUQJ01. The sequence goes on along the minus strand of CAVUQJ010000015.1, from coordinate 54,059 downwards.
GTGTGTCGGGCGAGTAGATCTGCGATGATTTGCGGCTGACGAAGATTCCGGCGACGACGGCCGACAGGACGCCGGAAACGTGCAAGGCTTCGGCGGACAGATAGGCCGCGTACGGTGCGAGCAGGATCGTGAGGTTGTCGAGCAGCGCGTCCGACAGCTGGTGTTTATCGAGTAGCTTGCCGAACGCGACGATCGCCGCTCCGACGGCGAGCCCGATCGCGATGCCGCCGAGCGCGACCAGGACGAACGCGATCGCGGCGTTCGCGAGCGAGAACGCCCCCGTCAGCGCGGCGACGATCGCGAACCGGTAGATGACGAGGGCCGTCGCATCGTTGACCAGCCCCTCGCCGGTGAGGATGACCAGGACGCGCCGCGGCACCTTGAAGCGTTCGAAGACCGCCTCGGCCGCGACGGCGTCGGGCGGCGAGACGATCGCGCCAAGTGCGAACGCACTCGCCCATCCGAGTTCCGGGGTGAGCGCGTGCGCCGCCCACGCGACCGCCACGGTCGTGACGATGACGAGCCCGATCGCGAGCAATCCGATCGGCCGCAGGTTTCGACGGAACGCGGTCCAGTCGGTCGTCCAACCGCCGGCGTACAGCAGCGGCGGGAGCACGATGAGGAAGAGGAGCTGGGGATCGATCTCGACCGTCGGCAGGCCCGGGACGAGCGCCAGCGCCGCCCCGCCGATGACGAACACGATCGGGTAGGGCAACTCGAATCGCTTGGCGAGCGCGCCCAGCGCGATCGTCACGGCCAACAGGCTGAGCAGAAGGAGCGATTCGTGCATGCGGGCTCCGGCGAAGGGGTCTAGGGAATCCTCGACGAGGCGCATGGCCGTCCGGGTTGCGGCCCGCCGCAACCGCGGCCGGGTCCGTGTGGTATAGTAGGTCGGCCGGGTCGATACCCGGCAGGCCGCGGGGCTGAGTAGGTTCGACGGAGAGATCCGCGGTCGGTGTAAGCAGGCGGAGTTGCGAGCACTCCTAAAACGATCGCAAGCGTAATACACGCGAACAACAACTACGCACTGGCTGCCTAACTTAGGCTAGTCACGGCCCGCGGGAGGATCGCCGGAGTCGTCCCGCCCGCCGTCAACAAATCCGGCTAGGACGGGGAAAGCGCCGCGAGATCCGTCCGAAATCATAGCGGCTGCGGCGCGCGCGATTCCGGTTTCGAGAAGCGCGCGCGCTCAAGACAAAATCGAAACTGAGCCTGGAGAAAGCGCCGGTCCGGCTTTTCGGACCCGGGGGGCGGCACCCCGGCAGCTCCACCACCATCCACGGGCGGCCTCACGCGAAAGCGGGCCGCCCGTTCGCTTTGTCTAGCGAGGCAAGGTGCCTGCGCAACTCGCGGTTCGCACGTCGCGTTGCGCAGGGCATGAGCGCCGAACTGCGACCCCGGGTAGCGCTGGTCGCCCACGACGCCTGCAAGGACGCGATGACGGAGTGGGCCGGGTTCAATCGCGGCAGCCTCGGGCGCTGCGAGCTCTATGCCACCGCGACGACCGGCAGGCTCGTGGCGACGGAGCTCGGTTTGGACGTGGTCTTGCTCCTCTCCGGACCGCACGGCGGCGACGCGCAGATCGGCGCGATGATCGCCGAGCGCCGGCTCGACGCGATCGTGTTCTTCTGGGACCCGCTCACGACGCAGCCGCACGACGTTCGACGTGAAGGCGTTGCTGCGGTTGGCGGTGCTCTACGACGTCCCGATCGCCTGCAACCGCAGTTCGGCGGATTTCCTGATCTCGTCACCCTTGTTCTTCGACCGCACGCACCGCAGCGGCCGCCAATCCGGCGGTCCGGCGGCGGACGCCTGAGCGGGGGAGGCGCGCCCGCCGATTTCGCCAAAGGTCGCCCGGGGCGGCGGCCCTCGTCGAGTACCACCCATCGTGCCAAAAGAAGGAGCGGCGAAGGCGGAAGATGAGCGGTGAACTGCGCGATTTCCTCACGCTGTCGTACGACGAACTCGAAGAGCGCAACCTCGATGCGAAGCAACAACGCAGAGATCGCGTACCGATCGAGCAACTGCAAGAGGAGCGGCTGAGCTATCTCGCGCACGAGCGCGGCATCAAGGCGGTCACCGTGCTGTTCAGCGACCTCGAGGGCCGGCTGCACATGCTCGACTACGACAAGAAGTTCTTGCTCGGGGCCGCAGACAACCTGACCTTCGACGGATCGTCCATCCGCGGGTTCACGCCGCAGCGCGAGAGCGATCTGCGGCTCTCCCTCGACTGGGCGGCGTTCTACTGGGCGCCGGCGGACATCTTCGGCGCCGGCAAGGTGCTGGTCTTCGGCGACGTCCTCGATCGCGACGGTGCGCCGTTCGCGGGCGACACGCGCGGTGCGCTGAAGCGACTCTCGGACAAGCACTTCCGCGAGAGCGGCTATACGCTCAACGCCGCCAACGAGATCGAGGGTTTCCTGTTCAAGGGCCTCGACGCGGAGCGCCACTTTCACGAGACGGGGCGCTTCGAGTACGTGAACACGGGTGGATACTATCACTCGCTCCCGGGCGATCCGCTACGGACCTTCATCGACACGGTCGCGGAGGTCCAGCGCGCGATGGGCTTCCAGAACGAGAAGGACCATCCCGAGGTCGCTCCGTCGCAGTTCGAGATCAACTACGGCTACGGCGAGGCCGTGGCGGCGGCGGACACGATCCAGCTGTACAAGCTCGTGTGCCGCCAGGTCGCGACGCGGTTCGGGATGACGGCGTGTTTCCTGCCGAAACCCGTCGACGGCGTCAACGGGAACGGGATGCACACCAACGTCTCGATCAGCAAGGACGGCAAGAACCTTTTTTGGGACGCCGGCGGCGACGAGCACCTCAGTCCGTTCGCCTGGCAGTTCGTCGACCGGATCCTCACCCACGGCGAGGACGTGTGTCTGATGCTCAACGCCAGCGTGAACGCGTACCGCAGGCTCGATCCGCACTTCGAGGCGCCGAACCAGATCAAGGCCTCGCCGGTCGATCGCGGCGCGATGGTGCGGATCCCGATCGGCAACGAGCGCAGCGCGCGCATCGAGGTCCGGTCGGTCTCTCCCGACGCAAACCCGTATCTCGTCATGCTGTCCGTGTTCAAGACCGGGCTCGAAGGCGCGGTCAGCGCGGATCCCAACCTGCGCCAGGCGCAGCGTTACCTGCCCGACAACATCTACGACGCGCTGGCGGCGTTCGAGTCGTCGAAGTGGAGCGGCGCGCTCTTGGGTGACGACGTGAAGGAGCGCTACGCCGAACTCAAGCGGACCTGCGCGGACCGCTGCCCGCGCGCCCTCGGCACCTTCGTCAAGGCACAAGAGGTGCAGTTCCATCACGAAGTCTACAACCAGTATCTCTGGAACCTGTTCTGAACGGCGTTGCAACGGCGCCGATCGAGTGGCAGGTAACGGCGCAGGGCCAAACCGTCGAAGAACGGCTGGCGGCCGGTAAGGCGGCCCGCGCCCGCGTCGCTCGCTCCGCGAACGCCGGCTGGCAACCGCCGCCCGGGCGCCCCGAACCGATCGCCATGTTGCGGGCGAACGACGCCGGCCGGCTCGCGGCGCTGCTGCCCATCCGTTACGCCCGGATGGCCGAAACGCCGCTGAACTTCTTGCGCGGCGCCGGGGCGATCATGGCCTCCGATCTGGCCTCGGTCGCGGTGTCGGGGATCCGTACGCAGGCCTGCGGCGACGCGCACCTGTTGAACTTCGGCGCGTTCGCGACGCCGGAACGGAACCTCGTGTTCAACGTCAACGACTTCGACGAGACGACGCCCGGCGCGTGGGAGTGGGACGTGCGCGCGGCTGACGACGAGCGTCGTCGTGGCGGCGCGCCAGTTGGGCTTCGCGAGCGGCGACTGCGACGCCGCGCTCGCGCGTTGCCTGCGCAGCTATCGCGAGCAGATGAGCGCGTATGCCGGGATGGACGTTCTGGACGTTTGGTACGCGCGGCTCGACGACGCGACGACGCTAGAGGTCGTCCGTTCCGCCCAGGAGCGTCGCGCTCCGGCGACCGCGCCGCCGTCGTCGCAGACGAGCGAGCACGTCTTTCCACTGTTCGAGCGCGACGAGGACGGCGCGCCGCGGATCGTCGACGTCCCGCCGCTGATCTTTCACCCCGACGATCGCGAGCATTTCATCCATACGGCCACGCAGCTGTTCGCCGGCTATCGCGCCGGGCTGGACGCGCCTCGCCGCGCGCTGCTCGACCGCTTTCGGCTCGTCGACGCCGCGTACAAGGTCGTCGGTGTCGGCAGCGTCGGGACACGCTGCATGATCGGACTGTTCGCGGCGAGCGAAGACGACATGCTCGTGCTGCAGGCGAAGGAGGCGCGCGACTCGGTGTTCGCCTCGCTGGCCGGGCCGAGCGAGACGGCGACCAACGGCGAGCGCGTCGTCGACGGCCAGCGCCTGATGCAGGCGTCCAGCGACCTGTTCCTTGGCGCCGCGCGGACCGCCCACCACGACTTCTACGTACGGCAGTTGCGCGACGTGAAGTCGTCCGCCGCCGTCGACCGGATGTCGCCGCCCGAGCTGGCAGACTACGCAGAATTCTGCGGCTGGGCACTCGCGCGCGCGCACGCGAAGGCCGGCGACGTCGCTCCGCAGATCAGCGGGTATCTCGGGCGGGCCGCGACGTTCGACCGGGCGGCCGCGGCGTTTGCCCGCGACTATGCCGACCAGACCGAGCGCGACCACCAGGCCCTGCTCGCGGCAATCGCCGCGGGACGCGTCGCGGCCGCCTCCTAAGCAGCGGCGGGAGATGCTTGCCCGCTCGGAAAACCTTTCGGCTCCAGCGGCGCCTGACGCGTGCACGTAGCGGCGATCGGCGGCTCGCGCAGTCCAATCAGTCGGAGGTTCTCTTTTCCTATGATTCTGACATCTCGTCTCGCGCTCGGAGCCGCGTTCGTGGTCGCCCTCGCGCTGCCGCCGGCCGTGGCGCCCGCGGCGCAGAACCCGATCGCGATCGAACAGTGCTTCATCACGGTCCCGAAGGCGATGAGTAAGCTCGCCAGCGGCACGCAGATCGTGTACGTCAACCACAGTTCGAAGACGGCCAAACACGTCACGCTTCGCCGTCGCCTATCGCAACTCGTCGAACCACTACCTCCGCCGCGTCGTCGACGACGGCGATTTCGCGCCCGGCGCCAAGATCAACCACCACTTCGACCTGTACAACGACATCATCTACGGAGGAAAGACGGTGCAGAGCTGCAACGCCGTCGCCGTCAAGTTCGCCGACGGAAGCTCCTGGTCGATCTAACCCCGAGCCCCGCGCTGTCAGCGATGACACGCGGCAACGAATCCTCGGCGTCACGCCGGGGGTTCGTCGTCGTGGTGGTCGCCGCACTCGTCGTCGCAGGTCGGGTCGCAGCGGGCCCGACGTGGCAGCCGGATGGCCTGCGGCCGTCGCAGGCGGACGTTCGCAACCGTCCTCGCGCGCATCGCCCAGGCAAGTGGGACGGCGCCGCCGGATTTCGCCACCAGGACCGAGCGTTGGACCTATCGCAACGGCGCCCAGCGGTTGCCGGTGACCGTCGTGGTCGACGGCGACGACTACCGCGCAACGGTCGACGACGCGGGCGCACGTATTCCGCCGGCCGCATCGGCGGCATTCCTTGGCGCGCGGACGCAAACGGCGTCGCCCACGCGACCCTCGGCGATATCCAAGGCGACGCGATCGACAGGCTCCCGCACGCGCTCTTCCCGTTCGCGGCGAGCGATTGCGCCGTCGCGGGGGAGTCCGACGTCCCGCGCCGTCGTGGGTCCTCGTCGACCGCCCGCCCCACGACAAACCGCACTGGTTTTGGGTCGACAAACGCAGCGCGCGCATCGTGCGCGAGCAGACCCGCGAAGGCGTCGTGGTCACGACGATCGACTACGATCGCTTCGAGCGCGTCGGTGGGGAGCGAGCGACGCGCTGGACCGTCACCGCTGCGGATCGGGCCGAACGATCTCGACGTTACGGACGACGCGATCCAAGTGGGGGCCGTCGATCCGGCGGCCGTCGACCCGCCGACCCCCGCTCCGCTGTTCGTCGCGCCGACGGGGACTCCCGAACGGGTCGTGCTTCCGGCGAAATTCGAACAGGAAACCGTCACGCTCGACGGGACGGTCGGCGGACGGCATCTGCAGCTCATTCTCGACTCCGGGACCCAGAGCATCATGCTCGATCGCGGCGTCGTCGGGCACGCCGGAGCGACGACGACGTTGGATCACGCGATCGTGAGTTCGATCGGCGTCGGACCATTCGAGGCGCACGCCGTTTCGGTGATGTCCCTGCCGATCGGATACGGTGGGATTCTTGGCTACGATTTCTTCGTCGGTCGCGTCGTGCATTTCGACTACCGCGGCCAGCGGATCGAGATCCTCACGCGCTCCGCCGCGGATCGGGTGTTTGCCGATCCCCGCGTCATCGTCATGCCGGCCGACTACTCCGAGGGTCTGCCGCTCGTGAGCGCCGGGATCGCCCGATTCAGCGGAAACAGGTTCGCGCTCGACACCGGTTCGCCGCATCTGTTCTTGTTCTCGCCGTTTGCGCAAACCGTGGCGCCCGCACTGAGCGGCGATGAGGAGACGCGCTTCCCATGGAATCGGCGCTCGCACGGGGTTGCCGGCTATCTCGAAGGCCGCGTTCCGGTGCTCGCGCGCTGGGTCGGCGAGTTCGCCATCGGGTCGTTGCGCTACACGAACCTCGTCGCGGGCGTGCAGGATCCCCATCCCATGAAGGATCAGATCGACATCCCGTTCGACGGCATCGTCGGGACGGACGAGATGCGCCTGCTCGACGTTCTGGTTCGACGTCGATGGCGGGCGGGTCGCCTTTCGCGGCTGACGCCGCGCTACATGCCCGCGTCGACGGCCGCGTGGGCCAGTTCCGGCGAGTCGAAGCGGCGATAGTTGCGGTTCGTGATCGTCACGTCGGCGGAGCCGTGGATGAACAACAGGTGTCCCGTGTAGCGCTGCTTCTCGGCGACGACGTCCCAGAGGTTTGAGAGCCCGCGTCCGAACGTGATCGTCGCGCTGCCGCTGTCGGCGCCCTTCGGCGTGACGCTCGGGACGAACTCGAGGCGAACGAACCGGCGATTCTTCTCGTCGACGTAGGCCATGCCGTCGCCGTGGTCGTCGTCGCGCTTGCGGCTGGTAAACGAGACCGCGACGACGCCGTCGTCGCAGCCCGAACACGGGGCCGGCGTGCCGAAATCGTAGTCGCCCAGCGCGGCCGCCGTCAGCGGAAGCGTGTAGTCCTCGTCGGGCAGATCCTTGCTCAACTCCGCCTGCTCCTTAGCGATCTCGTCCGGCGTGGACGCCGTGCCGTCGACCGTTTGCCGGTAGAGCTTGGCTGCGACGATCGTCCCGTCGCGGCGGATGCGCGCCGAGTCGGCGACGATCGACTTGTTGTGCGCCGGAGCGCGTTGGTCGTACACGTAGTGTCGCGCGAACGCGACGACGCCGTGGCGTTGCGACGCGAGCGTCGAGACGGCGTCGCGCAGCGCCGCGGGCGCGTCACCGCTCGCCCTGCCGGGGGTCGGCGCGCTCGCTGCCGCCGCGAGCGACGCGGCTGCGACGAGGACGGCGTTGCGCCAGGTGCCCACGCCGGTCAGGGTTCTCGCCGCCGGCGCGGCCCCCCTCATGGGCGGGCGGATCGCGACGGACGCCTCGCGGAGCAACCGCCGGTCGCGCAGAACGAGGGCGTCGATGGCGACCACGACGGAGCACTTGACCGAGAGCCAAGCGCACTACAAGCGCCGGTTGGAAGCGTTCAGCGACATCGTCTTCGGGCTGAGCCTCTCCGAACTGGCGCTGCAGTTAGGTCTCCCGAAGAACCCGCAGGAGCTGATCTCGAACCCGGTCCGCTACTTCGTGTTCTTCGGGAGCTTCGGCTCTCGTGTGCTCGCTATGGATCGGTCACCACCGGATGTTCCGCGTCTTCACCCCGACCCGCGCGGCCGTCGCTCTCAATTTCGTGTACCTCGCGTTTACCGTGTTGATGCCGTTCGGCATGCAGGCGTTCATCAAGTATCCCGGCAACCCGATCGGCATCGGCATCTATCTCAGTTGCTATGCCGGAACGGCGGCGAGCATGTGCGGGTTGCTGCTCCTCGGGCTGCGAGCCGGCACCGGGCACCTCAGCGAGGACGAGCGCTTGCGCGTCAAGGGGAACCTGGTGCGTTACGCGGCGCTGCTCGTCGTCATGGTGGGCGGACTGATCGCGCTGCGCATCGGCGGTTTCGAGGCCTCAGGAACCGCGTTGCTGGCGATCGTCCCCGCGATGTTGCTGACGCGCTTGGTCACGGCGCGGATGAAGCGCGCGAGCGTCGCGGGCGGATGAGTGCGATCGCGGCGCTGCGCGGACCGGCCGCGCTCCTCGCCGCGCTGCTAACGGTCGCCGGCTGCGCCCCGGCGCCCCGTGCGACGGGCACGGCGCTGACGATCGGTCAGCAGCAGGAGCCGATGTCGCTCAACCCGGCGCTCGAGAACGGCACGTCCTCGATGGAGTGGGGTTTGCTGCTGTTCAACTACCTCGTCAAGTTCGACGACCGGGGCCGGCTGGTCGGCGACGTCGCGACCGCGGTCCCGAGCCTAGGGAACGGAGGGATCAGCCGCGACGGGCTGACGGTTACCTATCATCTACGCCGCGGCATCCGGTTCGCCGACGGAACGCCGCTGACCGCGCGCGACTGCGCGTGGTCGATCGATGCGATCAACAACTCGCGTAACAACGTGCAGAGCCGCTACGGCTACGACCGGATCGCGCGGGCGGAGGCGCGCGGCGATGCGACGCTGGTGCTGCATCTGCGGCGCCCCTTCGCGCCGCTGTTGACGCTGGTCGAAGCGCCCGAGGGGTTCCCGATCCTGCCGGCCCACCTGCTCGCCGCCCTACCGGACTTCAACCGGATCGCCTTCGACGGTCAGCCCATCGGCGGCGGTCCCTACGTCGTTACGCGCTGGGTGCGGGGCGACCGGGTCGAGATGCGCGCCAACCCCTACTATTGGCAAGGTAAGCCCAAGATCGAGCGGCTCACGATCCGCTTCGTCGCCGATCCGCAGACCGCGATCAACCTCTTGCGGACGCACGAACTCGGCGGCTACTTCAACGAGCAGGACGCGGCGAACTATCCGCTGCTGGAAAAGATCGCCGGCTATCGCGTGACGACCACGCCGATCGGCGGCGTCGGCGCGATCATCTTCAATACCGCCGATCCGCAGACGAGCGATCCGCGCGTCCGGCACGCGCTCGTGATGGCGCTCGACATCCCGCGGCTCGTCGCGTCGACCTATCGCGGCGCGCTGACGTCGACGACGGCCGGCCGCGGGCTCTTCGGCTGGGCCTACGCTCCGGCCGCATATCCCGACATCTCGTACGATCCGGCCGCGGCGCGCGGCCTGCTGGATCAGGCCGGCTGGCGCGCCGGGCAGAACGGGACGCGCGAGCGGGACGGCCGCCCGCTCGACCTGTTGCTGATCATCCAGGCCTCGACGCCGGGGGACGCCATCATCGGCAACACGATCACTGCGGAAGAGAGCGCGATCGGGGCACACGTGACGTTGAAGGCGTTCAACGTCACGCAGTTCGTCGCGCCGGTCGACGAAGGCGGCCCCGTCTACGGCGGTAAGTTCCAGATGGCCCTGTACCCGTTCATCAACGGCGACGACCCCGACACCACCGATCAGTTCGCGTGTGCCAACGTCCCGCCGCACGGCTACAACAAATCGCGCATCTGCGACCCGCGCATCGACGCGCTCCTGCGGGCCGGCCTCGCGACGTTCGATCCGGCCGCGCGCGCGGCCGTCTACCGCAAACTCCAGGCCGTGCTGTACGAGAAGTTGCCGATCGCGTTGCTCTACCAGCGTCGCCAGATCAACACGTTCACGACTCAACTGCGCGGCCAGACCACGTCGCTGAACGGCGCGTTCTGGAACGCCGGCGCCTGGTCGCTCGGACCCTGGCCGCGACGATGAAGCGTATCTTCGACCCCGTCCACCGCTTCATCGAACTCGAGGACGCCGAGGTCGCGCTGCTCGACACGGCGCCGATGCAGCGCCTGCGCCGGCTGCGGCAACTGGGACTCGCTTACCTGGCTTTCCCCGCGGCCGAACACTCGCGGTTCACCCACGCGCTCGGCGCGCTCGCGACCGGGGAGCGGATCCTAGCGTCGTTGCGCGATCACGGGGCGGCGATCTTCGCGTCGGAGCGCGAGTTCGCGGCGCAGCGGCGTCTGCTGCGCACGAGCCTGCTGCTGCACGACGTCGGGCACGGCCCGTTCAGCCACGCATGCGAGGCCGTGCTCGGCGTCAATCACGAAGCGCGCACGAGCGCGATCATGCGGTTGCCCGAGATGCGGCGCGCCCTGGAGCGGTTGGAGGTCGACGGCGCGGAGGTGACGGCCCTCGTCACCGGGACGGCGGAGCCGCGCAACCGCGTGCTCAAGGAGCTCGTCAGCGGCCCGAACCTGGACGCGGACCGCATGGATTACCTGCTGCGCGACGCCTACTTCACCGGTGTCGCGAGCGGGCACTTCGACGCGGACCAGTTGATCGGCGCGCTGCGCGCCGTCGAGGTGAACGGATCGGTCCGCCTCGGCGTCGATGGGCGCGGCGTCGTCGCCTTGGAGTCGTTCGTCCTCGCGCGCTACATGATGTTCGCGACCGTCTACTTCCACCACACGGTCCGCTCGTTCGAGCGCGTGCTGCAGGAGGCGTTGCGCGAGATCTGGCCCGAACCGGGCGCGCTCGATCCGATCGAAGCGTTCCTCGCGTGGGACGACTTTCGCGTGCTCGACGCCCTGCGGACCGCGCCGGGCGAGGCCGCGCGGGCGCTGCGCGACAGGCGCCGGCTCTATGTCCTGGTCGCGGAGTGGAACGGCGAGCGCGACGTAGCGCCGTACGAGGCGTGCCTGGCCGCCCTGCGCGAGCGGTTCGGCGACGCGGTTTGGGGGGACGAGCAGCAGCAGCTGCTGCACCGTCTGCCGCTCGATCCGAACGACGTGCGCAGCGTCATGGTGCAACAGCGCTCCGGGGTCGTGCCGGCGACGGAGGCGAGCGATCTAATCGCGCGGCTGGTCGGCCGCGCCTATTGGCGCAAACTGTTCGTCCGGGCGGGCCGCGCCGACGTCGCGGAGGCGCGCCGGATTTGCGAGGAGATCGTGCGCCGTCAGTGAGACGGCGCACCGGGTCAGCGCGCGAAGTACGAGCCGAGGTCGTTGGCCGCGCCGTCTTCGACGCTCAGGAAGATGCGTGCGCCCGTATTTCCGTTGTAGCGACGATAGCTCGCCGCCCAGGCATCCCATAGGGAGCGCTTGAGCGCGTCCTGGCGCGCGCCATCCATGCGCTGCCAGCCATCCGCGTCGACGGTGACGACGAGCCGTTCGTCTTCGATGTGATACGAGCGCACGACGCCGTCTCGGTCGATGCGCCGTAGGAACTCGTCGAACGTCGTGCGTCTCCGAGTGCCCGATCCGAGCCTGGTCCGCGGCACTCCGCTGCGAGCCGTGCGAACAACCGCCCGCGACGAGGATCGTGAGCGCGAGCGCTACGCAGGACGCGCGCCGCAGGGCGAACATGCGCGTCAGTTTTGAACCGCGGCCGCCGGCGGCCTGCGGCGCGCCGGTCCCACGCGCGAGGGACCGGTCGTTCTCCTTGAGGGATTGGGGTTGCGTGCTCGTGAACCGCACTCCGCGGAGGGTTCCCGCAGAGGAATCCCCGGGAGGGAGTCGTTCATGCCGCTCAGTCGTCGTCTGGCTGCCGAGTTCATCGGCACGTTCTGGCTGGTCTTCGGCGGTACGGGCAGCGCAGTGCTCGCCGCCGTGTTTTTCGTCGGGCCGGACAAACACATCCCGGTCGGCATCGGGTTCGCCGGCGTCGCCCTGGCCTTCGGTCTCACGTTGCTCACGATGGCCTACGCCATCGGTCACATCTCGGGCTGTCACATCAATCCGGCGGTGACGCTCGGGCTCTGGGCCGCCAAGCGTTTTCCCGCAGGCGAGATCATCCCATACTGGATCGCGCAAGTCGTCGGCGCGATCGTGGCTTCGCTGCTGCTGTTGTGGATCGCGTCGGGCAGTCCCGATTTCTCGGTCGCGACGAACGGGCTGGCGGCCAACGGCTACGACGCGCACTCACCGGGCGGGTACACGCTGCTGTCCGGCCTGGTCATCGAGATCGTTCTGACCGCGGGGTTCCTGTTCGTCATCAACGGCGCGGTCGACGGCCGCGCGCCGCGCGGCTTCGCGCCGATCGCGATCGGCCTCGTGCTCACGCTGATCCACCTGGTCAGCATCCCGGTCACGAACACGTCGGTAAACCCGGCGCGCTCGACCGGACCGGCGCTCGTCATGGCGATGTTCGGCGTCACCTGGGCCGTTGGGCAGCTCTGGCTCTTCTGGGTCGCGCCGCTGATCGGCGGCCTCATCGGCGGATTCGCCTACCGCGCGGTCGCGGGCCCCGACGAGCCCGTCAAGCCCGTCCTGGCGGGAGACCTGCCGGTTTAGTCTGCTACGTAAAACGCCCGCGGAGCGCGCTCCGCGGGCGTTTTACGGCTACGTGCTACATGCCGAGCGCGCCCGCGATCGTGGAGATATAGGTGCCCTTCGGGTGTCCGGTCGTCTGCGGGCCGTCGCGGTCGACGTCCCAGATCATGATTCCGCCGTAGCCGTTGGCGGCCACGTAGCGCCCGTACGACTGCGCGTCGTGCGGCGTGATGATCGCGCCGTCGTCCGCAGGCCCGATCATGAGCCCCATGACGACCTTCGCGCTGCCGAACGTGCCGCCGCCGGGCATCTGCACGTTCGAGAAATCCTCGATGACGTCGAGGTAACAGTCGTCGGTATAGCCGGTTTGGAACTTGCAGTTAGGGTGGTCCGTCGGCTTCCAGCCGTATTGGTCGTAGTCCATGACGTTGACGTACGACAACGCGGGGCCCGCGTTTTGCAGGACAGCGGCCTCGAACGGATTGCTGGGATCGACGCCGGACATGAAGGCGTCGAAGCTGATGGCCAGGTTCGGAAAGTTCTTCCGCGTCGCGTCCATCAGATCCGTCAGCAACTGCGCGGTTCCGGAGTTGATGTTCTCGTCGTCGAAGTCGACCCCGTCGTAGCCCGGGTGGCGCTTGAAGTAGGCCGCCAGGTTGCTCTCGAACTGCGAGAACGTCCGTGATGTTGAACGACGACGTCGCGCCGCCGAACGACAGCAGCACCTTGCCGCCGTGAGCGTGGATCTTTTTCATGCCCGGCGCGAGCGGACGCGAGTTCTGCGGGTCGGAGATCGCGTTGCCGTCGGCGATGCTGAAGGCCACGTCGACGTTCGTGACCGAACGCGGTACGCTTCCGAGCAGGTGGAACGGATCGTTGCTGCGATCCGACCAGCTCTCCCAGAATCCGACGAACTGCGGCCCGCTCGGGGCCGGGGCGCGCGTCGCGCCGAGCGCGCCGATGCCGGCATAGGGGACCGTGCCGGGCGCGCCCTGGCAGCCCGTCAACGCGGCGCTCGCGGCGGCCGCACACAACGCCGTGCTCCAACGTTTCACCGTGAATACCTCCGCCTGCGCCGTACGGCGCGGGTCCGGAGCGCGCCTCTGTGACGGGCGTCTCGAACGCGCTGCGCGCGACGATCCTGGCGGCGTCGCACAACCGTTCGCTGCGCGCGTTCGCCGTGCGGCACGGGATGCGCTTCGGCGCCGCGCGGTTCGTCGCGGGGACGACGCTGGCCGACTTCGTCGCGGTCGCGCGCGCGCAGAACGAGCGCGGGCGGCGCGTCGCGGCCGGCTATCTCGGCGAGGGCGTCGGCGAGGCCGCCGGCGCGGACCGGATCGCGCGCGACTTCATCGAGATCGTCGATCGCATCCACGCGGAGGCCTTGGACGCGACGGTTGCCGTCAAGCTGTCGCATCTGGGCCTAGACGTGGCCGAGGAGTGCGCGCTCCGAAACGTGCGGGCGGTGGTGGAGCACGCCGGCCGCAACGCGACGTTCATCCGGATCGACATGGAAGAGTCGTTCCGTGTCCCGGCGACGCTGCGCATCTATCGCGCACTGCGCGCCGCCGGTTGCGACAACGTCGGGATCGTGCTCCAGGCGGCTCTGCGCCGCAGCGCCGCCGACCTCGCCGGATTGATTCCGCTCGCGCCGAACGTGCGGCTCGTCAAGGGCGCGTACCGCGAGCCGGCGGAGATCGCCTACGCGACCAAGCGCGAGATCGACCGCAACTACACGGCGCTGATCGACGCCGCTTTCCGCGCGCTGCCGTTCACGGCGGTCGCGACGCACGACGCCGCGATCGTCGACGGCGCGCTCACCTCGGCGCGGGCGCACGGCGCGGGCGGGCGCTTCGAGTTCCAGACGCTGCTCGGCGTCCGCGAACCGCTCGTGGCCGGCCTGGTGGCGCGCGGCCACCCGGTGCGCGTCTCCGTTCCGTTCGGCGCCGACTGGTATCCGTACCTGATGCGGCGGATGGCAGAAAACCCGGCCAACCTCGGGTTGATCCTGCGCAACTGGGGATTCAGCGAACGGCGAGGATGACGGCCGTCGCCGCCAGCAGCGCGCAGAACCACAGCCGCATCGCGCGCTCCGGCACGCGGTGTGCGAGCGCGACGCCCGCCGTGACCGTCAACAGGCCGCCCGCAGCGAGCGCGAGCCCGGTCGGCCAGACGACGTCGCCCGCTGCGGCGTAGGCCAGCAGCGCGACGATGGAGCCGGGCGCCACCAGCGCCAGGGCGAGCCCCTGGGCGGCGGCTTGGCGCTGGCCGAAGAACGCGACGAGCAGTGGCGGCGCGACGGTCGCACCGCCGACGCCGAAGAGGCCGGAGAGCGCGCCGCCCACAGCGCCGACAGCCGCGCTCCAGTACCAGCGCAGCGGCTTGCGCCCGGGCGGGTTCGCCAGCGCACGCCACGTCATGTAGGCGGCCATGACGAGGATGAAGGCGGCGAACGCGAGCCGCAAGGTGCGCGCGTCGAGCGCCGTCGCGTAGCGCGCGAACGCGTAGGTGAAGGCGACCGCGGACGACCCGAGCAGGACGGCCATCCGGCCGTCGAGATCGCCGTAGCCGCGATAGCGCCAGAACCCGAGCAGCACGTTCGGCACGATCATGACGAGCGCGGTCCCCTGTGCGTGCTGCTGGTCGTAGCCGTAGATGAGCCCCAGGACGGGGATCGCGATCAGACCGCCGCCGATGCCGAAGACGCCGCCGACGAAGCCGAGCAGCGCTCCGAGCGCGACGTCGATCGCGACGTTCACCCCGGTTTCGTCGCCGCGATGAACGTCCGCCGGAACGGGAAGAAGACGGGACTCTCCGGCCAGCGCTCGCGCACGCGCTCGCGCAGCCGCCGCTCGAACGCCGCAAACGCTTCGGGCTCGAGCCGGTCGCGGTAGGCGGTCAGCACGGTGCCCTTCTGCCAGTCGACGATGCCGTCGGCGTCGGCGAGCACGTGCGGATAGACTTTGTCGAACGCGACGATCTCCGTCGCGCCGAGGCGGTGTAGCAGATGCGCGTAATCCTCGATCGCCAGCACGCTCCAGGGTTGCGTCCAGCCGCCGAGGGCAGCGCGCGCGGGCTCTTCGCCGGCGACCTCGACGATCAGGTCGTACGGCGCGGGCCGGCGCTGCGCGGGGAACTGCGCGACCAGTTGGCCGCCCGGTTCGAGCGCGCCGTAGAGCCGCCCGAGCAACGCCGTGTGATCGGCGCACCACTGCAGCGCCGCGTTCGAGAAGATCAGATCGTAGCGGCCGGCGAGCGTCTCGATCGCGCCGGGAAAAAAGCGCAGACCCGGCCGTTCGAGGCTGCGCGCCCGCTCGAGCATCGCCTCCGAGGTGTCGATGCCGAGGACGTCTCCGTCGCCGAGCCGTTCGTGGAGCCGCGCCGTCAACTCGCCCGTTCCGCAACCGAGGTCGACGGCGCCGATCCCGGCGCGCGGCCGAACGAGCGCCAGCAGGTCGTCGAACGGCGCGAACCGTTCGTTCGAGAAACGCCGGTACAGCGCGGGATCCCAGTCGGTCATCGCTCCTCCCTCCGCGCGGCCGTGCGGGGGAGGTCCCCGGCGGACGCGAAGGACGAATCCCGTGAAGGCGATCCGAGTCCTTGTGATCGTCGCGATCCTCGCGGTTGCGATCTACGCGGGCTACCGCCTGGTGCGGCATTTTTCGCAGCCGCGCATCGGCGATACGATCACCGTCTACTACAGCAAGGTCGACGGCGAGACGATGGTTCCATGGAAGGTCTCGCTCGGGCCCGCGCGCGACCAGCGCAGCGTCGCGTTCTACGCGGCGACGCAGGCCGTCGCGGGGCCGCCCAGCGACACCGAGGCGATCCGCTTCCCGGCCGGAACGATCGTTCGCCAGGTCGACGTTTCAGGTTCGACCGCAGTCGTCGACCTGTCGCACGAGGTGGCCGCCGCGCGGCGGCGGCAGTTTCGCCGAGACCGGCGAATTCAAAGCGCTCGTGTGGTCGCTCACGGCAATCCCCGGGATTCGATGCCGTCCAAGTGCGGATCGAAGGACGCAAGGTCCCGACGCTTCCCGGAGGTCATTTGGAGCTCGATGAGCCGCTTACACGTTCGAGTTGGTAGCGCGCTCCTCGCGCTGATCCTGGCCGCCGCGCTGCCGCACGCGACCCGCGCGCAGGCGACGCCCGACCTGTGGTTTGCCGGGACGCGGCTGATCCTCCAGCGCGCGCAGATGCATGACGACGACATCGCCGTCGCCACGACCGACCCTGGGCTTCGTCGGGTTCCTGGCGCGCCTCGGTGCGACGGTGTCGTACGCGCCGCATCAGCGCTACATCGTCGTCACGGCGGCCGATCGCCGGACGATCACGCTGACCCTCGACGATCCGCGCATCATCGCGGGCGGGATCACGACGACCGGCATCGTTCGCGCCATATGAATCGGGTGGCGACGCGTACGTCTCGCTGTTCGCCGTCGCCCGCGCGCTCTACGTCAATCCGGTTGCCGACGCGGGCGAGACCGTCTTGCAGCCGCAGTTCGGCGCGCTCGACGTGCGCAGCGACGGACGCACGACGACCGTGACGCTGCACGGCGCGACGCCGCTCGTCGTACCGCCAGGCGATCGCCGGCGGCAACCGCCTCGCCCTGGCGTTCTCCGGGATCGCTTCGTCGCTCGATGCGCGCCGCGACGCTCGGTTCGCCGGGGCTCGACGCCGATCGATTTCGTCGCCGACGGATCGAACCGCGCGCCGACGACCGTCGTCGTCTTCTCATCTGCCGGCGGGCGCCGGCCGCGTGCTCTTGCCTTCGAAGTCGCCCAACGACTCTGACCCTCGCGTTCGCGCCGCAGGGCGTCGTGCTGCGCGGCTACGCGATCCCGCAAGGCGGGCGACCGCGACCGGCGACGATGGGCAGCGCCGGCGGCGCCCGTGACGGGCCAGTCCGGCACGCCCGGCGGCGTACAGCCCGCGGCGCCGCAGGCCGCGAGCGTGACGGCGCCGTCGACGCCGCCGCGGGAAGCGACGACACGGCGAACGTCCACGTCGCCGTGACCGGCGGCGTCGACTACGAGTGGCATCGGCTCAACGACGGCCGCTGGTACGTCGACCTGCGCGGGGCGACGCTAGGCGATGGGGCCGCGCGACGATCAGCCGAACGTCGGCGGGATCACCGGCCTGCGCGTACGCCAGTTCGCCATCGACCCGGTGCCGGTCGTGCGCGTCTCGCTCAGCCTCGCGTCGCAACTGCGCGTCGCCGTCGAATCCGTCGGCGACGGGTCTCGACGTCGCCGTCGGCGCGGGCGACGACCCGGCGCCGGTCAAGGTCGGCGCCGGGCGGATCGGCGACGGCAGCGCGACCGCATATGCGGCGCCGCCGCCCGCGACGAACGCCTGGAAGTACGGTCCCGGCGCCGCCGGCGGCTGCGAACCCGCGGCTGATCGTGCTCGATCCCGGGCACGGCGGCAGCGACGTCGGCGCCGCGCACAACGGGCTGACCGAGAAGATCGATCACGCTGGACGTTCCGCACCGGCTGCGCTCTTGATCCTGGTCGCGCGCGGCTGGCAGGTGCGCATGACGCGCGACACCGACACGCGACGTGTACGCGCCCAACGACTCGGCCCACGACGAATTGCAGGCGCGCTGCGACATCGCGAACAACGCCGGCGCGCGGATGTTCGTCAGCGTCCACGTCAACAGCTTCACCTCGAGCGAGCTGAGCGGCACGACGACGTACTACTACAAGGGCATCGACCGGGCGCTGGCCGAGGCGGTGCAGCGCCGGCTGATCTCGGCGCTCGGAACCAAAGACGACGGCGTTCGCAAGGACAACTTCTACGTCATCCATCACACGACGATGCCGGCGATTCTGATCGAAACGGCGTTCCTCTCGAACCCAGGCGACGCCGAGCTGCTGCGATCGCCGGAGTTTCTGCAGCGCATCGCGGCGAGCGATCGCGGACGGCATCAGCGACTACGCGTCGGCCAATCAGTCAGCCGCCGCCGACGATGCCGCGCCAGCGAGTAGCGGTACGCGCGCACCGCTTCTCGGGATCTTCGACTCGGGGCTCGGCGGGCTGACGGTCGCGCGCCGGCTGCGCGCGCTCGGCGCCGGACGTCGACCTGGTCTATTTCGCCGACCAGCGCCACGTCCCGTACGGCGACCGCGACCGCCGACGACCTGCGGCGCCTGCTGGCGTCGAACGTGGCCTATTTGGCCGCACAGCGCGTCGACGCGATCGTCATGGGATGCAACACGTCGTGCGCGGTCGCGGCGCGCCACGGCTGGCCGCCCAGCCCCGTGCCGATCATGGACCTGATCGCAGCGGCGGCCGACGCACGTCGCCGCGCATCGGCGCCCGCCGCGTCGGCGTCGTCGCGACGACCGCGACCGGCGCGCTCCGGCGCGTACGCCGCGGCGATCGCCGCGCGCAATCCGCGCACGCTCGCGTCCGCGAGGTCGCGGCGCCGGCGCTCGTGCCGCTGGTCGAGGCCGGCGATCGTCGCCGGACCGGTTGCGCGCGCGCCGTCGCCGACGCTGTCGCGCGTTCGACGAGCCGCTCGACGCGGTCGTTCTCGCGTGCACGCATTATCCGCTGCTCGATGCGGAGTTCGCGGCGGTTCTCGGCGCCGGCGTCGCGCGCATCGATCCGGCCGTCGCGCAGGCGGAGCGCGCGCGATCGCGTGGCTCGACGACCGGTTCGGTGCTGCGCCGGCGCGAAGGCGGCGCTACGCGCTACGTCACGAGCGGCGCGCTCGACGCGTTTCGCGACGGGCGTCGCCGCGGTCGTCGGACCGCTCGGCGCCGGCGACACGCTCGGCCTGCGCGACTCCGGCCTTCGAGCAGGTCCTCAAATGACGTGGAAGAGGCGGAAGAAGATGACGACGTTGGCCGCGCCGAGCGCCGCGCCGGCGACCACTTGGAGGATCGTGTGCGCCCTGAGGTAGACGCGCGCCCAGCAGACGATCGGGATCAGGACGAAGAACGGTAGCGGCTGGGTCCCGTAGAGGGCGACGAGCGCGACCAGCGGGGCGGTGATGCCGAGCGCGTGAGTCGAGATCTTCCAGTAGCGCGTGATCATCTGCACGATGAAGGCGCTGGCCGCGTAACCGGCCATCGAGGCGACGATGATCCGCGGCGCATGCAGCGCGGCGAGTGCGGCGGTCCCCAGCAGATAGAAGACGACGAACGCGCTGAAGACCGCCTCGCGCTCGTAGCGGACCGACATGTCGAGGTCGGAGATGCGGCCGCGTCGCGTAGAGCCAGAGGACGAACAGCATCGGCCCGATCGAGGTGAAGAACGTGCTCGTGAACAGCAGCTCGTAGAACCCGCTCGTGCCGCTCCCGAACGCGTGCGCGAAGATGACGAACAGCGCGAACGCGGTGAGAAACGGGTTAAAGACCGTCGAGAAGATCCGCGCGAGATCGCGCAGGACGCGGCGCTGGCGGATCGGTGCCGGTTCGAGCTCGGGGCGCGGCGATCGCACGAGGAAGGATACCTCCGCGCGCGCCGATTCCCTCGCGAAGGGGGCGGCGGTAGCGCGGGCCGCGCGAACCCGGCCGGATGGTCATCGAACGCGTCGACTCTCCTCGCGACCTGCGGCGCCTCACGCGGGCCGAGATCGACGTGCTGGCGCGCGAGATCCGCGAGTTGCTGGTGACCACCTGTGCGCGTAACGGCGGCCACCTCGCTCCCGAACCTCGGCGTCGTCGAACTGACGCTGGCGCTCCACCGCGTGCTCGATGCCCCCAAGGACAAGATCGTCTGGGACGTCAGCCATCAGACGTACGTCCACAAGATTCTCACCGGCCGCGCGGGCGGCGTTCGGCACGCTCCGTAAGCGCGACGGGCATCTCCGGCTTCGCGATGCGCAGCGAGTCGCCGTACGACGCGTTCGGCGCGGGCCACGCGTCGACGTCGGTCTCGGCGGCGCTCGGGATGGCAAAGGCGCGCGACCTCGCGGGCGGCGACGAGACGATCGTCGCGGTGCTCGGCGACGGCGCGCTGACGGGCGGCCTCGCCTACGAGGCCCTGAACAACGCGGGCGGTCTGCAGACGCAACTTCATCGTCGTCCTCAACGACAACGAGATGTCGATCGCGCCCAACGTCGGCGCGATCGACCGCTATCTGGGCACGCTCCGCTCGGGGCCGCTGTATCAGGCCGCTCGCCATAAGGCAAAGGATCTGCTCGGGCACGTGCCGTTCGGCGACAAGGCGCGGCGCGCGCTGACGACGGCCGAGGAGGCCGCGATGCGGCTCGTCTCGAGCGAGCCCAAGGCGGCCGTCATCTTCGAGGAGTTGGGGTTCACGCTATCTCGGGCCGATCGACGGCCACGACTACGACGCGCTGGTCGACGTTGTTGCGTAACGCCCGCCGCATTCCGGGGCCGGTGCTGGTGCACGTCCACACGGTCAAAGGACGGGGCTTCGCCGCCGCCGAGCTCGACGCGCGGACCTTCCACGGCGTCGGACCGTTCGAGGTGGAGAACGGCAAGATCGAGTTTCCGCTGACCGTTCGTCCGACGTTTTCCGAGGCGTTCGGCGACGCGCTCGCGAGCCTCGCGGACGAGGACGACGCGGATCGTCGCGATCACGGCGGCGATGCCCGATGGAACCGAAGCTCTCGCGAATTCGCCAAGCGCCACCCCGGAGCGATTCGTCGACGTCGGCATCGCCGAAGCGCACGCCGTGTGCTTCGCGGCCGGCGCGGCGACCGCCGGCCTGCGGCCCGTCTGCGCGATCTACTCGACCTTCCTGCAGCGCGCCTACGATCAGGTCGTCCACGACGTCGTCGTGCAGCGTCTACCGGTGATCTTCGCGCTCGATCGCGCCGGTTTCGCCGGTGACGACGGCCCGACGCACATGGGCCTGTACGACGTCGCGTACCTGCGCACGCTGCCGTTCATGACGATCATGGCCCCGCGCATCGAGGCGGAGACTGCTGCCGATGCTGCGGCACGCGCTGACGCTCGACGGTCCGGCCGCGATCCGCTACCCGCGCGGAAACTCGCAGGGCAACCATCTGGAGCCGCCGGCGCCGCTCGTGCACGGCGCGCGCCGAGGTGCTGCGCCGCGGGACGCGACGTTGCGATCCTGGCGCTCGGGAATACCTGCGACGTCGCGCTCGACGCCTACGACCCTGCTCGCGGACGACGGCTGGTCTCCGACCGTCGTCAACATGCGCTTCGTGCGACCGCTCGACGAGCGCTGCTCCGCGAGCTCGCCGACGACGCACGCACGCTTCATCACGCTCGAGGAGCACGCGCTCGCCGGCGGATTCGGCTCGGCGGTCCTGGAGATGCGTCGCCGACCAGGGCCTCGCGGTGACCGTCGAGCGGCTCGGCGCGCGCGCGATCGTCTGGTCGCAGCACGGCAAGCAGCCGGAGCAGCGGGCAGGCTTCGGGCTGACCGGCGAGAACGTCGCCGCCCGGGTGCGGACCCGCCGACCGGTTCGTCCCGTCGCCACACAACGTAGACGCACGAGCGAGCATTCCACCCTTCATGAGCATCTTTTCATCGGGTCTTCCGTTACTGCTCGCGGCGGCCTCGCCGGCCGCCGGCAACCCGCCGCCGTGCCGGCCGGGTTCGAGCCATCCCGATCAGCAGCTGCAGATCATCCAGCACGGCTCATCGCAAGACGCCGCTCGCGACCGAACGCGCCGTGGCTGACCCACACGCTGGCCGGCATTCTTCGTCTTCCTCGCGGTCTCGCTGATCGTGCTGCTGGCGTTCCAGACGACGAAACAGGAAGGCTTAGCGGGACGATCGGCGGCCGCGTCGAGTCGGCGTACCGCCCGCGGCTCGGCTTCGATCAGCAGCTCGCGCGGCTTGACGTCGTGGGTCGCGATCGGCGTTCGTTTTCGTCGGGTTCCTGCTCTCGCTCAGCGGGATCTAGTGCACGTTCGCGCTTGCGACGGCCACGGAGCACCGTCGGTCGCGGTCGCGGCGGATAGCGAGGCCGTGGCGCTGCTCGAGGTGCGGATCTTCGGTCCTTCAAGACCGAAGACGGCATCGTCAAGGCGGTCAACGGCCTCTCGTACAGCGTCGACAGCGGTTCGACGCTCGGCATCGTCGGCGAGTCGGGCTCGGGGAAATCGGTCACCGCGCTCTCGATCATGCGGCTGATCCCGATGCCGCCCGGGCGCATCGACGGCGGGACGATCTAGCTTCGCGCGGTCGCAACCTGCTGACCATGAGCGAGGCCGAGATGCGGAAGATCCGCGGCAAAGACATCGCGATGATCTTCCAGGACCCGATGACCTCGCTCAACCCGGTCCTGACGATCGGCGACCAGATCTCCGAGTCGATCCGGCTGCACCTGAAATCTCGGCAAGAAAGACGCGCTGGCGAAGACCGTCGACATGCTGCGGCTCGTGCGCATCCCGGCGGCCGAGAAGCGCCTGGGCGACTATCCGCACCAGTTCTCCGGCGGCATGCGCCAGCGCGTGATGATCGCGATGGCGCTCTCGTGCGATCCCGACGTGCTGATCGCCGACGAGCCGACGACCGCGCTCGACGTCACGATTCAAGCCCAGATTATCGAGCTGATGAACGAGATGCAGCAGCGGCTCGGATCGGCGATCATCCTGATCACCCACGACCTCGGCGTCGTCGCCGAAACCTGCCAGAACGTGCTCGTGATGTACGCCGGCAACATGGTCGAGTACGGGACCGCCGACGCAGATCTTCGCCGAGCCGAAGCATCCCGTACACGATGGGCCTCCTCGAGTCGCTGCCGCGGCTGGACGAGCGCAAGCGGCTCGGTGCCGATCGAGGGCCAGCCGCCGAATCTGCTGCGCATGCCGGCGGGCTGCGCGTTCGCGCCGCGCTGCCGTACCGGATGCCGATCTGCGACGCAGCCGGTGCCGCTCTACGACTTCGGCGACGGTCACGTCGCGCGCTGCTTTCCTCTACGACGAGCGGACCGAGGGCGAGCGCACGCTGCCGGTCGAGTCCGCGCCGACCGCGCTCGACCGCGCCGTCGGCACCGCGGCGGCCGCGCCGTGACGCGAGACCAGGATCGCGCCAGCGACGAGTCTGGTCGTCGTCCGCGACCTCTACAAGTATTTCCCGATCAACGCCGGGATTCTGTCGCGCCACGTCGGCGACGTGAAGGCCGTCGACGGGATCGACTTCGCGATCCGCCGCGGCGAGACGCTCGGGCTCGTCGGCGAGTCGGGATCCGGCAAGACGACGGCCGGCCGCGTCGTGCTGCGGCTGTTGCCGGCGACCAAGGGCGAGGTCATCTTCGAAGGCCGCGACATCCACGAGCTCGGGCCGCGAAGATATGCGCCGTCTCCGCAAAGAGATGCAGATCATCTTCCAGGATCCGTACGCGTCGCTGAATCCGCGGATGACGCGTCGGCGACATCGTCGGCGAGCCGCTCGCGATCCACGGCATCGCGCGCGGGAAAGGCCGCCGAAGAGCGCGTCCAGGAACTGCTGCGGCTGGTGGGCCTCCAGCCGTACCACGCGAACCGCTACCCGCACGAGTTCTCGGGCGGCCAGCGCCAGCGCATCGGCATCGCGCGCGCGCTGGCCGTCGACCCGAAGTTCATCGTCGCCGACGAGCCCGTCTCGGCGCTCGACGTGTCGATCCAGGCGCAGGTCATCAACCTGCTCCAGGACCTTCAGGAGCAGCTCGGGTCTGACGTACCTGTTCATCGCGCACGACCTCTCGGTCGTGCGCCACATCTCGAACCGCGTCGCCGTGATGTACGTCGGCAAGATCGTCGAGACTCGCCGACCGCGACGAGCTCTACGAGAATCCGCTGCACCCCTACACCGCAGGCGCTGCTGTCGGCGATCCCGATCCCCGATCCGGCCATCGAGGCGCGCCGCAAGCGGATCATCCTCACCGGCGACATTCCGTCACCGGTCGAGCCCCCGTCCGGCTGCCGTTTTCACACGCGCTGCCCGATCGCGTTCGACCGCTGCAAGGTCGACGTGCCTGCGTTCAAGGAGTACCAGCCGGGCCACTTCGCGGCATGCCATTGGGTCGAGGAGCACGGCGGAAACGCGCCCGAGCTCAGCGGCGGCATCGCCGAGCCGGCGTCCGCCGGATAACATGAAAGAGCGACCGCCTTCGCGGTCGCTCTTCGGTTCTCGAATCGAGGTCGGGCGCTAGCTCTTCTTTCTTGCGCCCGGCCGCCTTGCGAACGGCCTTCCTGCGGACGACCTTCCGGACGGCCTTTTTCCGTGCGACCTTCTTGCCGACGGCCTTGCGCGCGACCTTGCGGCGCACTGCCTTGCGGACCACCTTCTTGCGGGCCTTCTTCCGGACGGCCTTGCGGACGACGGCCTTGCGGACTGCTTTCTTCCGGACGGCCTTACGGACGACGGCCTTGCGGACGGCCTTACGGCGCACCTTTTTGCGGACGGCTTTGCGGACGACCGCCTTTCTCACGGCCTTGCGGACCGCTGCCTTCCGGACGGCTTTCTTGCGCGCGCCCTTTCTGCGACCGTTACCTGTGGCTACGGCCTCGGCGATTGCCTCACCTAAACCTGAGTCCATTCACTCCTCCTCGTCCGGTGACCGGACGACCTCAAAAGCGTACGATCACCGACTGGTGCGTCGGCGCCGTTTTCTGCATCGTACAACGCAGCAGGAAATTATGCAACTTTTGCGGTTCGCGCGGGCGCGTGTGATGGGTCGGGCTGGGATTCCGCTGGGCCGCGGAAAGCGATTTTCGGTCCGTTTTGCGTCCGACTTGACGCCGAGGGTATACTTAGGGCGCTTTCAACCACCGGGTCGACGGGCCGGCCCACAAACGACGCGAGGAGAGTTTGGCCAAGCCGCTGATCATCGTCGAATCGCCGACGAAGGCGCGGACGATCAAGAAGTTTCTACCGCCCCGCTTCGTCGTCAAGGCCTCCGTCGGGCACGTCCGCGACCTCCCGAAGAGCACGCTCGGCGTGGACGTCGAGCACGACTTCGCCCCGCGTTACCTGACGATTAAAGGGAAGAGCGACGTCATCAAGGAGCTGCGGAGCGCCAGCAAATCCGCCTCTGAGGTGTACCTCGCCACCGACCCCGACCGCGAGGGCGAAGCGATCGCGTGGCATCTCGCGCAGTTGCTGAAGCTCGACGATCCGAAGCGGATCGAACTCCACGAGATCACCAAAGAGGCGGCGCTCGACGCGCTGCGGCACCCCCATAAGATCGACATGGACCGCGTGAACGCTCAGCAGGCGCGCCGGATCCTCGATCGCTTGGTCGGCTACAAGATCTCGCCGCTATTGTGGGCCAAGGTCCGCGGCGGCCTCTCCGCCGGGCGCGTACAGTCGGTCGCCGTCAAGCTGATCGTCGACCGCGAGCGCGAGATCCGCGCCTTCGTCCCGCGCGAGTACTGGAGCGTCACGGCATATCTCGCGAACGGCGCGAGCCCGGTCGTCTTCGCCGCCGACCTGCAGTCGATCGACGGGGAGAAGGGCGAGATCGCGGACGGTGCGACCGCGCAGCGGATCGTCGCGGATTTGGAGGGCGCGGCCTATCGCGTCGCGTCGGTCAAACGGCGCGAGGTCAAGCGGCATGCGCCGCCGCCGTTCACCACCTCGACGCTGCAGCAGGAGGCCTCGCGCAAGCTGAAGTTCCGCGTCCGCAAGGCGATGCAACTCGCTCAGGCGCTCTACGAGGGCGTCGATCTCGGCAAAGACGGTTCGCAGGGTCTGATCACCTACATGCGGACCGACTCGACGCGCGTCGCCGACAGCGCGCGCGCGGCGGCGCGCGACGTGATCGTGGAACGCTACGGGGACGAGTACTGGGGCGATCGCGTGCACCGGCTGCGGGCCGGCGCGCAGGACGCGCACGAAGCGATCCGCCCGACGGTTCCGGCGCTCAGTCCCGACCGCGTCGCACCGTTCCTCAAGCGCGACGAACTGCGCCTCTACACCCTGATCTGGGAGCGCTTCACCGCCTCGCAGATGGCCTCCGCGATCCTCGATCAGACGACCGCCGACATCGCGGCAACGCCCGCCGCCGGCGGCCCGGCGTACGTCCTGCGAGCGACCGGTAGCATCATGCGTTTCCCCGGATTCACGGCGGTATACGAGGAGGGGCGCGACGACGAAGCGGCGGCCGACGGCGCGCCGAACGGCACGGCCCGGACCGCGGGACGCGGCGCGAAGGCGCCGCTGCCCCCGCTCGAAGCGGACGACACGCTGCGCAAGGAGCGGATCGAGTCGAAGCAACACTTCACCGAGCCGCCGCCGCGCTACACGGAAGCGTCGCTGGTCAAGTCCCTCGAGGACAACGGGATCGGGCGGCCCTCGACGTACAGTTCGATCGTCGAGACGATTCAGGCGCGCCAGTACGTCCGTCAGGAAGACCGGCGCTTCGCACCGACCGAGATCGGCGAGGCCGTCAACGACCTCTTGGCCGAGCACTTCAAAGACATCATGGACCTGCGCTACACGGCCTCGATGGAGCACGACCTCGACATGGTCGAGGACCGCAAGGTCGAGTGGGTCGAGGTGCTGCGCCGCTTCTACGGACCGTTCAGCGACGAACTCGGCCGAGGCCGAGCGCAAGCTGCCGCGGCTCGAGATCAAGGACGAACCGACGGACGAGATCTGCGAGAACTGCGGGCGTCCGATGGTCATCAAGACGGGCCGCTACGGCCGCTTCATCTCGTGCACCGGATACCCCGAGTGCAAGACGACGAAGCCACTGCTGAAGGACACCGGCGCGCTCTGCCCGCTCGACGGCGGCAAGGTCGTCGAGCGCAAGTCCAAGCGCGGACGGACGTTCTACGGCTGCGCCAACTACCCGGCGTGTCACTTCGTGTCGTGGGACCGTGTGGTTCCCGAGCGCTGTCCGGTCTGCGGTTCGTACGTGGTCGCGAAGAGCAAGCGCGGCGTCGTGGCGCTCGTGTGCGCAGCAGACCGCGGACACGACGTGAGCGCGCTCCAGGCCGCGCCGGCGGAGAGCGAGTCCGAGGCGCTCGAACCGGCGGGAGTCTGAGCGCCGCAGCGGCGATGCCGGCCGTCCGAGTCATCGGTGCGGGCCTCGCCGGCTGCGAAGCGGCGTGGCAACTGGCGCGCCGCGGGGTCGACGTGACGCTCTACGAGCAGCGCCCGCACCAGCGTTCGCCGGCGCATCGCGGCGACGCGCTCGCCGAACTCGTCTGCAGCAACTCGCTGCGCGGCGCGGGGCTCGAGAACGCCGTCGGCCTGCTCAAAGAAGAACTCGCGCGGCTCGACTCGCTGATCGTCGGATGCGCGCGTGCCACGGCCGTTCCGGCGGGCGGTGCGCTCGCCGTCGATCGCGATCGCTTCTCCGCCGCGGTCGAAGCGCGCCTGGCGAGCGAACCCGCGCGTGCGCATCGTGCGCGAGGAGGTCGCCGCCATCGAACTCGATCACCCCACGATCGTCGCCTGCGGCCCGCTGCCCTCGGACGCGCTCGCGGGCGCGATTGACGCGTTGCTGGCGCGCGTCGCTCCCGCCGAAGGGGCGCGCCGGCTGCACTACTACGACGCGGCGTCACCGATCGTCGCCGCCGACTCGATCGACGAGACGCCGATGTATCGCAAGTCGCGCTACGAGCGCGGCGACGGGGACGACTATCTGAACATCCCGCTCGACCGCGCCCAGTATGCGGCGCTCGTGCGCGACCTGCGCGAGTTGCCGAAGCATCAACCCAAGGAGTTCGAGGCGGACGCCGTCCGACGGCGTGCCCTACTTCGAGGGTTGTCTGCCGGTCGAAGAGATGGCGGCGCGCGGCGACGACGTGCTGCGCTTCGGGCCGATGAAACCGGTCGGGTTGCGCCATCCCGAGACCGGCATCACGCCGTACGCCGTCGTCCAACTGCGCAAAGAAAACGTCGCGGCGACCGCCTACAACCTCGTCGGATTCCAGACGCGGCTGACGTGGCCGGCGCAGCGCGAGGCGTTCGGAAAACTGCCCGGCCTCGCCGACGCGGAGTGGCTGCGCTTCGGCGTGATGCACCGCAACACGTTCATCGACTCGCCGCGGCTGCTGGGCGCCGATCTGCGCCTGCGCGGCACGGACCGCACGTGGTTTGCCGGTCAGATCACCGGAGCGGAAGGCTACGTCGAGGCCGCCGCCTGCGGCGCGATCGCGGCCCGCGCCGTCGCCCGCGTGCTCGCCGGCTTGCCGCCGGCGCCGGTGCCGGCCGACACCGCGCTCGGCGCGATCGTCGCGCACCTCCAAAACGTGGCGACCCCCGATTTCCAGCCCTCGAACGTCACCTGGGCCTGGTTTTCGCCGTTGCCGGCCGAGCAGGCGACGCGCGACAAGCGCGAACGCCGCCGCCGCATGGCCGCCCGCGCGCTGGCCGCGGTCGACGCCTGGGTTGCCTTGCCGGACGGCGCCGCTGAAACCGACCTGGCCCGCGTCGGGTAATCACTTCGCGATGCGCATTCGTTCGACGACGATCGTCGCGGTACGGCGCGACGGCAAGCTGGCCGTCGGCGGCGACGGTCAGGTCACGTTCGACAAGACCGTGATGAAGCACGGCGCGCGCAAGGTGCGCCGGATCGCGAGCGGCACGGTGCTGGCGGGCTTCGCCGGCGGCGCAGCCGACGGGATCACGCTGCTCGAGAAGTTCGAGTCGAAGCTCTCCGAGTACAAGGGCAACCTGTTGCGGGCCGCGGTCGAATTGGCCAAGGATTGGCGCCAGGATCGCGCCCTGCGGCGGCTCGAAGCGCTCCTCTTGGTCGGCGACGCGAATCATCTGCTCGTGCTGAGCGGAACGGGCGACGTCATCGAGCCCGACGAGGGGATCGCGGCGATCGGCAGCGGCGGACCGTACGCGCAGGCGGCAGCCGAGGCGCTGCTGCGCAACACGACGATGTCCGCCGAGGAGATCGCGCGCGAGGCGCTCCGCATCGCGGCGAAAATCTGCATCTACACGAACGACGACATCGTCGTGGAGACCGTGTGATGACCAGGATGGTGGACGTCATTTATGCCACGCGGGTGGGCGACATGTCCCGCGCGAGACGCTGCTCGCTCCGCCATCCATGGCTCCGATCGCGCTTCGCGGCCGCCTCGCTCCCGGAGCCTGCATGGATGGAGGCCTATCGCGCAGCGCAGGATGCGCGTCGGCGCGACCCATCCAGGCTCCGCTCGGCGGTCCGAGACTCGCGCGGGACATGTCGCCCATCCGCACGACTCGAGCGTGCCGCGCACAGTTTGTTCACTCGCTCGTCTCGCGATTGGTGCACGAGCGCATGAACGCCGAGGTGCTAGTGACCGATCCGCGGGCGCTTACGCCGCGCGCGATCGTCGCCGAACTCGACAAGTACATCGTCGGGCAGGCCAAAGCGAAGCGGGCGGTCGCGATCGCGATGCGCAACCGTTACCGGCGCGAGCACGTCGCGGAGTCGATGCGAGGCGAGATCGTCCCCAAGAACATCCTGATGATCGGTCCGACCGGCGTCGGCAAGACGGAGATCGCGCGGCGGCTCTCGACCCTGGCCGGCGCGCCGTTCGTCAAGGTCGAGGCGACGAAGTACACCGAGGTCGGCTACGTGGGCCGCGACGTCGAGTCGATGGTCCGCGACCTCGTCGAGGCCGCGATCCGGATGGTCCAAGAGGAGCGGCGTGCGGAGGTCAAGGAGCCGGCGGACGAGGCGGCCGTCGAGCGCATCGTCGACGTGCTGTTTCCGGACACCCGCACCATCCAGCCGCAGTCGCAGGGCAACCCGATCGCCGTGACGCTCGGGTCGATCTTCGGCAACGCATTCAATCCGCAGGCTGCGGGCGCGCCTCAGGCCGCGACGCAGGCGCCCCCGCAACCGCCGCCGCCGAACTCGGCGAGCATTCGCGAGACCGCGCGAGCCGACGTGCTGCGCGGATTCTACGACGTGCGACTGGTCGAGATCGAGGTCGAGGAGACCCCGTCGGTGCCGATCGGGATGATGGGCGGCGACCCGTCAATGGGTGGCGGCGACATGGGCGAGATGCTCGGTGGTTTGCTGCCACGCAAGCGCAGCAGGAAGCGCGTGACGGTCGCCGAGGCGCGCCGCATCTTCGCGGCGGAAGAAGAGACCAAGCTGATCGATATGGACGCGGTCAAGCGCGAGGCGTTGCGGCGAGCGGGCGAAAACGGGATCATCTTCATCGACGAGATCGACAAGGTCGTCGGGCGCGACGGCGGTCGCGGGCCCGACGTCTCACGCGAGGGCGTGCAGCGCGACATCCTGCCGATCGTCGAGGGCAGCACGGTCCAGACGAAGCACGGCGCGATCAAGACGGACCACGTCCTGTTCATCGCCGCCGGTGCGTTCCATACCAGCAAACCGTCGGACCTGATCCCGGAGCTGCAGGGCCGCTTTCCGATCCGCGTCGAGCTCGACTCGCTGACGGCGGAAGACTTCCGCACGATCCTGACTCAGCCGCGCAACGCGCTGACCGAACAGTACAAGCATCTGCTCGGGGTCGAGGGGGTCGACCTGGAGTTCACGCCGGACGGGATCGAGCAACTGGCGGCGTTCGCGATGCAGGTAAACGAACAGGCCGAGAACATCGGCGCGCGGCGGCTGCACACCGTCCTGGAGCGGCTGCTCGAGAAGGTCTCGTTCGCCGCCCCGGAAGAGGCCGGCGCCGTGACGGTCGACGCCGCCTACGTGCGCGAGCACCTCGCGGGCGTGGTCGGCGACGTGAACCTCAGCAACTACGTGTTGTAGCCGCTAGCCGCCGTTACATGCCGCTAGCGCAGCGCGAGGTCGAGCCACACCAGCAGCGCGATCGAGCCGCCGTCGAATAGGGCGCGCACGCAGATCGGGACGGCGAGGTTGCCGGTGCGCCGGTACAGCACGGCGAGCAGGATGCCGTACGCCGTGAAGAACGGCAGCATCGCGATGTCGCCGCGGCTCGCGGCGAACAGCAGCCCGCTCGCCGCCGCGGCGCGTAGTGGCGAGAGCCGCGCCGCGAGCGCGCCGTAAACGACGCCGCGAAAGAAGAGCTCTTCCGCGAACGGCGCGACTGCGACGGCGACGGCCACGGCGAGCGCGGCGCCGAGCGGCCCCGTGACGGCGAAGTGTTCCAGCCCCGTCTGGACGTGGCCGGGGATGCGCAGCGCCGCGAGGTACAGGAACGTCGCGTAACGCAGGGCCGCCGCGATCGCGACGCCCACGACGATCGCGGCGAGTTCCGAGCCGCGCGGGACGCGCAGGCCGAGCGCGCCGGCGCCGCCGTCGAGAAGCCGCGGCAGGCACGCGAGCAGGACGGCCGTGCTGGCGGCGTAGGCGGCGATGCGGACGAGCGAAGACGGGATGCCGGCGGGATCGTCGAGCGACGCGCCGTGGCCGAGCGCGACGGCGGCGACCCAGGCCAGCGCTCCGGCGGAGGCGCCCGCCAGCAACGCGAGCGCCAGTGCAGCAAGCGTCGGCGCGCCCGGAAAGCGTGGCGCGGCGCCGGGCGGCGAGTCACCCGGTTTTTGCAAAGAAGCGTCGAATGGTGCGCCGATGCCGTACGTCCGGACCATCTTGACCGACAATCACCCGACGCTGCGCAAGGTCGCAAAGCGCGTCGAGCGGTCGGAGATCGCCGACCCCCTGTTTCAGCAGTTGCTCGACGACATGTTCGTGACGATGTACGATGCTCCCGGAATCGGGCTCGCCGCGCCGCAGATCGACATCTCGCAGCGAATCTTCGTCGTCGACCTGCAGGACGAGGACCCCGGCCACGGTCCCCTGGTGGTGATCAACCCCAAGTTCACCGAACTCGAGGGCGAGGCCGAGGCCGTCGAGGGTTGCCTCTCGGTGCCCGGCTACGTCGGCGAGGTGACCCGCTACGAACGGGTCCTCTGCACCGGACTCGACCGGAACGGCCGCAAGATCACGCTGGAAGGAACCGGTCTGTTCGGGCGCTGCCTGCAACACGAGATGGACCACCTCGACGGCGTGCTGTACGTCGACAAGGCGCGCAACGTGCGGCCCGCGGTCACCGAAGAGGAGCGGCTCGCAGCCGAGGGCGGCGAACCGGAGGATGCCACGGAGGCTTCGGTAGCAGGTTAACCCGCGGATCGTGTTTTTCGGGACGAGCGAGTTCGCGCTTCCTTCGTTGCGCGCGCTGCACGAGCGTTTCGACGTGGCCCGCGTGGTGACGCAGCCCGACCGGCCGCGCGGACGCGGCCTCAAGCTGATGCCGTCGCCGGTCAAGGCGGAAGCGCAAGCTCTCGGAATCCCTACGAGCGAGCCGTTGCGGCTGCGCGACGCGGGCGCCCGGCTCGCGGACGAGGGCGCCGACGCGTTCGCGCTCGTGTCGTACGGCAAGATCGTGCCGCAGGCGATCCTCGACATTCCGCCGTGGGGCGCCTTCAACGTTCACCCGAGCCTGTTGCCGCTCTACCGGGGCGCCACGCCGCTGCAGTCGGCGTTGCGCGACGGCCGTCGCGAGAGCGGCGTCTCCGTCATTCTGATGGACGCAGGGATGGACACGGGCAACCTCGTCTTGCAGGAGCGCTGCGCGGTCGGCGAGCGCGAGACCTACGGCGCACTCCACGACCGGTTCGCCGCGCTCGGCGCGGAGATGCTCGTGCGTGCGATCGCGGCGGCTGCCGGCGGGACGCTGGTGCGGACGCCGCAGGCCGAGATGAACGTCCCCGCGGCCGAGATCGCCGCGACGGCGACGCATCCGCTGCGGCCGGAGGATCTCGCAGTCGCGTGGACGTGGCCGGCGCGCCGGATCGTCGACACCGTCCGTTCGCTCGCGCCGGCACCGCTGGCGCGCGCGCGCCTCGACGGCCATGGCGAGACGGTGAAGATCGTGGCCGCTCGTGAGACCGATGAGGCGCCGCGCGAACGGCCCGGCTTCGCCTGGGCGGCGGGCGACGTCGCGTTGGTGACGTGCGGCGACGGCGTGGTAGCGCTCGAACGAGTCGTGCCGCCGAACCGCTCCGCGATGAGCGCGGGCGCGTACCTCCGGATCGCGACTCCGGGGTCGTGACCGGTCCTGCGAAACGCGCGTCGTCGCGCGACGTTGCGCTCGCCGTCGTTCGCGACGTGTTCGGCCCATCGCACCGGCGCGCGCAGGATGCGTTCGATTATCGGGCGCGCCGCGCGGGCTTGACGGCGCGCGACCGGGCGTTTGCAGCGCAGCTCGCGTACGGCTCGATCAAGATGCGACGCACGATCGATTGGTATCTCGCGCCGTATCTGCGCGGACGCGATCGTTCGCTTCCGGCCCCGATCGCCGAGGCGTTGCGGTTGGGCGTCTATCAGTTGCGTTTCATGGGCGGCGTCGACGCGCACGCGGCCGTCTTCGAGACGGTGAACGCCGCGCTGCACGTGGGCCATCGCGGCACGGCGGGGCTCGTCAACGCGGTTCTCCGCCGCTTCGCTGCGGACGCGCCCGCCGAACCTCAGCGCGCGGCGTTCGGCAGCGACGACGACTATCTCGGCGCGAGGTTTTCGGTGCCGACATGGCTCGTGGCGCATTGGCGCGAGCGGCTGGGCGACGCGCTCGAGCCGGCACTCGACGGCGTCGACCGCGCACCGCAGGCCGCCCTGCGCGTCAACCTCCTGCGCGCAAGCATCGGCGAGGCCGAGGCGGCGCTGGCCGCGCTCGGCGTCGAGGTCCTGCGTTCACCCCTCGTCTCCGACGCGCTGATCGTCACGGATCACCCGCACGCGACGCTCGCCGATGAGGCGGAGGAGCGCTGGTCGCCGCAGGGAGAGAGCGCCTGCGTACCGGTCGATCTCCTCGATCCGCGCCCCGGCGAACGCGTGCTGGACCTGTGCAGCGGCCGCGGCAATAAGGCGATTCAGATCGCGTCGCGCGCCCGCGACGAACAGACGCTGACCTGCTTCGAACTCGACGAGCGCGCCGCCGAGGTGCTCGAGCGCCGCTTGGCGAGCGCGGGCGTCGCGAACGCGGCGGTCGTGCGGGGCGACGCGCGGGGGCTCGGCGCGGACGCTGTCGCGGACGCGGTGCTGGTCGATGCGCCGTGTTCCGGCCTCGGCGTGATCGGGCGTCATCCCGAGGCGCGCTGGCGTAAGTCGCCGGACGACGGCGCGCATCATGCGCCGTTGCAACGCGCACTGTTGGATGCTGCGGCCGGGACGGTGCGCGCCGGCGGCCGGCTCGTGTACGCCGTATGCAGCATCGATCCGCGCGAGGGCGAAGCGGTCGTCGCGCCGTTCCTCGCCGCACGGCCGGCCTTCGCGCGGGCGCCGTTACCGGAGCGGTATGCGCCGTTCGCGACGGCGGACGGCGACGTCGCGATCGCGCCCGGCATCGACGGGCGCGACGGCTTCTACGTCGCGTCGCTCCGGCGCGAGGAATGAGATCGCTGCTGCGCTTCGAGGCGTGGTGCACCGACGTCGTCGAGCGCGCGTTCGCGCGCGCGTTTCCCGGTCCGCTCGAGCCGGTGCAGATCGCGCGCCGGTTGATCGCGACCGTCGAACGGGATCCGCCCAGCGGCGACGAGGACCGCGTCACGCGCTACGTCGTGCGGATCGGCGCCGCCGACTTTGCGCGCCTCGGCGCGGACCGCGCGTTCTTGGAGGCGCAGTGGACGCGCATGGCGGCGATCCTGGCCGAACGGTCCGGCCGCACGTTCGTCAACGGACCGCTCGTCGCGTTGCGCGAGGACCGCTCGCTCGTCGCCGGAACGGTGGCCGTCGACGTTGACGTGACCGCGCCGCTGCGGCGCGAACCGGCCGCCCCGGCGGCGCCGGCGGCGCTCCGGCTGCGCTATGCGCGCGGAGCGCCCGATACGGGCATCGACCTGCCGCGCGCCGGCGCAAGCGACGCGCCGATCGTGATCGGCCGCGATGCCGCGTGCGATCTGGTCGTGCCCGACCGGCGCGTCTCGCGGCGCCATCTACGCATAGCGGCCGACGGCGCAGCGGTCCGGTTCGAGGACCTCGGATCATCGAACGGCACGCTGCACAACGGCCGGCGTGACGCGAGCGGCGTCTTGCGCGCCGGCGACCGGCTGACGATCGGCGACACGACGCTCGCGGTCGAGCGCCGGACCGCGTCGTGAACGCGCTCGATCCGCGCCTGGTCAGCCTCGTCGTCGTCGTCGCGGTCGGCCTCTTCTTGATCGCGCTGCGCCCGCCGCTCCGGCGCGCGCGGTCGGACGACATGCTCGCCGCGCTGGCTACCCTCGAACTCGAGAT
This sequence comes from Vulcanimicrobiota bacterium, assembly GCA_963743605.1. Classification (GTDB taxonomy): domain Bacteria; phylum Vulcanimicrobiota; class Vulcanimicrobiia; order Vulcanimicrobiales; family Vulcanimicrobiaceae; genus CAVUQJ01. Next base: position 18,546 of record CAVUQJ010000015.1, on the reverse strand, counting down.
CGTCGAGCCGGGCGCCCACCGAACCGTGCGCCTGCCGCTGCCGATCCTGATCGGCCGCGATCTTGGGGCGACGCTCGTCCTTTCCGACGGCCAGGTCAGCCGCTTGCACGCGCGCATCGACCTGGAGGCGGGCGAACTCACGGTGCGCGATCTCGGGAGCCGCAACGGCACCTGGGTCAACGCGCGGCCGATCGCCGAGTCCCATCCCCTGACCGGCGGCGACGAGGTCGACGTGGGAGCGACGCGCATCCGCGTCGGCGGGGTCTTGCGGTATGCGGGACGCGGGCGGGGAAAGATGAATGAGCGGAATCTCGCGGCCCCTGAAAAAAGACTCACCTCAGTAGGACCTGGAGTGGCCCGGTTATGGACGTAGCGGTCGGCTCGGAACTGGGAATCTGGCAGCGACACAGCGGCGACGCTCATCTGAGCGAGAGCCTCGCTGCGAACGTGACCCTTTTCGGCGTCGCCGACGGTTTCGGCGCCTCCGGCCGAGACCTGCCGGCCGCGACGATGGCGCTCGGCTGGGTCCGCGACTACCTCCGCCGGCGCCAGCGGCTCGGGGCGTTCTCGCGCCACGTCTCGCCGAGCGACTTGCGCAGCCTGTTACTGGGAGCGCTCGACTACGCGAACGGTCGCCTCTACGAGCAGAGCGGCAGCCACGACGACTTCGTCGCCGGCGGCACGTCGCTCACCGCGGTGCTGATCGCGAACCATCATGCCTTGGTCGCCCACGTCGGCGACGCGCGCGCCTACCTCGTGCGCCTCGGGCGGCTCGAGGTCCTCACCAACGACGACGCGATCTTCGCCGAGGTCGAGACTACCGCCAAGACGTTGTTGCCGGCCCGCGCCGTCCGCAGCCTCCTGTGGCGCAGCCTCGGGACGCAGCCGAGACTCGAAGCCAGCGTCAGTCACGTCGAGCTGCTGGCGGGCGATCAGATCGCGCTGTGTACCGCCGGAATCCATCGCTGCATCTCGCTCGACGAGATCGGCGGAAGCGCTCGTTTCGAGCGAGTCGTCGTCCGCGGCCGTCACGCGGCTCCTCGCGCTGCTGCGGACGCGCGGCATCCTGGACAACGGCACCCTCGTGATCGGTCGCGATCTGCTGGCAGGCTGGACGGTCCCGGTCCCGGTGCAGCCGCGCCGCGAGCATCGTCTCAAGACGATCGCGGCGCTCGTGATGCTGGTCTGTGCCGGACTGTTTCTGGCCTATTTCGTCTACCGCGAGGGAACCTTACCGCCGGCGACAGAGACCGTCGGCACCGACCACCGGTAGCGCGATCTCGACGGCGCTGCTGCGCGCGCTCCCGATGGCGGGGGCGCTGCTGATCGGCGGTTTCCTGCTATCGTTCTCTCCGAGCGGCGCGTTCGGCCCGAGTTGGGTGTTACCGCTGCTCGCGCTCGCCGCGTTCGCTTGGGTCTTGCGCCAGCCCCGTTACGGCCGTCGCGACGACGCGCTGCCCGCGCTCGCCGTGCTCTTGTCGGCGCTCGGCCTCGCGACGATCGCGCGGCTCTCGCCGGACCTCGCGCATCGCCAGACGATCTGGATCGCCATCTCGCTCGCGCTCGTGCTCTTGCTCGGCAAGCCGTTCGATCAGTTCCGGCGAATGGCGGCGTTCAAGTACGTCTGGGTCCTGGCGTCGATCGCGCTGTTCGCGCTGCTCGCGCTCTTCGGTCAGGAGGTCAACGGCGCGCGCCTGTGGATCCGCATCGGTCCGGTCGCAGTACGAGCCGGTCGAACTGATCAAGCTGTTCATCGTCTGCTTCATGGCGGCGTATCTCGCCGAGACGGCCGACGTCATCGCGGCCGCGAAGCCGTGGTCGCTGCGCGCCAACGCGCGCTATCTCGGCCCGCTCTTCCTCGGCTGGGGTGCGTCGATGGCGATCCTCGTGCTGCAGCGCGACGTGGGATGGCGGCGCTGCTGCTGGCGACGTTCGTCGCGATGCTCTACGTCGCGACGCGCCGGATCGACCTGATCGTCGGGAGCGTCGCGATCTTCGCCGGCGCCGTGGTCTGGGCGGCCCATCACTACGCCTACGTCAGCGCGCGCATCGCCGTGTGGCGCAATCCGTTCGCCGATCCCTACGGCCACGGCTATCAAGCGATTCAGGGACTGTTCTCGCTGGCTTCGGGCGGCCTCTTCGGGACGGGCTACGGCCGCGGGGCGCCGGGGTTCATCCCCGCCGCGGCGACCGACTACGTGTTCGCCGCGTGGAGCGAGGAGTTCGGCGCGCTCGGCGCGCTCGTCGTGCTCGCCGCGTTTGCGCTGATCGTCGTGCGCACGTTCTCGTGCGGCAGAACGTCAACCCGATCTGTACGCGAAGCTGCTCGCGACCGGCCTCGCCGCGACGATCGGCTTTCAGGTCTGCATCATCGTCGCCGGAATCCTCGGCGTCGCACCGCTCGCCGGCATCACGCTGCCGTTCTTTTCGTACGGCGGAAGTTCGCTGGTCGCCAACTTCCTGTTGGTTGCGCTCGCATGGTCGATCGGCACCGAACTGCGCCGGCCCGAGGGCGAAGCAGAGCCGCTCGCGGCGCGTTAGGGGCTAGGCGGCGCTCGAGGCTGCGAACTCGGCCGCGAACAACCGCTCCACGAAGCCGTGCATCGGCGGATCGACGGCCGCGAGGCGCTCGCGCGTCGCCGGCGGCCACGGCGACCGGTCGTCGTTCACCTCGACGTACGCGCGGACGCACTCCGCGAAGTATTCGTCGAGTCCAGTCGCCGCGTACGGCGTCACGTAGCGGCGCGCCGCCGCGAACGCGGCCCGCACCTCGGCGTCGTAGCCGGAGCGGTAGACGCCGCCACCCAGCGCGCAATCGAGCGCGTGTCCGAACTCGTGGGCGACGGTCATCGGGCTCGGCGAGCGCAGGAACACGGTCCGCTCCTCGACGACGAACAGGCCCGCCGGCGGCATCGGCCAAGCGTCGACGTCGATCCCGAGCCTGCGTAGCGCCGGCGACGCCTCCGCGTAGCGCAGCGCGGGCCCTAGCGGGACGATCCGGATCGCGTGGCGTGCGGCGTAGCGCAGCGCGCCGTCACCGAAGCGCGCGAGCGCCGCGGCGATCGTCTCGAGGTCGTTCTCGCAGACGATGCCGTCGACCAGCGCGGCCGCCGGGTCGCCGATCGTGCACATCGGCCGAGCGTGCCACGCCGCTGTGAGCGCAATGTGACCGGCAATCTGCTAGCATGTGGCTACCAGGTCGGGCTCCCGAGCAGCGTGCGCACCTCCCAGAGTTCGGGGAAGAACTTCTTGTCGAGCGTCCGCTGCAAGTACGCAACGCCGAGGAGCCTCCGGTTCCCGGCTTCATCCCGATCATGCGCTCGACCATGCGCACGTGGCGGCCGCGCCACAGCAAGAAACGCTCGTCGAACTCGATGAACTCTTCCAACAAGAGGTAGAGCGCGTAGTACTTTTCGGACTGCTCGTAGATCGTTTTAAAAGTCTGCACGAGCGTCTCGCTCGGCTCGACCGCGAATCCCGACCGCGCGAGCAGCCGTTTGAGCGCGTCGTAGAGCGTCGGTTCGGCCAGCCGCCGGTCGAGCCGCGCGCGCTCGGCGCTGGTCGGCTCGAGGAAGCGGGCGGACGCGCTCGCGCGCGCGCCGCAAAGGTACTCGATCTCGCGAAACTGAGCCGACTGGAATCCGCTGGCGGGGTTGAGCCGCTCGCGAAACGCGTTGAACTCCTGCGGCGTCATCGTCTCCAGCACGTCGACCTGCGTCTCGAGCAGGCGCTGCACGGCGTCGATGCGACGGAAGCTCTTGTTCACTTTGAGGAGGTCGTCGCCGTCGAGGTGCGCCACCGACGGCGTCGAGTTCGTGCAGCAGCTGCTTGAACCAGAGTTCGTACACCTGATGGATGATGATGAACAGCAACTCGTCGTGGTGCGGCGGATCGCTGCGCTCCTGTTGCAGCGACAGCAACTCACTGATCCGCAGGTACGATCCGTAGGTCAGTCGTTCGCTCACGGCGCTGGATTTCGGGGGCGGATGCGGTAGATCACCCCGGCAGCGTCGTCCGCGACGAACAGACTTCCCTGCGGGCCGACTGCGACGCCGGTCGGGCGGCCGATTCGCCGTCCGAGCCCCCGTTGGAAGCCGCCGGCGAACTCGCTCCACTGGGCGCCCGGGTCGCGCCAGTCGACCGGCGTATGCGGACGGTCACCGTCGAACGCGACGAACACGACCCGCGGCGGCACGAGCGGGACGTGCCACGATCCGTGCAGCGCGACGAACGCGCCGCCCGCGTAGTGCGCGCCGAACGCGTAGCGGCCCGTGGCGGCGGGATAGAACGCGGCGCCGATCGGCGTGTCGTAGGCGGGGAAGATGACGCGCGGAATCGCGGTCCGCGAGCAGTCGTGGCCTGCGGCCACCGCCTTGCGGTTTTCGTAGCAGTGGGGCCAGCCGTAGTCCACCACGCCGTCGTGCGCGCCGACGGCGTCGAAGTATCTCGTACGGATGCCCGAACTCGAGCGCGTCCTGTCCCGCGACGCCGGCCCACAGCATCCCGGTGGCCGAGTTGACGGTGAGCGCGATCGCGTTGCGGATGTGGATCGCCTTGGGCGACATCGACCGCCCGTCGGGTTGCATCTGCTGTACCGTCGCGCGGGTCGCGTCCAGCTCGGGGTCGCATGCGTCGCACGACGAGCCGACGCTCGCGTAGATCCGGCCGTGCGAGAGGGCGACGCTGGTGGTGTCGTGATCGCTCGAGCCGCCGCTCGTTCGGATCGAGGCGATGCGGGCCGGCGTGCCGCGGGGGGCGCGATCCCCCGCGCGATACGGCACGCGCCACACGCCGAATTGGCCGCCGACGATCAGCGCGTCACGACCGAACGCGACGCCGGCGACCGGGGCGTCGTCGATGCGGACGAACGTGCGCGGATCGGCCACTCGTCCGTCGGCGTCGGCGTCGGGGATCACATCGACGTCGTTGCCCTCCGTACCGACGAACAGATCGCCGTTCGGCGAGAACGCGAGTTCGCGCGCCTGCGGGACGTGCGCGACGATCGTCACGCCGAATCCGGGCGGAACCGTCGGAAGCGCGGCGGCACCGCGCGCGCCGAGCGCGACGACGGCTCCTGCGACCGCGACGATCAGTGCGAGGGCGACGAGCGCAAGGCGGCGGGTCACGCCCACGGGTACGCGGCCCATGGCCGGACTCCCCTTCGTTCTCGCCGGGCTATCGCAGTTGGCCGAGCGGTCCGATCTGCTCCGGCGGATACTCCTCGACGGTCGAGACGCGGCCGGTGATGTCGAGCGCGAGCAGCCGGTGGTCGAACGACTCGTTCAGCACGGCCGTGTCGCCCTCGGCCGAAAGATTACGCTGCTCCTGCAAACCGGGCACGTCGAGGATCGCGATCTTGTCGTTGACGAGCGATTTCTCGATCGCGTAGATCCCGGGAGACCCGTCGATGCAGGTCGGATCGTCGGCGACGACGGTGCTGCGCGTCGTGACGCCCGTGCGCAGGTCGCGCACGGCGACCGTCCCGGTACCGGCGCTGGTCGTCGTCAGGTTGTACACCAAGTACGTGGTCGTCCCGATCAGGCACTGCTCGAGTTCGCGCGAGCCCCCGTCCAGCGGGATCGCCTTTCGTGCGGTCAGGCTTTGGGTATCGAGCGGAATCGCAGCGCGGACGGTTCCGGACTCGACCAGCACGTAGGCGAGGTTGTCGATCGCACGCGTGATGTTGTCGGCGCGCAATGGCATCGGCACGACGTGTTGTTTGACGCCGTCCAGCGACCACGTCTCGACGGCGCCCATGACGTGGCCGTCCGGAGTCGTACCGCCGATCGTGATCAACAGCGGCCCGTTGGGGCCGGCGGTGCTGAGGTCCGTCGCTTCGCGCGTCACGCCGAACGTTCGCAACAGTGCGCCGGAACTGAGGCTGACGAGGGAGATCGCCTTCGTGCGATCGTCGCCCGCCAATATCGCGATCATGTCGTTGCCGAGGGGGGCCATCGCCAGCGCTTGGGCAGGCCCCGGAACTGCGTGGTGGTTCGGTTGAAAACCGGACCCACACCCCGATGCAAATAGCCCGAGGGCGAGAGCGCAAAAACTCGCGCGTAGATGGAACATCCGCAGCCTTTGGGGGGTGTGGGCCAGCCAGGCCCTCGCTAACGATAGCCTCCGCGGATTGGGGATGTCAAGGCGCGTCGCGCCCCGTCACGAAGGGGTGCGCGTGGCACGGGTCCGCACTGTGACGACGATTGCACGACGCCCCGCGGCCGTCTTCGACTACGTGACGACGCCCCGCTATTGGCCGCGCTGGCACCCCTCGTCGCTCAGTGTGACCGGTGACACGGACCACTCCCTCGAACGTCGGGGAGCGCTGCAGCGAGCAATACAACGTCGCGGGACGCCGCGGGGTGACCGACTGGTTCGTGCGCGAGCGGCACCCCGACACGCGTTGGGTCATCGAGGCGCAGCCCACGCGGGGAGGGAGCGGGACGATCACCTACTCGCTCAGCCCCGACGGGACCGGGACCCGGTTCGAACGCATATTCGAATACGAGATGCCGAACCTGTTTCTGGGGCTGCTGGATGCCCTGGTCTTCCGGCGCCGCATCGAGGCCGAATCGCTCGAAGCAATGCGGCGGCTCAAGGCCGTCCTCGAGCAGACCGCGTAGGGTCGCCCTCGCCTCGAGCGCGGGAGGTCGCGGAGCGGTGCGGCGTCAATCTCGACGCCGATGACGATGAACATGACGCGGCGCCTGCTTCGAGTCGCCGCAGCCTCGATCGTGTTGGCCGCGGCGACGCCGGCCGTGCCCCGCGCCGACGAGGGGATGTGGACCTTCGACCACTTCCCGAGCAAGGCGGTCGCACAGAAGTACGGGTTCGCGCCGACGCAGGCATGGTTGGATCACGTCCGTTCCGCGTCGTTGCGTATCGCCGGCGGGTGCTCGGCCTCGTTCATCTCGCCTCAGGGATTGGTCATGACCAACCATCACTGCGTCGTGGAGTGCGTCGAACAACTCTCGACCGGGGCGCAGAATCTCGTGACCGACGGGTTCAGCGCGAAGGGGCTCGGCGACGAGCGCGCGTGCCCCGCCTTCGAGCTCGATCAGTTGGTCGGGATACGGGACGTGACGGCGCGCGTGAAGGGCGCGCTCGCCGGCAAGACGGGGGACCAGGCGAACGTCGCGTTGCGCGCCGTCTCGGCGCAGCTCCAGCAGAGCTGCGGGGGCCAGGCCGCCGTCCGCTGCGACGTCGTTTCGCTCTATCACGGCGGCGTCTACGCGCTGTACGACTACAAGCGCTACAGCGACGTGCGACTCGTGTTCGCGCCGGAGTATGCGATCGGACAGTTTGGCGGCGACCCCGACAACTTCAACTTCCCGCGCTACGACTTCGACATCGGGCTGTTGCGCGCGTACGAGAACGGCAAGCCGGTCGCGAGCCCAGAGTATCTGAAGTGGAGTCCCAACGGCTCGACGGATGGCGAACTGGTCTTCGTCCCGGGCAACCCGGGCCGGACGAGTCGCGAGCTGACGATCTCGCAACTGGCCTACGTGCGCGATCAACAATTTCCACGCGAGCTGCCGGTGCTCGCCGAGTTCCGCGGACAGCTGACGCAGTTCCAGCAGCGCGGCCCGGAGCAAGCGCGCGAGGCGCACGAGATCTTGTTCTTCGTCGAGAACCAGTTCAAGGCCGATCAGGGTCGCGATTTCGCGCTGCTCGACCCGCGTTTCTTCGGCCAGAAGATGGCGGCCGAGCGTTCGCTCCGGGCTGCCGTGGCCAAGAACCCCACGCTGCAGCGCGAGTACGGGTCGGCGTGGGATCAGATGGCGGCGATCCAGCGCCTGCGTGCGCAGGTCGAACCGCGGTTCGGCGCCATCGACAACTTCGCGTTCCAGATGGGGTTGCTCGGTGACGCCTTCACCCTGGTACAGGCCGCCGAAGAGCGCTCGAAGCCGAACAGCCAGCGCCTGCCGGAGTACACCGATCAGGCCCTGGTGGCGCTGCAGCAGGAGCTATTCGCGCCGATCCCCGTCTTCAAGGACCTCGAGACCCTGCAACTGGCGTTCGCGTTCACGCTGATCCGGCGCGATCTCGGCACCGACGATCCGCTGGTGCGCAAGGTCCTAGGCGGCGAATCTCCGGATCAGCTCGCGCAGCGGCTCGTCTCCGGGACCACGCTGGGCGACCCGGCGGTCCGCAAGCAACTCTACGACGGGGGCCAGGCCGCGATCGCGGCTTCGACCGACCCGATGATCCGGTTCGCTGCGGCGCTCGACCCCGACGTTCGTTCCACCCGCAAGGATTACGAGGCGCGCATCGAGGCCCCGACGCGAGCGGCGGCGGAGCGCATCGCACGCGCCCGTTTCGCCATCCTCGGCACGAGCGTCTATCCGGACGCAACGTTCACGGCGCGGATCTCGTACGGCGCGGTCAAAGGGTTCGACGACTCGTTGGGCCAGTTCGTCCGGCCGTACACGACCATGGGCGGTCTGTTCGATCGCGCGACCAGCGCGCCGCCCTATGCGCTGCCGCAGAGTTGGCTCGACGCGAAGGCGTCGCTGAACCTTGCGACGCAGATGAACCTGGCGACGACCAACGACATCATCGGCGGCAACTCGGGAAGTCCGCTCATCGACAAAAACGCGAACGTCATCGGTTTGATTTTCGACGGGAACATCTTCTCGCTCGGCGGCGACTACGGTTACGACCCCGCACAGAACCGCGCGGTCTCCCTCGACAGCCGCGCGATCCTCGAAGGCCTGAGCAAGGTCTATCACCTCGACCGGATCGTCACCGAAATCCAGAACGCGCGCTAACGCGCAGGAGTGTCGTCGAGCACCGCTTCGCGCAGCGCGGGAAAGACCTTTCCTACTTTACCGAGCAAATAATCGCCGTACGTGCCGCCGAAGAAGGCGTGCACGTCGGCGTCGTCCCAGCGCTGCGGCCGATCGCCTGCCGGTGGCGCGATTCCCGCGATCGGGCCGACGCGCGCGTTCCAATTCGGGTCGTAGAAGAATGGATAGGCTAGCCGGTCGCGGGAAGAACGATTGCGTACGCGGTGCGGCGTGGAACGATACAACCCGGCCGTCATCCGATCGAGCATGTCGCCGATGTTGCAGACGAAGCTGCCCGCCAGCGGCGGTGCGTCGACCCACCCCGTGGGCGTGTCGACCTGCAGGCCGCCGGCATCGTCCTGACCGAGGATCGTCAGCACGCCGTAATCCGTGTGCTCGGCGACGCCCCAGCCTTCGCCGTCGCCTTCCGGCGGATAGTTGAAGATGCGAAAGAGCGTGAGCGGCGGACCAAGCGCCCGCGCGAAGTAGTCCGCCTCGAGTCCGAGGCTGAGCGCGATGCCTTCCATGAGCGCGTCGCCGAGCCGGGTCAGCGCGGCGACGTATTCGAGCACGGTGGCACGAAACTCCGGCGGGTCCGGTGGGAACAGGTTCGGCCCGTGCAACGGCGTCTCGGCCAGGACGGCTGGATCGTCGGGCGCGAGCTCGATGCCGAAGTAGAGCCCTTCCTTGCCGTCCGGGCGTCCCGAACGTCAGCTCGCCACCTACCGGGAAGTAGCCGCGCCATGCGGGACCGCCGCGAGCCATCGCGACGGTCATCTTCGTCGCGAGGTCCTGCGCGAAAAAGACCCTGCTCAGCCGTTCCAGCCGCGCGACGAGGTCGCTGCCGACGCCGTGTCCCGATACGTAGAAGAAGCCCGCTTCGCGGCAAGCGGCGCCGATCTCGCCGGCGCAGGCGCGCAGCGAACCGGAGCCGGTGACGAGCGGCGCCACGTCGACGAGGGGCAGACCCACGTTACTGCGGGTCGTCGCTTGCGTGCTGCGCCCAGCTGTGCGGGTCGAAGTACCAGTCGGGCAGCGACGGCGGGAATTTGATGTTCTCGAACTTGTAGTCGATGGTTTTCCCGTCGCCGTCGTACTGGTCGCCCAGCCGGCGCGTGGCTGCGGGCGCCGGCGTCGTGCCGCGCTTGGGCGTGTCGTCGAGGATCATCCCGCCGACGACGCCGTGGATATCGGTCACGACGGGACGCCCCTCCAGCATCCCGAGATCGACGGTGAACGTGACCGCATATTCGGGTCCGCCCTGGATGAACAGCGTGTCGGTGGCTACGAGTTTGCGAAGTTCGTAGGTCGTGCGATCGGCCCACAGTTCGCGTAGCCGGTTGCGGTCCGGGTCGCGGATCGGCGTCAGCCAGAGATGGACGAGGTTGCCCTCGACCGCCAATTGTGCCACCCGGTAGTCGAACTCGTTGCTGACCCGAACGGAGGCGATGACGGGCAGCGGCGTCTGGCTCGCCTCCGGGGTTGGGACGAAGTCGATCGTGTGCGGATGCAGCGGCGCGGGCTCGAACAGATCCGCCGACGGCGGCCCCGGATCGCGCGCCTCGTTGAACGCCGGGCGCTGGAACTCGGGCGGCCCGTAGTCCGGGAAGCGGAATACCTTACGCGCCAGCGACGCCCTGTCGGAGGTCCGCGTCCAGATCTCGTAGGTATAGCTGTTGGTCGGGTCGGGAAAGCCGTCGGACGTCGTCTGCTTGCGGATCATGGTGTACGTGACGTAGGGCGGCGGCGGGCGATGCGACCGAAAGGTCGCGCGGATCAAACCGAGGACCCGCTGCGGCGACGGCGTCTCTGCGGTGTGGACGACGGCGGTCGTCGGCGTCGCGAGCGTCGGCGCGCGCGACCGCGAGCAGCGCGAGGACGACCCACAGCGTCGCGCTCGGGCGCCCCGCGATGAGTGTGGTGGAACCGGGTCATCCTGATGCGTGCTTCTGCTCGGCCCGAGCGATTCTTGCGGTGTGACGGGTGGGCCGCGGTGGCGCGGCCCCCGGTCGTTCAACGTAATTCTCCGCCGCGATAAGACGGCGCAGGAGCGCCCCTGCCGTGGGGGAACTCAACGCTCGAGGGGCGGCCTTAGCAGCCGCCCGATCCCTGGCTTCGCTTCCTATGGAAGCGACGGACGTTTCGTATGCCCCCCAACGTAACGCGCCGAATCTTAGCACTGCTCCTCGCCGCTAGCGCGCTCAACGGCTGCGCATCCGCGTTCCGGCGACGGGCACGCCGTGACGCCGGGTCCGGGCGGAGCGCTCGCTGCGGTGCCGCTCGGGAGCCATCGCGTCGCGGTGCTGGCGGGGACCGATCAGGCCAAGGGCGTTTTCGTCGTCGATCTCGACAGCGGACGCATCGCGCAGAGCTTTGGCGTGACGCGCGAAGCCGTCGCGATCGGCAGCGAGGGGCCCGATGGTCCCATCTTACTCGGCATCGCGGGCACGACGAGCGATGGTCATCCGGCGGGCTCGATCGAGTCATGGACGCTGCAGGGGCAAAAGCAGCAGGTCGTTCCCATGTCCGCACACGCGCTCGCGATCACGCAGATCGCCGGCGGACAGTTGTTCGTGCTCGTCGGCGACGACAGGAGCCGCGCCGCGGTGCCGCTCACGGTCCCGGCTCTCATGGCCGGTCGCCCGATCCCGCTCGACGCGGCGGCCGACGCGCTCGCCCTCTGTCAGGTGGGCAGCGACGCGCTCCTGGTGTCGTCCGGGTCCGGGAGCGTCGTTTCGGTGAGGTCGATCGATACGGGACAGGTAGTACGCAGCGCGGTCGTCGCCGACAACCCGGCCTGCATCTCCGGTCAGGCGCGGATCTACGCGATCTCGAAGACGTTCCTATCCAGATCCGTCGTCGTGTTCGGTCTGCCGGATATGGTGCAAGTCGCCAGCCTCCCCATCTCGAACGACGCGCGCGCTCTGTACGCCGCCGATCCCCAGGGTTTGCTGGCATTGAACGCAACCGATCAGGTTTCGAACCTCCAGTACCTTGCCGTCGGTGCGATCGGCGCGGCCGCCACGGCCACGCCGAAATAGCGCGACAGGCGGCCCGCCCGACGCGCCGAAGGCGTCGGAATGGTACACTTGCATCGCACGTCCGCGGTCGGCGCCGCTGCTGCTCGGGCTCCTCGCGCTTCTCGGCGCCGCCCCGTCGGCCGTGCACTCATCGCTCTCGGTCCTGCCGCCCGACGGCGAGACCGTCAGGCTGCGGCTCACCGGCGACCGTCAGACGGGCGACGTTGACGCCTCGTTCAACGCGGAGCTCACGCTCGTGCGCACCGGCCACAATCTGGCCGTGACGTCGACCCCCGCGCAGGGCTCGCCGACGGGCGGGGACGCGCGGATCCTCGACGACGGCTCGCTGTTGATCGCACCGAGCGACATCGCGGTGCAACTCGACGCCGTCAACCTCGCCTCGGCCGTCGCCGTCGCCGCCCCCATCCCGCTGTCGCTGGTCTCGACCTGGAGCGTCTCCGTCCCGGTCGCGACCGATACGACGGTGACCGTGCCGATCAGCGTGATCGTCAGCGACGCGGCGCCTGCGCACACGGCGCTCAGCGCTCAGGGTCGCGGGTCGGTGCCGATCGAGGGCCACAACGGACCGGTGTTAGGAAACGTATCGGTCCAGTACACCCTCAATTTCACGAGCGGCGCCTTCGCCGGCGCGGCCGGAGTCATCTTCGCCGATGCCGGCCCCACCAGCAAGACGCACACCGTTACGAACTGGCATCTCGCTCCGGAGAACTGATCCCCACGCCGGCATCACGGGGTGCCGTCGTCGGGAGCGGCCATCGTCGCCCGCGCATCGAGCGCTTGCCGGGCCAGCGCTTGGAGCGCCTCGAGGTGGGCGCGCGTGATCTCCGTCTGTTTGCCCCGTAGCGCGACGCCGACATCGTGCGTCAGGTACTCGAGTTGCAATCGCGCGAGCGCCTGCGCATCGGTCGGCGTCCCGGACGCAGGAGCGATCCACAGCTGCGCGAGCCTGCGGGCGAAGCGCATCTGCGCGTTGCGGCGCACGACGCCCGCGCCGCCGATCCCACCGCTGCGGATGTCGCCGAACAGCCCCGCGCGCGTCCAGTCGAAGAGATCCGTGAGCGTCATCGTCGTCCCGGCCGGGTACTTGGTCGAGAGGTCGTCGATGCGTTGTAGTGTGAGCGGTGCGAACAGTTCGCTCATCACCCTGTCCTGGGTTTGGCCGGCGACCTCGACGATCGCGACGTTGTGGCGTGGCGGCGGATTGTAAACCCAGTTCGCGTTGACGTTGAGCGCGGCGACCTCGCGATAGGTCAGCCGGTTCAGGACCGCCGGGCTGTAGCGCCAGGCCGCGTCGGAGAACAGGAACGTTTCGAGCGTCTTCCAGGCGGCGTACTCGTCCGAACGCGCGACCGGCGTGAGTGGCGGACGGCCGTGCGGATCGCCCGCGTTCGAGCGCGACATGTACTCGCCGCCGATGATGTGCGCGGGCATCACGGCGGTCCTGTTGTAGAGATTGAGCGGCACGAGGAATGCCCGCCGAGCCTCGGCGTACGAGTCGCCCATTCGTGGGAAGCGCTGGTCGACCGCGTTCATGATCCCGTGCAGCATCGTCAGCTGCGTCCGCTCCCACTCGAGGGGGTGGCTCGTCAGGTCGTCCTGTTGCACGCGCGGGTCGACCGCGTGCCCGCTGGCGAACGACACGTCCTCGTCCGAGGCGAACCGCAGGAGCGGATTCGACCAACTGCCGGCCAGCCGGTTGAGTTCGGGGACCTCGGCCTCCGGCGACGTCGCGCCGGGGATGTTCTCGTAGCCGAAGGCGATCGCGTGATAGTCGTACGGCCCGAGCCCCAGTTGCGCGTACTCACCTTGGCGCGTCCCGGCCGGCCACACGTTGACCGGAGCATACTCCATCACGCTCGACGCAATGCCGAACCGCGACGTGAAGCTCGTGTCCTGTAACTGCTGCGCCGTATACGCCATCGAGCCGATGAAGTTGTGCTGCAGTCCGAAATCGTGACCGGACTCGTGAAGCACCACCGAGCGGATCTCGTCGATGGCAAACTCCCGTTCGATGGCGTCGTTGTCGGGCAGATGCCGGGCAGGCGCCACGACGTAGCGATAAAACTGCCCCACGAGGCCCACGACCGAATCGACGTTGATGCCGACGTTGATCTCTTCGCCGGTCCGTGGGTCGTCCACGATCAGGGCTTCGGCGCCGTACTGCGGCGTAGACGCGTCGAACCAGCTGACCATGTTGTGGCGGATGTCGTCGACGTCGAAGGACGGATCGTCGGGCTCCTGCTGAACCTGGATGGCGTTCTGGATCCCGATACGGTTGAAGGCATCGTTCCAGGTCAATAGCGCCTGCTTGACCGTATCACGGTACTCGGGTGGGATGTCGTTGCTTAGGGTGAACACGAGCGGATTGCGCGCCGCCGACGGCCCGGCCGGCGCCGACGGCATGAACGGCCAACGGATCGCATAGTACACGTTGCGCGAGGGATTCGCGTCTTGCGGAAATCGATCAACGGCTGCTCGAAGTAACCGACGCGCGGATCAGAGATACGCGGCATGTAGTTGTCGCTCGGCGCCGCGATGATGTTGTAGGACATCTTGACTTCGATGCTACGCGGATCCGGAACGTTGTCGATCGTATCGGGCGAGTCGGTCGACCACGTTTGGCTTACGCGCAGTAGCGTGTTCTGTGGGAAACTCTTCGCCTCGGCGAAGAACGAGCGCGCCGGGTCGAGCCGGTAGGCGTGGTCCGGCTTGGTCGCGACCGCGTCGAACTGCGCCTTGAGGTTGGCGACGTCGCCGAGGAACGGGTTGGCCGCGATCACGACGGCCGTCGGCGATTCCGCCACGATCGGGGCGACCGCGATCACGGAACTCGGCAGAGACGCGAGCGCGCTCAGCGCGCGCGACGTGTTCGCGTCCACGCGCGCGTACGTGTTCGGCCAGCGCAGGATCAGGTTGTCGTCCTGGCGCTCGAAGCGCATGATCCGCGCCGGCGCGACGTACGGCTCGCCCGGAGCCGGACCGAAGCCGCCGAACCCCGTCTCCGGGACCGATGTTTCGATGAAGTCGGTCCCGAGTTGCGCCTTCGCGATAGAGAGATAGACCTTACCGGCCTTGCGCACGACGGTCAGCAGACCCGGCGTCACGGTAGCGCCCTTGACGAAGGCGTCGTAGGGCGCCGCTGCGTCCTGTTTCGGATCGTCGGCGCGGACCGTGGGCGGCGCGAACGCGACGATCGCCGCGAGAACGATCGAAAGGGGGACTGGCCGTGTCATCTGTGCTCCTCGGGTGCGTGTGGGGGCTCGCCGGGCCGGTTTGGTCCCGAGCGAGCCCCACGCCTGCCTAAGGTGCGAGATGCGCGGTGCTACGTTAGTTCGCTGGGCGTGCGATGTGGAAGCCCTCGACGCCGTTGCCGCTTCCTTCGCCGGCTCTCGTGTCCTGGACGAACGTGTAGAGCGGCTTGCCGTTGTAGGCGAGTTGCCGGCTCCCGTCCGTCCGCTGGAACGACGACCACGGTGACGCGAGCGTCCCGCTCGGGGGACGAACCGGCGGCCAAATCGCGGCGCACCCGCCCGTGCAGGTCGACTGGTCGGCGACCGTGTCGCCGTCGAACGTGTAGACCGCGTGTCCGCTCGACGTTACGAAGGCCGGACCGCCGTCGATGTTCTGGGTGCCGAGGACGGCGCCGGTTTGGGCGCCGCCGGCGCCGTTGCCGCCGCCGGTTCCGGTGGCTCCGCCGGCCGGCGGCGTGTAGGTCGTCGAACCGCCGCCGCCGCCGCAGGCGGCGAGGAGCGTCGACGTTGCGAGGATCGCGAGGAACGAGGTGAACTTCATCATCATGGCGCGATCGTCGCGCACGGCAATAAACCCCGTCTGAAGACGGCGAGCGCGCCGATTCAGGAACTCTTTACGTTTTTCGCACAGCGCGGCAAGCAGTATGCTCGGTCCGGGAGAACAACGATGGAGAACGGAAGCGGACGGGTCGCCGGTACGATTGTGATCGCCGGGGCGCTCGGTTGTGTCTTGATCGACCTGTATCTCGTCGTCACGCACGTGTGGCTGTTGCGGGACGCGACGGCGATCGCGATCTCACAATGGGATGCGTCGAACGCGCTCGGGGTCGCGGCCTTCAGCGGCGGGCTCCCCGCGGCGCTGCTCGGGTTCGCGATGCACTTCTGCGTCAGCGTCATCTGGGCGGCGATCTACGTTTTGCTCGCGCTGCGGCTGCGCGCGATCCTCGAACGTCCGATCGTTTTCGGCACCGTCTTCGGCATCGTCGTCATGCTCGTGATGAAGTACCTGATCGTGCCGCTCGGGCACGCGCACCAAGGCGGTGGCACGCCCGCGCAACTGATCAATCAGATCCTCGCACACGTGCTGGCGTTCGGCCTCCCCGTCGCGCTGGTCGTCTCCGCCAGGCTGGGCGGCTCGCGGGTCAGTGTGCCGGCGTCAGGCTGAACGGCTGAATGAAGTCGCCCGGGTTAGCCGGGTCCTGACTCGACCATACGACCCAGACGCGTTGCGTCTTCGGATCGATCGCGACCGTGTGGACGCCGCGCGGCACCGGGGCGCGCGCGACGACGACCGGCGCCTGGGCCGCGTCGTCGCGAGTCAGGGTCACCTCGCCGTTGCCGGCGCAGGCGAGCGTGTGCTCCGCCGCGTCGAGATCGCACTGGTCGACGTGCGGCTGGATCGCCGCCTGGTTCAGGAACTTGCCCGCCGGGTCGAACACGGCGATGACGCCGTTCGCGCCCCCGACGAGCACGTGGCGCAACCCCGGATCGTACTGGAGCGGATGGTTCGAGGTGACCTGCGGGGTGGCGACCGAGCGGGTGATCTTCAGCGTGTCGGGATCGATGACGACGAACTCGTTGCGGTCCGTGACGTTCTGAAACACTTCGTGAGTCTGCGGATCGACGGCGAGATACTCGAGATGACTGCCCGGCATCGTCACGGTCGCGACGTTCTTCATCGCGGCGGTGTCGATGACGAAGACGCGCGGTCCGTCGTCCTCATCGGCGTAGAGCCGGTGCTTCCCGGCGTCGTAGACGACCGCGTCGACGTGGCCGCCGACATCGACGTTGCGCACGATCTTCATCGCGACCGGGTCGACCTCGGAGACCGAGTCGGACTCGCCGTTGCCCGTGAAGACGTGGCCGGTCTCGGGGTCGACGGCGACGCCGTGCATCGGGCCGACCCGGACCTGACCGATCACCTTGCCGCTGTCCGCATCGACGATCAGGAGCGCGCGGCTTCCCGTATGGGCGGCGTACACGCGGCGGCGGACCGGGTCGACCGTCATGTAGTCGAAGCCACCGAAGACGGGAACCTGCTGCGGCGGTAGCGCGGGGATAAACGGCATGGCTATCGGGCTACGGAGCCGGCGTGCCGAAAGTTCCGCACGCCGGCTCTCGGCCGGTTAGAAGTCGTATTCGAGTTGGGCCCGGTTGTACTTGAAGTCGGGGTTGCTCGTGAAATCGTGCTGCGTACGATTGCCGTAGCGATAGCGGAACTGCAGTCCCTTGTACGTTCCCTTGCGCACCTTGTTGAAATAGTAGGTCGCGTCGGCATCGAACTCTTGGGTGTTCGCGTACCCGCCCATCGGCGTGCCCATGATG
The DNA here is from genome assembly GCA_963743605.1 of Vulcanimicrobiota bacterium. Lineage (GTDB taxonomy): Bacteria > Vulcanimicrobiota > Vulcanimicrobiia > Vulcanimicrobiales > Vulcanimicrobiaceae > CAVUQJ01. The sequence continues at coordinate 1,140 of CAVUQJ010000015.1, read as the reverse complement.
TAGTAGCCCTGGCGCGCGATGAGACGGAGTTGATTCCTCAAGAGGTAGCCCGTCGCTTGGAGCTGGACCGATTCGCCGGTGCTCTGGCGGTCGATCATGCTCGTCGTGAGGGTCGTCGAGTACAGCGTGTCGGCCGTGTAGCCGTCCGTGTACGGGCTCGCCCAACCGCCGTAGAAGACCGAGGTCGTCCCGTTCCCGATGTTCTGACACTGGGGCGTACCGCCGGCCGGCAGGAAGTATTCGAACGGGACCTTTGCGCTGATCTGACCCTTCGAACTACAGGTCACGCCGCTGGGCAGCGTCAGGTTCGTCGATTTGTCGGGGATGATGTCGAAGCCGAGTTGCGCGTTGAAGGCCTGAGACGGCGCGATCCCAGCCTGCAGGCCGAAGATCTGGCTGTCGATCTTGCCGAGCACCGACGTACCGGAGTTGTTCTCGGTGCCCATCTGCACGCTGAGGCTCGGATTGGTGCGCGCGGCGAGGTTGTATTTCGCCTCGAGCCAGAACGCCTGCGCGATGTCGGCGAAGTCGTAGTAGTAACCGTTCGCCGTCAGCGGTCCGGCCTGGTAGCCGACGCGGCCGTAGGTGAATCCGGCGGTCGGCACCGAGGTGTAGGCCGGCTGGTCGAAGTTCGCCGGCATGCCTCCGTAGTTGGCGGAGGCGATCTTCGTGGCCGTCAGCAGCGTCGAGTTCTGGAAGTTCGATTCGGCGCGTCCTTCGAACTGGTACATGTCCATGATCTCGACGTTCCACTGATTGCTGATGTTGAACGACGCGTCGCCGCCGCGGAAGGACGACGGCTTGAGGCGGGTGTCGGCGGCCGGCGCCCACGGCGTGTTGATCACTTGGTCGCCGAGTTTGACGTACAACTTGGGATCGAGATACTGCAAGTACGTCTCGTAGAGCGTGTTGACGATGAACCCCGGCAGCGTGTCGTCGGGGTTGGTTCCCTGGCCGGGAATTTGGAGGTTGGGATTGACGCAGTCCGGACCCGCCGCGTGCGAGGCCGGCGTGTTACACGCGCCCGAGAACGGGAACGCATACAGATAGGTCGCGCCGAACGAGAAGTTGCCGCCGAGGTTATAGGCGCCGTGCAGGCTCGCGGCCGTGGTCCACGACTGCTGGTTCAGCGCGTTGCTC
>CAVUQJ010000014.1:0-61187 GCA_963743605.1 Vulcanimicrobiota bacterium | reverse complement strand
CATGAATTCGTCGTCGACGGGGTGCACTTCGGTACCGAAGACCCGGACTTCCCGCGCGGCGTGCACTCCGAACGTAACCGGACCCTCGCCGACATCGCCATGCGAAAAGGCGACTCGTTCGACTTTGAATACGACTTCGGCGATGGCTGGCGCCACCGCGTCCACCCTCGTCGAGGACGTGATCGACCCCGTACGATTGGTCGCGTACCCGCGCTGCGTCGCCGGCGCACGCGCGTGCCCGCCCGACGATTGCGGCGGCCCGGGCGGATACGCCGACCTCGTCGGGGCGCTCGCAGATCCCGAACACGAGGAGCATGAGGCGCTGACGATATGGGTGGGCGGAACGTTCGATGCATCTGCATTCGATGTCAAAGCCGCCGATGCGGCGCTCGCCCGCTATCGCAAAGAGGCGCGCAAGGCGCGGCCCGCTCCAGAGCGGCAGACACGCGCCAAATCCACCGCGCCCGACCTGCAGGCGCGACTCTCCGGCAAAGAACGCGACGACCTCGAACGCATTCTCGAGGCACGCAGGCAGGGAGTACCCGTGGCAAGCTCGTTGACGACGGTGCACGGCTTTCTCACGAGCGTCGTATCGGGACCGATGGTGCTGCCGTCGGAGTGGCTTGCCGTCGTGTGCGGCGACGGTGCGTGGGATTCGATGGACCAGGCCCGCCTGGCCAACACACTCTTGCTGCGCTTTCATAACGAGATCGCCGGCGAATCCGCAGTCCGAGCCTCCCACCTACAGGATCCTCATTGATCGGCCGTCGGCCGCCGAGAGCTCGATCGAGTTCGCCGGTGATTGGTGCAGGGGTTCCACCCTCGCCGGCATGGCGTTGCGGGAGGCCGAATGGCGTGAGGCGACGGCCGCACCGGCGCTGGCGCCGTTCTTCGCGACGGTTTACTCGATGGCGTCGGTCGATCCGATCGAGCAGCCGGCCGACTATCGCGCAGCCGTCGATCGCCTGCCAGACGGCGCCGTCGCAACCGCAGCGTGGTGGCGAAATCACATGGTGGCGGTGCTGCGAGCGAACGCAACGGAGTCGGGCGGGACCTTCCGTAGGGCGTCGCCCAAGATTTCAGCCAATGTCGCGTGCCCATGCGGAAGCGGCAAGAAGTACAAGCGATGCTGCTCGCCGTTGCGCGCCGTTCCGTGAGTTGCTCAGGCGCGTCGTAAGGTAACCGAGCGTTTCGCGCCATCCGGGCAGAGGGACAAGGGTCCTGCGCCGAAGAGTGGGGGATGGAACTAGCGCAGTATCTTGAGCGAGACCCGGGGACCGTGGCTGGCGCGACCAGAGTCCGTGGAACGCGGCGGCTGTCGGTAGACTACATCCTCAGCCTACTCGAAGCGGGGTGGACCGAGAGTCGGGTCCTCGCGGAGTTCCCACAGCTGAGCGAAGACGCATTACGGTGCCGTCTTCTCTTTCGCCCGTCGCTCACTCGACGCGGAGCGGATCATCCCCCTCGCATCATAGTGCGAATTCTTGCCGACGAAAGCGTCCCCCGAAGCGTCGAGTCGGCATTAATTTCTGACGGGCACCATGTTCGTTTGTCCCGTGCGCTCCTCCATGCCCGGCGCGCCCGACGAAGCCGTGCTTCGCTGCGCAACGGACGAGCGACGCGTACTCATCACGTATGACCGAGGCTTCGGCGGTCTGGCGCTGCAAGACTCGCAGCCGCTTGTTCCAGCAGTCTTTGTCTTCCGCGACGTCTTCAGCGAGCCCGACACGGAAGTCTCCCGGGTTCGCCAGGCGCTCGGTCACGCCGCGGACGGCTTCTTGTTCATCGTGTCGCGCGGAGAGATTCGACAGCGAGCCCCTCTCGCCCCGATAGCTCCAGACGTGCTCGCCGGCGCGTAAGCCTGCGAACGGCGCGACCACAACCGGCGACGTTGCGGCAACTCGCTAACGCGCGGAAGGCACGCTGGGCCGCATGGCTCGAACATCGTGTGCGTGCTTGCGCTGAGGCTGATGGTTCGTTGATCTCGCCGGACGCCGCCTGGATCGCCCGCGACGCTGGCTGGCGCTCACCGACGAGCAGCGCGAAGAGTACGCCCCGATCGTTCCCAACGTCGTCGTCGAGGTCGCATCGAAAACGGACCGTGCAGTCGGTGCTTCGGGCGAAGCTCGAGCGCTGCTGCGCGCTCGGCGCTGCCTACGTGTTGCTGCTCGACCCCTTATCGCGACGAGCTTTGGAGCGCCGGCGAGGCGCTCGATGGCTTACGCCTGACCGTCGATACGCTGCCGCTGAACGACGGCTGCGACGCGCACGGCGCCGACCTGCTCCCAACGGCTCCGGGCGTCGAGTAGCGGGCCGCCTGGGTGGGGCTTCGCGGCAGTGGCCTGCCACGGAGCCCGGCTTGAGATACCTCTGAGATACGCCCTGGCTAGAGTGCTCCCATAGCGCCGCGCTTGCGGCGACACTCTACCGAAATAAGGAGCCTCACCAATGATCAATTCCCTTCGTGCCATGCTGGTCGCCCCGCTCGCGATCGCGACCCTGGCCTCCGCCTCGCTCATCTCGACCTCGGCCCCTGCGGCCGCCGCCGATATTCCGTACTATTCCGCCGGCGCCATCGGCAGCAACGGCACGGTCACGTACGGCACCGGCTTCACGGTCCAGCACACCGGCACCGGCACCTACGTCGTCACCTATCCGACCTCGTCCGGCTTCCAGAGCCTCCCCGTCGTTACGGTCACGCCGTGGGGCGTGCAGCATTTCCGGGTGGCGGCCACCGTCACGTCGCTCGGCGGCAGCAACGGCGGCTTCCAGTTCACGGTCCACGCTGAACACCATCAACGGCAAGTCGAAACTGCAGGACAACTCGTTTCTCTTCACGCTCATCGCGAGCTAACGCTCGTGCCGCCGGCTCGGACCGGCGCCGCGGGCAAAGGGGCGCGGCCTCGCGAATCGTCCGATCATGGCGGTTCGCGCGGGCGCGCTCTTGGGCGTCCGGCTCTTTGGGCACGTCACCCTCGACTTCGACGGCGAGCCCTGCCCGCTCGCGAGCCCGCGCTCGACGGCGCCGTTGCTCGCCTACCTGTTACTGCACCGCGGCGCGATCGCGCGCGAGCCGCTCGCGTTCGCGCTGGCGCCCGACGACACCGAGGACGGCGCACGCCTCAAACTGCGCAACAACCTCTATCGCCTCAGCAAGGCCTTGCCGCCGCAGACGACCTGGCTCATCGCGGACCAGGAGAGCGTCCGCTGGAATCCCGAGGCCCCGTTGTGGCTCGACGCCGATGAGTTCGAACGCTCCGGCCGCGAGCAAGACCGGCTGGAAGCCGCGGTCGACGTCTATCGCGGCGACCTGCTCATGACGTTCTCCGACGAATGGCTCGTGGAACCGCGCGAGCGCTATCGTACCACGTATCTGTCGGCGCTCAGCGACCTCGTCTCGCGTCATCGGCGGGCCCGCGATCTGCCGCGCGCGCTCGCCTACGCGCAACAGCTGCTCGCGACCGACCCGTTTCGCGAAGACGTCCTGCGCCGCCTGATCGCGATTCGGTACGAGATGGGCGATCGGGCCGGCGCGCTCTGGGAATACCAACGCTTCGCCGAACGGCTGCGCGACGAACTCGGCATCGAGCCGATGCCCGAGACCGAGGCGCTGCGCGCCGCGATCGCGCGCGGCGAAGCGGTCGACCCCGGCGACGAATCCACCCCACGCGCACCGGACGCTCGCCGTGCAGACGCGCGAGCTGCCGTTCGTCGGCCGCCATGCCGAGCTCGAACGGCTCTGGGACGCCTGGAGTCGCGCGACGCGGCGGCGCGGGGGCTGCGTGCTGATCGGCGGCGAGGCGGGCATCGGGAAGTCGCGCCTGGCGCTCGAGTTCGCGCGCACCGTCGAGGAACGCGGTGGCCGCGTGCTGTCCGGCGCCACGGGCTACCCCGAGCAGATGCCGTATCAAGCCCTGATCGACGCCCTGCGCTCGGTGCTCCCGCTCGTCGCATCGCTGGACATCGGCGACGTGTGGCTCGCGTCGCTCGCGACCTTGATGCCGGAACTCGCCGACCGCTTTCCGACGCTGCCGTCGCTGCCGAAGGTGGAACCCGCCGACGAGCGCACGCGCCTGTTCGAAGCGCTCGCGCGCTGCCTGTCGGCCTCTGGCCAAGGCGCGCCCGCTCCTGGTCGTCCTCGAAGACCTTCAGTGGGCCGGCGAGGCGACGATCGCCGCCATCGATTACCTGTTACGGCGGCTGCTGCTGCAGCCCATCCTCTTGCTGGTCACCTATCGCGACGACGAGACGCCCCGCGCGCATCCACTGCGCCGGCTGCGCCGCGGCGCGCACGCCGAAGGCATCGTCGGCGGGGTCACCCTCGCCCCGCTCACGCAGGTCGACCTCGCCGACCTCGGGCGCGCGGTTCCGGCGATGGAAGGCAAGATCGCGGCGCTGTTCGCGGCCTCGGTCGGCAACCCGCTCTTCCTCACCCAACTCGTCGACGCCCCGATCGAGGAGCTGTCCACGGGGGCCGCCCTGAGCGCGCAGCGCCTGCTGGCCGGACGCATCGAGCAGCGGTCGAGCGAGGCGCGCACGATCGCGGAGATCGCCGCGCTGATGGGCACGCGGTTCTCGCGCGACACGCTGGTCGACGTGAGCGGTTGGCCCGAGGCTGCGGTCCAGGCGGCGATCGACGAACTGATCGAGCATCGCATCGTCCAGGAAACGACCGGCCGCGGTTTCCTCGATCACGCGTTCACCCATAACCTCATCGCGCGGGCCGTCGCCGCCGACGCCGAGCCGCAGCGTGCGGCGGCGCGTCACCGCCGCATCGCGCGCGCGCTGGACGATCTCGGCGGTCACCAGACCGGCGAGTTGTCGTGGACGATCGCGCGCCAATACGATCTGGCCGGCGATCACGCCACGGCGGCGCCCCACTATGCCGCCGCCGGCCGGCGGGCCCTCGCGGTGGGTGCGATCGACGACGCCCAGCGCGCGGTCGAGCGAGGTCTCGCGACGGCTGACGACGCGCGCATCCGCGCCGACCTGCTGCTGGTGCAGGAGACGATCTCCGCCCGCAACGGCGCCGACGCCGCGCGTGCCGCCGCGCTCGATCGGTTGGACGCCGCCGCCGACGTGCTCGACGACGACGAATTGCGCCGGACGGCGACGCTGCGTCGCGCAGAGTTCGCGCAAGAATCCGGCGACCGTGACGCAGAAGCGCGGAGCCTCGAACGGTTGAGTGGCCTGGTCGGCGCGGACGCCGGTGCGGCGTGGGTCGGACGGCTGCGTGCGGCCCAGGCCCGCCAGGCGATCGACCTCGCACAACTCGACGCCGCGCGCGAGCACGCCGGCGCCGCACTGCAGGCCTATCTCACGGTCGGCGATCCGGACGGCGAGGCGCTCGCGCGGACGGAGCTCGCCGAGATCGCGACCTTTCGCGGGGACCTCGCCGACGCCGAGGCGCTGCTCGAAGACGCCCGCGCTGCCGCAGGGCGCGCCGTCGACACCAGGCTGACGCCGCGCTTGCTGTTGATGTGGTTTCACTTCGCCTTCGCGCGGCGCGATCTCGATCGCTGCCTCGCCTGCGCGAAAGGCTCCTTGGAGGCCGCCATTAGCGCCGGGACCGCCGGGCCGAGGCCTACGGGCACGCGCGCATCGCGGTTGCGCTCTCGGCCCTCGGGGGGCGGTACAGCGACGCGGGCGAGCACCTGTCCGCAGCGCGGGCAATCGCACGCGAGATCGGCGACGATCGCGCCTTGGCCGTCGTCCGCATGCGCGAGGCGGAGTTGCTGCAGATCCTGGGGGACTTCGATGGAGCGCTGCGCGCATTTGAGGAATGCCACGGCTACATGTCGGCCAGGGCTGAGCCGCGCACGCGCATCGTCTCGCTGCTCAACGTGGGCGTCGCCTCCACCCTGTGCGGCGATGCCGTGCGCGGAAAAGCTCTCGCGCAGGAGGCGCTCGACCAGGCGCGCGCGATCGGCTACGCGGTGCTCGAGGCGTCGGCCCTCGAGGACCTTGCGCTTGCCCACGCCACCGGCGGCGACTACCCGGCCGCGATCGCGGCGATGGAGCGCGCCGTGGCGATGCGCACCGAGACGTTGTCGATCGCGTGGACGGGCATGACGCTCGCGCAACTCGCCCTGTGGTACGTCAACACGGGCGCCGTCGATCGAGCCCGCGCGTGCCATCGATCGCATGCTCGCGGCGGAAGACGCGATCGCGCGCGCAACGCCCTGGCCGCAAATCTGTTACTGGGCGGCCGCGCAGGTGTATCGTGCATGCGGCGACGCGACGGCGGCGCGTAGCGCGCTCGAGCGAGCCGTCACCGTCCTCACGGCCGAACTCGAGCGCATCGACGAAGCCGATCGCGCGCGATACCTTGCAATCGGCTGGCACCGCGATATGTTCACCGCCCTCGAACGTGACGAGTGGCCCGCCCTGCTCGCTGACGGCGCGACTGTTTGGGCGGGTAGCCCGCCATAAAACAACCGCCACGTCGCAGCGAGCGGCTGCTACATCGGTGTCGCGAGCACGGGGATCATCAGATGCGCGTAGGGCGTACCGGCCCACATGACGTAGGGCTGCGTCGGATCGGGCGTCGGCGCCGTCGGGTAGCCCATCGACAAGATGCCGGAACCGACGATCATCACGTGCGGTCCCGACTTGATCCAGTGATTGCTCGCCGACGGCGCCGTGTCGTACGGATTCAAGTTGCTCGCGCCCTGGTCGCCCGCGAGCATGTAGACGAACCCAACGCCGCTCGGCGGTGTCGCGTGGGTCATGTACGCGTTGCCCCATACCATCGCCGGCTTGTCGGCACACATCGGCGCTCCCGGCTGAGGCATCATACACGTGAAGCCGTTCGTTCCGGTCTGCAGCGTCTTCATCGGGGCGTTCGGAGCCATCCGCACGATGGTAGCGTGCTGCACGACCGCGGCTGGAGCAGCGCCCGAGACGGCAGCGATGTACTGCTGGTCGGACATCGCGCCCATGTCTTGCGCAGAAGCGGTCGTGGCCCCGGCGGCGACCACCGCGGCCAGCAATACACTTGAGAGCAGGGATCGTTGCATGTTATTCCTCCACACGGCGCCGGGGCTCCCACAAGGGTCGACGGTCTCCTCGTTATTCCACAGAGACCGCGCGGCTATTTCGAGCGGGCGCGCGCGTACCCCTACTGATCGCCGAGGATCGCGGCGAGCGCGAGGCCCTTCGAGAAGTCGATTCTCGCGCATCCAGACGTTGTTGAACATGCGCGAGAGATACCGACCGGCGCCGTCGCAGAGGATCGTGACGACCGTCGAGCCGGCCGGCAGTTCACGCGCGATCGTCGCCGCACCCACGGCGTTGAGCCCGCTCGAGCCGCCGACGAAGATCCCCTCGTGTTCGAGCAACCAGTGCGCCATCGCGATCGCCTGTGCGTCGGTCGCGCGAATCGCACGGTCGACCGGAGCGCCTTCGAAGTTCGCCGTCAGACGCTTGATGCCGATACCTTCGAGATCGGAGTCTCCTTCGGGCTTGAGTTCGCCGCGATTGACGTAGTTGTACAGGGCCGACCCCATCGGATCGCAGAGCGCCGTGAGGATGCCGGGGGCTCGCGCCTTGAGCGCGGTCGCGACGCCCGCGATCGTTCCGCCGGTGCCGGCCGCTGCGACGAACGCGTCGATGCGTCCGCCGGCCTGCTCCCAAATCTCCGGACCGGTCGTAGCCTCGTGCGTGCGGCGATTCGCGGTATTCTCGAACTGGTTCGCCCAAAACGCCGCCGGCATCTCCTCGGCGATCCGGCGCGCGACGTGGTAGTAGTTTTCGGGGTTCGTGAACGGCGCCGCCGGAACGACGCGGACGTCCGAACCATAGGCTCGCAAGAGCGCGATCTTTTCGGGCGACTGGTCGTCGGGGACGACGATCACGCTCTTGTAGCCACGCTCGTTCGCGACGAGCGCGAGCGCGATCCCGGTGTTGCCGGCCGTCCCCTCGACGATCGTCCCGCCCGGCTGCAGCGCGCCGCGCGCTTCGGCGTCATCGACGATGGCACGCGCGGCGCGGTCCTTCACCGACCCGCCGGGATTCAGGAATTCCGCCTTGCCGAGCACGCGTCGCCCGAGTTGGCGCGACAGTTCGCGCAGCTCGATGAGCGGCGTGTTGCCGACGGCACCCGAGAACCCGTTGACGACCATGGCCGCGCTTACGGGCTGGAGCGCTCCCTTTCCCTCTCGCTAGTCCTGGTGCGCGATTAAGACAGCGGTATGGCTATCCGTCTCGACGCACCGATGGGGCGCGACTTGCCCCATCGGCCCTCACACGGCGCGCAAGGGTGAGCAGCATCGCTTATACTTCTTCCCGCTCCCGCACGGACATGGCGCGTTCGGCGAAATCTTTGGCGTCGCGCGGCGGACCGTCCCCGTCGCGAGAAGCTCGGCGGCGGCGCCTTTGGGCTCACTGTGCCCAATCCCGCGCGTCCGTTCCCAGAGGCGCATGGCCATGATGCCCAGCGCGACTGGCAGGCCCGCACGCAGTTCGGCATCCGCAAGCCAGTCGCGCTTCCCCGGCGTGTTTGTCACTTCGTCGATAAACGCGAGCGGTTGCACGAGTTGTTTGCCGTCATCTCGTTCGATCAGCCCTTTCCACTCGGCGGCCCGCAGCGACATACCGCGCGTGAAGCCGCGATACCAATCGACGATGGCCTCGCCGTCGTCGCTCGTGCTGCAGATCTCCGCGACATCTCCGATGAAGGCGTCCTTGCCCTCGAGCAGTCGCGACGCAACGTCGTTATACTCGTCCATGACGACCGACGTCGCGTCGTTCAGCTCGTCCGGGCTTTGGCCCGACTCGACGTTGATCAAGAGACCCAGCCACTCCATCGGCGAGACCATCGGGCCCGCAATGACCGCCGCGAACAGTCCGTGTCGGAAGGCCCTATTCGACGGCTCGGATGCGGGCGTCCCGGCTTGGATGCTGTAGTCCGACTCGTACTCGCGGTACTCTCGTCGCAGCGCGGACTGAGCCGACCAGGTCGCGGTTTGGACAACCCCGTCATCCTCTGCGGCGAGAACCTTCGGATAGTGGCGACGGCTCGGGACTTCGTAGCTTCGAATCGGCTCGCACGCAAGCACTAACTCGGCCACGCGGCACGCGTACCCGAACGGCTGCCCGACGTTCAGCACGCGTCGCAGAGCGGTGCGTGATCCCTTACCGTTCTCGTACACGTCACCGCCGATTTCGAACCGAAACGCGCGTTCCAATGGCCCATAGGGCCCCGTCCACGCGAACGCGCCCAGCAACGCGAGGTGCAACTCGAGCATCGTCGCATCGGCGCTTATGGCCAGCGTGCGCCACGACGTTGACCCAGTGCGCGTCGCGCGGACGTTGATGACCCTTTTGTCGAGGACGGGTTGCCGCTTCATCGGTGCCACGGCCCCGCGGATTCTCCGGCCATCCCCTCACGCCCCGTGCGCGACGGAACGTTCGGTGCGCTGCTCGTCGGCCGGCCGGTACGATTTTCTGCGGCAAGATTCCGGCGACCGTGCGGCGACGTTAACGGTGCGATACATGAGCGAGGCGAGTCGCGGGGCGGCGCATCCTGGGGGAAAGCGTTCCCGCTAATGGTGGCGTGGACATTCGGGCATGACGTTCCGCAGCCACATCGCGACGCTCGTTTAGTTGCTCCGAGCAAGCGGCTTGTCTAACCGCGGATGATGATCTCTATTTTGCTCGGATCGGTGTGAAAGTGCGCCGCGAGCCCTACCTTTGCCGCTTCGATACTTAGGGGGAGGCGTCGCTACGCGCGCCCGTGTCGGCGCGAGCCCTCGTTCCGTCGACGGTCGTTCAGGTTCGATTTCGTGCGCTGTCTCGAATTGCAGTGAGTCGGGATCGATCCCCACCTCGGAAAGCGTGGAGTACTTTACCGGATTCCGCGTACCCGGCCAAGCGCCGAGGAGGCTCACCCTCGCAAAGTCTACGAAACGAATGATGTAGCGAGCCGCGTCCTCCGGGGAGGCGTCAATGCTCGAGATTTTCCCAACGAGGAAAGCTTCACCGTGCTGGAAGCGCTCGTCGGGTCTCGCAAATTCGCCGGCCGCGTTCCAGCAGCAGACAAGGTAGCGCAGCGCCGGGCCCGTGATGGGTCCAGTACCCATCTTTGAGAACCGCCTTCGGCATTCATCATGTCTACGCCGCGGCTTGTGAAGACCATAATCGCGCTGTCATCCACCCGTCTTAGTCCCCCGGGCCCCGACCGCCCGGCATTTCAAAAGTATGACGATTGTATAGAAAAAGTATATAGTCTGTTTAACCCCTTTCTGAAGTCCCTTGTGGCCGGGAGTCCGTACGTACTATGATACGTACATGCCGCCAACGCGCTATACGGGCACCGTGACCACCAGTGGGAACTCGGAAGCCATCCGCCTCGAGAATGCGCTTTTCCGAGCACACCCGGAGTTCCATCAGAGGAGTCGCGTGACGGTGACCGTGATCGCGCCGGGGCAGATGCTCGTCTCGGTCTGCGATGAGGGCGAGCCCTGTGCTGAGGACGACCCTGTCCTCGACGCGTTTCTCGGACTCATCGCCGACGACATCGCGCGCCACCCCGAGCATCTCCAGCCCCTGTCCGCTAGCACAGTAGCCAAGGGAGTTGAGTTGACCAGCAGCGTGGGCCTCAGCGATGACGAGATTATCCCGGACGACGCTTCTCTTTGAAGGAACCGTCCTGGAACGAACGCCACGGATGGCAGCTTTTCGTACACCCCGCGTTCCGCAGACCTTACGATAACCTCGTCCTCGACGTTGCCTCCTTGCGCTCGACTCTATCCCCTAAAGCCTTCGCCGAACACGCCAAAGTCAAGATTCTCGCGCGCATCAATAAACTCATACTCGACGAGATCCCGAGCGATCCCGGCGCGAAGAGATTCGAGCAAGGGAATACGCTTGGGCCAAGCGGCCGCCATCGGCGGCGCGCGAAGTTCTTCCAACGCTTTCGTCTGTTTTTTTTCGATTTCAGTCAAAGGCGCGGATCATCGTCTATGCATGGATCAACGACGAGAGCACGCTTCGCTCGAGGGGCTCGAGGACCGACGTATACGAGATCTTCAAACGGCGGCTTATGGCTGGCGACCCTCCAGATGACTGGGACGAACTGCTCAGCGACTGCGAGTGAGCCCGGTGTTAAGATGTCAAACCTAGCTGTGACGCCGGGTTGCGCACGGAACGACACGCCGTTAGAGCCATGCAGTCAATCCTACTGTGCGAGTTTAGATAACGCCAGCGCGGCGAACTTGCGGACGCCGGCATCGGGGTCGTCGAGCGGGCACGCATCGATGCAAACGTGGCAGCCCTTGGCTGCGATGCACCGTTCCGCGCCGACGGTAGCGGGAACCGAAGTTTCGCGAGGGCCGACTCGCCAAGTCGTCTCCTCAGAGGTCGTAACCGGCTCGCGCGCGTCCTTGTGGATGCGCAGGCGCTGGTAGGCGGTCTTCTCCTGCCCGTCGAGTTCGATCGTACGGCGCGACCGGGTGCGTCACGCGTCCATCGCGCTGTCTCCGGTCTTGCGAACCTGGCGACGCGCGCGCGCCCCATCTCGGCGCAGTCGCGGATCGATTGCGCGTCCGCTGCGGCCGCCTTCGCCGTCGGGCGTCGGAGCAAATTGTACGAATCGTACAAATATGCGATAATTGTCGGGGTGCGACATGTAGACGCCAGCGAGGCGCGACGGCTCTTTTCCGAGCCTTTACCACCAAGTGGCGTACGGCGGCGAGCGCGTCGTCGTCGACCATCATGGCAAGGGCCTCGTCGCGTTGGTACCGGCCGCCGACCTCGCCAGCCTCGCCGAAGCGGAGCCGGCGACCGCGCCGGTCCCAAACCGCGACACCTGCCTGTCGCTTTTGCGCGAACGACGCGCCGATTTGCGCAACGCAGGCGTCCGCAGGATCGCGCTGTTCGGGTCCGTTGCCAACAATCGTGCAACCGCCGATTCCGACGTTGATTTGCTGGTTGAGTTCGATCCTCGCGCTCACGTGGGCCTGATCGAGTTCGTCGACCTGCGCAATCATTTCGTTTCCCTCTTCGCTCGCGACGTTGACCTCGTGAGTTTGCGAGCGCTTGACCCGGAGAAGGACGCACATATCCTCGAGGAGGCCGTTTACGCCTTCTAACGACGACTGGCGCCCAAAGAGCACGCGACAGCGACTCAACGACATCGCCGATCGCGCCGCTTCGGTGAAGACATCGCTGGGCTCGCTAACGCTCGACGAATTTCTCCGAGATCACGTCTTGCAGAAGGCAGTCTGCTTCGATATCTTGTGTGTCTCAGAAAGCGACCGCCCGGCTTCTAGAGCTCTATGACCGCGTCATGACGACGCACCCGGAGGTTCCATGGCATCAGGTCGCCGATATCGGGAATCTCCTACGCCACGAATACGGGCGCATCGACATGACGATCATTTGGGAGACCGTTACAAGTGGCCAGTTAGAAGCGCTCCTGGCCGCGGTGCACGCGGACTTGAGGCCGTGATGGAAGTGGGGATCGCGGCTGCGGTCTTGCCCGCGGTGCGGAGCATCGTTCGTGCCACTCAACGGCGCCAGCGCCGCTGCGTCGATTCTCGACGATGCACTCTTTGGCTCGTCGCTTTCCTCACTTCGCGTCGTAGGGGGCGAGCGTCGTCTCGAGCGCTGCTAGCGCGTCGTCGCCGCTGACGATCCGGAAGACCTTCGGGTACGCGCGCTCGGCGGCGGCCTGCAGAAACCGGGCGAGGTTCCCGAGCGTCGCGCCGTCGACGTGCTCCGTGCGGTACTCGATCTCCAGGACGAGGCGCGTCTCGTTGTTGACGCTGAACTTGACCGCCGTGACGACGCCGTTCTCTTCCATCGCGTGCGACAGCAGCCGCGCCCGCAGCCCAGGCTCGTCCGGCACCTCGCACACGTACGTCCAGACGTAGCACCACTCCGGCGTCAGCCGCGCGACGAGAAACCACTCTCGGGCACGGCCCGGAAACGCGAAGCCGCGGCAGCCGTTGCCGACGTCCCACGAAGGATAGCCGGCCTCGTTCAGCAGCGCCGCGAGGCGTTCCGCGGGGTCATGGTCGGGTTTGGGCGTGCTCATCTGCCGCGAGATTATCGTCCGCGCGTGCCAGACGGGTGGCACGCGCGCCCGCTAGCATGGGCGCATGGTCAACGTGCCGAGCCCGGAGCGAGTCGTGGTCCTCGACACGGAGACCACCGGGCTGTCCGCGGCCGATCGCATCGTGGAGCTCGCCGCGATCGAGGTCGAGCCGCGGACCGGCCGGCTGGGTGCGGCCGTCCACCACCGCGTCAACCCCGGGAGGCCCATTCCGCCGATCGCCACTCGCATCCACGGGATCCGCGATGCCGACGTTCGCGACGAGCCCCGCTTCACCGCGGTCGCCGGCGAGTTGTCGGGGTTCCTGCGCGGGTCGACCCTGGCCATCCAAAACGCGCGCTTCGACCGGCGCGTCCTCGACGCCGAACTCGCGCGCTCGGGGCAGCCCTCGCTCGGGGACCTGAACGTCCGCATCGTTGACACGCTCGAGGTGTCGCGCAGCCTCTTCTCGCTGCGCTCCACGCACAGCCTCGACGCCATCTGCGATCGCATCGCCATCGACCGCGCCGGCCGCGCCGACCACCACGGCGCGCTGGTCGACGCGCGCCTCCTCGCCGAGACGCTGCCGAAGTTCGCGCGCGAGTACGACGCCTGGTGCGGGCTCGCCGAGGCCGCCTGCGCGAACGATCTCGACGGCTTCGACAGCGACCTCCACGCGGCGCTCGCCGGTATGCTCGACGCGTCGCGTGCGACGTTGGCGGAGCGCGCCGATCGCACCCTGTCGCGAATCGCCTCCGCGCAATGCTGTCTGCGCCGCTGGGAAGACTGGCTCGGCGCGCGCGGCGAAGCGCTCGTCGGCGCCGACGGCTGGTGCTGCAAACACTTCGCCGCGCGCTGGACCTCGTCGCAGAGCGTCTCGTGGAAAGACGCGGCCGGCGCCCATCTCTCCGCCCGCGACCTCGACGCGTTTCGCACCGAGTCGACGACGCGCGTTGTCACACCGCGCCTGGACAGCGCCGTCACCGGAAGGTTGAACGCGCTCGACGCACTGCTGATCGCGCCCGGCATCGCCGACTCGATGGCTTGCGTCGCGCGGGCGCTGTTGCTCCTGCGTACGACCGCAGCGGCGCTCGACGCCGCTCGCGCCGATCTGCGTTCCGCCTTGCTGCGCTACGCCGACGACGGCTATGCGCTCAGCTACACCACGCTGCGAGAGTCGCGGAGATCCTCGGTCGACTACCAAGCCGCCGTGACCGCGCTCGCGCGCGGAGCCGACGTTCGAACCGTTCACGATCCACCGCCGAACCCTGCGCATCGGCGCGAGAAACACTGACGCCTGCGCGGCGCTGTTTGGGTGACCTCGGACCGATCACCGCCGGCAAAATCGGCGTCGGCGCCCTCTTTGCGACGACCGCGGCGATCAAAGCCTCGACACGTGTAACGGCCCATACACTTGCCCGCGCCCGACAGGGGCCCATTGCCGGAGGCCACCCTTGGCGTTTGACGGAAGGCGCAGGGAGTGCGATAATGCCGTTGTGCCGCACGATACGACACCCGCCCCGCCGCCCCGGACTCCCCACCGGCAAAGCCGCCTCAACCGGATTGGTCCCAGCGGCCAGATCGCGCTCGGCAAAGAGTTCGCCGGAAGGACGGCACTCGTGGAGGAGGTCGAGACGGGCGTTTGGATGGTGCGGTTGGGTTCTTTTGTGCCCGACAACGAGCGCTGGCTCTGGAACGCAGACACGCAAGCGGCGCTCGAACGCGCCGAGCAGCACGCGATCTCGAACGAGCCGAAAGCGACAAGCCTCGACGACCTCGAGCGCCAACTACTTCGACCGACCCCCCCAGCCAAACGCCGGCAGTGAGCGACGCGCCTGCTTTCGCAGCCGGCGTCAAGCTCGATCTAAACAACCCCGAGTTCCAACGGCAGCTGTTCGATCTACAAAAGAGCGACGCGTCCGCGGTCATCGGGACGCTGCGCAAGATCAGCGGCATGACGTGGCTCCAATTCTACGCCGATGTCGGGCTGCGCTGGGAACAGATCCACTCCTACGTAGGACCGAAGTCAGAAAAACGATACAGCTTTCGCATCGCTCGCGGCTTTCGAGCCGTCGGTTTTCGCGAGCGCGACTGGCTACGGATCCTGAGTCTGCATCCGGATCACGATTCAGCGTACGACCAGCGGTAGAGGGCTATCTGCACCTTTCGCTGCCACGCCGTTTGCGCGGCCACATGACACACATCGACATCGTGGCGCTCTGCGCGCGAATCGTCGACACATAGCCTCGATCTTCGACGCTGCCACTCACCCTCGAGTCGGCTTCGTCGTCTTGATGACGTTCATGGCCGCGCAGCGTGGGCATTCGATCAGTGCGCGTCCCGATTCGGTAGCAAAACGAACGAACGCGGTTCTTCGCGATACGCCCTTGCCCAGGATCGCCCCGCACGCCCCGCACAACAGATCCTCGTCGTCGTCCCCGACGAAGAGCAACGCGGTCGGCTTGAAAACCGTGTCTGAGGTTTGCGCTCGCTCCACAACCTGCAGTCGGGCGTGATGGTTCGCCATCGTAGCCGCTCGCGTTTCGCCCGGCAACGGTCCTTCAACCCCGTGGGTAAGGCGTGCGCCCCCGTCGCCCGAAGATAAGGAGCCAATAAGCCTGCGGCGAAGGCTCGGCCATGGCGCTTCGGAGCGACCGGCAATCTTCTTCTGCTTCGTCGCAGTCGCGCGCGCAAAGCATCAACACACAGCTCGCGCTCGATCATCTTCCGCGCGACACCGGCGAGCCATCGGCCCATATGGCCCGGCTCGTCACAGTCCTCGTGCATCTATTGCGCTTTCGCTCGGTGGACTTCGACTGGTACCGGCGCGAGTTCGAAATGTCGCAGCGCCAATTCGCACGGGACCTGCAGCATCTGCGCAAGATCCTCGACGACGTAGGCCTCCGGCTCTCGAATCGTAAGGACGGCCGGGTGACGCTGGACGGCGCAGACGGCTGGAATCAACTCGCCACCGGCGCAGACGATCAAGCCGAAGCGCTGCGTGCCGTAGCGCGCGCCCTCGGCGGACCCGCCGCGCGCGACTTGGGGTCGCCGCCGGCCGAGGACGACCGTCGCGAGCGCTTCCTCCTCTTCGCGATGCCGCGGCTGGAGGCGGGGACCGCGGCCGCCGAGGTCTTCGACGCCCTAAAGGCCGCCCACGAGAAGCGCGCCCGCGTGCGCTTCCGCTATCGCGGCCGCTACGACGACGTCACGGCGCGCGAGGTCGAGCCGTATCGGGTGCTCGCGCACGCCGGCCGTTACTTCCTCGTCGGCTACGACGTCCAGCCGCGCAAAGGCTGGCGCTACTTCGCGCTCGACCGCATCGTCGGCACGCCGGCGCGCGCGGGAACGTTCGCACCGCGCTCCATTCCGCCGGCATACCTTGCGTGCGACGCGATCGGCATGCTGCAGACCGGCGGACCGTTGACGGAGGTCACGATTCGCCTGAGTCCCGTCATCGCCGCATCGGTCACGTCGCGCCGCTGGCAAGGGTCGCAGCGCGTGACAAAGCGCCGCGACGGTTCCGCCGACATCACGTTCGCCGTCGCCGACATCGACGAAGCCGTCCGCTGGGCGTTCGGTTTCGGCGCAGAAGCATGGGTCATCGCACCGCCGCGCGCCGTCGCCACCGCGCGCCGCACCGTGGACCAGATGGTTCCACGATATCCCGCTCGTGAGCCGGTCGTCGATCGCTCTCGACGCCGAGGCGTTCGCGCCTAAGCTTCCCACCCAAGCGGTCGCAGGGCCGTTGGGCCTTCGTCTCCGTGGCGGGGTCGGGCTCCACGGTCTTGAAGGCAGGACGCCATGTCCTTCTTCCGCCGGGACCGCACCGGTGAGGCTTCGACGCTCACGATGGTCCGCGACGTCGTCGAAATCGTCGCCATCGTCGCCGCGGGGATCTGGGCATTCTACGTTTTCGTCTACGAGAACCGGATCAAGCCGGCGCTGCAGCCCCCCGATGTGACCATCACCGGCTCGATGGACCGGGTCGGCCGAGTGCACGGGCTCTACGCGATCCGCCTTACCGTCGAGGCCAACAACGTCGGGTCGACCGAGGTCGCGTTCCTGGCGTACTCAGTCACGGTGATCGGCACGCGCGTCGCGCTGTCGAAGACGCCGGTGTACATCATGCATACGCCCTACGCCGATGCATTCCAGCGGCACTTCCGCCTCGTCGACTCGGTCGTCGTGTACCGGAACGCGTTTCTCACGCGTGACGCCGATCCCAACACGGCCACCGGCTTCACGCTGCGGCCCGCGTCGAGCTCGAAAGCCGATTACGTCTTCTACGTCCCCGTCGGAACGTACGATCGCCTTAACGCGGTCTTCGTCGGTCGCATCGAGCGCAAGGGAGGTCCGCAGATGAAGACTACGATGACGCATCGGCCCCAACGGCGTTCCGGTGATCGCCGGCGACACCAGTCCTGCGGACGATTTCGACTCGTACCATACGGGCGTCGGCACGCTCTCGCTGCCTTGAAGACGCGCGCGGTTACGACCGCGTGTAGATGACCGTGTCTGCGGTCGACCATGTCGTGCCGCCGATGATCGACCACCGTTGCGATAGTCGTAGCCGACGTACACGATCCGATTCGACGACGCATGTCCCTCCGACAGCTCAACGTCGCCGTGGTCGTCGACCCACGCCTTCTGCCACACCCCGCGTCCGGCATCGTAAGCGTCCTGAGCTATCCCGCTCGACACGCGGCTCGAAGTTCGTAGCCCGGCTCGCCCGCCTCGCGGCGGCGCACGGCATTCGCCTGCATCTCCTTGATGAACGCGAATCAGCGCACGTTCACGTCCGGCAATATTGCCGCAAGATTCGGTTGCCATACTCATGCGAAACGGCCCGGCGAAGATTGCCGCGCCGGGGGAAGCTCCTCGCGCCGGAGAATCATCGAGCGTGGTCCACCGCACGATTCTGACCTACGACGGGCTGCAGTCGGCCCCCGACGACGGACTCCGGCGCGAGTTGCTCGGAGGAGAGCTGTACGTGAGTCCGGCGCCATCGCCGCTGCATCAGGACATCGTGGGCGAGGTCTTTGTCGTCCTGCGCGACTACGCCGCGCTGAGCGGCGGGAAGGCCTACGTTTCGCCGATCGACGTCGTGTTCTCCCAAATCGACGCGGTTCAACCCGATGTGGTCTATTTCGCTCCGGACCGCCTCTCGCTAATCGGCGCAAAGAATGTACAGGGCGCGCCGAGCCTCGTCGTCGAGGTCCTGTCGCCGTTGTCTTCGAACGTCGATCCCGGGTTGAAGCTCGAGACCTACGCGCGCTACGGCGTCCCAGAGTACTGGATCGTCGACTCGAAGGCTCGCACCATCACGGCCCACGCGGATCCGTCCGGCAACCGCTATCTGCAGACCTCGCACGCGGCCGGCGCCGCGATCGACTCCTTGACGCTGCCAAACCTGACGTTCTCGCTGCCGTAACGACGGCGCGCGGATCGCTGACCCGTCAGCCTCCCGGATCGAATGCGATCCCCTGGGGATCGACGATGTGGGCGCTCTTCACGTCGGCGAGCGCGGGAGGTAACGGCGCGCGCTCCGCGCACCGACCTACGCCTTAGCGATTGGGCTTTCGCCTCGGGCCGCTCGAGGGCTTGCTCCCTGCCGGGCGCGCGTCTCACTGCGGGGAAGACAACGAAACGTCGCGAAAATATCTCAGACATGAATGCGCAGCTCCGCGCGGGTACGTTTGATGGGTGACATGGCACTCGAAATGCGACTCCGAGAGTTTACGGTTACCGAGTTTCACCGTATGGCCGATGCCGGCATCATTGCCGGTGACGAGCGAGTCGAGTTGCTCGACGGGCAGATTGTCGAGATGGCCCCGATAGGGGTTCGTCATTGGGACCAGCACGCGTCCATCGTGCGCTACCTTAACGCGGTCCTGGCCGGCCGCGCTACGATCGTGGGCCAAGGCTCGTTTCCGCTTGGCCTAATCAGTGAGCCGCAGCCGGACGTTGCCGTGCTGGCTCCGCGCTCGTATCGTCGCGACAACCGGCCGCCCGCACCGAGCGAAGTGCTGGCATTCGTTGAGTTGGCCGATTCATCGTTGGCTCGAGATCTCGGTCCCAAGCTTGCGCTCTACGCGCGCTACGTGATCGCCGACTACCTCGTCGTCGACCTCGACGGTAAACGGCTGCTTCACCATTCCGACCCGCACGATCTCGGCTATCGCACGGTCGTGACGCTCGCAACCGGCGACACCTTCACCCTGGCCGCGATTTCCGACATCCGCTTGTCGACGACGCCGTTCTTGAGCGACGAGGACTGACCTACAGTTCGCTTCACCAAATCGGCGCTAGCGCGACGCCATCTTGAACAGGCATATCAAGCCACGCTATTATGCGCTGGCCTTGCTCGACGTGCGAGTGACCGCTTCGTCGGCTGCGGTCCGTGTTCCGTGTTCGAGGAGTCGTCCATCTGGGAAAACCGGATGCATGCAACTGATGCACCATGATGGCTCACCAGCCGAGGCGGGTTCCACGGCCGCGCCTGAGGTTGTCGACCGCAGTTCTTGGCAAGCCCAGATAGATGCGCTCAGGATCATCGAGAAGGCACACACGCGCGAGGGCGACGCGATCGCCGCAGCGCGAAGGCGGCTACCGATGGTCGAGGTCGATGCCGCGACGCCCCTCGTCGGCGCAAACGGGCGCGTTACGCTCCTGGACGCCTTCGAGGGGCGCCAGCAGTTAATCGCCTATTTCCACATGTGGTTCACTGGCGAACCGGCCGAGGAACAGTGCGAGGGCTGCACGTTCTGCAACGGCCAAGTCCGCGAGTTAGCATACCTGAACGCACGCGGCATCACCTACGCGACGTTCTGCTGGGGTCCGTACGAGGAGAGCGTTCGTTACCGCGACTTCATGGGCTGGGACGTACCGTGGTATTCCGTTGGAGATTCCGCAGACGTTTTGCGTGCCGGCCGAACGCTCAATAGGTTCATGCTGGTGTGTTATCTCAGAAGAGGCGACAAAGTATACGAAACCTACTGGACGTTCAGGGCGGGGCGTCGAAGGCATGGCGCCGACCTTGGCATTATACGACTTCACCGTCTACGGGCGGCAGGAGGACTGGGAGAACTCGCCCGCCGGCTGGCCAAAACCCGTGGAAGTCGAGAGTTCTTGGCGCACGAACGGACGCCCCACAGCGCAATGGCCTCGCCTCGCTGCGGGACGTTCCGACGAGCTGACGCCGCCCAAGCCCTGACCGATTTCTGCTACGCGCGCTGAGCGACCGCGGCGGCGGTCGTCCCGCGCGCTACAACTCCGTCGCCGCGCCGTTGGCTCAGAGCCGCCCTGCGCGCTTGCGCAAAGACAATACCGTGCCCGATCAGGTAGAGCGGCACGAGGAATAGCGGGACCAGCGCCCACGGCAGGGTCACGATCGCGGCAGAGCCGGCCCCGGCGTGAATCACCTGTATCGGCGATCCGGGCTGCGAGGAGACGCCGAGGACGACGGCCACGATCAGATCGAGCGCGCCAAACGCGTTCCAGACAAGGACGCGGCGATCCAGCACCGATCCACGCGCGGCGATGCGCGCGACAGAGAGCGCAAAGATGCCCGTCACGACGTCGCCGATCCCGGCGAACCATGGAAACGGACCGCCGAGGCGGCCGACGCTCAACAGCACCAGAAACAGAACGCCGAGCACCCGCGTCGTGTTGAGCCCGATAATGAGCGGCACGGGTATCCTCGAGATCGCCGAGCGAACCGCGGGAACTGCGACGCCAAGCAGCACGATGGCGACGATTGGCAGCGCAAACAGCGCGCCGAACGTAGCAGTAGTAGCGAGCCCGCCCGCGGCGGTGATCGCAACGACCGCGCCGGCCCACGCGCCTACGATCGCGGCGAGCGCGAGTCGATATCCCAGGCGGGTGACCGCGGTGCTCGCCACCCCGACGAGGAGCATGGCGATCGTAGCCCCGATGCCGGGCGTTCCGACGAAGTCCAACATGTTTTTCACTTTCTACGGGGAGGGTTCTCCCCAGCGCCTCCAGAATATGATGATCATCATGTTGTGTCAAGCCCCCCCACCCCACGTGCGGAGCCGTTAGCCGTGCCCTGGCCGAAAGAGCACAAGGGCGAGACCCGCCAGCGCATCGTCGAAGCCGCGGCGGCGGCCTTCCGCCGAGACGGCGTCTCGGACGTCGGCGTAGCCCACGTTATGCGGGGGCGGGCCTCACGCACGGCGGATTCTACGCGCATTTCGACTCGAAGGACGACCTTCTCGCGAGCACGCTGCCGCACGCGATGGCGGAGGCGCACGCGAACCTGGATAGGCTCGGCGGCGAAGCGCCCAGCGGGCTTCTCGACGTTGCGCAGGCCTATCTGAGCCCCGCGCACCTGAACAACCCTGACCGTGGTTGCCCGATTGCCGCGCTCGGCCCGGAGCTCACGCGCGGAAAACCGCCCGTGCGCGAAACCCTCGCGCGCGAGATCCGCAAACGCCTGCGCCAGCTCGACGACTTACTGCCGCCCGAAACCCCACCCGGGACGCGCAAGCAGCAAACGGCCGGCGCGCTCGCCTGCATGGTCGGCGGCCTGATTCTCGCCCGCGGCCTGAAACAATCGGAGCGCGCGGGCTTTCTTTCCGATTGCCAAGCGTTCCTGAAGGAAGCACTGACCGAGCCCGACGAGCCCGCATAACCGGCCGGTCACGTTACGCGCGCGCGACCGTCGAAAGCGCGCACCGGTCGGTAAGGTGGCCTTCGTCCCTACATCGACCCCTTCATCGAACCACTCATCGCGCCCGTGCTCGGCTTCATGCCCATCGCGTCGGCCTTGGACTTGCACATCATCTTGACGTGATTCTTCTGCATCATCGCTTGCTTCTGCGCCGATGACATCCCGGCCGACTTGGCCTTCATCTGGTCGCCGGTCATGTACATCTTGCTGTTCATGTTGACGCCCACGACGGGATCGCCGGCGGCGCACTTCGGCATCGCCATCGCGGCGGACATGCTGTCGGCGGATGCGGCGGCGGGGAACGCGAGGATCGCGGCCGCGAGGGCCGCTGCTCCGAGTCTGGTCACGATCAAAACTCCTTTGTTGGACGAGTTGCCCAGAGCATACTCGATCGGCGACGCGGCGGAGGTAAGGCGCCTTACGAGCGACCGCGAGGGGCGCGTTCTCGGCCGACCTCACAGCGCGCTAGCGTCGCATCCCTGACGGTGACGAACTCGAGTCTTCGTTGTTACGGCGAGCCACGACCGGCTCACGCGTTGGGACACGGCGGTGCGGGTCTTCGCGATCGTCACCCCGAACTGTCGCCGTATGATGCGCACGTGTCCTCACTGCGGAGCAGCGCTCGTGACATCGAACCCTGCCGATACCGCGAGGTCCGACCCCAACGCTGAACCGCTAGCGACCGCGGGCCCCGTCAGTATCACAGACTCGGACTTTTTCTCGCCGCCGACGTTGAAATTGTGAGCACCTTCTTCTCATCGAACTTTTGGAGCAACGTGACCTTCGCCGGCCCGCCCGACTGAGGACAGACCGAGGCGCCCCCCAAACTTGGCGCACCGTACGTAGCCGGCCGAGGGCGATCGCCGGTCGGCAAAGAATCCGCAATGCGGAGGTGCGACGCGCGTGATCGGTGATCTGCTCGACAGCAAGCGACGGCCGATCAGCGTCCGCGACTACCACCTCATGTTCGAGGCTGGCATGTTTGCGCCGGACGAGCGCGTCGAACTCGTTCGAGGCGACCTGATCCGCGTGCCGCCGATGGGCCGTCCGCATCAGTCGGCCATCAACCGGTTGAACCGGCTGTTGACCGAGCGGCTCAACGGGCGCGCGGTCGTTCAGGTGCAGTGCCCGGTCGTCGTCAGCGATGACTCCGAACCGGAACCCGAGTTTGCGCTGCTGCGGTGGGACCCGACAGGTTACGAAGCAGCGACCCCGACACCGGCTGACACGTACCTGCTGATCGAGGTCAGCGCGTCGAGCCGCGCCTTCGACCGACGCGTCAAGGTCCCGCTGTATGCCGAAACCGGCGTCCCCGAGATGTGGATCGTCGACCTCGTCGACAGTCTGTTGCGCGTGTATCGCGATTGAAGGATGGCAGCTACGCGACGACGGCCGTTCTGCGGCGCGGCGACGCCGTCGCATGTGCGGCCTTCCCCGACGACCCGATCCCGGTTGGCGAGGTCCTGCCGTCGCCGCCCCCGCATCCTCATCCGACGCCCTAGCATTCGTTCGGGACCCGCGGCGGGCGATCAAGGTTTGGATTGCAAGTCAGCTTTGCCGGTGGTGACGTCGACCGGTACGGAAACGTGTTCCTGAACGATCAACCAGGCGCCGCCGATCTTTCGTAGGACGTTGGTAACGCGAACAGTGAGGTTGGCGGGCCCACCTTCCGCCCACGTACCTGACACGTGTTGAATGCTGTGCGTATATGCAACGTCGCCGCTGATCGTAACGCTCAAGTCGCTTATTCTGAAGGCGAGCGGCCCCTTAAACGCCGCGAGAAGGCCCTTCCAATCGGCGCGGTAGTCATGCCAACCGACGTGCTGGCGCGGAGGCGTGACGTCAAAGACGAACAACGAGTCGCCGGGTACGTACACGGACATGATGGCAGTGAGGTCTTTATGCTGGAACGCGGTCGAGAATTTCTGATACAGCGCATCGATCTGCGCTTTGTCACCGGCCGCATCGGCGCCGACGGCGACCGGCGCCAGTGCCGTAAGCGCGAACGCGAGGCCGGCCATCGCGAAGAGTCCCTTCATTTCGGCATCCTTCCAAAGCTCGGTGTCAGTGATAGCAGCTTTCAACCAGCGTTTCCCGGGATGAAATGGCAGAATGCATGTAAGCCGGGGATTCCCTTGTGGACCTTCTATTCGAGTCGCCGCCGGGCGATTTCGGGCGGGCGAGGCCGTCGATCGATGCGCTGCGGTACTCCCGGGAGTTGATCGCGGCGCCTTGGGGGGCTGCGATGGTGTCCATCGTCCAGAACGGCTTGCGCGCGTTGAGGCGCGGACGGCGCCGATCTCGAAAAAGTCCGGATCCATCGCCATGCGGCGCTTCGCCTTTCCGGGTCCAAAGACGAGCGTAGCATGCAGGTTCAGGTCGGATACGTAGATGTCGCCGGTCTTCGGCGCTACGGCGATCGCGCTCGGATACGTGAGCTAGAGTAGAACGTGCGAGAGTCCCCGTGCGGGGGGACTCTCGCCGAACACCTTACTCAGCGGCGGTGGGTGAATTGCCCCATCTCGAGTTCGCTCGTGCCTCCCTCGGCATAAAGATAACAGCATCCGCCGGACGGGTTTCTGACGGGCCCGGCCGAGAGCGCGTCGAGCGCACCCAAACCCGACGGCGTCGGGTAATCCGCGATGGCGCCGTTCTTCGGGACGAACGAACCGAGGCTCAGCGGGTGCGAGCCTCCATCGAACGTGATGAACCAGATCGCCTTCCGCTGATAGATCATTGCCTCGCTGCCGAAGGCGCTGATGCCGAGCGGGTTCGAGAACACGGTCGTGGCGCCGGAGGTCGTCATCTGCAGGATGTTGACGGTCGTGCTGCCGACGGTGCGGCACGCGGCGTAGATGTCACCGTCGCGGCCCGCCGCGACGAGGGGCGCCGGATCGAAGCATGGCACCGGATTCTCCACGATGTGCTTCGTCTTCGGCCTGATCGACGCGATGTAACCGTTGTAGGGCGGCTGATTGTCGTTGTTGATCGGCCACCAGATGAGCCCCGACGACGATGTGATCCCGGGCGTCGAGTTCGCGACGATGCCGTTCGGAAGTGGGAAAGCGTACTCCGTGATCTTGCCGTTTGGCGCGATCTGCGCGACGTGCTGTTGTTCGGTGAACCAGATATTGCCGTCCGGGCCCAGCACGACGCCATCGTTCATGACATCGCCGCTCGCATTCGTATAGGTCGACACCGTGCCGGAGATCTGATCCACCACGACGACGGCGCTCTGACCGGACGGCGTGCAGCAGCCGGTCGAGTACACCTTGAAGCCGGCCCCCATGGCGAGCCCCGTCGGCGTGACCGATCCGGTCGAATACACCGTGAACGAGTCGTTCACCGAGAGGTGTATGATCGCGTTGCGGTCGCTCAGCCAGTAGAACCCGAGGTTGTCTGCCAGCAAACCCGCGCCTTCAGCCGGTTGACCGGAAACCCCCAAGAGCGTCCAAAACGTGAACGGCTCGATCGGGCGCTTCTGCTGCACGGTGAACGAACGATCCCAACCGACAAGCGCGATGAAAGCTGCGCCGAGAACGACGAGACGTAAACGTAGACGCATCGCTGGCTCCTTCCGCTGCCCGAAGCCGGTCCGCTAGGTAGTTTCGTCGCAGTGCACGTCCCGGCCGGACCCCGCTGGACGAGCCATTCCTTTCCCACACCGGGCCGCCTGCGTTGCCTGCGAAGTGTGACGACGGTGCCGCTCAGCATGCCTCTGCTCGTCTGGGTTGCCGTAGATTACGAGCCCGTCGCCGTGCCTTCGAAGAGCGTTCCGGTCTCGTCGCTGAACACGCCGGCCGGACGAGCGCCCGATGGCCGCCGCACGATCGACAGTTGATACGAGTCGCCGTGCGGCGAAACCGTTACGCGGACGGCATAGCCTGGAAGCGGGTCGTCGACGTCGTCGAGCGTCTTGACAACGACCGTGAACTGTTGCCCTGCCGTTTTCCGCAGGATCCCCGAGCGCACCAGTTCGCCGTACGCGGCGTAGCGGTGATGGACGAACCGGTATTGCAGCTCGGCGGCGTTGATGAGATGGGCCGTCGTCGTCGCCTCCCAATCCTCAGACGTCGCGCGCCCCGACGGCGAGGCACCCTCGGCGCCCGCCGTCTGCCGGCGCACCGCGATCACCGGACTGAACCCGCTCGCCGCCGGATTCGCAGCCATCAGCTTGTCGATCTCGCCGGCGCTCGCGGGCAGCACCAGATAACCGACGTCGGTTCCCTGCAGCACAAACCGGACCGTTCCGCCGCGCAACGGCTCCTCGCCGGCCCATGTAAACTGCACCCCTCCGTCGCGCACCCGCACGTTCGCGAGCGCAGCGGGCGGGGCGCCGAGCGCGGTCCCGCCGATCCGGTTATCGGCGACGGCAATTGCAAAGCGCGTCATCGTCCCCGACAAGCCGGCTTCGGACGCGTGCAGTGTGAGCGTCACGAACGGTGCGGCCGCGTCCGGGCTCGCGGCCACCCACGTGCCGCTGAAGACGGCCACCGGGCCGAAGCCTCCGGCGCGAACCGGCTGAACCGGCGCGAACGCCACGGCTGCGAGCGCCAACCCGAGCATCCACAAGGGGCGCGAAAGCGCGGCGGTAGGGCGGTTGCTCATCGCGTGATTCCCTCCTCCGGCTAAACGTCGCCGAAGCTCCGCGCGTGACCGTTGAAAACGAAGATCGGCGGTAACACCACGGCCGTGCGGCGAACATCTTGGGAACTTACGATGAGGGTCCGTGCCATGGCAGTCGCCTACCATCCCCGCCCGTTCACGGTCGACGAATACCACGCGATGGGAGAGGCCGGCGTCCTCTCTCCGGAAGAGCACGTGGAGTTGCTGGACGGCGAGATCCTGACGATGCCGCCGATCGGACCCGGGCACGCCGGCGACGTCACCCGGCTCACCTATCTCCTCATCACCACGTTCGGCTCCCGCGCCCTGGTGCGGGCCCAAAATCCGGTGCGGCTCGACGACTATTCCGAGCCCCACCCCGACATCGCGCTGCTTCGCCCACGCGATGATTTCTACGCGTCGCGGCACCCGCAACCGTCCGACGTGCTCGCGCTGATCGAGGTCGCCGAATCGTCCCTCGCGTTCGATCGCGGCAAGAAACTGAGAGCGTACGCGCGTTGCGGCATCGCCGAGTACTGGGTCGTCGACTTGCACAGCGATGAAGTCCTCGTGCATCGCGAGCCGTCATCCGCCGGCTACGCCGTCGAGTACTCGGTGCCGCGTGGAGAGCGTCTGGCCTTCCTGTCGTTCCCCGACGAGACGCTGCTCGTCGACGACTTACTGCCGGCGCCGCAACCGGAATAGGCCGCACTCGACGCCTGCGTCCCCGGCCGACCCGGCCAGAAAGCCGGGCCAAATATTTACTTTGGTAAGACCTCGCGAAAAGCGACCGGAATCACCAGGGGGGCCGCGAAGGGCGCCCTAACCGACTTCGCATCGGCTGAACGCAGATGGGGCACGCGTATGTCCGAAGACTTCGACCTCGACCGCCGGTGTTTCGTCTCCGGAGTCGGGGTAACGATCGCCGCCGCGCAACTCGGCCTGATCGGCTGCGCGCGGTCGAATAATACCGCACAGAGTTCTCCAACAGAGGGGTCGACTATGACGCAACCCGCCCAGAACGGCAGCGATGCGACCGCCGTTCGTCCCTTCCCGCACGTGCACGTTTCGGATGCGGACCTCACCGATTTGCGCCGGCGCGTCAACGCGACGCGCTGGCCGACGCGCGAGTTGGTCAACGACCAATCGCAGGGCGTCCAGTTGGCGACGACGCAGGCGCTGGCGCGCTACTGGGGCACCGACTACGACTGGCGCAAGTGCGAGGCGAAGCTCAACGCGACCCCGCAATTCATCACCCAGATCGACGGACAGGACATCCACTTCATCCACGTTCGCTCGAAGCACGAGAACGCGTTGCCGCTGATCGTCACGCACGGGTGGCCCGGTTCGATCATCGAGCAGCTCAAGATCATCGGTCCGCTCACCGATCCGACTGCGCACGGTGCGAGCGCGGCGGACGCGTTCCATCTGGTGATTCCATCGATCCCGGGCTACGGATATTCACCCGAGCCGACGACGCTCGGCTGGGACCCGGTGCGCATCGCGAAGGCGTGGCTCGTGCTGATGCAGCGCCTCGGTTACGAGCAGTTCGTCGCGCAAGGCGGCGATTGGGGCGCGAGCATCACGCAGTTGCTGGCGTTGCAAGCGCCCACGCAGGTGCTGGCCATTCACTCCAACATGCCCGGCACCGTGCCGGCCGACATTTTGCCCCTGGCGACGTCGGGCGCTAAGCCGCCGGCCGGACTCGCGGGCGACGAGCTCCACGCATTCGAGCAGCTGAGCAACTTCTACACCAAGCACCTCGGCTACGCCGTCGAGATGGCGAATCGCCCGCAAACGCTCTACGGCTTGACCGATTCGCCCGTCGGCCTGGCGGCCTGGATTCTCGACCACGACAAGGATAGTTACGAGATGATCGCGCCGGCCTTCGCCGGGCACCCCGGCGGCCTTTCGCGCGACGACGTCCTCGACAACATCACGATGTATTGGTTCACGAATACGGGCGTTTCTTCCGCGCGCCTCTATTGGGAGAACAAGCTCGGCTTCTTCGACGTCGAAGGTGTCACCATACCAGTCGGCGTGAGCGCGTTTCCACACGAGATCTACACGGCGCCGCGGAGTTGGTCGGAGAAAGCCTATCCCAAGCTCGTCTACTACAAGAAGCACGACGTGGGCGGCCACTTCGCCGCCTGGGAGCAGCCGCAACTCTTCTGCGAGGACGTGCGCGGCACGTTCAAATCGGTCCGCAAAGTCAACGCGACGTGAGGCGTGTCATCGCCCAATTCATTCGGGGGTAACGTCGCGGCCTCACGCCGAACATCTGACGAACCTACCATGAGGGTCCGTGCCATGGCTGTCGCTCATCACCCGCGCCTCTTCACGGTCGACGAGTACCACGCGATGGGAGACGCCGGCGTCTTCTCGCCCGAGGAGCACGTGGAGCTGCTCGACGGCGAGATCCTGACCATGGCCCCGGTCGGCCCGCGCCATGCCGGCGAGGTCAACCGGCTTACCCATCTCCTGATCACCACGTTCGGCACCCGCGCCGTCGTGCAAGTTCAGAACCCGGTGCGCCTCGACGACCTTTCCGAACCCCAACCGGACATCGCGCTCCTCCGCCGGCGCCACGATTTTTATGACTCGCGACACGCGCGACCCGCCGACGTCCTCGCGCTCATCGAGGTCGCCGAAACCTCGCTGGCCTACGATCGCGGCAAGAAGCTCAAGGCCTACGCGTGCCGCGGCATCGCCGACTATTGGATCGTCGACCTGCACGGCGCTAGGATCGTCGTCCATCGCAAGCCGTCAGCAGCCGGTTACGCCGCCGAGTTCTCCGTCTCGCGCGGAGCGAGTCTAGCTTTCGAGTCGTTTCCAGACGACTCGCTGCTCGTCGACGACTTACTGCCCATGCCACCGCTGGAGTAGCTACGGGGGGAAGTGAGCCGCTAGTCGCCGGTCTCGGAGTCGGCGAGCAGTTCGAGCGCGGCTGCGACCGCGGCGTCGTCGACGCGCGCGAGGAACGGGTCGAGCGGTTCGGCGCCACGCCAGAACGGAAACGCCGGCAGCGAGCGCTTGTGCGCCTTCGAAGCTGCCGGTGTCGTCGTCGTGAGCGCGAGCGGCGCCCCGTCCCAAAACGCCGCGCGATCGGTCGGCAACGGCTCCGCGGCGCGTGTCTCAGAAACGCGTGCGGGGGTTGCCTCGTGCAAGTCCGCCAGGATCTGCGCCTTCGTCGCACCGCGCAGGGCGAACAGGAGGAATGGATCGCGGTCGAACTCCTCGCCGATCAGGTAGAACGTCGCCGCGACGTGCTTGCACGGATTGGCCCAATCCGGACACGAGCACGCGGTCTGCAGGTCGCGCAGCCTCGTCGGAAACAGTGACGTGCCAGCGGCGGCAAAGGCCTCCTCGATGTCCTGCGGCATCTCACCCGCGAGCAGCTTGGCGGCAAACCGCGCCTCCGCCGCGATGTGCTTGGCGACCTTGCGCCACAGCGGCTTCCCGAGGGTCGACACGCGAATCGTCACCCGGTATGGTTGCGCCCGCGAACCCTGGACGCGCGACGTGACCGTCCCCGCGGCGATCGCGATGTCGACGACCTGCCCCCGCCGCGCGTAACTGCGGCCGCGCTGCAGGCGCGAACGGATGTCGAATCCCTCCAGCACCGCGATCCAGCGCTTCGCCCACCACTGCGTCCCGAACGCACCGTGCTGCGCCCTGGCTTTGATGCCACCCTTCGCCGCGCGCGGCTTGCTCGCGGGCGGCCAAAACTCTCGGTCGCCGAACTTCATACAGTCGCCACCGCGTCGGCACCGAGGGCGAACAGGTCGCGCAGTTGCGCGTTGGACAGATCGGTCAAGCCGGCCTCGCCCGACCGCACGAGCCGCTCGGCCATTCCGCGCTTGCGCTCGAGCAGCGCGTCGATCTTGTCCTCGATCGTGCCGGCGCAGACCAGGCGGTGCACGTGGACGTTCTTCGTCTGCCCGATCCGATAGGCACGGTCCGACGCCTGGTCTTCGACGGCGGGATTCCACCAACGATCGAAGTGGAATACGTGATTCGCCCGCGTCAGGTTGAGGCCCGTGCCGCCCGCACGCAGCGACAGGAGCAGCACGCTCGGCGCATTTTCCGCCGTCTGGAAGCGCTCGACGAGCTTGTCGCGTTGGCGTTTCGGCAGACCGCCGTGCAAGTACAGGACCTCGCGGCCCGTCGTCTCCTGCAGGTAGCGGCGCAGGAGCGTCGCCATCTCGGTGAACTGCGTGAACACAAGCGCGTGGTCCCGCTCCTCGTGGACCTCATCGAGCATCTCGGCGAGGCGGGCGAGCTTGCCCGAGCGACCCGCGAGCCGGGAGTTGTCGTGCAGCAGATTGGCAGGATGGTTGCAGACCTGCTTCAACTTGGTGATCGTCGCCAGGATCAGACCGCGCCGCTCGATCCCTTCGGCCTCTTCGAGCGGCTGTTCGACCTCGCGCAACACCGCTGCGTAGAGCGACGCCTGCTCCTTGGTGAGCTGGCAGAAGACGCGCGTTTCGAGCTTTTTCGGTAGATCGGCGATGATCGCCGGGTCGCTCTTGAGACGGCGCAGCACGAACGGCGCCGACACGCGCTTCAAGCGCGCCTCCGCATCCGCGTTCCCCAAGACGCCGATCGGGATGAGGAACTCGCGCCGGAACGAGGCCTGCGTGCCGAGCAGGCCAGGATTGAGAAAGTCCATGAGCGACCACAGGTCGCCGACATGGTTCTCGATCGGCGTCCCGGTCAGGGTGACGCGATACGACGCGTCGAGCGCCCGGACGGCCTGCGCCTGTTTGCTCTCGGCGTTCTTGACGTTCTGCGCCTCGTCGAGCACGACACCGCGCCACCGCACCGTGCGGAGCAACGCGACGTCGCGGAGCGCGACGCCGTAGCTCGTGAGCACCAGCGCTACCCGCGCCTTCTTCGGGAGGATGCGCCCGTCGCGGGTCCGCTCGCCGCCGTGGTGCACGACGACCGGAAGATCCGGCGCGAACCGCGCGATCTCGCGCTGCCAATTTCCTATGACCGACGTCGGACACACCAGCAACACGGGCGCCGTCGCGTCCTCTTCCCAGTCGCGCGCGACGAGCGCCAACGTCGTGATGCTCTTCCCGAGACCCATGTCGTCCGCCAGGCAGGCGCCGAGCCCGAGCCGCGACAGGAAGTGCAACCAGCTATAGCCGCGCACCTGGTATGGCCGCAGCGTCCCGCGCAGGGTCTCGGGCACCGGCTGCTCCGCAAACGCCGCGCGACCCGCCAGCCGGTCCAGCAGCACACCCGCCTCGCCCGAGCCGGTGACCCCGTCGACCGGCAGCCCGATCCGTGTATCGCGGCCGCTGAACGCCATGCGCGCGACGTTGCCGAACGACATCGTCGCGCTGCGGCGGTCGCGCAGTTCGAGCGCCGCGCCGATCTGCTGCGCGTCGACCAAGACCCACTGGCCGCGCATCCGCACGAGCGGCGCCTTGAGCCGTGCGAGTTCGTTGAGTTCCCGTTTGGAGAGCGACTCGCCGCCGAGCGCAACCGACCAATTCACCTCGACGACGGAATCGCGTCCCATGCCGGCCCCGATACCGCGCGCGCGCTTCACCTTTGCGGTGGCGGCCAGACGCGCGCGCGTTCCGTTCGGCGTCCACCACGCCGGCAAGAGGACGCCCAGGCCTTCGGACTCGAGCAGCGCTGCGTCGGCGGTCAGGAACGCATGCGCGCCGGCGTCGTCGAGCGCGAATCCGGCCGGCCTCGCTTCGCGCAGGGTCGCGTCGATGCTCGGTAACAGGCGAGCGGCCTTTCCGATCGCGTCGAGAAACGCGCGTCGCAGCGGCGCGTTCTTCCAGGCGCTCTCAATGCTGACGAGCAGACTGGGGTCGGCGTGCGCCTGGAGCAGGTACCGGACGTACCAGGAATCCGCGCGCTCGGGTTCTTCGAGCCGCAGGCACAGGCGGTGCTCGGCGTCGTCGTCGCGCGTCGTCTGACGCGTCCATTCCGACACCTGCGTCGCGAAGGGGCGCGGATCGAACCCGTCCGTCGACAGCACCGGGTCTGCGCCGCAGAGCGCGCGCATCCAGCGATCGTGAAGCGATGCCGCTGCGTCTCCTGAGGCGTGCGCGGCGGCCGACCGCACGAGCGTGTCGACCGCGCGATCAACGAAACGACTCGCGACGTCGGCGGCCGGCTCGCTCGGAGCGGCGCGGTCGTCACGCGCGAGCGCCCGGCAGGCGGCGGGCATCGCGGCCGCGAGCGCGCCCAGCTCCGCGCGCTGGGCGGATCCGATCCGTGCTCGCCACGTCGCCCGATAGCTCGTTGCCCTGTCCGACGCGATCGCGTCGAGCGCCGGAACGTACCGCTGCGCGGCGACCAAGCAGCGCTGCGTAGCGCAACGCACGCGACCAGAAGGTCAGGTCGTTTCCGGCGAACAGTCCGTTCCCCAGCATCGGCCGTCCGCCGCAACCGCGCAGAAACGCGACCGCTGCGCCGGCGTCGAGTGCTAGCGCATCGATGGGGACCGCCAGACCGCATCGTTCGCACGGGACGCATCGCCTTCGCCGAGAAGCGCCGACGATCGCCCGACCGTGCCGCGCGCGGCCGGCAGCCACGCGACGACGCTCGCCGCTTGCGCCTCACCGGTGAGCAGCGGTTGCACGGCGGTGCGCAGATCGCGCAAGGGCGCGGCGGTCAGCGCGTCGCCGCCGCCGGCGCCGGCCGCTTCTGCCCAAACCGCGAATTCGTCACCCACCATGCCGGCGTGCAGCATGAGCATTGCTCTGCTGCGTTGGCTATGGGTTGGTCGTGAACGGCGGTGCTCAACGCGGAACGCCCCTTCAGCGCACCGCGAACGTCCCCTCTAATGGTCTAAGGTCGAGCGGCGAGCTCGCGATCATGGCGCGAGCCCGCCGGCGGTGGCGAAGGCCGCTACTGCGACTGCAACGTCAGCGTGTTGGTGTTGACGGCGTAACTGCCGGCAGACACGAGGTTGTTCGGGAACGCGCAGATGACGCCGAAGTTCGGGCCGTAGATCACGACGAGGTTGGGCGGCCCGCAGGTCGTTTGGCTGCAGCCCGTAGTTCGACAGTAGGGTTGCGCCCGGGCTGCCGCTGCTGACGGCATACGACGAGTAGCTTTGGTTCTGATACATGACGTTGCCCATCAACGCCGCACTCGCGGCACCGACCGCGAACGGGCCCCAGAAGCCGCCGCCCCAATAGGTGCCGACCGGCGCCCACGCGACGCCGCGATTCCAACCCCAGGCCGGGCCGACGTAGACCGGGTTCACGACGACGCGACCACCGTAGTAGTAGCTGTTCTGGCCGCTCGAGTTGTAGTGATAGGTCGACGACGAGTTCGGTGTTCTTGTTGTAGACCGTCATGTTGCCGGTGTTCTTGTTGTAGACGGCCCCGTTGCCGGTATTCTTGTTGTACGCGCCGGCCGAGTTGCTGCCGTTGTAGGCGCCGCTGTTCTTGTTGGTGGTGTTGTTGTGGTACGCGGTCGACGTGTTCGGGTTCTTTTGGTACTGGTTGACGGAGTTCGTGTTCCTGTTGTACGTCGTCGCCGTACCCGTGTTCTTGTTATAGGTCGCGGCGTTGCCGGTGTTCTTGTTGTACCCGCCGGCTCCGTTCTTGCCGTTGTAGGAACCCGTCGTCGGCGCGTCGTGGCTCAGGTTGAAGCCGCGTCCCTGATTGGGATGGCCGCCGCCACGCTGCGCCGAGGCGGCCAAGGGTGCCGCCGCGAGCGCGGCGACGAGGACGATCGATAAGCTTCTCATTGCGCGGGCTCCTGATCGAGCTTGCCGTCTCCCGTGATCTCCGTCCCCTTCTTCGTTTGGATGGCGAAGACGACGTTGTGTGGGGCGAGCTTCGTGGTGGACATGGGTAGCGACTGGTCCTGATCCGTCGGGTTGAAGTAGAACGTGGCCGACTTGAAGGCGATCGTGTGCGTGCACGCCTTCGTGCGTGAAGGTGAAGCCTCCGCCGTTGCAGACGATGAGGTCGCCGCGATGACCGCACGACGCGCCGCTGATCACGACGGTCGACACCTTGTCGGCCGAGATGAACGTCAGCTTTTTGTTGGCCACTTTCATCGTCACGCCGGTGTAGGTCTGCACCGACCCGTCGCTCTGCTGGATCCGGACGTTCCCGGTCGCGAGCGCCGGCGCGCTCAGCGCGAGCACGAACCCAGCGACGATCAATCCCCTTAGCCTCATCATCAGCCATCCTTTCATTGGGAGGGCATACTGACCCCCATTATGACAGGTTTGGGCCGAACTGTCTCCTGGTGAAACCAGGGATGCCTTACCGGAAATCGGGACCGGCGGGGTCACCGCCGGTCCGTCGCAGTGCTTACTTTGCGGGCGGCCAGTAGGCCACGCCCGTCGGCCACTCGTCCTTGCCCCACTGGCTGTCGGTGACGGAGCCGACCATCGTGCCATCGCTGTAGCGGAACAACTCGACGTTGAAGTTGTTGAAGTTCGAGACGTAGAGCAGCGAACGATCGGTGTTGAACGTCGCGAAGAGCGGATCGCCCGGCACGTTGATCTCGCCGATCTCCGATCCGCCGCCCTGCGGGTAGATGTGGATCGGCCCGTTCCCATCGCTCGCGAGCAGGTTGCCGGAGCCGTCCTGAATGATGCCCCACGGCGATCCGAAACTGACGCCCAGGTCCTGCGGTTTTCCCCGGCCGTCCGAGAACGACGCGATGCGTCCGCCTCCGCCGAGGTTCTGCGTGTAACTCACGTATACGTCCGATGTGTGCGGGTCGACGGCGATGCCGTAGGCCTCGCCCAGGTTCGAACCCTTGAGCGTGCGGATGGGTCCTTTCCCCGCCTTGTCGTACACGGTCACGGAGCCGGGACTGAACTGCGCGATCCGTGCGATGTTGGCGATGTAGATGTTGCCCTTCTTGTCGACGCCGACGTCGAACGGCACCCACGGATAGTCGCCGATGACGATCGACGGATTCGTCGCACCCTTGGGAAAGACGTCGACTTCGCCGCCGACCGGACCCTCTTGCGGGATGTAGTCGTTGACGACGTACAGCGTGCCGGCCGCGTCGACCGCGATGCCCTGCGGCGATTGGAAGCCGGCGATCTGACCGGCGAGCTGCGGTGCCCTTCTTCGTCGACGGAAAACACGTCGACGATGCCGGTGCTCCCGTTTGCGACGTACAGCAGTTGCCGTGCCGCCTTGGCCTGCGGGGACATCCACGAATGGGTTCCGCGGGCCGGTGAGCCGGCGCGGTGTGTGGCGATGCCGCGACCGGCGGGAACGATCGTGGCTCCGCACCACGTCGGTATGGCCGCCGCCACGACGGCGGCGAGCAGTGCGCGTTGGTAACGCATGGCGGGTAACTCTCCTTGGCGAAAGCGGTGATTTCGCCACAGTCTGGCATGCGGAGCACGGTCCTCACCACCGACAGACCTCTTACAGTTCGCCTGCTCCGCCGTGCCGAAGGACCCCAACTCCCGTGAGCCTCGCCGAAGCACCCGATTTCGCGACGGTCCTCAAGCGGCTGCGCATGGCCAGCGGCCTCTCGCAGGAGGCGCTCGCGGAGCGCGCCGCGGTCAGCACGCAGGCCGATCAGCGCGCTCGAATGCGGACTGCGCAAATCGCCCTACCCGAAGACCGTCGCCCTGTTGGCCGACGCGCTGGGCTTAGACGACGCGCGCCGCTCCGAACTCACCGGCGCCGCGAGCACCGCGGCCGCACGGCGCGCGCCGACCGGTCGCCGGGACCGCGCAACGGCAACCTTCCCGCAGGCCCTCGGTCCGATCGTCGGGCGCGACGCGCGAGATCGCGCGAACTCGACGCGGCGCTCCGGCGCACCGCCTCGTCACCGTTCTCGGTGCCGGGCGGCATCGGCAAGACCACGCTTGCGCTCGAGGCCGCGCGGCGCGCCGGCCGCGTTACGCCGACGGCACGTACTTCTGCGATCTCTCGGGGCTCGACGACGGGGCGCTTGATCGCCGGCGCGATCGCCGCCGCGCGCGACGTTCGGCTGCGCTCCGACGCGGACCCGGCCGAAGTGCTCGCGCCGGCGCTCCGTCGCTCCGACATGCTGCTCGTGCTCGACAACTGCGAGCACCTCGTGGAGGACGCCGCGCGGATCGCCGCAGCGCTCCTGCGCACGTGTCCCAAGCTCGCGATCCTAGCGACGAGCCGGCAGCGCCTCGCGATCGCCGCCGAGACGACGTTCCGGCCGCCGCCGCTGCAACGCCGCTGCTCGACGACGACGACAGACTGAGCGCCGCCGACGCGCTGACGTTTCCCGCGATCGCGCTGTTCGCCGAGCGCGCCCAGCGCCGTCAACTCGCGACTTTGCCTTGACCGACGACAACGCACCGCTGGTCGCGCACATCTGCCGCAGGCTCGACGGCATCGCGCTGGCCATCGAGCTCGCCGCGGCGCAGACGCGCGTGATGACGGTCACGCGACATCGAACGACGCCTCGACCAGCGCTTTCGCCTGTTGCGCGACGGTCGCTACGCCGACCCGCCGCGGCAGCGCACGCTTGCCGCCGCGTTCGACTGGAGCTACGCGTTGCTCGACGAGCGCCGAGCAGCGCTTCTTCCGCGCCCTCGGCATCTTCGCGGGACGCCTTCACGCTCGACGCTGCGCTCGACATTTGCTGCGAGCCGGACGCCGAAGAACTAGCCGCGCTCGAACTGCTTGCCGCGCTCGTCGACGCGTCGCTCGTCGTCGTCGACTCCACGGGCAGCGGCCACCCGATACCGCC
The DNA here is from genome assembly GCA_963743605.1 of Vulcanimicrobiota bacterium. Lineage (GTDB taxonomy): Bacteria > Vulcanimicrobiota > Vulcanimicrobiia > Vulcanimicrobiales > Vulcanimicrobiaceae > CAVUQJ01. The sequence continues at coordinate 24,152 of CAVUQJ010000014.1, read as the reverse complement.
TGCTGGAAACGACGCGCGCCTACGCGCTCGAGAAACTCGCGGAGCACGGAGAACGGGAAGCGCTCGCGGCGCGCCATCTCGAGTACTATCGCGCACACGCGGCGGAGATCGACCTCGAGCGCGACCTCGAGGACGTGCGGGCCGCGTTACGTGGGCGCTCGCCGGCGGCGACGTCGTCCGCCGGCGCCGAATTGACCGCGACGATCGGCGTCCAATGGGAGAAACTCGGCATCGCGACCGAAGGCGCGTCGCGGTTAGCCGCGTTCATCGCGGCGGCCGGCCGACGAACGTCCGGCGCTGTCGGCCCGGCTCTGGACCGCGCTCTCCTTCTTGCAAGGTCACAGCGCTCCGTCTTGACGACAGCCTCTTCGCCGCACGCAATGCCGTCGCCTTCGCGCGAGCGGCCGGCGATGAAGCGTCCTGTCGCAACGCGCTACGGTCGCTGTCGATCTTCGCGGCGTGGAGCGACCGGTTCGACGAATCGCGCGGCGCGCTCGAAGAAGCCATCGCTGCTCGCCGGCCCCGCGCCGTCGCCCCTACGTACGCTGCAGCTGCTCGCGGCGCGCGGTCACCTCGAACGCATGTCGGGCAACCTATGCCGACGCGGTCGCGACCTTCGAGCAAACGCGCGCCGCCGCCCGAGCGCTCGGCGACGACTATCGCGAGGTCGGCGCGACCGTCCACATCGCCGAAGCCGAGCACGAGCGCGGCAACACGCAGCGCGCCGCCGCGCTGATGCGCGAACTCCTGGGGCCGACGCTGGCCCCGATCGACGCGGAGCCGGTGCTCGCAAACCTCGCGGGCTATCTCGTCGCGCTCGGCGACGCCGCCGGCGTGAGGGCCATCGCCCGCGACTTCTTCGCCCTACGGCTGCCGCTCGCGCGGTCCAACTTCGTCACCGCCGTGCTCGAGCACGCGGCGCTCGCCGACGCCCTGAGCGGCGAGTTCGCGCGCGCGGCGCGGCTCGCCGGCTACTGCGACGCATGGTATCGCACCACCGGCCAGCAGCGTCAGTTCACCGAGCGCCGAACGCACGAGCGGCTCGGCGCGCTGCTCGCGGCGCATCTCCCGCCGACGGAGCGAGAAGCGCTCGAGGCCGAGGGCGCCGAGTTTACCGCCGAACGCGCCGCACGCTTGGCGCTCACGGCGGGAACCGCGTCCAACTAGCCGCCCCAGTCCTCAACCTCTGGAGCGAACGACGGGCCGACGACGACGCGGCGTTCGAGGCCGTGCACGTCGATCGTGGCTCCGACCCAGCCGGCGCGGCGCGCGCCGGCGCTCAGCGCCTTGCGCGCCTTTAAGCGCTCGATGTCGAGCGATGCGCCGTGGATGAACTCCGCCAATAGCACGACGGCGCGCGGCTTGTCGTACGACCGACGAGATAGTCGGGCAGCGTTCCGACTTCCAGTTGACTCGCCATGGGCGCGAATGCCGCGCCGGTCAGCTTATCGCCGGCGACGCCCTGATACGCCTTCACCTGTACGTCGTGGGCGCCCGTTTCGACGACGACGGCGACCGGCCAGGGAACGCTTCCAGGAGGCTGACGATCCATGATCCGACGATCTCCCTTCGCGTCGCGTAGCCCATTCCCGCCGCGGGTGGCGCGCAGGTAGGGTGGCCCCCCATACCGGGAAGGGCGCGCCGAGGCTATGGTAAGTGCACCAACGCCATCGACCTACTAGAGAAAGGTTGTCCGTCCATGCATTCGCGGTCACTCGCGCTGCTCGCCATCGCAGCGCTCATCTCGATGCCGGTTGCGGCGTCGGCCAAGTGCGGCTTCAAGATCGCCACCAGCCCGGACCCCACAGCCAATAACTCGCTCGGCTCCGTCTCCGGCTCGTCGACTGCGGACGTGTGGGCAGTCGGCTATGCGGTTAGCCCGTCCGGCGCCTCCGTCACGCTCGGGCTCCACTGGAACGGCAAGGCCTGGACCAACGAGCCAACGCAGAACCCGGGGGTCCAGGACGTGTTGCGCGGCGTCGCCGACGTCTCGCCGACCGACGTGTGGGCGGTGGGCGTGAACTTTCTCGCCAGCGGCGGCAACCAGGGACTGATCGAGCAGTGGAACGGCAAAGCGTGGACCGTCGTGACCGCGCCGACGTCGCCCAACGAGGACATCTATCTCAACGGCGTGACCGCCATCGCGGCCGACGACGTCTGGGCGGCGGGCGGCGAGTTCAACAACAGCGGCGTGCAGACGCCCGTGACGATGCACTTCAACGGGAAGAAGTGGTCGATCATCAACCTTCCCGCCGTCGGCCAGTACGGCACCACGCTCGTGCAGATCGTCGGCACCTCGCCGACGGACGCCTGGGCGATCGGCGACTCCTGGACCAGTTCGCAACACAACGACTATGCGACGCTCGCCGAGCACTGGAACGGCAAGAAGTGGTCCGTCGTGGCGACGCCCAACACGAGCGGCATCGACAACGTGTTCAACGCGGCGGTCGCGATCTCGGCGAAGGACGTTTGGGCGATCGGCGATTACTGGAACGGCTCGATCTTCCAGACCCTGACCGAGCACTACAACGGCGCGAAATGGAGCATCATCGCGTCGCCCAACTTGGGTATCGCTGGCAACGGGCTATACGCGACGACCGCCCTCTCGACGAAGGCCGTGTGGGCCGTCGGTCAGGTGTACGGGACGAGCGGCGCCGCGAAGACGTTCGGCATCAAGTGGAACGGCGCGAAGTGGACCGTTCAGAAGACCGTCGACGTAGCGGGCGCGAGCAACGACGGCTTCAACTCGATCGCGGCGATCCCCAAGAGCAAGACGGTGTGGGCCGTCGGCGGGACGTACTCTCCCAGCAACGGCTCGCCGCTGAACACGTTCACGGCATACGACGGGTGCGCCGCCGCCGGCGCCGACGACCAGTTCACGACGATGCCCGCGTTCCCGGTTGAGCGAACGCTGCGCGCGATCCGCTAGCCGAGGAAACGTCGTCAGCGCACGAGGATCATGTCGGGGCCGTTCAAGCCGGTGTTCGCGCCGGCGATCGTCCGCAGCGGCGCCGCATCCCCGTGCGAGCCGGCTAAATAGACGGTCAGGCTCGTGTTCTGGGCCTGACCGTTCGCCACGTAAATGCGGCCGTTCGCCAGGGCGATGCCGCGGCAGCCGGCGAGCCCGGTGTTCGCGCCCTCGATCGTCTGCGTTCGCGCGACGTCGCCGTTCGCACCCGCTGCGTACACGGTGACGCGGCCCGCGACGTTTGGATAGTGCGAGTTCGCGACGTAGATCCGTCCGGCCGCGTCGCGCGCGACGCCCGTCGGAGAATCGAGCAGCGTATTCGCACCCGCGATCGTCTGCACCGGCGCGACGTTCCCGTTCGCGCCGGGTGCGAAGACCTCCACGCTATCCGCGATGTTCGCGACCGTGATTCGGCCGCTCGCGTCCGCGAGGATGCCATAGGGGAAGTCGAGGCCGGTGTTGGCGCCCTCGATCGTCCGCAGCGGCGCGACATGCCCATTGCCACCCGCGCCGTAGACCGAGATGCTGTCGCCCGTGCTCGGTCGATTCGTCACGTAGATCCGGTTGCCGGCCGTTCCGGCGATCGTACGCAATGGAAACACGTTACCGTCCGCACCGGCGGCATACGCCGTCACCGAATCGCCGTGGGTGTTCGCGACGTAGATCGTTCTGCCGGCGGCTTGCGGATTCGCGGCCGCGCGCGCCTGGCCGGCGCTCCGTGCCGACTGCGACCCTGGGGTGACCTGCCCGCCAACGGAGCACCCGGCGAGGACGGCGGCGGCGCACAACGAGCCGACATATAATGTCAAACTGAGGCGGCGTTTCATAGGAAGACTCCCATGACGCTTAGCAGGGCCTGGCACGCGACAAGCTCCCGGTCGTTTCACTGTCCACGAGCGCTTTGCCGGTAAGCCCGCCTAGGGAAGGGCAGTACGGCCTCGGGCGAAGCCGGCCCTGTGCCGGCCGCACAGCAACGCGATCGCGTTCACCATCGTTCCCGGGGTCGGCGAACCCCTTTGGTAGAAGCGCACTAGTATGATCCGCATGCATTTTCGTAGCGCCGCTTGTCTCATCGCGGTCCTGTCCTGCACGCCGGTCGGAGGTCGCGCCGCCGACAACGGACCGGTCGCCGCACCGGCCGAGATCCAGCGCGCGCTCGATCAATACGCGGCCGGCTTTACGAACGTCGGCGTCGTCGTGGGCGTCGTCGCCGCCGGCAAGGCGACGACCTACACGGCCGGCAGCCTCGGACCGGGCGCACCGGCGCCGAGCGACCGGACCGTGTTCGAGATCGGCTCCGTCACGAAGACGTTCACCGCGACGCTGCTCGCCCAGATGGTCGGTGCGGGACAGGTCGCGCTCGACGATCCCGTCGCGAAGTATCTGCCGAAAGGCGTCACCGCGCCGTCGTACGGCGGTCAGCAGATCACGCTCGCGAACCTGGCCGAGCAGAACTCCGGCTTGCCGCGCTTGCCAACGAACCTCAAGACGGAGAGACGTCGCCGATCCGTACGCGGCGTATACGTCCGCGATGCTCTACGACTACCTGTCGCACGCGAAGCTCGAACGCGCGCCCGGAGGTTCGTACGAGTACTCGAACCTCGGCGTCGGACTGCTCGGCGACGTGCTCGCGCTGCGCGCGGGAACGACGTACGCGCAGTTGCTCCAGCAGCGCGTCCTGACGCCGCTCGCGCTGCACGACACGGCCGTCACGCCGAGCGCGGCGCTCCTGGGGCGGTTGGCGCAGGGCTACGACGCCGACGGCGACCGCCAGGGACGTTGGCGCTTCCAGGCCCTCGCCGGCGCGGGCGCGATGGTGTCCGACGGCCACGACATGTTGGCTTTTCTGCAGGACAACATCGCGGCGCCCGGCGGCGCGCTCGGGCCGGCGCTTGCGCTCGCGCAGGAACCCCGCGCCGACATCGATTCGTCGGGGCGGCCGGCGAAGATCGGCCTCGTGTGGGTCGTCGACCCGCAGACCGGCATCGTCTCACACAACGGTCAGACGGGCGGCTACCACGCGTTCATCGCGCTCGACCGCGCCAACCGCAACGGCGTCGTGCTGCTGGCGAACGTTGCCGACCAGAACCTCGACACGCTCGCGATGCACATCCTCGAACCCGACACGGTCTCGGCGCCGCCGCCATACCCGGCCGTCGTGCAGGTGCCGCTCGCAACGCTCGATTCGTATGCCGGCGTGTATCAACTCACGCCGAAGTTCGCGCTGACGGTGTCGCACGACGGTCAACGCGTCTACGTGCAGGCGACGGGCCAGCCGCGGCTGCGCATCTTCCCCTCAGCGCCGACCGAGTTCTTTTACAAGGCCGTCGACGCGCAGATCACGTTCCAGGCCGACGCTTCGGGCCACGTCACGCGGCTGATCCTGCACCAGAACGGTAACGACATCCCCGGCCCCAAGATCAAGTAGTTCCGGCCCGGGGACGCTAGTGCGCCGGTCCCTCGATGTCGGAGATCGGGACGAAGGTCCGCACGTCGAATTTGGTCGTGCTGACGACGAGGTCCGCCAGCACCTCGCCGACGGCGGTGCTCCAGCTCGAGCGCACCCACGCGTCCTTGGTTTGCCAACGGGAGAGGATCAAAAGCCGCGTCCTGTCCTCGTTTCCTAGCACGGCGGTTTCGATCAGGCCCGGAATCGACCGAGCGACTCGCCGGCTGGCATCGCGCGCGTGGGACGAAACGTTCGCGAAGTCGTCCTGCGGCACGTCGAAAATCATCGCGGTGACAAAGGTGGTGTCGGTGCGGTCGTCGCTCATGGCACGTACCGATAGACGACGCCTTCGTTGCCGGCTCCTCCCACGAGGCCGACGCCGTAGGTCACACCCTTCGACCGAAAGAGATCGCCGCTGGACTGCGGCCCGGCCCCGTTGGGCGAAACCGTAGATGACCGAATAGCCCTTACGCTCGACGCCGATCTTGAAGATCGTGCCGGTGGGGTTGGCCCCGCATCGCTTGTCGTTCCATAGCAGCTACCACGGATGGGGACGACGCACACCGGGTTCCCGCGTCACTCGGTGACAGGGGGCAGCAGTCGCGCAGCCCGCGCGGACCGGGTGGGTGCACCGAGCGTCTGTCCCGCGGCGCTTGAGCGTCGTGACCGGGTGTTCATCGATAGACAATACCGGGGACACACCCGCGTGCGACGATCGTACGATGCCGTGGGCAGAGGCGTTTTTCGATGCGGGGAGTGCTGGACTCGGCGCGATGCCGATGTCAATACCCCCGCGTCATTCTCGCACGCGGATGGGCGTAGTTTGGCGCCCTAAGAGCAGCGAGCCATGCTCGGGGCAGGTCGCGCAATGCGGCTTGACCGCGCTCACAACGAAAGATCGTGTTTCCGACGACCAGTGCGCCCAAAAGGTGCCTGCCGCAGTCTTGCGAGGCGCCAAAGTGTTGCAACACTTGCTCCACACGAGCCGCCGCCGCGTCGGGTCAACTTGAGAGTACGCCGATGATGTACTTGCGCCCTCGCCTGGGCATCGTTTCGGACCGGCCGCCGGTGTCCCTTCGCGCACCGCCTCGCGCTACGTACGCTCGCCCGCAAGGACCGCCGCGAGGCCGGTGACCTCGATGACGTCCGCCTGGCGCGGAAAGACGCGGTCCAGCAACACCCGGTGCACCTCGTCGTCGAAATCGGCGCACGCGTCCGCGAGCACGAGCAGCCGGTAGTCGTGGTCGGCGGCGTCACGCACGGTCGACAGCACGACCCCGCTCGTGCTCACGCCGGCGAGGATCAGCGTCGTCACGCCGCGGGCGGCGAGTTGCGCGGCGAGGTCGGTCGTCGAGAACGCGCCCACACGCGTCTTGCGCACCACGATGTCGCCGGGCTGTGGAGCGATGCGGGCGTCGATCTGCGTCTCCGGTGCGTCGGCGTGCATCGCGGCTCCGGCCGCCGCGATGTGCGCCGCCATCTTGTTGCGCGGCGAGAACGCGGCGATGTCGGCGTCGGCGAACGCGACCCGCACGTACCCGACGTGGCCGCCTGCGCGCCGCACGGTCGCGATCGCGTCGGCCGCACGCGCGACCAGGGCGGCGGCATCGGCGACGCGCCCGAGAATGCCGGGTTGATAGTCCATGACGAGCAGCGCGCTCGTGCGTGGCGTGACGGGGGAAATGTCGCTCATCGAGTGACGATACCCAGCGCAGGTTCCGCCCACCTGCGCTGGGTACGTCGTGGGGGGAAGGCTACGGGCGCGATCGCGATCCCGGCGTTGTCGGCGCCGTGCGCGATGCCGTTGTCGAAGCTGTAGAGATACTTCGTCGAACCCGGTGCGGCCGCGTCGTAGCGATAGACGTTCACCGAACTGGCCGCGTAGTCGCTGCAGTAGAGTAGCCGGGCCTTCTGTCCGAAGCGGCAGGGAACCGACGCGCCCTCGAGCGGGAACGACGCGAACGGGTTGCCGGTGTACGGCGGCGCGAGGACATTCACGCGCAGCGCGTCGTTGTCGGCGACGAGCAAGTTGCCCTTGCGGTCGAGCACGACGCCGCCCGGGAAGCCGTATTGGAACGGCAGCGCGATCGGCGGATTGCTCGCGGCTGCGAACTCATCCAAGTGTCCCTTGTTGAGCGGGTCGGCCCACGAAACGAAGACGTTGTCGGACGCGTCGATCGTTTCGTCGAAGAACCGGAACGCCTTCGCATCCGCCAGGATCGTCTTGGGCTGCGTCGATCCGGGCGCGTAGACGTTGATGTTGCCGTTGCCGTTCGCGTCGATGATGTTGAGGACGTACGCGTCGCCGGCGGCGTCGAACGCGACGCCGGCCGGCTGACCGTTGCTCACCTGGAACGACGACAACTGCGCGCCGCAGTCCGGCGCGAAGACGTTGACGGTGCCGGAGTTGTCGCCGCCGACCGGCGCCCACAGGTTGCCGGACGCGTCGAGGCCGATGCCGTTGACCGCCGTCGGGACGCTGACCCGGCACAGCGGGGGCCGGTTCTTCCTATCCCGGCTCGGGAAGTCGAGCACCGCGGGCCGGTTGAACTGGCTGACGTAGACCGTCGCCCGCTGCGCCGCCGGCGCGAAGCGCATCCACGCCGGACGGCCCGCGAGTTCGACGCCGGGCTTGGTGAGCGACAACGGATGACCGGCGGCGGCATGCCGGGCGGCCTGCGTCACGCCGTCGGCGGGGCGCATGGCGGCGCCACCCCATCCGCCGCCGGCGCAGCCGCTAACGAGCGCCGTTCCGGCGACGATGTGGAGTGCTCGCACGAAATCGCGGTTGCGCATCGCGTGCCTACAGCGCCGCGGCCGGCGCCGGAGCGACGCCCGTCACCAGTTCGTTCGCCGAAAGACCCGACGTGTAACTGTAGAGATACTTGCCGCCGGGATATGCGAAGACGTCGACCGATCCGTTGTCGGCGTCACCGCAGAAGATGCGCTTCTGCGAAGGACCGAGCGGACACCAGATTGACGACCCCTTGATCGGCGAGGTCGTGGGCTGCCCATCGTACGGCGGTGCGAAGACGTTCGAGCGTCAGCGCCTCCCAGTCGCTCAGGATGCATGTTGTCGCTGGAGTCGAAGACCGGCTTGCCGGGGAGTCCCAGCGACACGCCGAGCGCCTTCCCCGGCATCTGACCGGCCGCGAACTCGACGACGTTGCCGATGTTGTTCTTCTGCAGATTGGAGACGTAGACGTTGTCGTGCGAGTCCGTGCCGATGCCCATCGGCACCTCGAACGACGCGTCGCCGAGCGTCCCGATCTGCGTGCCGCTGGGTCGTAGACGCCGACCGTCGGCGGACCGCTCGTATCGCTCAGGTTCATGATGTAGACGTTGCCCTTGCTGTCGAACGTGATGTCGGCGGGTTCGCCCGTCGGATCGGCGATCGTCAGCAGCGCGGCGCCGCACTTCGGCGCGTATTTGGTCGTCGTGTACGCGCGGCCATTGGGAACCCATAGGTTTCCGCCCTTGTCGACCGCGATGCCGTTCGTCGACGACGCCGGCTGACAGGTACGCGGCGGCTGGTTCTTACGGTTGTTCTTCGGGAACCAGAGGACGCTGCTCGTCCCGAACTGCGCGACGGCGACGTTGCCCTTCGCGGCTCCGGCGGGCGCCGGGCGCAACGCGCCGCCGCGCAGCGGGTGGGGGTAAAGCTCGCCGGCCACACGGACAGCGCGCCGTCCCACGCGACGGCGTGGCGGTACGCGCCGGCGTTCTGTTGCGGAGCACCCGGGCTCGCCGGAGCCGGCGTGCCCGATGCGCCGCCGGAACAGCCGCTCAGCGCGGCCGTTGCGAGCGCCGCGGCGATCGCGAGTGTAGAAGGCGAATGAAAACGCATGTGTCGATTACTCCAAGACGTTTGCTGTGCGCGTTCCTGAATGACTTCGTTGCGCGGACGGCGCGCCGTCTCCGTCCGTGCTAGTCTCCAATTAGTCCCAAACCCCGTTCCAGCGGGCACCCGCATGGTCGCTCTCCGCGCGCGCTTTCATCGCGAGGAGCAGTTCGCGCCGCGCCCGGGTGCGCAGCGGTTCGAGCGCGTCCCAACGCAGCAGCAGGCGTTGCGCGTCCCAGCCGCCCGCGCAGCACAACCGCGTCCGATCGTGAGCACGCTGCGCGCGAGCCCCGCCGGCGCGACGCCGAAGTGCCAGAACATCCGCGCGACGCCCGTTCCCGACCGGCGCAGAAGCGGTCGACGTTCTGCCGGCCAGAGTTCGAAGCGCGCGCAGACAGCGCGCCCATCGCCGCGACGGCTACCTCGTGCGCATCGGGCGACGTCAGGACGACACAACCGAGCGCCTGAAGTTCCTCGAGGAGTGAACCGGCCGGGTGACGACGCGACGGACTCGAGCATCGCGCGGCTGCAACTGCGACCGAGCAGCACCCGCACGACCTCGCAGGCGCCGAGATCCGCGCGCCGGATCGACGACGCGAGCGTCGCCGCGTCGGCGCGCACGTCGGTCGCCTGGCGCACGCTTCGGTCGACTCCGGCATAAACGTATCCAAGAGCTGCATCGGTCGCTCACGAGACTACGCGCCCAGCGCGCCGGCGCGCAACCGTTTTCGGCGAAGATGGGACGTTGTCGGGACCAAAGCCTTCGTCGGCGCCGCGGGCGAGCGGGTCGCCTCTGCGCCGGACCCGAAGACGCGCCGCCGGAAAGGAACGCGATGGAGGAACGAGAGCACAGGCGACGAGCGGTCGTGACGCTGCTGCACAGCGTCCGCAATCGCCGCGCGCTCGCGCGCAACGCGCTCGTCGACGAAGCCGTCCGCGCGACGCCGGCCCGCCGCGCGGAGTTCGCGGCCCAGTTGCCGGCGATCGTCGAGGAAGTCGTCGACGCGCTCGCCGCCGAGTCCGAGCAGCAACGCCGCCGCTTCACCGTGCTGCGGCGCAGCGACATCGCGCGCGAGGCGCAGGCCCCGTCGCCCGCGACCTCGGCCTGTCGCGCAGCCAGTTCTATCGCGACCTGCACGACGCGCGCGAGGCGCTTGTCGACGCGCTCGAGGAACGGTTCGGCCCGGCGCCGACGGGTCGTCGCCGCGCCGGCGAGACGAAGACGCGCGCTTCGTCGCGATCGAGACCCTGCGCACGGGCGGACGCTACGAGCAGGCCTGCGCGATGGCGAGCCGGCTGGCGCGCGAGGCCGCCGCGCCCGAGGCGCTGCGCGCCCTGTGCACGCGCGCCGATCTCGAAAACGAACTCGGCTCGTTCGCCGACGCCCGCCGGACCCTTCGGCAAGCGCGCGCGCTGTTACCGCACGTCGCCGATCCCGACCTGCGCGCGCTGCTCGGCATGCACTCGTCGCGGTCGACTTCGAGGCGACACACTGCCAGGGCCCCCGAGAGCGATGCGTCGCGCCGCGCGCTCATCGACACGCTGCGTCGTACGGCGGACCGTACCGGCGCGACTATCGGCGTTGCTGGTGAAGGCATTGGTCGAAGAGGCGTCGATCTGCTTCGAACGTGGCGAGGCCGACGCGCGCGCTCGAGACCATCGGCGAGGCCGGTGCACTCGTGGCGCGCGAACCGCTGACCGACAGCCGGCTGGCCGTCGACGTCAAGATCCGCTCGTCGGGGATCCGGGCGCTGTGGCCGGATCAAGTCGGACTCGCGCTCGAGGAGTCGCGCGAGATCGTCGAGACCGGGCGCCGCTCCGCCGACGCGCACAGCCTGCGCGTCGGAATGCAGATGACGTTGGCGCACCTGTTGACGCTGGGAAGGCTCGACGACGCGAAGCGCTACGCGCTCGAGGCGCGCGCCCTGATCGACCTGTTCGGGCAGCACGCTCGATCGCGTCATCGTGCTCTCGAACCTCGCGCGCATCGACATCTTGCGCCGCGACGGCGCCGAGGCGTTGCGCTGGATCCGCATGGCGCGCAAACTCCCGTGCGCCGCCTTCACGATCGCGACGCCCTCGCGATCTCGGAGGCGGAGGCGCTCGTGCTCGTCGATCAGACCGACCGCGCCGTCGGGATGGCGCGCGCTCTCAGCGCGCGGATGCGACGACTGGCCGCGGCTGCTCGGCACGCGCGAAGCTCGCCGAGGCGATCTCGCTCGCGGCGGCCGGAAACGAGCGCGAGGCGCGGGTCTGCAGCGATCAGGCGGTCGAACTGTCGCGCGCTTGACGGCAGCCCGCTCGCCCAGGTCCGCGCGCTCGAGTTGAACGCACGGCTCACTGGCAGCCGCGTGTCGCGGGCCGCCTTGCAGGACCTGCGCCTCGCGCTCAACGCCGTAGTTCCGCCTAGCGCGGCCGCTTGACGACCGCCGCAGCGGGCGTGATAGCATTGCGTGGCATGCTCGGCCTTTGCGACGCACCGGAGATCGAACTCATCCGCGGCATCGAGGTGCCCAAGATGAGCCCACGCCGGCGTCACGCGCGGCTTCAAGGGTTGATCTTCGCGAGCCTCGACCGCTGGGCGGTAAGCGAGGTCCGGCGTCACGTAGGACACCCGACTGAGGCTTCCGCCCTTGATGTCATTGATGACCGTACCAGGTCCCTGGATGATGTTGTTCCGATCGGGTGGTGAGGTCCACACGTGCTTCTGCGCCACCGGACCGTCCCACAGTTGGTCGTACTTCCAGAGGTAGTATTTCCAGCTGACCTGCGGCTTTGCATTATCAAGAAGGTCAAAGATGGTAGGGAAGTCGCCGCAGGACGACACCGGCGCCGTCTCGGGGCTGCCGTACTCCACATCGAAATCGATCTGCGCCGCGTCGCCCGTTCGGGTCCTAACGCAGCCGGTTGCTGTTCTGGCGCTCGTGCCGCCGGTGTTTTCGGCCCAACCTGATTACCGGTATTCAGGCCACCGCTTTTGGCCCGCGATCAGGTACTGATGCGCGGGAAACGATGGGCCTTCATTGGTCTGGAAGACATGGTCCGCGAACGCATAGGTCGCGATTAGCCGCGCTCGATCTGCGTCTCGTCCGCGGGGACGTAACTGTAGATCGAGACGCACTGGACGCTGGGGTCGCATTTTACTTTCTCCAAGTCGAAGCCGTTCATCTGGCACGGACTGTCCCGTTTAGCAACCGCATGGCGTTGCACTCCGAACGCCTCGTGGCGGTGCGATAGTTCCCCCGGGGTCGCGAGCGATTGCTGCGACAGCTGAACGGTGTTTCCGAGGTGATCATAGCCCCACGACTGGGTCTCGACGCCGGGCTGTCCCTGGAACAGATTGTCGACCGTGCGATTTTCCTGGATGATCACGATCACGTATTTTATCGGACTCGTGCTCGGGGCGATGGGCGAAGGGCTTGGCGACGGCCCTTGGCGTTGCCCCACGAAAGGACGCCGCTCCCAGGACCGCCAGAAATGCGATTGCGTACTTCATTTATGCACCTGTTTTCGTAGAAAGTGCTGATCTATTCTCTCGTGCCGCTTAGGGCGACCGTTGAGGTTGACGATTATAGCATATAATGCAATACCGTTGACCACGTTACGGGGCCGTTACGCGTTCGGCGCGACGCGGGCCTGCCGGGAGCACGCGAAGGCCGCGGCGAATCGGCACCTCGATGAAACGTTTCACGCCGCCTTCCGGCAAGACGACGATGCGAAGGTACGCATCGACCTGGATGGCGCCGAGTTTCAACGCGAATTGTTCGCGCTCGAGAAAGACGACGCGCAAAGCGTGTTCGAGGCGCTACGAAAACTCGCTCGCATGACGTGGCAACAACTGTATGTGGATAAAGGCATGCACTGGGAGCAGATCCACGCCGAGGCCGCTTCGGCGCACGAGAACCGCCACACGTTTCGCATTACGCGGGCCTTCCGTGCCGTCGCCGTCCGCGATGGCGACTGGCTGCGCATCCTGTACCCGCACCCCGACCACGACAGCGCCTACAAGCAGCCGTAAAGCCCCGGCGAACGGCGCATGGCCGGCATCGGCGCCCCGACGGTGACCAACGGCCCTTACCTGGGTGACCGGCCGTGCGTGCTATAATGCCCGGCGACTCGCTTCGTACGAGGAGCAACGTTACGTGTACATCGCCACCGCTTTCGACCGGGGTCGACCTTCGCGTCCGGTCGCCTCGTGGCGGCGCTCGCGACCTTGGGCAGTCGTGCTCGCCGGCTGCTCCGGCTCGTCTAAGGGCGGCTACTCGGGCTACGGCACGGCGACCCGAAGCTCGCGGCGCCAGCGCCCGGCGGCAGCGCGATCGACCCGTTCCTCTCCGACGGCCACGCCGTGCTCCGCGCGCTCGATGCGATCGCCGCGAAGTCGGGCAAGCCGCTGCGCATCACGTCGATCGACGCCGGATCGGATCAACGGACTGACCGTCCAGGTGCAGGAGCCCAAGAACCACGTCAACGTCGACCAGTACGTCATCGCGCCGGACGGCACGATGTCGGGACCGACGCCCGTCAAGCTGGCGTCGCTCAACGGCGGACCCGTCACGGCCGCGCTCGTCGACCGAGCAGGCTTTCGATCCGACACCTATTCCATGGGCGCGGCTCTGCCCAGACCGCGCACGAGGCGATCGAGAAGCCGAACTTCCCCGACGCGCGCGTGAGTGAGTGGGAGTTCGGCGGCATCGGCCCCGACAGCCGCAAGTACATGTACCTCAAGCGGCACGCGGGCGCCCGGCGGCGATCCTGACGCCGCGGCTCACGATTGTCGAGATGCGCTACTGACGTGGCGCGTCCGAATCGCGCCTCTTCGCGCCGCCGTCGCGATGACAGCGGTCGCGCTGGTCGGAGCGGCCGCGCGCAGGCCGCGCCGCTCAGCCCGATGGAGCAACTGGCGCGCCAGCTCGGCACGCCCAAGATCGGCTATACGGCGCGACGACTCGCACACGCACAGCATGTTCGAGTGGGTCCCCGCCGGCGAGACCGTCGACAAGTGGACGAAGATCTACACCGTCGTCGCGTCCAGCGTCCACGTCGCGCAGACTAGCGAGCAGACGACGGCGACGATCCTCCGCCTGCACAAGCAAGTAACGGACCACCACGCTACGGTTTACGAGTACGACGTGCGCAAGGCGCCCCCGGTCTGCTACTTTCACTACGTCCTGAAGGGCGAAACCAACGTCGGCGTCATCTTCAGCCCGCACCCTGGCATCGTGACGATTCAACAGGTAGCGGCCCATCGTGCAGGCGTCATCACGCCCACCGATGTCCGCCACTGAAGGCGCTTGTCGGCTATCCCGAATAGCCGACGCGACAAGTAACGGTCGTCCGGCGGCGCGAACGCTGTTGGGTGAGCACGAAGAGCCTGACCGGATCGCCGTGGCCGAGAACCGTACCGCGTCAACCTCACCGAAGATCCGTGGACGACGCTCAGGCACGTCGTCGAGGCCATTGCGATCATCGCCGCCGGGATCTGGGCGCTCTACACCTTCATCTACCAGGAGAAGATCAAGCCCGCCTCAGAGCCGGCCGCGGTCGCCGTCAGCGTGGGCGTCCGAGGCACTCGGTCACGACCGCTACCGAGACTATTTCGCGCTGACGCGGCGTTTCGAGAACACCGGGAAGACCGAGGTCGACCTCGCGGCCGACGGCTTCAACATCTGGGGTGAGCGCTACGCGCGGCGTCAGGTCGGTATGATGTCGATAAAGCCCAATATTCGGCGTTTCGACGCCACCATCCCCATACTGTCGCGTCACGTGATCGCGGCATTCGCAGAGCTTCGCGACGCCTCAGTTGGCGGTCGAAGGGGTACCACATCATCGTCGAACCCGGAGCGTCCGATAGCCTCGAGAGCGTGTACGCGGTTGAGCGCGGCCGCTACGACCTCATCGAGGCCCAGGTGATGGTGGTGCCCATCAAGACCAGCGATACGAAGGAGATCGCGGTCCGCATCCAGCGAGAATCCGACGGCAGTTACTCCCTCTACCCGCCGAAGGAATACTACGAAGACGACAACGCCATCGACTACGTGATCACGCCCTAGCGGGCGTTAAGGGGTGCTCGTGCGAGCGATGCGCTTGGCGAGCCCGTGCGCACGCATCACTTCGTCGAACCGCTCCCACTGAGCGTCCGGCCGCGGGTGGTCGTGTTCGCCGGCGCCCAGTCGATGCTGCCCCGGCTGATATGCAGGTTACCGAGCAGTTCGTCGTCAGAGCGAATCTCGATGACGAGGTCTTTTTCACCACGATGGACGAGGGGACGCGGCAAGCAATTCATGTGCTGGCATGCCGCGTCAGTTCCCGCGCCGGCGGGCGAGCTCCCGGTTACTGCTTTTGGGCGTCCAGGAGCTCGCCGACCTTGTCGCTCACGTCCTTGGCTTCCGTGCGCGCCTTGTTCGCGAATTCTGCCAGTCGTGCTCGAACGTCGTGATGCTCCGGTTGGCGAACTTCGCCTCCACGAATACTGCTGGCTGACGACGGGCTCGATCTTGTCCCACTCGACCCCGATCGTCCGGGCCGCGTCGCGGAGTCGGTTTCGGCTTCTGGTCGCGGCCGCTCGCGATCGCTTGCGCTTGGTTTCGATGGCCTGGAGCGATTTCGTGAACGTCACCGGGCGAGAGGTCGGTTGCCATGGCCGCCTGCATAGCGCCCGCAAGCAGGGCTGCACAGATGACGAGGCGGAGAGGGCGGTGCGCGTTCATGCTCTCGTCGTACCCGGGCCGCCCCGCATCTCGTAAACGATCCGTTATACCGGAGGGATTTTTTGGGGCACATCAAGCGTGTAATCTCCTCATCACTCTTAGAGAGGACCGTACTCATGCTACGTACATTTTTCATCGCGTTCGCGGCGCTGTTGATCCTGGTCCCCAGGGCGAGCGCTCGCGCAATCTACATCGGTATCCCCGCGCCGCCGCTGCTCGTCGAGTATACGCAGCCCTCTGCTTACGCACAGAACGAGATTTGGCAGCCCGGCTATTGGGCGTGGGGTCCCGGCCGGCTACTACTGGGTCCCGGGGACCTGGGTCGAGGCGCCGGAACGCAACATGTGGTGGACGCCCGGTTACTGGAGCTGGATCAACAACGGCTATCAGTGGAACCCCGGCTACTGGAGTAACGCCGTCGGCTTTTACGGCGGCGTCAACTACGGCGCGGGATACTACGGCAACGGCTACGTCGGCGGCAATTGGGCCGGCCCCGTCTTCCGCTACAACACCGCCGTTACGCACGTGAACACGACGATCATCCACAACGTCTACATCGACCGGACGGTCGTCGTGACCCACTCGTTCGCATCGCGTACAACGGCGGGCCGCACGGCCTCAAGGCGCACCCGACGCCCGCCCAAGGTCTCGCTAGCCAAAGCCCATCGCGTTACGATGACGCCGCAGCAACGCGAACACGAGTCGGAGGCGCAGCAGAACCGCAACAACCTCACGACCGTCAACCACGGCACCCCGCCGCACGCGACGGTGACCAAACCGCTGCAAACCGCCCATCGGCCGCCGGATTTCTCGCCGGTGACCGCGGCCGACCGGCAAGCAGCGCCGCATCCCAAGCCTCCTCCGGCGCCGGCGCATCAGGCGCCGCCCCCGGCGCATCCCACCCCAACACCAACAACAACAACCCGCCGCCGCCGAAGTAGGCGGTTCCCTCCCATCGAGCACCACGAGGACGCGCCGGCGACGGCGCGTCCTCCTTTTTGTGCCAGGAAACAGGCGAGCCTACGGACCTACGGCGATCCCGTACGGCCCCTCGAATCCGGAGTACCGGACGTCGGTGATCGGCGTCTGATGCGCTTTGTTCGGGTCGAGCTGCAGCAAGCGCTTATTGTAGTACTCGACCGAGAACAAGAACCCGCCGCCCCACGCGAGGTAGGGCAGATAGAACGACGGGTCGTCCTGAACGAACATGTTGTAGAGCCCGAAAGGCACCGGGCACGACGACATCGTGTCGCGGAAGCGCGTCATGTAGCCGATGCGCGCGAGGAAGACGCGGCCGGCCGGTGAGACCGTCATTCCGGAGATCGGCGACTTCCGCTCGCGCAGGCACGACGACCTGATCAGCGTCGGCGACGTCTCCGGCGTCGCGTAGACGTTATAGCCGTTGTCGTAGCCGACGTAGAGGTTGCCTTGCGGGTCCAGGGCGAGCATCGACGCCTCGCCCAAGTCGATCTCGCTCGCTTGCGCGCCGGAGGGCGCGAAACCGTAGACCTTGGAGATTCCGTTGTCGCCGGTGGCACGCGTGAAGATGTATCCGTTCGCATCGACCGCGACGTTCGATGGGCGGCAGCGCGACGGGGATCGCTTGGATCGGCAACGCGTTGCCCTGCGCCCCGGCGGCGTACACCAGGATCTCGCTGCCGGCGCCGTCGCCGACGTACATCGTGCCGTTGGGGGCGACCCCGATCCCGAGCGACGCCACCGGGACGTTGAGTATTCCGTCCGGGGTCGCGGCGAGCACGCCGTCGATCAGCGGAAACCGGTCGATCGTGCCCGCCTTGGCGTCGGCGATGTAGACGTGCAGCGTCGGCGATTGCCGATGGTGGAAAAGCCGTACGCCGGCGCGGGCCGCTCCGCCGGGCGCCGGCGCGACGGCGCACACGAGGGCGGCGACGAAAGCGAGTGCGGGAACCGTGAGGCGAAATCTGCGCATGGCGTTCCTCGATCCAGGTGAGTGGACGGCCCGCCCGTCCTGCTTCGTCCCGCGCCGCGCCGTCCCCGCCGGGAAGGCAGGCGCCGTGTAGGCGAACCCTCGACGCCGGGTAATTCCGATGCCGCATGCGAGTGCTCGCGCTCAACGTTCGGTCCGGCGGCAACCGGTCCAGCTTCCCGCCGGTGGTCGCGCGGATACTCCGGCACGATCCGGACGTCGTCGTGATCTCGGAGTTTCGTAACACCCCCGCCGGCGACGCGCTCCGGACGGCGCTCGAGCGCGCGGGCTTCGCTCATCAGGCCGCGACACTGGGCCGCGGCAACGGCGTGCTGATCGCGTCCATCGAACCCCTGACGGCACGCATCAACCCGTTCGGCCTCGGCGACGACGAGTACCCGGACGCGATGGTCGAAGCGACGGTCGGCGCGCTTCACGTGGTGGGCGTGTACCTGCCGGGTCAAGACCGCAAGCGCACGCACCTGCGCTACCTGATCGCCTACGCCGACTACTGCAACGGCGCCGGCATCGACGCGCTCGCGATCGGCGACTTCAACAGCGGCCGCGACGCGACCGATATCGAACTGAACCTGCGGCGGGGCGCGATCGTCGAAGCGTTTAGCACGGCCGATCTCTACGCGGAACTCGAGGAGCGCTGGGTCGAGGCATGGCGGGACCTGCACCCCGACGCGTACGAGTTTTCCTGGTATCCGTTCCGCACCGATCCCGACTTTGAGAGCCGCAGCGGCTGGCGGATCGACAAGGCGTTCGTCTCGCGTCCGCTGCTGCCGCGGTTGCGGTCGGCCGAGTACGACCACTTCTTTCGCCAGGATCGGCTGACCGATCACTCGGCGATCGTCGTGACGCTCGACGACGGTCCTATTCCCGCCGCGTCCGATGCGGGTGTTCGCCCCCGGTCCGGGGTATGACTATCGCCATGAGCGACACCGCCACCGCACCCGACCTCACCAAGACCGTCCCGCGCAGCGGGCGCCACCTGCTCGCCGGCTGGTCCTGGATTGCGCGGCTCGCCGACAAGGTGCGCGCCGAGCACGCAGGCAAGGCCGGCGAATATGTCGCCTATTGCCCGCTCTCGATGGGCTTCCTCAATCGCGCCGGGATCTCGCGCGAAGAGTTCGACCGCAAGGTCCGCGCGGGCGCGACCGATCAGGAATTGGCGGAGCACTTCGAGACGCACGCGGCCGCCCGCAAGGAAGGCGCGAACCGCTTCGTGCTCGAGGAGATGCGCACGCATCTCGACGATCAGGACGCTGAAGAGGGCCACACCGCGGCCTAAGTCGCAGTGACGCCCGCGTTCGCGCCGATGGAGATGCGGTCGGTCGACCGCATCCCGACCGAGCCGGGCTGGCAATACGAGCCGAAGTGGGACGGCTTTCGCTGTCTCGCGCATCGCGACGGCGGCGACGTTGCGCTGACGTCGAAGTCCGGCCAGCCGCTAGCGCGCTACTTCCCCGAGATCGTCGGCGCACTGCTCGACGTGCGCGCCGACCGCTTCTCGCTCGACGGCGAACTCGTCGTCCCGCACGGCGACGCGTACCGCTTCGACGTGCTCCAGCAGCGCATCCATCCCGCGGCGAGCCGCGTCGCGCTGCTCGCGCGCGAAACGCCTGCGCGCTATCTCGTCTTCGACCTGTTGCGCGACGCCGGCATCGACCGCGTCGACGAGCCGCTCGAGCGGCGCCGTCCCGCGCTCGAGCGCTTCCTCGCGGCGAACGCGGCGGGGATCGACCTGCTCGTCTTGAGTCCTGCGACGACGTTGAGCGAACAGGCGCAGCGCTGGCTCGACGATGCAGCCGGGGCGCTGGACGGGGTCGTCGCCAAACGGCTCGGCATCCCGTATGCGAGCGGCAGGCGCGACGGCGCCGTCAAGATCAAGCGCAAACGGACCGCCGACTGCGTCGTCGGCGGGTTCCGCTACGCCAAGGGGACGACATCGCAGATCGGTTCGCTCCTGCTCGGACTCTACGACGACGACGGACTGCTCGACTACGTGGGATTCTGCAGCGCGTTCTCGACCGAAGAGAAACGCGCGTTGCTCGAGCGGCTGCGGCCGCACGCCGGGCCGCCCGGCTTCACCGGCAACGCGCCCGGCGACGCGCCGAGCCGCTGGAGCAAGCCGGACGCCGACACGTCGTACGTGGCGCTCCGCGACGACCTCGTCCTCGAGGTCGAGTTCGACCAAGTAACGAGCGGCCGCATCCGTCATGGGACGCGGCCGCTGCGTTGGCGCACCGACAAGGCGCCGGAGGACTGTACGCGCGATCAGTTGCGCTGACCGCGGAGGACTACCGGGCCAGGAAGCCGTCCGTGTTGCCGGCGCCGTCGACGTAGAACCCGACGAGCTCTCCCTTGTCGTTGAGCCCGTTGATCGTCGTCGTTCCCTTGCCGAGCGGATCGTCGATCGACTTGAACTTCGCGTCGGTCAGCGGCGTCGTCAGCGTGAAGCCGTGCATCGCGCTGGCGCTGTCGACGTAGACGCCGACGATCTCGTCGTTCTTGTTGATCCCGAGCGGCGACGTGTTGTTCGATCCCGGAAACGAGAACGAGGTGAACTTCTTGGCCTTCCTCAGCCAGCCGTCGACGTTGCCGCTCCCGGTCGTCTCGAAGCCGGTCACGTCGCCGGCGTTGTTGATGCCCGCCGCGATCACGTTGCTGCCGTTGGGCGGCACGATCGCCGTGAACTTCCCAGTCGCTTGGTTGAGAGAGTAGCCGTGGTTCACGCCGTTCGCGTCGGTGTAGAAGCCCACCGCGATGCCGCCGTCGTTGATGCCGAGCAATTGATTGACGGTGCCCTTGCCGGTGTGCGGGTTCTTATAGGTGGTAAAGACGCCGTTCCACTCGATGAACCCGAAGTTGTTGCCGTTGGCGTCGACCCAGAATCCGCAGGTGTCGCCCGAGTTGTTCAGTCCGGTGACCTGCGTCTGCGCGGAACCGGGATAGTTCTCGTTGGTGTAGTTGCCTTGGCCGTAGGGAGCGACGATCGTGTAGCCCTTGTTCGGGTGGCCGCTGCCGCCGTTGCCGAAGTAGCCGGCGATCTCGCCGTTGTCGTTGATGCCGAGCAGTTGGTTGAACGTCAGATCGGCGTCGTCGTCGAGCGTCGTGAACTTCAGCCTGTGGGCGTCGCCGATGCCCGAGGTGAGCGTCGACATCGTGGCTGCCGGCGGAAGAGCATGGGCGGACCCGGCGGGACCGCTGCACGCGGCGAGCAAAGCGCCCAACCCGGCGAGAACCGTTACGCCCGCCATGGATTGCAAGGAGGAGTGTGACATCGAGGGAGGCTCCTTCGTGGAAAGAGTGATGCGCATGAGCCGAACGAATCGGCCTCTTTATCATCTCAGTCGGAACGGTGGAGCACCACTGACGAACCGGACAGTTCGCCCTGACAGTTTGCGCTCAACGCCAGAAACGGCCGATCGCCGGATGGTCGAGCACGTACTGCTCCACGCCGATCGCGACGCCGCCGGCGAACTCGAAGACGAAGACGTCGTCCCAGGACAACGGCACGCCGTTGCGTATGGCGGAACGTCACATTTTGCGAAAAGACGCGCGGGCCCGCGGCGGCAATGACGACCGGGACCGAGCGAAACGTTCCGCCCGTTTCGTGCGTCAGGTGCGCGAAGAACCCCAGGATCTGATCGCGCCCGCGGTAGTGTCCCTTGAGGACGCCAGTCGGCGCGACGTGCCAGCGTGCGTCGGGATGAAAGGTCGCGGCCAGCGTCGCGAAGTCGCCCGCGGCGAACGCCTCGAACGCGCGCGCCACCGTGGCCACGTTTTTGCGCTCCGTTTGCGTCGATGCCATCGGGTTCTCCTGATGCGCGGGGCCGCGCCGGCCCGGGGCGAGGCGGGGGCACCCACATTGTCCCGCGCACCTCTCCCGCGCGCCAGCGACACCAGTACGGTTCGGCCGTACACTTCGCGCGCGGCATGAGCGGCGGCGATCGGCGCTCGCCCTTCGCGCTGGTGTTGCGGCGGCTGCGGCTCGCCGCGGGCCTCTCGCAAGAGCAACTCGCCGAGCGCGCGCGGGTGAGCCTCGACGCCGTCGGCGCGCTGGAACGCGGGACCCGGCGGGCCCCCTACCGCGAGACCGTCGAGATGCTGGCGCACGCGGTGAACGCCTCAGATGCCGAGCGCGCCGAGCTGCATCTCGCGGCCCGCCGCCCACGCAAGCTTCCGGGAGCGATGAGTCCAGCCGAACCCGCTGACAACGGCCCGACACGCTACCGCCGGATCTCACCCGGTTGCGCGGCCGCGACTCGACGCTGGCCGAACTGGAAGCGCTCGCAGACCGGCCCCTCCTGACGATCTGCGGTTCGGGCGGCGTCGGCAAGACCCGCGTGGCGGTCGCGCTGTGCCGGCGCATCGCGCCGGACCGGACGTGGTTCGTGCCGCTCGAAGCGATCGCGACCGACGACCTCGTCGCGGCGAACGCGGCGCGCGGCGTCGGCGCGGTACTGCAGGACGAAGACGCCATTGGGGCCACCGTCGCGGCGCTACGGGAACGCTCGGGGACGTTGCTGCTGGACAACTGCGAGCACGTGACCGAGGGCACGCGGCGCCTCGTCGACGCGATCCTCGCCGCCTGTCCCGGCGTGCGCGTCGTCGCGACCTCGCGGCGGCCGCTGGGGAGCGCGCAAGAGACGGTCTACCGCCTCGCCAGCCTCGACGTTCCGGCATCCGGAGCCGTTCGCACCGCCGCAGACGCGCTCGCGTACGGGTCGATCGCACTGTTCGTCGATCGCGCGACGGCGGCGAACGCCGCATTCCGGTTCGCCGACGCCGACGTTGAACGCGTCGCGGAGATCTGCCGCCGGCTCGACGGGATCCGCTCGCGCTCGAACTCGCCGCGGCGCGCGCGACGGTACTTTCGCTCGCGGGTCTGGCGACGCACCTCGACGATCGCTTTCGCCTGCTGACCGGCGGCGATGCGGGCGCGATCCGCGCCGGCGCACGCTGAGCGCGTTGATCGACTGGAGTTACGACCTGCTCGCGCCCGCCGAGCGCTCGTTTCTCGACCGCGCGTCCGTGTTCGCAGGCGGCTTCGACCTCGACGCGGCGCGCGCCGTGTGCGGCGACGAGGACGACGACGTCCTCGACGTGCTCGATCGGGTCGCGGTCCTCGTCGACGACTCGTTGCTCGTCGCGGAGACCGGCGGCGATCGCGAACGCTACCGCTTGCTCGAATCGACCCGCGCGTACGCGCGCGACCGCCTCGGTACGGACGGGGACGTGGCCGGAGCCGCGCACCGCCACGCGCGGCACTTCGCCGGCGTCGCGCGCGCCGCCGACGAGGCGTGGGGCACGAGCGACGCGCGCGAGTGGGTCGCCACGATGGACCTCGAGACGGAGAACTTTCGCCGCGCGCTCGACTGGACGATCTCCGAAGGCAACGACGCGGCGCTGGGCGGCGCGCTCGCGGGCGATCTCGAGCGGTTCTGGCTCAGTGCGGGGTTCGAGGTCGAAGGCAGGGCGCGCGTGCGCCAGGCTCTCGCCGCGATCGACGAAGCGGCCGAACCCGCGATCGCGGCGCGGCTTCGGCGCACGCTCTCGTGGTTGCTGCAGGGATCGGAAAAGTACGACGCCGCGACGCGTGCGATCGCACTCTACGAGCGCACCGGAGAAGAGGCCGGACTCGCCCGACTCGCTCCGGCAACAGGCGATCGGCGCGAGCCAGTTGGGACGAAACGACGTGGCGCGCGCCGCGAACGAACGCGCGCTGGAGATCTTCCGCAGGCTCGGCAACGCGCGCGGCCTCGCGAACTGTCTCGATGCCGCGGGAGGGCTCGCGCGCCAGACGGACGATTTCGATGCTGCCCGAGGGTTCTTCGGCGAGGCCCTCGAGCTCTTTCGCACAGCGGGAAACCGCGGCGGAACCGCGTCCGTCCTGCAGGGCCTGTCCGAACTGGCCTTCGCTACAGGTGACGTCCACGGCGCGCTCGCGCTCATAACGGAGGCGCGCACGTTACCGGCGACCGGGTAAGCGGGCTCGACCGTCGCGAACGACGACGTCCTCGCCGCCGCATACACGGCCCTGGCCGGCGACGTTGCCGGCAGCCTGGCGCTTGTGGCGCGCGGCATCGATGCGGCGCGCAGCGTGCGCAATGAGGCATTGGTCGCGACCGGCCTTCTCTGCGCGGCGATGATCTGCGCACGCGCCCGCGACTTCGAGCGCGCCGTCCGTCTCAACGGCTGCGCGCGGGGGATGCAGGAGCGCCTGC
>CAVUQJ010000013.1:0-114009 GCA_963743605.1 Vulcanimicrobiota bacterium | reverse complement strand
CGCCCCGCGCTCCCTGTACAGGATCGTGTCGGTATCGAAGACCCCGGGCAACGCGAACGCGCTGCCCTCCGGCCGCCGCGGGCGCGACCCCGTCGCGATCAGGACCGCCTTCGCCCGCAGTGTTTCCGGCGCGACTCCCGCGCGCGAAACGTGGACCGCGCCGTCGCCGGCGAGGCGCGCCTCGCCCTCGATGTAGTCGACGCCGCGGGCGAGGATATTCCTCTTCGTAAGGTCTTGGAGCAGCGCGCAGACGGCCCACGTTCGCGTGCGGACGACCTCCATCGCGAGCTCCGCAGGAACCGTGGCCCGCAGCCCATAGACGTCGGCGTCCCGGAACCCCGACACGAACAGCGCCGCCTCGCGCAGCGTCTTCGTCGGCGCGCCGCCGGTCGTGGTGACCGTGCCCCCGGCACGATTCCTCTCGACGACGGCACACCGCAGCCCGAAATAGGACGCCAGTTCCGTTGCGCTCTCGCCGGCAGGGCCCGCACCGATCGCGATCAGATCGTAGGTCTGCGCCACGGCCTACTGCATCTGATCGAGCATCTCTCCGAGGCTCTTCTTGATCCGCAGCGCCTTCTTTATTTCATCAGCGCTGACGAACGGATACTCGCCGTACTCCAGGAAGCTCGGCCGCTGGTGCTCCCGCACGAACTTGATGAAGGCCGGAACGTTCGTCTTCCAGTCTTCCGGGAAGCCCTCGAGATTCTCGAACGCCGTGGACACGCCGGACTCTGTAAACAGCGCGACGGCATCGTCCGTGTACTTGTCGAAGTCGGTGTCGAAGATTCCCTGATACATGAAGTACGTCTCGCCGCCGATATCAAAAAGCACCCACTTCAAGAAGTGGAGCTTCAAGCGAGCGAGGAACTGCGGGTCGGCCTTCATCGCCTTTTCGATCGTATCCGCATAGTCCGCATCGCCGGTTCGCGCCCGGGCTTCAGCTTGGCGATGACCGTGAAGCCGTAGTTGGCCGGCGTCCGCGGGAAGACCGGGCCGTAGTTGCCCTCCACACGTTCGAAGTATCCTTCTTTGGGGATGGCCATCGCCTGCGGATTTTCCCAGATGGCTTGCGTACTCATGACAGCGTGTTTCCTCCTAGACGCCCTTGACGAGCGCCGTGCGAATGGCAAAAAGGGCGAATTGGATGCTGAGCGCGACCTGTAATACCGCTATCACGGTACCGAGCAGACCGAGCGGAACGCCCAGGACGCGCATGATGGGCTTGACCAGCAGCATCATGATCAGGTTGATCAGCATCACGATGAGCAGAGTTATGTAGATCTCCGTCGCGCTTGCGGGCGCCAGCATCAAGAGGACCATCAGCACGGCGATTCCGTAGGGCGTGGCGATATAGGGGAATACGAGCTGAGACGCCGCCGCCGACGGACTCTGTGGCGCGACATCCGCGGCCGGTGCCGAAGCCGCACCGCCGTACAGAGCCAGAATCGACTGCATCGCCGCGACGAAGAGCGCGATCCCGCCCGTCAGAGCGACCGCCGTGACTGACACCTGCCACTTCCCCAGCATGAAGCTGCCGACGAGCGCCGACAGCACGCCGGCGACCGTGGCGATTGCGACGCTCCTCACGGCGAGCCCGATCTGCGGCCTTGCGCCGACGCCGGCCGTCATCCGGTAGAAGCGATTGATGAAATTCATTGGGCCGAAGGTCACGAACAGCATGATGAAGACTTCGCTCGATCCGAGAAACTCGCGACCAGGTGCGCCGACGAAGATGTTCACGAACCTGCTCGGGGGGTTGCGGAGAAGCGAGTCGTAGGCATGGTTCTCTTTCGTGCCGGGAGTTCAGGTCAAAACTGCGACCGGGCGAGCGTCCGTCGTGCTCGAACGGTCGCAGTTACGGCGACGATGCCGTCGGGTGACGGCTCTCGTCAGACCGGCGTCAGGTTGAGCGTTGCGGTGTCGAGGTTGTACTCGCCGGCGCCAACATTTTCATTCGGCTGCGCACAGATGACGCTGTTCTCCGGGCCGTACACGACCACGAGGCCCGAAGGGCCGCACTGCGTCTGCGTCAGGTGATACGACGTGAGGAACGTCTCACCCGGCGTCCCCGGCTGAACCTGGTAGGAGTTGTACGTGACGTGCGTGTCCTCGTCGACGAACGCTCCGTAGAGGAGCGCCGAAGTGGCGCCGATCGCCATCGCACCCCAGAACCCGCCGCCCCAATAGGCCCCCGCCGGATACCAAGCCATGCCGCCGTTCCAGCCGTAGGCGCCCCCGCCGCCGTAGACCGGGTTGTTCACAAAGGTATTGTTGCGCGTGTTGTTGCTGCCGATATCGCCAGTGTTGGTTCGATTGCCGTTGTTTCGGTTGGTATTGCCGTTGTTGCGGTTGCCGTTGCCGGCATTTCCCGCGCCACCGGGGCCGCCCGCGCCACCGGGTCCGCCGACGCCGCCCGGACCACCGGGGCCACCAGGACCGCCGGGACGACCGGGACCGCCGGCGCTGCCGGGTCCGCCCGGACCACCGACGCTACCGGCACCGCCGGGACCGCCGGGACGACCGGGGCCGCCGGCGCCCCCCGGACCGCCGGCACTGCCGACGCCCCCAGGGCCGCCAGGACCGCCGGCACCGCCAGGACGACCCGCGCCGCCCGGGCCACCGGCACCGCCGGGACGCTGAGCGACGCCTGGCTGCTGCCGACCGCCGCCACCCATGCCGCCGCTGGGCCGCGCGCCGCCGCCGCCGCCCCGCGAGAAGTCCGATCCGCCCAGGTTGTAGCCGCCGCCGCCGCGAGACCCGCCGCCGCCACTGGGCCTGGCACCGCCGCCGCGTGCACCGCCGCCGCCGCTGGGACGCGCTCCGCCGCCGCCACGCCCGCCACCGCCGCCGCCGCGTCCACCGCCGCCACCGCCGCCGCGCCCCCGCCGCCGCCTCCGCGCGGGCCGGCATCGGCGGCTGCAATCAGCTGCAGCACCAGAATCAGCGAAAGGCCTACGGCCCAGAACTTCTTCATTGCTTGATCAACTGGTCGATGCGACCGCTAACGTTGATGAGTCGTGCCGTTCCTCGTCGTGATCGCGAGCAGGATGCTGTTCGGCGGCAGCTTCGCCGACGAAAGCGACATCGGCTCAGCGACGTCGGTGTAGTTCAGGTAGATTCGTCCCGCGTGTTACCGAGAGCGCGTTGCTCTCGCCGTCTTGCACCAACGCGGCCGTCGTCGGCAGGCAGACGATGATCTCTCCTTGATACGAGCATGCGGCTCGAGTGACGACGATGGTGCCGTCCCCGTCGTCGGTGGTCAAGAACAGAGACCCGGAGAACAACTTGATCTCAACGTCGCGGTAGGTGTTGGCCGTGCCGTCCTTGTGATGGATGGTGATCGTGCCGGTCGCGCCCGCCACAACGGGGAGCTCCTGCGGCCGCGACGATGGCCGCGAGTGCGGCTGCGGCGAGTTTTAGCGGACGGATCAAATTGCGGCCTCCACGGGTGTTGCGCCGATCGCCTGCCGGCACGCGGCGACACAGCTAGCCTAGTCCGGTACCACGGCGGCTGCAACCACGCATGAAGGTCCACCTCGCAGGGGGAGCCCCACGATGCGGCCTCAGCCGACGGACGCATGCTTCACCGCGGACTCCCAACCGGCGGCCGTGGCGCTCCCGGCCCGAGCCTTTCCGATCCCTTCGAGCCGCCGAAACTTCTCCACCGTTTCCTCGTCCGCGGGGCAGAGGGTTCGCAAGATGAGGTCCGCGGACGCGGACGTACTGAAGTCCCTGGAAAACACCGTGAGCCTTCCGACGACCGCATGGTTGAGGACCATCACGTCGTCGGTTGTGAAGTCGCAGGCCACGATCTCGCGGCGCCAGGCCTGCTGAAAGAGCGGATCGTCCTTCACTAACTCATAGACGGCTGCCACGAACGGGCTCGGGCGCTGGGACCAAAAATTGAGCCGGAACATGCCGACCGCCCGCGACACCATCGCCTCTCGAGCGGGACCGAGGAGCGCGATGTAGTCGGGGTCCAGCAGGCTTCGGACGAGGGCATTGCGGTTCGCCGGGAAGGCGAAACGAGAATGACCGCACAACGCGTCGGCCAGCTTGTTCCACCGAAGCGGCGTGAGAATGCGATCGCCGACGGTAGCCGCGACACCCCTCATGCTGTCCATGAGCGACGAAATCGGCCCGGCAATCGTCGTGTCGACGTCCGCGGTCGAAGCGAGGGGCTGCGGCAGACCGGCGAGCTCGAGAAGGTACTCGAGCTCCGCGGCCGAGAGCCGCAACGCGAAGGCGATGCCGGTCAAGGTTGCCGCAGAGGGATGGACGTCCTCGCCGGCTTCGAGTCGCGCGTACCATTTAACGCCGATATCCGCGAGAAAAGCGACCTCCTCGCGGCGCAAACCCGGCGTGCGGCGTCCTCGCCGGGAGGTGATGCCGACTTCCGCGGGCGCCATTTCCGCGCGGCGCTCCCGCAAGAAGTGCCCGAGCGCCTCCCGTCGGCTTCCCTCGACGCGAAAAACGTCAGCCCCGCTCGCCGATTTCATCGCCATCGGCGCACTCGCCTCGGTGTCTTACCTGATTCTCATTTCTCAGATGCTGGGATTTCGCTGGGAGGGCGAGCGACGGCCTGCCGCCGCTGGTAAACTCACCCCAAACGGGGGGCACGGTAGTGCGCGCGTCACACCCGGAATATCCGCTCCCCAAGGGGGCTCTGCCGAGTGCACCCTGTCATAGGGTTAATAAATCACGGCCCGGCGCGGCATGTATAGAGCGAATGGTCAGCGCGCGACTGGAAGAGTGGCATACTACGGCCTTCGAGATCGCTTTGGATTTGGAAGTCCCGCGGCTTCTCGACCCAGCGACGCTCCCTTTTTCCGGAAAGGCTGAGCCGCGCATCTGTCTCGTGGCCGCGTTCGCCTCGACGTCGCAGTTGAAGCGCATCGTCGCGGCGGTCGATCGCGCGCGTGCCGGCGCGACTGCCCTCCGGGCTACGCATAGCTCCGTCGATAGCGCGCCGGCCGACAGGCGCGACGGCGGCAGCGATCTCGATCCAGCCGATGCTCGTTTTGCTGCGATTGCAGGCGAAACTCATTCGGGCCATCGAGCCCGGCTTGGTCGACGACGAAACGTCGCTTTCGTTCGGCAAGGCGCGCGAGGTTGGGGAACCAGCCGCACGTTTTGTTAGGGATTTCATACCGAGTAAAGCGCTCCCGGTCTTCGAGCCTGCAAACGCCGCGGCAGCCTTCGAGGCGACGAACCTGAGGGCGGTCGGTATTACGATGTACCGACTGGGACAACGAGGCGCGCCGGAATCAATCCTCGCACATTGGGCCTGCGCGCAGAATCGCGGCCGGCTCCCCCTTGAACGTGGACCTTCCCGGCATGGTTGAAGCACGCGCACCGGCAACCGACGCTCGCGGCATGAAGCCGACCCGCTCGCACGCTCCGCTTGTAGGATGCGCGATCGGCATGCCGACTGCGGTTCTCCTCGCACTGCTCGTCGCCGCCGCACCCGCCGACGCCGCTTCCCGCTGCATCGCGCGGGTCGCCGCATCGCCGACGGCGTCCTCATCGCCGGTTGCTTCAGCGCTCACGGGCGCCGCATCTCCCGCACCGGCGAGCCCCTATGCTCCCTCCGCGCCGACGGCCGCTCCGGAACCCGAGCCGCCGCTGTACTCGATCGGCGATCAGATCTACACGGTCGACCACGACGTGACGGCGTTCTACTACTTCCAAGGCAATCGCAACGGCTCGGGAAAGGCGAAATATGAGGTTCGTTACGACCGGAACCTGTGGGATACGTGCGCGCAGCTCCAAATACGGCTCCCGTTCATCACCAATTGGCCAATCGCGCCCAGCCAGTCCGCGCCGTACGGCAAACCGTATACCGGCTTCGGCAACGCGGAACTTCGGTATTCCTACAATGTCACCGGCCCGACGTTCGACCACTCGCTCCAGGCAGGTGTGGCGCTTCCTACCGAATCGAACGGCGTGGCAAGCATCGACACGCAGCTTAAGGCCTTTTACAATATGGAGTGGAAGTGGGTCGGCGGTTCGCTCGCCTACACCAACGAGTTCGACCAAACGATCATTCAGCCGCCCGGCACCGGCTATACAAGTTACTACGAAGGTAAGCTGACGCTACCGAATTACGCTTTCGTGAGTGCTCTGCGCGGGCTGAGCATTTCCGGTGTCTACAACTACCGCGAATTCTTCGACGCGGCGACGCCCGACTTTAGGTCGGCTGCCGGAGGGATAATAAACGGCAACGTCGACGACGTTGCTCTCAATCTCATCGCCACCTGGGGCCTCGGCTTCAACGGCCTCTGGAAGTATAAGATCGAGGCCAGCGCCGTGGCAAGGCTCTGACTTGCCGTGAGGCTCGCATGATTCCGAACAGCGCATTGCCGTTCAACGGCGGCCTGATTCCGCGGGTCCTCCGGCGTCTCGGCGTGCGCGACGCCACGCAGCTGCGCCTCCGCGTGGCGGCGATCCTGCTTCTACCGCTGCTCGCGTGGCTTCCGCTTTTCGCACTTTCTACGATCGATGGAAAGCTGCTACCCGGAAGCGTTCAGACCCCCTTCTTGCTGGACCTCTCGGCGCACATCCGACTGCTCGTCGCGCTGCCGCTGTTCATCCTGGCAGGGAGGCTCGGAGAGGCGCGCATCCTTCCCGCCCTAAAGCAGTTCCTCGTACGGGGGCTCGTTCCCGAAGCGCTGGTCCCCAAGTTCGAAACCGCGGTCGCGTCGGCGTTCAGGCTCGGAAATTCCTTCGCCGCCGACTTGGTGATCGTCGCGCTCATCTATCTGGTCGATGCGTACGTCGTCCGGCAGACGCAGATCGCAAGCGGCCCCGCGACGTGGTATGCAGCCTCGGCGGATCAGGGATCGCAGCTGACGCCGGCCGGCATTTGCTACGCCTATATCAGCCTGCCCATCTTTCAGTTCGTCTTACTGCGCTGGTACTTCCGGCTCTACATTTGGGGGCGCTTCCTCGGGCAGGTTTCGCGGTTAAAACTCAACCTCGTCCCGACGCACCCCGATCGCATGGGCGGCCTGGGTTTTCTGAGCATCGGCACCCAAGTATTTGCGCTGTTCGCGATGGCGCACGGCGTGCTCCTCGCCGGCTGGCTTTCGACGAGAGTCATCATCGGAAAAGCGAGCCTAGTAGAATTTAAAGGCGAGATCGCTGCGATTGTAGTGCTCGTGCTGTTTTTGACGCTCGCGCCGCTCACCGTATTCCTGAGATCGCTCACCCGCGCCAAGCGGCGCGGCGTCATCGAGTACGGCGCGCTTGCGGCGCGCTACGCGAACGAGTTTCAGGACAAGTGGATCGGTTCCGAGGCGCATCCCGGGGAGCCCTTGGTGGGAACCGCCGACATCCAATCCCTCGCCGACATGGCCGGGAGCTACGAGATCGTCCAGACGATGCGCAGCGTGCCGATAACGGTCCAGATGATCGTGGGCTTTGCGGCCGCCACACTCGTGCCTGTCGCCCCACTGCTGCTGACGCTGATGCCGCTCTCCGAGATCCTGAAGAAGCTGACGGGGATCCTCTTTTAAACGAGCTCGTGAAAGGACGGCGAGATTTTTACCAAGTTCATCTTCGAGTGGAGCCCGTGGCTGCTGCCGGTGACGATGCTGGTCGTGCTGGCGTTCAGCATCGAACTTCCCTACCGCTTCGCCGGCGCGCTCGCCGGCAAGATGGCAAACGCCGACGCCTTCAAGGCGACGCAGGCGGGGTTGCTCACGCTCGCGTCGTTCGTGCTCGGGCTGTCGTTCGCACAGGCTTCCGCGCGTTTCGACTTCCGGCGCGCACTCGTGGTGAAAGAGGCTAACGCCATCGGCACGACCTGGCTTCGCGCCGACCAGCTCCCGTCTTCCGGAGCCGCCCGGTTCCGCCGGATATTGAGCGACTACACGGCGCACCGGATCGCCGCCTACGAAGCATCCGACCGCAGCGCCGAGTTCGCGGGCACGGTCGACTCAAGCGGGGCGCGGCTGGCCGGATTGTGGGACACCGCTTCGGCGGCACTGCGCGCGCACCCATCCGATCTAGGCCTGTCGCTTCTGCTGCAGGCAGTGAACGATACGATCAACGTGTCCGCCGAGCAGCGCCAGGCGCTTTCGAGCCATGTGCCCACGACCGTGGTGGTGCTGACGCTGGTTCTGGTCACGCTGGGCGCGTTGTCGCTCGGCATGAGCTTCGCGCTGACGAACGCGAGGCCACCGCTCCTCAGCGTGGTCTACGTCGTCGCGAGCGTGCTCGTCATTCAGATGATGATCGACTACGACCGCCCGGGATCCGGCTTCGTGACCGTCAACCTCACACCGCTCAAGCTACAGCTGCAATCCATGCAAGGCGGTGGCTGAATGGGCCGTCATACAGATCTGCGTCGCCGCCCCTCGCGGCCGCAGACGGGCGAGAGCCCGTTGCGGACTCGTCGGCGCAGAGGCGATAACAACCGTCATATAAGGGGGGAAAGCTCGCATCACCCATAACACCGCAAGGTCGAGCTGCCTTGCTGCAGCTTCGAAGGAGTAACCATGAGAATCCATCGATTTCCAGCTTTGGTCCTGACGGCGGGTCTGGTGTTTTCGGCCGTGCCCGCGGTCTGCTCGGCGTCGCCCTCGAGCGATGCGATCGCGGCCCTCAAAGTTGCCATACAGGCAATGAACAAAGGCGACATGAACGCGTTCGTGGCGTCGTGCGATTCACCGGCGTTCATCATCGATACGTTCGATCCGTACAACTTCAGCGGAGCGACGGCGTGCACCGACTGGTGGAACGCGCGGGTCGCCTATAACAAGTCGGCTAAGCTCTCGGACGCGACGGCCGGCATAGGCGCGCCGTGGCACGTGTTCGTCACCGGAGACAACGCCTACATCGACGGTCCGTTCGACTACCACTACAATCAAAAGGGAGCGACGGTGCGGGAGACGGGCTCGGCCATCACCGTGACCCTCAAAAAGGAAGCGAAGGGCTGGCTCATCACTTCCTGGGCGCACACGAAGCACCTCGAGGGCTAGTCTACACGCGCTGCGGGGCGCGAGCGCGAAGTAGCCGTCGCACTCGCGCCCGTGCAGCGTTCAACCGTTAACCCACCCCGCGAAACGGCGATCGCGCCGCAACAGGTCGAAGCGCGGATCGCGCGCGAGCTGAGCTCGCTCGGACGAGCGCACGCGGTTCAGCCACGCGAACGCGGCATCCGAGCGGCCCAGGCGCGCATAGGCCGCGGCGAGCGCCAGCACGTCCCACGGACCGATCGCGTCGGGATCCGTTCGCGCCTCCAACCCGCGCAAGACCGCGAGCGCGGCGCGCGGGTCGCCGCGCAATGCCGCGATCTGCGAGCGCATCGCGGTGGCCTGTGTCCGCGCGGACGGTTCGCGCTCGAGCGCTCCGATGACCGGTAGCGCGTTGGCATAGTCGCGCAGCTCGACGTTGGCGCTCGCGAGCGTGATGCGCGCGATCGTCGCCAGACGGCGCGCGTTCAACAACTGGCGCGAAAGCGCCGCCGCCTCGCCGTAGTTGCGCAACTGAAAGTCGGCCCACGCCAGCGACGCGACGGCGCCCGGCACGCCGGGATCGACGCCGAGGGCCCTGCGGAACAGGGCGCTCGCCTCGGTCGACCGCCCTTGGTTCAACAGGGCGCCGCCGTACCACAACAGCGCGTTGAGGTTGCGCGGATCGATCTGCAACGCGCGGGCGAACGACGCCGCCGCCGTCGCGTCGTCGTGCTCGAGTGTGAGCGCGACGGCGCCGAGCGCCGCGTTCGCCTCCGCCGACTCCGGATCGAGCGCGAAGGCTCTGCGCGCGAGCGCGCTGGCCAGCGCGCTCAACCGCAGCCGCTCGCCCTCGGTCGCCGCGGCGAAGCTCAGGCTCGTGTCGCTCTCGGCGAGGCCCGCATAGCCGAGCGGGCTCTCCGGGCGCTCGCGCATCAGCGCCGCAAACGACGCCGCGCTGCGGCGCAACGCGACCGGCGTGCCCTGCCGCAGGTCGTACTGCCCGAGCAGGTAGTGCTGCAGCGCGCCGGCCGGGAGTTGATAGGGATCGGGCGAGGGGTAGCGAGCCGCGGAACCCGAGCAGGACGCCCGCGACCGCGATTGCCGCGACGAGCGGCGCCAGTCGTGCCCGGTTGCGGTACGCATGGGCGAGCGCCGGCGCCGGTAGCGGCGCCTGTGCAGCGGTCAGCCGGTAGCCGCGCTTGGGGACGTTGTCGATGCGGACGCCGCTGCCGTGTCCCTCGAACAATTTGCGCAGTACGTAGATGTTCTGCGTGAGGTTGGCCTCGTCGACGAAGTCGCCCGGCCACACGCGCTCCATCAGTTCAGCCTTTGAGATGACGCGGCCGGGCTCTTCGAGGAACGGGACGAGGGTCGCGACGACCTTCGGAGCGAGCGCAACCGGCGCGCCGCGAAACCGCAAGACGCGCTCTTCGCTGCGCACTGCGTACGGCCCGAAGGTCCGCTCGGCCGGTTCGTCGTGTCTCATCGCGACCCTCATCGGCATCAGCGCGACGACGCGTTCGCCTGCTTCGGACAGCCGAGTCGCTCCGTCACCGTGTCGACGACCGTCTTCGCCGACGCGTCGCCGCCGACCGCCCAGAGCCCGGCGGACGGCACCTGCGCGACGGCGTTCAGCAACGTCACCGGCCGTTTGCGCATGTTCGCGCTCGGGAGGATCGTGAAGCGCTTTCCGTCCCAGCGCATCGTCAGCGTTTCGACCCTCTTCGGACCGGTCGCGATCTCACCCACCGCCCAAACGTCGTGCGCGCTCACGGCGGTGACTCCTTCCAAGAAGACGCTGCCGCCGTGCGGGTCCGGGCTGGACACGATCGTCCACGCCTTGCCGTCCCAGTGCTCGACGAGCGGGGCCAGCGCCGAACCGTTGACCGACTCGCCGACCGCCCATGCGTCGGTCTTCGAAAACGCGGTAACGGCGTTGAACCGGCCGGAGTGTCCGCTGCGGCCGGGCGCCGCGACGATCGTCCAGTGCGCGCCGTCCCAGTGCTCCGCGAGCGGCGCGTAGATCGACGACGGATTCCCATACGCATCGCCAACCGCCCAGACGTTGTCGCTCGCAGAGCCCGCGACCGCGTCGAGGTTGGTCGACATCCCGCCCACGTTGGGGCTCGAGACGAGACTCCACGCGCTCCCGTCATAATGTATGACGTAACTGACTTCCGTTCCGCTCGCCGGTTGCGATCCGCCGACGGCCCAGATGTCGCCGGCGCCGAGCGCCGCGATGCCGTAGAGATACGAGAAGGCCTGCGGAGCGGTCGGCGCCGGGACCGCGCTGAATCCCGAGCCCGTCCAGCGTTCGAGGAAGGCCCGTGGCTGCCCGTAGCTGCCGGCGCCGTCGCGGGCGCCCGCGGCCCAGACGTCGCCCGCCGCCGGTGCGACGACGCCGGAGAGTTGGCCGCCGTAACCCGACGCTCCGCTCTGGGCGTACGACGTCCAGCCGCTACCGTTCCAGTGCAGCGCGTAGCCCTGCGAGGCGCTCGCGCCGTACGAGTTGCCGGTTTCCCAGACGTTGCCGGCTCCCGTTCCTGCCACCGCCGTCAATTGGTTACCGGTCGGATATGGATCGATCGTCGGAAAGAGCGCCCAGGAACAGCGCGCCTCGGCCGAGGCGCCGAAGCAGGCGGTGAGGGTCAGCGAGCACGCGAGCGAGCCCGCGAATCTAACGAAGTGGTGCACGGTTGCCGTCCTTTGCCGGGGAGTGAATGTCCCGACACTAGCCCCGCGACGGCAACTTTTGCTTCAAGAAGCGCTCAAGAAAATCTCAATGTACGCCGAAGATCGCGCGATCGAAGACCGCCGTGACCCCGGCGCGCAGTTGCGCGCCGGGATCGCGGTTCGCCGCCGCGGTCCGCAGGACGCCGTCGAACAGCGACAGCAACGCGCTCGCGAGCGCGGCGGGATCGTCGACCGCGACGATCCCTGCCGCGGCGCAGCGGCGCAGATAGTCGCTGAACGCCGCGACGTTCTCCGCGCGCCGCCGCTTGCGACGGTCTGCCAGGTCTGGTTCGGCCTCGCTGACCGCGAGCCAGGCCCGAAGCAGCCCGTGGCGTTCGATCGGCGCGTGGAGCACCGCTTCAGCCCAGGCGCGCACGCGCGCGCGCTCGCCGGCCAGGGTGCCGATCGGACCGTCGAGTGCGGCACGCTCGCGATCGACCGTCTCCCGAACCCGCTCGATCGCGACGTGGAGCGCCGCGCGCTTGTCCGGGAAGTAGCGATAGAACGTGCCGTGCGCGAGACCGGCCTCGTCGGCGACTTGGCCGGCGCTGATGACGGCGAAGTCGTGACGGTCGAGCAGGCGCTCGAGCGCCGCGAGCAACCGGTCGCGCGTCCGTTCCTTCGCGGGTCGCTGCGGCGCGATGGTCCCATCGCCCGCGACCCGGCCGAGGTACGTCCAGTGCCCTCGCACCTTGCCGGTCGCCCGGTCCCGGTAACTCTCGACGCGATACCGGTAGGCCCGGTTGCCGACCTTCTTGACGACCTCGTGGGCCACGCGCCGCTCTCCTCGCCGTCAGCGAAGCTCCGGCGACGCCGCGACGTTGCGCTTGCCGACAATTCGTCCGCCGCTGCCGCCGCGCAGCGTCCAGGTTCCCTCAAAGCTCCTGCCGTCGGGGGCGAACGTCAGGGTAACATTGCCGGTCCCGTGTTCGCCGCGCCAGCGTCCGACCAGCACGTTGGAACCGCGCGCCAACGAGCCCGCGAGATGACCGTCCTTGAACACGCCCGTGACGTTCTCGCCGTTCTGCTCGAGGCGCAGGCTGCCGCCGGAGAAGTCGATGCTGCTCGAGGCCGTCTCCCAGAGGCCGTGCACCCAGAGCTCCGCCGTGTTGACGGCGGACCCGCTGATGTGTCCGCGGGGCTGCGTGTCGGCGTCGAGACCCCACTCGCCCTGGAAGCTGCGGCTGTCGGATGCGAAGCGCAGATGGATCCAGCCGCTGCCGTTCGGTCCCTTCCAGGTGCCGTTCATCGCGCCGGTGTCGGGCGCCATCGTGCCGCTGAGTTGCGTGCCCGACCCGAAATTGCCGACAACGTCGTTGCCCAACTGGTGAAGTTTCAGGTGACGCGCGGTGAACTCGGGACCGCCGGTGACGGTGACGTTGAACAGGCCGGTGACGACCGGATAGCCCGAAGCGGCAGAAGCGGCCGAAGCGATCCGCGTGCCGGTGAACGTGCCGCTCGGCTTGTGGCCGGCGTAGCCCCACTGACCGCTGAACGAGTTGCCGCCTGCGGCGAACGTGATCGTGAGCCAACCGTTCCCGCGCGAGTCGCCCCAGTTGCCGTCGACCTGCAACGTCCCCGGTTTGAACGTGCCGTCGAGTTTGCCGCTCTGACCGTACGTGCCGGTGATGCCCGCGCTCGTCTGCTGCAGCGAGACCGTGCCGGTCGTAAACGGGACGCCGGTGGAGGCGACCCGCCAGGTTCCGGCGACGTTGAGCGAGTTTTGTGCCACCGCTCCGGTGGCGAGCGCGATCGCCCCCACGATGAGAGCGAGCGAATGTGCGTACAAGCGATACATACGATTCCTCCGGCCGCCTCGTGGTCCGCCCTCCGGTCAAGCGCCGTTGGGGGGTGGCGGCGTCGCTTCGATTGTACCGCGCGAGGTCGCATCCAATCTCGTGCGGTAGTGGTATAGTGACTTAGGCGTCATGGAATTATACCCTCTACATGTGACCGGACCGGAAGTGCCGTCATCGCGTCCCTCGCAGCGCTAGCGCCTCCCCGCGCGGCCGCGGTCCGCACGGCCGCGCCGCGGCGCGAGCCGTCGGTCCACCTCATCACGGTCACCGTGATGCTCGGCCTCATCATGGCGATCATCGACCTGTCGATCGTCAACGTCGCTTTGACCGACATGGCCGGCACCCTCGGCGCGTCCATCGACGAGATCTCGTGGGTCGCGACCGGCTACATCCTGGCGCAAGTCGTCGTGATGCCGCTCAACGGCTGGCTCACCGCGCTGTTCGGACGCAAGAAGTTCTACGCCGGCTGCATCGCGCTGTTCACGATCGCATCGTTCCTCTGTGGCACGGCGACGAACGTCACGCAACTGGTGCTCTACCGGATCATCCAGGGGATCGGCGGCGGCGCGCTCCAGCCGACCGCCCAGGCGATCCTGTTCGAGTCGTATCCGCCGGAGAAGCGCGGCTCGGCGATGGCGATCTTCGGCCTCGGTGCGATGGTCGGCCCGGCGATCGGCCCGACGCTCGGCGGGTTCATCGTCGACAACTACAGCTGGCCGCTCATCTTCTTCATCAACCTGCCGATCGGCATCGCTGCCTTCGTGATGACGATGCTCTACATCCGCGATCCGTCGTATATCAAGAAGCCCGAACGGGGTGCGGACTGGATCGGGCTGTCTGCGATGGCGATCGGCATCGCGTCGGCGCAGTACGTCCTCGAACGCGGCCAGCGCGAGGACTGGTTCCAGTCGGGCACGATCGTCCTGCTGACCGTGCTGTCCGTCATCGGCATCGGCTACTTCATCTGGCGCGAGGTGCGCGATCCGCACGCCTTCGTCGACCTGCGCGTGTTCAAGTCGCGCTCGTTCACGGCGGGCAACATCATCGGCGTCGTCAGCGGCTTCGGGCTGTTCGGGCTCAACCTCATGCTGCCGCTCTTCTTTCAAAACGTGCTGCACTTCGACGCGTGGCAGACGGGCGTCGCGCTCGTGCCCGGCGCGGCCGCGACCGCCGTCAGCATGCCGCTTGCCGCGCGATTCGGAAAATACATCGATGGCCGCATCTCGATCGCGTTCGGACTCATCGTCTTTGCCGTCGGGGCGTGGATGATGGGCGGTCTCAACCAGACCGCCGGCTTTTGGGACGTCTTCTGGCCACGCGTGACGCAGGGTTTCGCGCTGGGCTTTCTCTTCGTGCCGCTCACGACCATCACGCTCAGCGAAGTCCCCCGCCACAAGCTGGCGAACGCGACCGGCATCTTTACGCTGGTCCGCCAGCTCGGCGGGAGCCTGGGGATAGCGCTGCTCCAAGTGATCGAGACCAGGCGCGAGGACGGCGCCGTTCAAGCGCTCTCGGCCGGCGTCACGCTCGGCAACCCGGCCGTCGCGCAGATGCTCGCTGCCAGCGCCAACAGTGCCCACGCGATCGCGCTGCTGACGGCGGGCGTGTTCGTGAACGCCACGGTCATCGGCTACACCTACGCCTTTCAGGTCAGCGCGCTGCTGTTCATCCTCGCGGTCCCGACCGTGCTGCTCCTGAGGCCGCCCAAACGAGCCGTGCCCAGCTCGATCGTCAACGCCGAGATCGCCGTCGAATAGCGCGGCGATGTTTGCTTCGCGCTACCACTTCACGACGCACTGGCGCTTTCCGGATACGCGGATCGAGGAGGTCTCCGACATCCTCGAAGACTACGCGGCGCTGCCGCGCTGGTGGCCGTCCGTCTATCTCGACGTGCGCGTCATCGAGCCCGGGGGCGCGCACGCGCTCGGCGCGAAGGTCGCACTCTTCACGAAAGGCTGGCTCCCCTACACGCTGCGCTGGACCTTCAGCGTCACCGCCGTGAACTATCCCTTCGGGTCCGCTCTCGTCGCGAGCGGCGACTTCGTCGGCAACGGCGTCTGGACGATGGTGCAGCAGGGCAGCCTCGCCGCCGCCGGCTACGACTGGAACATCGAGGCCGACAAGCCGTTGCTGCGCTACCTGACGCCGGTGCTGCGGCCCCTCTTCGCGGCCAACCACCGCTGGGCGATGGCGCGCGGCGAGGAGAGCATGACGCTCGAACTCCGCCGCCGGCGCGCGCGCACCCAGGCCGAGCGGGATGCGATTCCGCCCCCGCCCGGTCCGACGTTCCGCTAGCGTGTCGTCCGAGTCAAGCTCCGCCATAAATGGCATGGCATTTATTGATTTTACGCACGATCGTGCGACTTGACTTGCTGCAGGTAAGGACAACGCGCACAACACGGTTCGATGACGATGCATCCCTCCCTCAACTCGGAAGGGCCGCCGATTGCTAGTCGCGTTCCTCGCTGAGTTCGCGGGCGTAGTTGGCCAGAGATCTGTTGTAACGAGGTAAGTATTCGGAGAGCGCCGTGAGCGCGACGGCTACCGCCTCGCGTTCGCGACCGACGTTGACGAGACTGAGCGCGAGGACAGCTCGGACGGCTCCGGTGAGTTCATCCGGTTCGGCCTCGAGTTCGGCAGAGAGTAGCGCAACCGCTTCCTGCGCCTTTCCGATGTTTCGCATCGAACTTGCCATTTGGATGACCGCGCGGCGACGACGCGTGCCGGTCAAACCGATGTCCAGCGCAGATTTATACAACGGCACTGCCAGATCGGAGTGACCGGTAGAATCGAAGGCGCATGCGCGCTCGAACGGGCCGATCGCGCTCCCATCCGGCAGTTCCGCGACGAGATCGTCGATCGCGGCGACGAACTGTTCTCCATCGCGGTCGTCGAGCGTCGCCCATACGGCTGCTAGACGCTTCTCCCAATCGGCGTTTTCTTCAACCATGCGCTTCATCTTAGACCCTAGTAGAAGAACTGCTGCAACTGGCTGAAGTTCGGTCCGAACGTCCAGCCCATGCGTTTGCTCGGGTTGATCGCCGGCGCCGGTTCGCCGATGGCGAACTTGAAGCCGGGGATCGTCTCGATCAGGTTCCCCGACTCGTCGTAGACGGCGATGATGCTCCCCTGAACACAGGCAGCAGAGGTTTCGGTGACGAGGAACAGCTTATTGACCGGATCGACCGCGATTCCCGACCCGCTGTTGATCTGGCTCGAGCTGCCCGTGCACGGCAACTGCACGGCGGCGATGCCCTGCTGCGTGTTGAGGTTGTAGAACTCGACTTGGGCGTTGAGTTCCGTGTCGGTCGCGGCGACGCCGGTGTTGGGATCGACCGCCAGCCCGTTGACGTTGCCGGCGTGGAACGGGCCGTTGTTGTAGCCGTTGAACTGGAGCAGCTTGCCGGTCGAGAGGTTCACGAGTTCGTTGATCGGCGGTTCGCCGCCGGCCGCGCCGCCGTCCGGCGACGACGCCACGACGGCCTCACCCGCCGCCGTGTACTGCCCGAGCTGCGGGGAGTTCCCGAGCGAGAACAGGTTCGGATCCAGGTGGATCACCTTACCGAACGTGTTCGCGGCGACGTTGGAGACGATCAGGTCGGGCACGTCCTGATTCTTCAACTCGATGGCGTACAGGACGCTGGTGGCGGTCGTCTGGTTCTCGGCCGTTTCGAGGACGCTGAGGTCCTTGATCGGCGGCGTCCACTCGTGGGTGAACTTCCCCTTGGTCACCGGGTTCATGACGAAGTAGTGGCGGGTCGCGTAGATCTGGCCCTTCGGCACGACGTAGCGCGTGATGAGCCCGACGTTGCCGGTGAAGATGCCGACGGCGCTGTACGAGCGCGTCTGCGTTTCGGGGCCGGTCGACTTGCCGATCTTGCCCGTGTCCTGATCGAAGGTCTCGATCTGGTCGCCCCCGCCGCCGGCGGCGAGGACGCCGTCGTTGCCGTTCTGGTCGATGTCGAAGCCGAACACTTGACCGCCGTTGAGCGTGGACAGGACGGCGCCGAGGCCGACGGAACCGGGATGAGCACGCGCCCCCGCGTGCTGCAGCGAACGCTCGGCAGCGTGCGGAGCGGGGAGGACCGTGCGCGCCGGCGCGGCCGCGGGCGCGAGCAGCAACAACGCGGCGACGGCCGCGAACGAAAGCGACGGACGGAACATCGAAAAGCAAACCTCCGTGGCGCGAGCGGGGAACGACCCGCCGACCGTACCAGCGGTTTGTGAAGGGACTCTGAAGGCGTGCCCCGCGCCAGAGGTGGAGTGACATAAAGGCGCAGCGATTTTTCGTTCCAGCGAGGCGCGAGGAGCGTGGCATAGCACCGCTATTTGAGCGACGAGCAACGAAACTGGAGCGGAAAAGCGGAAGCCGACTGTCATGGCATCTCTGGTGTGGGGCACCCTTCCGTTGCGATGAGTTCGATGCGGTTGCCGAACGGGTCGTCGACGTAGGCGTGCTCGAGCCCGTCCTCGAACGCGCCGGCGCGGGTGACCGTGGTCGTCGCGGCGAGCGCCTCGGTCAGCTGCGCGAAGCGCGCACACCGCAGGGCGACGTGGGCCTTGCGGGCCGGCCGGAACTCCGGCTCGACGCCGAGGTGCAGCTGGACGGAACCGCTGCGAAACCAGGCGCCTCCGCGGGCCGCCAACTCCGGCGGCTTCGGCACCTCGGTCATGCCGAGCTGACCGCCGTAAAACGCACGCGCCCGGTCTTCTTGACCGGGCGGCATGGCGAGTTGCACGTGATCGATCGCGACGAACGGATCGCGCGACGTCATCGGCGGGCTACTTCTTGGCTGCGGCCTTCTTGCGAACGCCGACCGTCTTCTTCGGGCCCTTGCGGGTCCGGGCGTTCGTCTTCGTCCGTTGGCCGCGGACCGGCAGCCCGCGCCGGTGGCGGAAGCCGCGGTAGCAGCCGATGTCCGTCAGCCGCTTGATGTTGCCCGAGACTTCGCGGCGCAGGTCGCCCTCGACCTTGATCCGTCCGTCGATCGCGTCGCGCAGGCGCTTCTCGTCGGTCCTCGGACAGGTTCTTGACGCGCATGTTCGGGTCGACGCCCGTCTGCTCGAGGATCTTCTTCGCGGTCGGCAAGCCGATGCCGAAGATGTAAGTCAACGCGATCTCGATGCGCTTCTCGCGCGGCAGATCGATTCCTGAGATACGTGCCATTACCCCTGTACCTGCTTGTGCTTCGGATTGCTCGTGCAGATCACACGAACCTTACCTTCGCGACGGATGATGATGCATTTTTCGCAGATGCGCTTGACGGACGGTCGGACTTTCATGCTGTTGCTCGTTCTTCTACCTGTAGCGGTACGTGATGCGTCCGTGGCTGAGGTCGTAGGGTGAGAGTTCGACGAGGACGCGGTCGCCGGGGTGTATACGGATGAAGTTCATTCTGACCTTGCCGCTCACGTGCGCGAGCACGCGGTGGCCGTTTTGGAGTTCGACGCGGAACATCGCGTTCGCCATCGAGGCGGACCGTGGTCACGCTGCCAATTCCTCCTTGGGCCGGTAGCGCACCGCGTCGTCGTGCTCCAGAACGTCCCGGAGCGTCAGAATGCGGGGCCCCTCCTCCGTCAGAGCGACGGTGTGCTCGAAGTGCGCTGCGAGTTTACCATCTGCCGTAGCCACTGTCCAGCCGTCGCTGTGGATCTCAACCTCGTGGGTACCTTGGGTGATCATCGGCTCGATCGCCAGGCACAGCCCGGTCCGCAGGGTCAGGCCCTGTCCGGCCTTGCCGTAATTGGGGACCTGCGGGTCCTCGTGCATCTGCTGGCCGATCCCGTGCCCGACGAGCGCCCGAACGACGCCGTAGCCGTTCTTCTCGGCGTGCTCCTGGACCGCGTGGCCGATGTCCGAAAGCCGGTTGCCGCGCTGCATCCGCGCAATGCCGAGCATCAGACACTCCTGGGTCACGCCGCAGCAGCCGCTTGGCGCGGCTCGCTGATCGTCCCGATCGGGATCGTGATCGCCGAGTCGCTGACGTAGCCCTCGAACGTCGTGCCGATGTCGATCGACAACAGGTCGCCGTCCCGCAGCACGGTGCCGCCGGGGATGCCGTGCACCACGACGTTGTTGACCGACGTGCAGATCGACGCCGGGAAGCCGTTGTAGCCCTTGAACGTCGGCGTCCCGCCGCGCTCGCGGATCGCTTGCTCCGCGAGCCGGTCGAGATCGGCCGTCGTCATCCCGGCCTCGCGCGGTCCGCACCAGCATGCGACAGCGCGCCGGCCGTGATCTTGCCGCCCTGGCGCATGATCTCGATCTCGCGCGCCGACTTGATGGTGATCATGCCGCGTCCTCGCGCGGATAGAGCGCCTGCTCGATCGCGCGCGTCACGGCGCGCACCGGCGCGGCCGCGTCGACGCGGTGCAACCGCCCGCGGCTCGTGTAGTACTCGACCAGCGGTTCGGTCTGATCGCGGTAGACGGCGAGGCGCTTGCGCACGGTTTCCGGTTGATCGTCGAGGCGCTGCACGAGCGGGCCGCCGTCGTCGTCGTCGATCCCGGCGACGAGCGGCGGCGCGTAACGGTCGTGGTAGACCCGGCCGGTCCGCAGGTTGGTCCAGCGGCCCGAGAGCCGGTCGGCGATCAGATCGAGATCGATGTCGAGCAGGACCGGCACGGCCGGCGGCCGCTTCTTGCGGGCGAACATCGCGTCGAGCGCCTCGGCCTGCGCGACCGTCCTTGGAAAGCCGTCGAACAGCACGCTCCCGCGGCGGGCGTCCAGTTCGGCTTCCATCATCTCGACGATCAGCGCGTCGGGAACCAGTTCGCCGCGGCTCCATGTAGCCATCGCGCGGCGACGCCGAGCGGCGTGCCGGCCTCGCGGTTGCGCCGCAGCAGATCACCCGTCGAGAGTTGCACGACGCCGTGGCTCTGCTCGAGCAGCCGCGCCTGCGTCCCCTTCCCGGCTCCGGGGGACCCAGCAAGATGACGTCGCGGGGGGCGCTCACCGCTTGATGAAGCCCTTGTAGTCACGCATCGCGAGGCGCGCCTCGATCTGCGTCATCGTGTCGAGCGCGACACCGACGACGATCAGCAGCGAGGTCGAGCCGAGGTAGAACGTCGTCACGCCGAGCCCGCGCTGCAGCGTCGACGGCAGCACGGCGAGCAGGCCGAGGTAGACGGCCGAGGCCGTCGTCAGGCGCAGCAAGATGCGGTTGAGATAGTCGACCGTCGGCTGGCCCGGCCGGATGCCGGGGATGAA
This sequence comes from Vulcanimicrobiota bacterium, assembly GCA_963743605.1. Taxonomy (GTDB): domain Bacteria; phylum Vulcanimicrobiota; class Vulcanimicrobiia; order Vulcanimicrobiales; family Vulcanimicrobiaceae; genus CAVUQJ01. The sequence goes on along the minus strand of CAVUQJ010000013.1, from coordinate 93,304 downwards.
CGAGCCGCTCTTCTTCAGGTTGTCGGCGATGTCGCGCGTGTTGACGACGACGGCGCTGTAGAAGAACGTGAAGATGACGACCAGGACGAAGTATGCGAGGTTGTAGAGCAGCGTGTTCGGACTGAAGTACGTCTGGACGAAGAGCGCCACCGTCGCCTTCCAGCCGGTCGCCCCTGCACGGCGGAACCACGACAGCGCCTGTTGCGGCAAGCAGCAGGATCGAGATCGCGAAGATGATCGAGATGACGCCCGCGTTGTTCAGGCGCAGCGGAATGTATGACGAGCGCCCGGCGAACATCTTGCGGCCGACGACGCGGCGGGCTTGCTGGACCGGAACGCGGCGCTGCCCCTGATACATGAAGATGATCGAGACGATCGTCACGAGCGCGATCGCGATGAACAGGATCAGCCCGAAGTAGTTCAGCCCCGACTTCTGACCGAGCTGCACCGTCTGCGAGACGTAGGTCGGATAGCGCAGGACGATCCCGATGAAGATGATCAGCGAGACGCCGTTGCCGATCCCCTTGTCGGTGATCTGCTCGCCCAGCCACATGAGGAACATCGTCCCGGCGACCATCGACAGGATGACGTAGATCAGGAAGAAGATCGAATGATCGTAGAAGACGCCCGAGTTGCGCATCGCGATCGACATCGTCGTCGCCTGGACCAACGCGAGCACGATCGTCAGCCAGCGCGTGTACTGGCTGATCCGCTTGCGGCCTTCCTCGCCGCCCTTCTTCGCCATCTCTTCGAGCTGCGGAAGGACGACCGTCATCAACTGCATGATGATCGACGCGTTGATGTAGGGCGTGATCCCCATCGCGATGATGGAGAGCCGCTGCAGCGCGCCGCCCGACAGGAAGCCCAGGAAGTTATAGAACGTCCCCTGCTGCAGCAGCGCGCCCCACACTTCCACGTTCACGTTCGGGATCTGCACGTGGATCATGAACACGAACAGCGCGAACGCGCCCAGCACGAACCCGATGCGCTTGCGGATGTCGGGGACGAGGATTGCGGCCCGCAGGTTGTTTAGCACCGCGTCAGCTCCCGGAGGCGTCCGGCTCCAGGTTGTGCGCCGGCGGCTGCCAGCGCCGCGCGGGCGCTCGCCGAGAAGACAACGTCGCGCAGGGTCAATCCGTTCGGGAGCGTCTTGCCTGCCTTGGCACCGCCGAGAATCTTGATGCCGTCGCGGCTGTTGCCAACGAGCCGCGCGGCCTTCAGCGTCAGCGGCGTGATCTCGACCGACGGATCCCAATCGGCCAACGCGCTGAGGTTGACGACCGCGTAGACGGTGCCGAAATGCCCGGTGTCGCGGCCCTTCTGCGAGTAGCCGCGGTTGTGCGGCAGCCGGCGCGACCAGGGCGTCTGACCGCCTTCGAACGCGGGTCCCTTGCCGCCGCCCGAGCGGACGGTCTGCCCCTTGCCGCCTTCGCCGCCGGTCTTGACCATGCCGGAGCCGTGGCCGCGCCCGATCCGCTGACGCTTCGGGCGTGCGCCCGCGTTCTCGCGTAGGGTCGCGAGGCTCACCGGCGTTTTCGTGTGTCTCTGCCATTGGAGTGCTCCTACGCAAACAACTCGGCGACGGTCTTGTCGCGTAGCTTGGCGACCTGTTCGGCCGTCTTGAGCGAACGCAAACCTTCGATCGTCGCGAGCACGACGTTGATCGGGTTCGAACTCCCGAGCGACTTAGTGAGGATGTCGTGGATCCCGGCCAGTTCGAGCACGGCGCGCATCGGGCCACCGGCGATGACGCCGGTGCCGGGCGCGGCCGGCTTCATGAAGACCCTGCCGGCGCCGACCTGCATCGTCACCTCGTGCGGGATCGTCTTCTCGACCATCGGCACCGTGACCAGCGCCTTGCGGGCCTGTTCGACGCCCTTGCGGATCGCCTCGGGCACCTCGCCGGCCTTGCCGATCGCGAATCCGACGCGTCCCTTGCGATCGCCCACGACGATGAGCGCGCTGAAGCTGAACCGCTTACCGCCCTTGACGACTTTCGCCACGCGGTTGACGCGGACGACCGTCTCTTCGAACCCCGAGCCGTCGCGCTCGCGTCCTCCTCTAAAGTTCATAACCGATGGCTCCTGTCGCTAACATCAAAACTGGAGACCCGCTTCGCGCGCGGCGTCGGCCAGCGCCTTGACGCGGCCGTGATACTGCAGCCCCGAGCGGTCGAAGACGACCGCGTCGATGCCGGCGGCCTTCGCGCGCTCGCCGATCGCCGTGCCGACCTTCTTTGCTGCGTCGAGGTTGGTGCGCGACTGCAGCCCCTCCGCGAGACCCTTGTCGCGCGTCGACGCCGACGCGAGCGTGTGCCCCTTCGCGTCGTCGACGACGAACGCGTAGAGGTGGTGCAGCGTCCGGTGGATCTGCAGGCGCGGCCGGTCGGCCGTTCCAATGAGCTTGCGCCGCACGCGCGCGTGGCGCCTCGTGCGCTGCTCCGTCTTCGTGCGGATCATTTCTTCCCAGCCTTGCCGGCTTTGCCGAGTTTCTTGCGAACGAACTCGCCCGCGTAGCGGATCCCCTTGCCCTTGTACGGCTCCGGCGGCCGCAGCCCGCGGATCTCCGCGGCGACCTGGCCGACGCGCTGCTTGTCGATGCCCTCGACGTGGATCCTGTTCGTGCCCTCGACGGCGAACGAGATCCCCGCCGGCGCGGGGTACGTGATCGGATGCGAGTAGCCGAGGGTGAAATTCAGGTTCTCGCCGGCCTTGGAGACGCGATAGCCGACGCCCTGAATCTCGAGGCTCTTGCGGAAGCCCTTCGTCACGCCGGTGACCATGTTGTTGATGAGCGTGCGCGTCAGGCCGTGCGCGGCGCGCGCGGGCTTGGCATCACCGTCGCGCTCGACGACGACCTGGCCGTCACGCTGCGTGACGGTCACGATCGGCAGGACGCGCTGTTCGAGTTCGCCCTTCGGGCCCTTGACGCGCACGAGCGACTCGGCGATGTCGACCGTGACGCCGCCGGGGACCGCAACTGGAAGCTTTCCGATTCTAGACATTAGCTTTATCTCACGGTATTGAAAGGCGCGTTGAAAAGGTGCTCCGCCCCGGGACTGCGCGCCCCCCAGCGCGCAAAGCGCGTGGGGCCCCAAAAGACATCTTCCGTCACCATACGTAGGCCATGACTTCGCCGCCGAAGCCCTCGCGTTTGGCCTGCTTGCCGGACATGATGCCGCGCGACGTCGAGATGATGACGAGGCCGAGCCCGCCCAGCACGCGCGGGATCTCCGTGCGCCCGGCATAGACGCGCAGACCGGGCCGGCTGATGCGGCGCAGGCCGGTGATGACCTTTTCCTTCTCGGGGCCGTACTTGAGCGTGATGCGCAGCGTCCCCTGAGGACCCTCGGCGACGACGTTGATGTCGCGGATGAAACCCTCATCCTTGAGAATCTTGGCGACGGCCGTCTTCGCCCTCGACGCAGGGATGTCGACGGTCTGGTGGTGCGCAGTGTTCGCGTTGCGAATGCGCGTCAGCATGTCGGCGATGGGATCGGTGATGACGCCCATTACCAGCTCGCCTTCGTCACGCCGGGCACGAACCCCATATGCGCATTCTCACGGAAGCAAATGCGGCACATCGCGAACTTGCGGTAATAGCCGCGCGGACGCCCACACGCTTTGCAGCGGTTGTGCTGGCGCACCTTGAACTTCGGCGGACGTTTCGATTGCTCGATGAGAGCGGTCTTCGCCATTTATCGTCCCCCCCGTCCCGCTCCGGACGCGCCCTGCTCCTTCTGCAGCGGCAACCCCATCTGAGTCAAGAACTCCGTCGCCTCCTCGTCCGTCTTCGCGGTCGTGACGATCACGATGTCCATACCGCGCATCTTGTCGACCTTGTCGTAGTTGATTTCCGGGAAACACGATCTGCTCGCGTAGCCCGAGATTGTAGTTGCCGCGTCCGTCGAACGCCTTGCGCGACAGCCCGCGGAAGTCGCGGATGCGCGGCAGCACGATGTTGAACAGCTTGTCCAGGAAGACGTACATCCGCTCACCGCGCAGGGTGACCTTGCAGCCGATGTTCATCCCCTCGCGGAGCTTGAACGCCGCGATCGACTTCTTGGCCTTGGTGATGACCGCTTTCTGGCCGCTGATCACCTGCAGCTCGGAAGCGGCGGTGTCGAGCACCTTCGAGTTCACGATCGCCTCGCCGACCGACATGTTGAGGACGACCTTCTCCAGCTTTGGCACCTGCATCGCGTTGCCGTACTTGAACTTTTCCGTCAGCGCGGGGCGAACTTCGCCCTCGTAGCGCTCGCGCAGTCTCGTCATCGCCATCGTCAGCGTCCCTTCGTGGAGGCCGGCAACGCCTCGCCGCTCCGGCGCGAGACGCGCACGCGGCCCTCGTCGGTCATCTTCACCGCAACTTTGGTCGGCAGGCCCGACTTCGGGTCGACCAGCGCCAGCGCGCTCAGCGGGATCGCCGCCTCTTTTTCGTAGATGCCGGCGCTCTTCGCACCGCTCGCGCCCTGCTTCGTGTGACGCTTCACGACGTTGAGCCCCTCGACGAACGCCATGCGACTGCGCGGCATGACCGACTTGACGACGCCGCGCTTGCCCTTCTCCTTGCCGCGCCGCAGCATGACCGTATCGCCCTTGATGATCGTCGCCGCCACTAGAGCACCTCCGGCGCGAGGCTTGCGATCTTCAAGAACCCGCGGTCGCGCAGTTCGCGGCAGACCGGCCCGAACACGCGCGTGCCGCGCGGGTCGAGGTTGTCCTTCTCGCCCTTGATGATGACGCAGGCGTTCTCGTCGAACTTGATGATCGAACCGTCGGGCCGGCGCATCGGCTGCGCGCAGCGAACCACGACCGCCTTGACGACCTGGCCCTTCTTGACCGCGGCGCCCGGGATCGCACTCTTGACCGTGCCGACGATGATGTCGCCGACGTGCGCATAGGGATGACGGCTCCCGCCCTGCACGTGGATGCAGAGGAGCTCGCGCGCGCCCGAGTTGTCGGCCACCTTGAGCCGCGTCTCCTGTTGGATCACTTTGCTTTCTCCACGATCTCGAGCAGACGCCAGCGCTTCTCGCGCGACATCGGACGGCATTCCGTGATCCGCACGACGTCGCCGATCCCGGCCTCGTTGTTCTCGTCGTGGGCCTTGAAGCGGGCCGACTTGCGCACGATCTTCTTGTAGACCGGATGCGGCACGCGGGTCTCGGTCACGACGACGATCGTCTTGTCCATCTTGTTTGAGGCGACGCGGCCCTGTTTGGTCCGGCGCCGGTTGCGAGTCTCGCTCGCCATCATGCTGCTCCCCTGCGTTTCTCGACGATCCGCTTCTCGCTGATCGCCGTCTGGATCTGCGCGTACGTCCGGCGGGTCGCCCGCACCCGGCTGAAGTCCGAGAGGTGACCCGTGCGCAACTGGAAGCGCAGGTTGAACAACTCTTCCTTGGTCTCGCGCGCCTTGTCTTCGAGCTCGGGAATCGTCAGGTCGCGCAGGAGATCTAACTGCTGGCGCTTCATGCGTCCGCCTCCGCTCGGGCGACGATCTTCGTGCCGATCGGCAGTTTCGCGGCAGCGAGCTTGAGCGCTTCGCGCGCGACGGGAGCACTGACGCCCGAGAGTTCGAACAGCACGCGGCCCGGCCGCACGACGGCGACGTAGAACTCCGGATTGCCCTTGCCGGAGCCCATGCGCGTCTCGGCCGGCTTCTTCGTGACCGGCTTGTCGGGGAAGATCTTGATCCAGACCTTGCCGCCGCGCTTGATGTGACGCGTCAGCGCGACACGGGCGGCCTCGATCTGGCGGCTGGTCATCCAGCACGGCTCGAGCGCCTGCAGCCCGAAGTCGCCGAACGTCAGCGTGTTACCGACCATCGCGCGACCGGTCATCCGGCCGCGATGGACCTTGCGGTGCAGGACGCGTTTGGGTGTCAGCACGTTACTCGCTCGCCTCCCCGAGATTCGTGTCCGGGATCGCCGACACGTCGCGCTCGACGGTGTCGACCGGGGTCGCGTCCTCGACGGCATCCATCGCCGCCGGCGGCGTCGCGTGCGCGACGGAGCCGCCGTGTACGCTGTCGGGATGATCGCCCGACTCGGACGGCGCGCCCTCGATCGTCGACTCGACGGATGCGTTGTCGTGCTCGATCTGCGCGACGGTCGGCAGCGTCAGCGCGGGCTCGCCCGGCGTTGCTTCGATCGCCTCGACGGGCGCCTCGCCGTCGCCGCCTGCCGGACGCTGCGGCTGCGGACGAGCGCCACCGCGGCGGCCGCGCCGGTCGCGGAACTGGGTCCGCTCGCCCTGCGGTTGTTGCCGCTCGGCGCGCGCCTCGGGCCGCGGGCCCTCGGGCAGCACCTCGCCCTTGTAGATCCAAACCTTCGTACCGATGCGGCCGAACGTCGTGAACGCTTCGACGTGGGCGTAGTCGATGTCGGCGCGCAGCGTGTGCAGCGGCACCTTGCCGTCGTGATTCTGTTCCGAGCGCGCGATTTCGGAGCCGCCGAGGCGGCCGGAGACTTGTACCTTCACGCCGCGCGCGCCGGCCTTCATCGTGCGCATGATCGCCTGCTTCATGGCGCGCCGGAAGGCGATGCGCTTCTCGAGCTGGTCGACGATGTTCTGCGCGACCAGGCGCGCGGTCAGTTCCGGATGCTTGATCTCGACGACGTTGACCTGAACGGTCTTCTGCGTCAGTTGCTCGAGATTGCGGCGGATGTCTTCGATCCCGACGCCGCGCTTGCCGATGATGATGCCCGGCTTGGCGGTGTGTACGATCACGCGCGCCTGGTTCGCGCGGCGCTCGATCTCGACGCGCGAGATCGCGGCCGCCCGCGTGAGGCGTCCGAGGTATTTGCGGATCGCGACGTCCTCGTGCAGCCACGCCGTGTACTGCTTTTTCTCGTACCAGCGGCTGTCCCAGGTGCGCGTGATGCCGAGCCGCAGCCCGACCGGATGAACTTTCTGTCCCATGTTATGAAGCGGCTCCCGCCGTGGCTTCGGCTTCCTTCTTCTTGCGCGGTGCGCGCTGCTTGCGCGGCGTGTCCGCCGGCGGCGGCTTCGGCGCGAAACGACCTTCGCGACGGCGACCGACGCACCGGACTTGCGCGCGACGCGCTTCGACGGCGCGCCGCCGACCGCAATCGTCACGTGCGACATCCGCTTGCGCTTGAACGCGCCGCGGCCTTGCGCGCGCGGGTCGAGGCGCTTGGTGATTCCGCCGCCGGGACCGCCGTCGACCGTGATCTTGCTGACGTACAGATCGTCGGTGGCCATGTTGTGGTTGTTCTCGGCGTTCGCGATCGCGCTGCGCAGCAGCTTCTCGATCGGCTCGGCCGCGAAGACGGGGCTGAAGCGCAGCATCGTGAGCGCCTCCTGCACCTTGCGGCCGCGGATCGCGTCGGCGACGCGCCGCAGCTTGCGGGGCCCCATCCGCGCGAACTTGAGGTGTGCCAGCGCCTGCGTGCGCTCGGTCGTCGTCGCCATGCTATTTCACCGCGCTCTTGTCGCTGCCGGAGTGGCCGCGGAACGTGCGGGTCGGCGAAAACTCGCCCAGCTTGTGACCGACCATGTTCTCGGTCACGAACACGGGGATGTGCGCCTTGCCGTTATGGACGGAGATCGTGTGCCCGACCATCGCCGGGACGATCGTCGACGCCCGGCTCCAGGTCTTGATGACGCGCTTCTCGCGCGTCGAGTTCATCCGCTCGACCTTGGCGATCAGCGGCGCGGCGACGAACGGGCCCTTCTTTAGCGAACGGCCCATGCTACTTCGCGCTCCGCTTGCGGACGATCATCTTGGTCGTGCGCTTGTTGCGCCGCGTCTTCTTGCCCATCGTCATCTGCCCCCATGGCGTCGTCGGCGGACGGCCCGACGTCGAACGCGCCTCGCCGCCGCCGTGCGGATGATCGACCGGGTTCATCGCGATGCCGCGCACGGTCGGGCGCTTACCGCGATGGCGCTGGCGGCCGGCCTTGCCGACCACCTCGTTCTCGTGGTCGACGTTACCGAGCTGACCGATCGTCGCACGGCACTCGACCAGGATGCGGCGCACTTCGCCCGACGGCATGCGCACCTGCGCGTACTGCCCTTCCTTGGCCATCAATTGCGCCGAGCCGCCGGCGGACCGCACGAGCTTGCCGCCCTCGCCGGGTCGCAGTTCGATGTTATGGATGACGGTGCCGAGCGGGATCGACGATAGCGGCAACGCGTTGCCGGTCTTGATGTCGGCCTTCTCGCCGGACTCGACCATGTCGCCGGGCTTCATGCCGGCGGGCGCGAGGATGTAGCGCTTCTCGCCGTCGCGGTAGTTGAGCAGCGCGATCCGCGCGGAGCGGTTCGGATCGTACTCGATCGCGGCGACCTTCGCCGGGATATCGTCCTTGCGCCGTTTGAAGTCGATGATCCGATACTGCCGGCGCGTGCCGCCGCCCTTGTGACGGACGGTGATGTGGCCGTTGTTGTTGCGGCCGGAGTGCTTCTTCTTGACCTCGATCAGCGACGACTCGGGACGCTTTTTCGAAAGGTCCGAGAAGTCCATGACCGTCGCGAAGCGCTTACCGGGCGACGTGGGACGAAACCGCTTGATCGGCACTAGCGAATACCTACACGAAGTCGGGCGTTCGCGTGCGGATCGCGCGCGCCGGCGAGGAACGAGGTCGCGCTTCGGCGCATCCTGCGCCGCGCGACACTAGCGCATCCATGCGCGTCGGAGCGAAGTGTGCGATAGCACATGAGCGACGAGTAACGAAGCCGCCGCGTGCGAGGCGCAAGCGAACTAGTGTTCAAAGTAGTTGACTCCCCCGAGTTCGATCTTCTGACCGGCCTTGATGCTGACGATCGCCTTCTTCCAGTCGGCCTGCTTGCCGGACGTGCGTTTGCCGCGGCGAGCGAAGTTCTTGACCTTGCCGCCGACGTTGACGGTGTTGACCTTTATCACGGTCACCTTGAAGATCGACTCGACGGCCTGACGGATCTGCGTCTTGGTCGCGTGCGGGTGCACCTCGAACGCGTACTGGTGCAGTGCGGTCGTGGCCATGGACTTTTCGGTGATGAGCGGGGCGATGATGACGTCGCGTGCTTCCATCAGCGGGCCGCCTTCGGCGCATAGGCCGCGGCGAGTTCGTCGAACGCGGCCGCGGTCAAGACGAGCCGGCCGTAACCGAGCACGTCCTTGACGTCGAGCGCGCCCGTATGGGTGACGGCGACGCGCTGCAGGTTGCGCCCGACGCGCTCCAGCCGTTCTCCGACGGCGGCGTGCTCGTTGGCGCCGTAGACGACCAGCGTGCGCGTACCGCTCTTGGCCGCCTTCGCCGACGAAAACAGCAACTTGGCGAACTCGGCCGTCTTGTCGATCGCGAACCCGTCGGTCGCGAGAATCGTCACGAGGTCGCAGGCGAAGCGGTCGCTCAGGGCCGCACGCATCGCGGCGTGCCGTTCCTTCTTATTGAGGGAAATGGCGAACGAGCGCGGCTTCGGCCCGAACACGACGCCGCCGTGCCTCCACTGGGGCGAGCGCGTCGATCCCTGGCGAGCGCGGCCGGTGCCCTTCTGCTTCCATGGCTTCTTGCCGCCGCCCCTGACCTCGTCGCGGCGCAGCGTCGACGCCGTCCCGGCGCGCGTATTGGCGAGTTCGCGGAAGACGGCGCGGAACATCGTGTTGCGTTTGCCCTCGTCGACGACGGCGAATCCGGCCGGGACCGCTTCCTGACGAAGGGTTGCGCCCTGGGGGTCGATGACGGTCGGCACTACTTCTTCTCCCCCGTCGCTGCGCGCGGCTTGGGCTGCTTCACGCTGAAGGTGACGGTCACGACCGCGTTGCGCGCGCCGGGGACCGCGCCGCGCAGGAGCAGCAGGTTGCGCTCGGCGTCCGTGCGCACGACCTCGAGCCCCTGCGTCGTCGTGCGATCGACGCCGTAGTGTCCGGGGCGGTGGCTGCCGATGACGGTGCGGCCGGCGTTGGTGTCGCCGTTGCTGGCAGGCTGGCGATGGATCATCGACCCGTGGGTCTGCCCGCCGCCGCTGAAGTTCCAGCGCTTGATGCCGCCGGCGAACCCGTGGCCCTTCGAGATGCCGTGCACGTCGACACGGTCGCCCTCGGCGAAGTCGGCGGCGGTGATCGTCGCGCCGGCTTCGACGCCCTCGATCCCCGCGCGGAACTCGCGGATGTGGCGCTTCTGGGCGAGCCCGGCCTTCTTGTAGCGACCGGCGAGTGGTTTGGTCAGGGCATTGCGTTTCGCGTCGGCGAACGCCAGGGCGACCGCCTCGTAGCCGTCCTTCTCGACCGTCTTGCGCTGCAAGACGACGCAGGGACCCGCTTCGATGACCGTCACCGGGACGTAGCGTCCGTCGGGCGTAAACACGCTTGTCATCCCAACCTTGCGGCCGATGATGTTCTTCATGAGTTCGAAGGTCTTTCGTCTCGTCGGAGGGGCTCGCCATGACCTCGGGGCCTGGCGTTTGTGGTACCGTTCCGGCCGCGACCGCGCAAGAAGGCAGTCGCGGCCAGGACCGCAACCGTTCTAGAGTACCCGGACGCGCCGAAAAAGTCAAAGGCGGGTATCGGCGCCAAGCACAGATGTCCCCATCCTGGCCAAGCAGAGATGTCCCCCCTGAGCGGCAACAAGCCGGTCGCCGGCTGAGGAACGGCGGCGTCGACTGTCGAGGACGGCCATTGTCCGCCAAGCGCAAGGGAGGCTTGCTCTCGTTTGCGAAGAGGACGAAGCGGGCCTGGGTTCGAGCGAGGTGAGATGGTCATCCAGCGCTCCCGTCCGCCGAAGCCTTCGGTCGCTCAGACGACTCGTCTGACGGCGGCTATCTGTTGTTCCGGCGCCCTGATCGGATCGGCGTTCGGGGTCGCCGGCGCGCGCGACCGGGCCTCCCGAGAGACGGTCCTCCTGAGCCTCCCGCAGGGCAGCGCAACCTTTGGGACGCCGTTCGTGGCGGGCGACGGCGTCGTTTATGGGGCCTCGAGTGCGGGCGGTATCGGCTACGGCGTCGCGTTCGCGCTGCTACCCCCGCGCGGCCGCCAGACCACCTGGAGCGAAGCCATCTTGGACGACTTCAGCCGCGCCGACGGGGCGACGCCACTCGCCGGTCTCACGCCGGGACCCGACGGTACGCTGTACGGCACGACCTCGGCGGGAGGAATCAGTGGCTACGGGACGGTGTTTCGGTTGCTGCCGCCGCCGAAAGGTCAGTACTACTGGACGGAACGCGTCCTTCACGACTTCACCGGCGTCGACGGGGACGGGATCGAGCCGTACGGCGGCTCGCTCGTCGTCGGTCCCGACGGCTCGGCGTATGGGACGACGATCACGTCATACACCGGGTTCTGCGGCATGGCTTTTCGGTTGACGCCGCCGCCGCACCGTAGCACAAAACCCTGGCGCGAGACGATCCTGCACGACTTCGCCGGCGCCGCCGACGGCTGCCAGCCGTTCGCCGGACTCCTGCCGGACGGCTCGGGCGGATTCTTCGGAGCCGCCGTCGACGGCGGCGCGGGCTGCGAGTGCGGCACGATATACCAACTTTCGCCGCCGCAGCCCGGCAGCTCGTCGTGGACTGAGACGACGATCTACAGTTTTATGGGACAAGCGATGAGCGACGGCTCCGGGCCGTACGGAACATTAGTGCGCGGTCGCCACGGCGAGCTCTACGGAACGACGGAGGCGGGCGGCACCGCTAACCTCGGCACCGTGTTCGCGCTCGTGCCCCCGTCCGGCAGCTCGACGCAGTGGACCGAGACGGTCCTGCATAGCTTCACCGGCTCGCCCGATGGCCAAAACCCATTCTCTCCGGTGACCCTCGGTTCCGGCGGCCGTGTATTTGGAACCGCCGCGTCGGGCGGGACGACGACCTACGGCATCGCGTTCGTGTTGACTCCGCCGCGACACCGGGGAACGACATGGCACGAGGCCATCCTCCACGTCTTCACCGGCTATCCGGACGGCCAACGACCGGACGGCGGCTTAGCCTTTGGGCCGGACGGCGCGCTCTACGGCGTGACCTACGGGGGCGGGGCGTCGGGCGGCGGCGCGCTCGTTCGGATCGTTCCATGACCGGCACGCATAGGCAGCAACGTTTGAGAACCGCTGCGCTCGTTCTCTGCGCGTTGTGCGCGGGCTGCGGCGGTTCCGCGATAAACCCGGCTGCGATCTCGCAACCGATCGACGGACTCCTCGCCGCCGCAACGGCAGGGGCGAACGTGTACGTCGCCGATCCGCGGACGCAAGCGATCACGGTCTATGCAGCCGGCGGCAAGCCGGACCAATCGCCCCTCGCAACCATCGGGGGACCGGACACCGATATCATCTCACCGGACGGCGTCGCGGTCGATCGAGCCGATCGAGTGTACGTCGCGAATGCGTATTACCCAGGCTCGATCACCGTGTTCGGGGCCAATCCGCGCGGCCGCATCCGGACGCCCCCGATTGCGATCATCGCCGGTGGCAGCACAGGGATCGACACCCCGGTCGGGGTGGCGGTCGACGGCGCCGGCCGGATCTACGTCGCGAACAACGCGGGATACTTCGCCTCGGTAACCGTCTACGCTCCAAATCCGCGGGGGAACGTCACCGGGCCCCCGCTCGCGACGATCAGCGGCAGCAACGCGAACGTCCACTACCCGCTGTCGCTGGCGCTCGGTCCGCATGGGGAGATCGTCGTCGTAAACAACTACGGACACGGGTACGTCACGATCTACCCGCCTAACCCACGCGGCAACGTAGACGAGAAGCCGCGCGAAACGATCGGCGGAGGTTCGACCGGACTGAACGGACCAACCGCCGGGGCAATCGACGCCGACGGTAAGGCCTACGTTACAAGCGCGAACCCGTCAAAGGGATACCTCGGGTACGTTACCGTCTACCCGCCGCACCGAGGTGACTTCACCGGTTCGCCGTCGGCGGTCATCGGTGGCGTTCGCAGCGGGGTTCAGTTCCCCGACGGCATCGCGCTCGATCAGAATGGCGCGATCTATGTGACGAACGAATACGCAAACACGGTGACCGTTTACGCGCCGAATCCAACCGGCAACGTCACGGGGCCGCCGATCGCCTCGATCCACGGGCGCGCCACCGAACTCGCTCGACCGCTCGGCATCACGCTTCACTAAACTCGAACGGGGGCCACATGCTCGCAGCGCTTTTCCCCTTCCTCGGCACGCAGGCTGCGCTGATCGCGCCGCGCCCTGCGGCGCCGCAGCAGTGGATTTCGCCGGGCCTACGGCGCGGCGACGAGGTCATCTACATCTCCGGGCCGGACGGCGTCTATATCTACCGGCGCCACCCGGCGTTCGAACTCGCGGGCTTCCTGTTCGTCGACCAAAACGTCGAGACGGCCGGCCCAGCGCTCGATGCGCACCAAAACCTTTACGTCGTGGACTTCAGCACCGGATCGGGCGCTAGCTTCATCAACGAATACCGTCACGTCCTTCACGGCTTTAAGCGTATCCGCCAATTCGGCCAGGCGAACTGGAGCACAACCGTCACGGTCGGCCCGGATGGGCGCGTATACGGCGTTGCCCAAGGGGCAGTCCTCGAGTGGGCGGCGTCCGGTGGCGCGCCGGTGCGGTCGATCGAGTCGCGTAAGGAGTTCGATGAAGCGAGCGGCGTCGCCGTCGACGGGCAAAACGATCTCTTCGTATCGTTTCAATTCTGGCCGTCGGGGCTGCGTCCGTACGCGTCACCGGAGCCGGCGAACGGGACCGTGGACGTCCCCGGCGGGCCCTCCGGTTGTCACCGTCGCAGCGGAGAGGTCGACGAGTACGGCCACCGTTACTCGCACCGGGCGCACTGCGTCAACTCCACGCTGCCGACGCGCTTTCCCGGCAGCCTCGCGTTCGATGCCGCCGGCAACCTGGTCGTCGCGAACGCCAGAGGGGAAAAGGGCGATATCGCCATCCTGTCGCCGCCGAACTGGGACGTTTCGCAAACGATCCCATTGGAACAGAATCCTTCGTATATCGCCTTCGGCGCGCCGGGCCACTTGTACTATCTGGCCGGTGGCCGGGTGGTCGAGCGCAACTACCCGGGCGGCGAGATCATCGGCGTATGGTGGTTGCATCAGCCATACGCCGGTGGCCTCGCGGTTGGACGATGGTAGCCGTGACCCCGGACGCGGCTTGGGTCGGATAGATAATAAGCGCATAACGAGAAGCCTGGGGGATTGACAAGGCGCACCAAGTAGAAATCGCCCACAAGGTCGGAGCGTCAAACGAGATCGCGGAGGCTCACGTCATGCGGCAAGCGCCCCCGGATTCAGACTGGCCCATCACGCCCGTTGCGCGTTGGCTCGTCTCGCTCGTGCCGTTGCTGGCCAGCCCACCGGTGGCCGCGGCGACGGCCTGGCCGGCGCACGCCCCCGGTGAGACCGCCGTCTACCGGTTCCAGGGAACGCCCGACGCCGCCGATGCCCGAGGGACCCTGGTCGCGGGTCCCCGCGAGGTTCTCTTCGGCGCGACGATCTTGGGCGGCGGGAAGTGCTCGGGAACCTGCGGGGCCATCTACGCGCTGACGCCGGGCCCGGCGGGCTATGCCGAGAGCGTCGCCTACAGTTTCGGCGGCGGCGGCGATGGCTGGCGCCCCTACGGGAAGCTCGCCGTCGCCCGCTCGGGCGCGCTGCTGGGCGTAACGTCCGAGGGGGGAGCGGGCTATGGGACCGTCTACGCGCTGACGCCGGCCCGGAGCGGCTTCGCACACAAGGTCGTCTACCGCTTCGCCGGCGGCGCCGACGGGGTGACGCCGCTCGGCGGACTCACCGCAGGCGCCAATGATACCTATTACGGAACGACCGAGCACGGCGGCTCCGCGGCGTGCAGCGGAGGGTGCGGAACGGTCTTCCGCATCGCGCGTCGCGGGAACCGCTACGTGGAGACCGTGCTGTACGCGTTCGCGGGCGCCGGCGACGGCAGCGCGCCCGAGGCCGGCGTCATCGTCGACCGTGCCGGCGACGTATTCGGCACGACGGCCAACGGCGGCGGCAGCGCGAAATGCAACGGCGGCTGCGGCACCGCGTTCGAACTCGTGCGCACCAAGGCCGGCTACGCCGAGCACGTGCTCCATGCGTTCGGCGGCGGCACGGACGGCGCGTATCCGCAGGCCGCCGTACTTGCCGGTCCGCGCGGCACGCTGTACGGAACGACCTTCGAGGGGGGCGGCACCGCCTGCAACTTCAACGTCGGCTGCGGGACGGTCTTCGCGTTGACGCCCGGGTCGAGCGGCTACGCCGAATCGACGATCTACCACTTCTCCGAGAAGCGCGACCCGACCGACGGTTACTTTCCCGTCGCCGAACTCGTCGCCGACGCAAGCGGCACGCTCTACGGCACGACGTTGCAGGGCGGCGGACCCGGCGGCTCCGGCTACGGCACCGTCTTCGCGCTCGCGCCGGCCGGTGGAACCTTCGTCGAAACGATCCTGCATCGCTTCGCCGGCGGCGTGGACGGCGAACATCCGTACGGCGGCCTGTGGCTCGGCCTGCAGCACGCCGGGCTCGAACTGATCGGCACGACCGCGGCGGGCGGCGATCCGAGCGGCTGCGGCGGGGGCGGGTGCGGGACCGTGTTCGGCGTCCTGCCCTAACACGAAACCCGCACGCACCTCCTAACCGCTACTGCACTAACCGGTGCAGCTCGGCTGGTAGCTTCCGGTTGGAACGGGATGATAAGGGGGCGCCGCACCGGACGAGTTCATGTTGAACATGTCTTGAAGCACGTCGCCGTTGTCGCTTTGATTCGTTAGGTCGTCGCCGCCGAGCGTCGGCAGCGCATAGATGTTCTCGATCGCGCTCGTGATCGCGCCCTGGCTGCGCACGAAGCCGAGGTTGTTCGCGCTCGAGACGTACGCCGGGTGCTTGATGAACGGCGAGATGACGATGAACGGCACGCGGAAGCCCCATTCGTTGGCATCCTGTTGGATGTTATACGGGATTCGGATAGGGATGGAACGGGAGCGATAGATTCGTGAGATAGTTGTAACTGTCGAACCAGCCGCCCCAATCGTCCCAAGTGACGAAGATCACCGTGTTCGGCCAGTACTTGCTCTCGCCGATCGCGTTGACGACCCACGGCAGCCACATCGGACCGTCGTCGGACTGGTCCTTGTTCGGATGGTCCGACGAGTCCATGCACGGCGTGATGACCGTCAGCGGGGCGAACGGCAATGTGCCCTTGCCCGTCAGCGTCAGGTTGACGAAGCCTTCGGCGTCGGGGTCGATCTCGATCCCCGACGGATCCTGGTTACCGTGCGCCGTCCCGCCTTCGGCTTGCCAGCTGTTGTACAGGTGCTGCACGCCGAGGGGCGCGGCCCAGATGCTGTCGGGATTGTGAAAGATGTACTGGAAGTTGGCCGCCGCCGGCGTCTGCTGGAACTTGTTCGCGACCTCGTCCAGCAAGGTCGTGTAGTCTTCGCAGGCCTGCGTCAACGAGGTGTCCTTGTGGTTGAACTCGCGGTTGCGCGCCTGCGTGTATGGGTAGGTCATGTTGAGCACGCGCTCGGGGTGCATGTTCGGCACCGAACCGCAGCCGACGATCGGCGTGTCGCTGACCTCCTCGTCCGCATAGGTGCCGGAGGTGCTCCAGTCGCTCGTCGGGGCGGGATCCGTGTCGTCTCCCTTGACCGTCGAGGGGTTCTCGGCTTGCGCGAGCGGCGCCGTATCGTTCGCGCCGTAGCCGCCGGACTGTCCCAGATGAGATACTGATGCGCGACCCAACTCGGGCCCTCGTTCGACTGCAGCATGTTCGACGCGAACTCGCCGTTCGAGACGCCGTCGTTGTTCACGCCGGTTACGAGCGCCGCATAGTTCGCCATCTGGGTGGGATCGATGTAGGCGAACACCTTGCCGCCGCAGGAGCCGGCCACGCTGATGTCCGGGCAGCCGAAGACCTGGAGCGGCCAGTTGCCGTTGGCTTCGTTCCAGAACGCGCTGACATGGCCGTGGCCGGGGTCGATCCCGGCGGTGTGGCCGCCGTTCAGTTCGTACTTGCTGAGCGGGCCGTACCCCGCGCAACCGCTGGGGTTGTCGAATTGGCACAGCGTCAGCTGCGATCCCCAAGTGCCCCCCGGATACGGATACGACGTGTAGTAAAGACCGGAGAACAGGTTGTCGACCGAGCGGTTTTCCATGTAGATGACGACGATGTGCTGAACCTGGGTCGGATAGCTAAGGAATCCGTCGCGATGGCGGTAATGGATCCGCCGATGCGTCGGACGTTCACCGCGATAGTGGATGCGCGGCAGATGACTGAAGTTCCGCACGATGGCTGCCCATTGTCCGCGGGCGCCGGCCGCCGCGCTCGGGGAGACCGAGCCGGCGCTTCCGATTGCCGGTAGCAGCATCGGCAACGCAAAGAAAGCCGCGGTGCTGAGACCAACGGCAAAAGCACGTTTCATGCTACACCTCTGTCGATAGAGAAGAGACGCCGGTCCGATGCCGTCCCTCGCGGCGGCGCGGCATGGCGACGCTCGGGAACCTCGGCGAGCCCCCGCTCGAACACCTCTTCGGCAAAGGAAGGTGTGACCCACACCACGCCGGCCGAGGGGGGGCTCGCCCGCCTATCCGGCGGCCCGCCGGACGTATCCGCGGGAACGACGCCGGTGGCAGAGAATTGCGCTGAGGCGGGCGTTTATCTCGAGCGAGGTGAGGATGATCATCCAGCGCTTCTTGCGCCCGTCTGCAGGAACCGTCTGTGTCGTTTGCGCTGCGGCACTGTGCTGCGGCGCAATCGCCCCGATCGCCGCGCGCGCGGCGGCGCGGAGCGCGCCGCTGAAGCCCGCGTTCGAAACGATCTACAGCCTGCCCGCGGGAAGCCACCCGTGGGGCACGCCCGCCGTCGACGGCGCCGGCGTCGTCTACGGTACGACGAGCTACGGCGGTGTCGGCGACGGCGACGTTTACGGCGTGACGCCACCGCACGGCAAACACTCGACGTGGCGCGGCGCCGTGCTGACGAACTTCATGGGCGCCGACGGCCAAATGCCGATGGCGGGCGTCGCCGTCGCATCCGACGGGAAGCTATACGGAACGACTCAAGAGGGCGGGTACGGGGGCGGCACGGTGTTCTCGCTCACGCCGCCGACAAGCGGTCAGTATTACTGGAACGAGAAGGTGCTTCACGCATTCGAGGGGCGCGACGACGGCGCGGCACCCTTCGCCGGTCTCGCGCTCGCCGCCGACGGGTCGTTGTACGGGACGACGACGACCAGCGCGGTCAGCTTTTGCGGGCTGGCATTCCGCCTGGCGCCGCCGACCTCGCGGCACGGCGTATGGACGGAAACGATCCTCTCGCGATTCGTTGCACCGAATGCCGGTTGCCAACCGTTCGCCGGGCTGGTCGCGGACGGCGCGGGGAACTACTACGGAACGGCGGTGGACGGCGGAGGCGCGTGCGCGTGCGGCAACGTCTTCGAACTGTCGCCGCCGGCGAGCGGCAGCGGCGCATGGACGGACCAAACGCTGTATGAGTTCGGGGGACCGTCCGCCGGCGACGGCTCGGGGCCGTACGGAACGCTGACCATCGGTCGCGACGGCGCACTGTATGGAACGACGTTGACCGGCGGAACGGCAAACGAGGGCATCGTCTTCCGGCTGGCGCCTCCCCGTGCAGGATCGAGCGCCTGGCGCGAGACCGTACTGCACAGTTTCACCGGTGGATCCGATGGAGCCGCGCCGTACGGGGGCGTCGTCGTCGGCCCCGATCGGCGGGTCTACGGGACCACCTTCGGCGGCTCATCAAAGGGGCTTGGCACCGCGTTCATGTTGATCCCACCGGTTCGCGGCGCCTCGCTGTGGCGGGAACGGCTCCTCCACGCGTTCTCGGGTGTCGACGGCGCGAAGCCCTACGCCAGCTTGGCCTTCGGCCCGGACGGAGCACTGTACGGCGCAACCTACGCCGGCGGAACGTTCGGCGGCGGCGCCGTCTTTCGGATCGCGCCATGACGATCGATCACCCGCGCCGCGGCGTCGCGCTGTTTCTGTCCGCCGTCTGCGCCGGCTGCGGCGGTTCCGCGTTCTCGCCGTCCGGAAGCCGCGCGCCGCTCTCGCGTGGAGCGGAGGGCACCGGCCTCGTCTATGTGCTCAACTCGCACGATCAAGCCGTGACGATGTATGCCGCGGCCGGCGGTCGCGATCGGGCGCCGCTGTCGACCGTCGGCGGACCGCAGTCGGACATCCAGGGGCCAACGGGAATCTCCGTCGGCGCCGACGGCCGAATCTACGTCGCGAGTTCCTTCAACAGCTCGATCGCGGTCTTTGCGCCGCCCGCGAGTAAACGCGTCCGGTTTCCGATCGCCATCATCGCCGGCGGCGAAACCGGCGTCGGCGACCCGAAGGGCGTCGCGCTCGACGCGGCCGGGCGCATCTACGTGCTCAACGGGTACGGTCCGAGCGTCACCGTCTACGCTGCAAACCCGCGCGGGAATGTCACCGGCGCCCCGCTGGCGACCATCCACGGAAGCGCCACGCAACTGCTCGAGGTCGAGGCGATCGCCGTCGGCCCGCAC
Organism: Vulcanimicrobiota bacterium; assembly: GCA_963743605.1. Taxonomy (GTDB): domain Bacteria; phylum Vulcanimicrobiota; class Vulcanimicrobiia; order Vulcanimicrobiales; family Vulcanimicrobiaceae; genus CAVUQJ01. The sequence goes on along the minus strand of CAVUQJ010000013.1, from coordinate 73,851 downwards.
GGCGAGATCGCGGTCGTCAACGGCGCGCACGGCGGCTACGTCACGATCTACGCGCGCGACCCGCGCGGCGTACTGAACGAGGCACCGAAGGCAACGATCTCCGGAGCTAACACCGACCTGAACGACCCGGTCGCGATCGCCGAAGACGGCGACGGAGACATCTACGTTGCGAACGCCGCACCGTCAAAGGGCGCGATCGGGACGATCACCGTGTATCCGCCGCCACGAGGCACGTACACGGGGGCGCCGCTCGCCGTCATCGGGGGCATCCGCAGCGGCGTCGCCCTCCCTCACAGCGTGACGCTCGACGGAACCGGACAAATCTATGTCGCCAACGAGTATGAGAACTCCGTGACGACGTACGCGGCAAACCCCTCGGGCAACGTCGACGGCCCACCGCTCGCGGTGCTGCGTGGCCGCGCCACGAGGCTGGCGCATCCGATCGGTCTGGCCGTGCACCAACAATGAGGGACTCGAGATGATCGCGACGCTGCTCGCCCTCGCCATACACCCGGCCGCGATGCCGCCCGCTCAGTGGCTGTCACCGGGCTTGCGCCGCGGCGATGAGGTGCTCTACATCGCTTCAACCGGTGGCGTCTACGTCTACCGCCGGCATCCTGCGCTCGAACTCGCCGGATTCGTCTTCGTGCAGGACGGCGTAAACCTCGTCGGTCCCGCACTGGGACCGAACAACGACCTGTACGTCATCAACAACGGACAATCGTTCGGCGCCGGCGTGGTGGAGGAGTACCACCACTCGGTGCGCGGCTTTCGATTGGTTCGCCAGTTCACTGGCGTCGGCTACGGCAGTTCCCTCGCCGTCGGGCCGGACGGCAACGTCTACGTCGCGGCGTCCCAAGGCGACCTGCTCGAATATGACGCTTCGGGAGGAGCGCCGGTCAGGACGCTGCAGCCCCGGCGTTATGGGGACGTCGCGACCGGCGTCGCCGTCGACGCCCACAGCGACGTGTTCGTCTCCTATCAGTATCAGCCGTCCGATGACGCGAGCGCGGTGCGCGACCTCGGTTCTGGCGACGGTTCCGGCTGCCGCCGCCACCGCGGCACGATCGTCGAGTTCGCGCCGCACTCGTCCAAGGGCCGGTGCATCAACGGAACCCCCGAACGTCACGCGCCCCGCAAACCTGACGCTCGATTCGGCTGGGAACCTGTTGGTCGGGAGGACGACGTCGCGAGGATCCGGGCAGATCGCCGTACTCTCGCCGCCGGATTGGGGCGTCGCGCGCATGATTCCAACGTCACATGCACCCGGGTCGCTCGCGTTCGGAGCAGCAAACGATCTTTACTTCCTCGGCGGCCTTCGCGTCGTCGAACTCGGTTATGCCAACGGCGCGGTCGTCGGGTCTTGGCCGGTCGATCTTCCGTCGGCCGGCGGACTCGCCGTGGGGCGTTCGTTGTGAGCGTGGTCAGGCCGCATCGTGCGTCCTGCTCCGGGCGTGACCCGGTGCCCTCGAGGGCGCCAACTGCGCCCGTCCGCGTGCGAGAATGACCCGAGCCGCATTGACATCGGCATCGCACCGATACCAACACCGCCCGCATCGAAACCGACTCCTCACGCGATTGCTCGCCGCACCGTGCCCGCACCGCGAGCACTCTTGCGACGAGTGCCTGGGATCGACGCCGATCACCGTGCGAGCAGCACTTGCAGCCTTCTCGCGAATCAGCGTCCCCAGTATCCCCAACCCGGCATCGAGCAGCGCCCGATTGAGCCCGCTCTTCGCCTTGACGTTCCTCCCCGGCCGCTCAGCGTTGCCCTTCGCAGACCGGGTCATGTTCTTCAGCCTGAGGTCTTCCAGGGCGATCACGTCGAACCGGTCCACGATCGTCCGCGACCACTTGTGCAACCAGTCGCGACGTGCGTTGGCCTCGCGCTCTTTGGCCCGGGCTAGCTTGCACACCGCAGCTTTCCGCCGGCGATCGCGGCCGTTGATGGGTCGGCCCCGCGCGTCCTTGACCGTGACCGCGTCGAGTTCACGCTGGCACCGCTCGGTCGCCACCCGGCGACGCGATCCCGGCCGCAGATTCTCCACGAGTTCGCCGGTCGACAGCGCCGCCAGCGCCCGGATACCCCGATCGATGCCAACGCTCCGGCCGGTCGCCGGCAACGGTTCAACCTCCCGGTGACACTCGAACACCGCATACCACCGGCCGTTCTTGTGGACGATGAAGACGCGTCCGAAGGTCGCTGGGACCACGCGGCCCTTGCGCAGCTTCACGGTGCCGACGCCCGGAATCGTCATCCTGCGCTGTGCGGTGTCGAACGTGATGGCTCGATCCCCGTGTGGAAACTCAAATTGGTTCCAGCGCCGTGCGCTCTTGAACCGAGGCGCACCCGGCGTTTCACCGGCCTTGACGCGCCGAAAGAACGCCGCGTAGGCCAGCTCGAGCCGGTGCAACACCGCGTCTTGGCACTCGCGGTAGCCCGCAGCGTACGCGGGATCGCTGGCGCGCAGTTCGGTGATCTGGCGATATTGGTCGGTAACGCGACGCCGTCCGCGCCGCCAGTACTCCCGGCGCTGTTCGAGCATCGCATTGTAGAGTTCGCGGGTTTGGCGCAACGCCCCAAAGAGCGCGGAGCGTTGGGCGTGCGTCGGGTACAGCCGCACCTTGTGCAGCCAGCGCAGTTGACCATCGAACCGGTTCGACCGAGGCATCGCCATGATCGTCGCACGCGGATGTGCCAACAGCATGGCACACAGATGACCACCGGATCACGACGCTCACGTACCGTGAACCGACGCCCTTTGCAGCGACGCGCTTCGCTAGCGCTGCGCGACTGCTGCGCCCCACGGCTATCGTCGTATTCCGTGGGGACCCGGCGTGGGTCGCTCGCCTCCGTGCCCACTTCCGAGGAGCCTGCCGTTCGCCTGCGAACCCGGGCGGCGTGAAAACGCGCGGCTGGATCGGGCTCGTCGCGGGCGTCTTCCTCGTCGCCTTCATGGCCGGCGTCTGGATCTGGGTCGCCGGAATCGTGAGTCGCCAAAACGCTCCGAACGACCAGGCGACGACCGCGTTTTTCGGGCGAACCTACCTCGCGTTCACGCTGGTCATCCTGGCCGGGGTCCTCGGCATCGGCAACGGCATCTGGCAGATCCGCCTCGGCCGGCCCAACCGCGTGCTGACGATGGCGGTCGTGATCGTGTTCATCGCCGCGCTCGGCATGGTCGTCCTCGGGCTCAACCCACCCCGGTAATCGCCTGGAACGTTTTCGGCCACGGCCTGGTTCTTGGGTGCAAGAGCACAACCGCTGCGACACGTCGCACTTGTACTCGCGACGCCCGATGGCTCAAGCAGCCGCGGGCGTTTGCTTTTCTAGCCCGGTCCGCGCGCCGCGTACGCGCGACGGGACGGATTCCATTCGCACACGCTGCCGTCGCGCAACACGAACGACTCGCAACCGTCGACGTCCGGATTGAAGTCCTCGTTGAGGCGTTTCGTTGCCTCCCAGTCGACGTTGGGATCCTGGCGGGCCGTCGCTCGCGCCTGCCGATACGAGAATTGGGGCGCCTTTGCGACGGCGTTCAGCGAACCGGCGAGCTTCTGCGCAGGGGAGGGCACATCGAACCGGATGCCGCGCCGGTGACCGGCCGACCTCCCCGCCGGCTGCAACTTTTCGGGCAGACCGCGAGTTATATCTTGCAAGAGCACAACCGATGCGACGAGTCGCACTTGTACTCGCGACGCCCGGTGGCCCAAGCAGCCGCCGGCGTTTGCTTTTCTGCCCGAAAAGGGCGCCCGGCGCTCAGCCGCCCAGGATGCCGCGCCAGACGACCTGATTGAAGCGTACCGGGTCGACCGCGTCCGGCCGGCTGAAGTCCATGCCCGCCGTCTGCGCCGCCCACCATGCGCCGCCGTGGCGCTGGGGACGTAGGCGCTCTTCGCACCGACGCGTCCCCGCAGGCGGGCACGAGGTCGCTCGCGACCGGCGGCTGACAGAGCACGCCCGGCACGATCGCGGCATACGCGCTCACCGTCCCCTCGCGCGCGAACGCGTCCGCCATCGGCGCCGCGTTTGCGTCCTGCATGCCGAGGTGGTTGAGGCCGAGCAGGTCGGTGATGGTACGCACGACGTTATCGGTCGTGTACAGCGTGTGCACGAGCGCGTTGCGGCGCGTGTATGGGCTGATCACGAGCAGCAGCGAGCGGTGCGTATCCACGTGGTCGGGGCCCGTCTGCGAGTCGTCCTCGTTGACGAAGATCGCGGTGCTCGCCGAGAACGGCGACGACTCGACGTCCTGGACGATGCGTCCGAGCGAGTAGTCGTCGTCGGCCATCTGCAGCGTCGGGTTCGTCAAGCCTTCGATGGCCTGCGCGAACGAGCCGAAGTGATCGTGATTGATCGTCATCATCTCGAGATTGGGAAGGTTACCGCTCTTCACGTAGCCCCGGAACTCGCGCTCCCACTCTTCCATGTGGTAGACGTCCGGCGCGGCTTGATCGAAGCCGCGGAAATAGATGTCGGTGTTCGGCACCAGATCGGGCTTCGCGGGCGGTGCCTGCGGGACGCCCGCCTCGAACGGGTGGCGCACGATCGGAATGTAGACGGGCGGCGGCGCCTCGTAATACGTCAGGTCGACGTGCTCGCCGTAGTTGCGAACGGTCTTGCCGTGACGCAACGCCTCGTCCCACAGGTAACCGCCGACGGCGCTCGGCGCCAGATCGCCGTCGCCCTGCGTTCCGGCAACGTCCTTGGATCCCGGCAGGATCGACAGAACTGCCGGTCGGGTCGAAGACGCCGGTGAAGCGCGCGTCGAAGGGCCCGGGTGAGGCGGCCGTCTGCGGCAGGGCGAGATTGACGTTGCGATTCGGTCCCTGGTAGTCGTATGTGAACCCGGTGAACGCCGCGTTGCCGTAATAAACGTCCTGGCTCTTCTCGGTGAACTCGTTGTCGTGACCCTGGACGCTCCAGTTCCAGCCGACGCCGCTCGACTCGCCGGGATCGTAGTAGTTGTCGAAGGTCACGTAGTCCAGCGCCAGCTCATGGTGGTTGGGTGTGACGGGCTGCGGAAACTCCGTCGAGCGCCTTGTCTCCGTTGCCGCGCGGCAGGTCGCCGAGCACCTGGTCGTACGTCCGGTTTTCCTTGGTGATGTAGATGACGTGCGTGATATGGTGCGCGAGTTCGTCCATCAGCGCGGATCGGCGACGGTTGGCGACGCCGTTGTAGGCGTCGACGTCCGCCGTCAGCTTCGCGAGCTCGCGGCGCCCGCCGGCACCGGTTCGACGAGCAGACCGCCCTTCTCCAGCGCCCAGCCGTACTCGTTGATATGCGTCGTGTTCGAGTTCTTGCCGGCGTCGGTCGTATAGCCGTTGGCGGGATTCGGGCCCGGCGATTGCTTGCCGTTGACGACGAACAGCCGCGTACCGTCCTTGCTCACGACGACGGCGTTCGGGTACCAGCCCGTCGGGATTCGTCCGAGCACGGCCTGAAGCTGCGGATCGACGACGGCGACGGCGTTCGCTCCGCCCAGCGCGACGTAGAGGCGCCGGCCGTCCGGGCTCAACGCGAGCGCATCGGGATTGGCGCCGTCGAACGGATCGCCGGGGTGCAGAGAGATCGTCTCGACGACCGCATCGCGCGCGGTGTCGATGACGCTGACCGCGTCGGCGTCGCCGTCCGCAACGTAAAGCCGGCTGCGATCAGGCGAGAGCAGCAGCGCGTTCGGCGCCTTGCCGACGGGAATGACGGTCTGCGCGTGCGTCTCCGCGTCGACCGCGATCACCTGATCGTCGCGCTGGCTCGAGACGTATACCTTCGCCGAGAGCCCGGGCCGCGACAATACGGCGACGCCGAACGGATACTCGCCGACCGCCTCGGCGCCGCCCGGTTTGAAGAAAGCGACCTCACCGGTGACCTTGCGCGTACGCGCATCGACCAGCGACAGGCTGTCGTTCTCGAAGTTCGCGGCAGCCAACAGCGCGCCGTCGGCGGAGACGGCGATGTGCGCGACGACCGCTCCCGACGTCAGCAGACCCAGCGTGGCCTCCCCGGCGCGCGTCCCCTTGAGGATCCCGCCGTCGTCCTTGGGAAGCGGCGCCGTTTGGTTGGAGTTGTGCCCGAGCAGCACGAACGGCGCGTCGGGAACAAACGATCCCCCCGCGTCGCGCTTATAGATGTAAACGCGGTCGTCGATCCCGGCCGAGACGTAGAAGCCGGTGCCGTCGGGCTTCCAGGCGATCCCCTGATACGTATTCGGGATGGCGAGCTGCTGACGCTTGACCGGGGTGCGGCCGGTGACGTCGTAGACGAAGACCCACTCCGCGTTCGGCGTCTTGACGCTGCTCGGTAACCCGGTCGCGGGATCGAGCACCGGATAGGTGATCGCCGCGCCGTTCGGCGCAGAAAACTTCGTGTTATAGCCGCTGGTCATCACGAGCAGCGTTTTGCCGTCCGGGCTCAACGCGGCCGACATCGCTTGGTTGGCGTCGGCCGTGCCGTCCTCACGGACGCCCGTCGCGAGCCGAAAGAACTGCGCGCCCGGCGCCGCCAACGCGTCGATGCGCACCCCGGTCGGAATCCAGGCCGGTCCTCCGCCGGGGCCGCCGACCGGGGCATCCGTCGCGAGCACCGGGCCGGCCGCGCACAGGAAACCGAGGCTCAGCGTCGCGCTCGTCAAGGCGTGGCGGAGAAACCGGTGCATGCGTGCCCTCGTCTTAGCGGATCAGCGTTTGAGAACCCGGGCGATCTTATCGAAGAGCGCCTCGATCGTGCGCTCGTGGACGTCTTCGATCCGCCGCCACAACAGGCGGCCCTCGGTGTCGGAAAGCGTCGCTTGAAAGCGGTGGGCGATCCGCGTCTTCTTGTCGACCGTATCGACGTAGAAGCCATGCGTCCCGTCGACTCCCTCGTTGTCGATGCGCCAGACGATGCGCTCCTCGGGCACGACCTCGCTCAACACGGCGTGCAGGCCGAGATGCCACTCTTCGGTCCGGTCGGGGACGAGCGGCCCCGCCGTCCGCATGAACGGTTGCGAGGCAAAGGGCCAGATGCTATCGGCCGACGTTCCCATATCGGTGAGCAATTGGAAGATCCGGCGCTTGGTACCGGAGAACACGCGGTCGCGCGAAACGTCGAGCGGGATCGGCATTTGGCGGTAGTTAGCCAACCCGCCACGGTTCTCATGGTTGCTCGCCAGGCGACTCTAACGTGCCTTTAACGATGGACGGAGGACATATCGGCGTACCTGGCCCCGGCGACGGCATGCTTGGGCGCCGCCGCCTCGATCCGCTCGACCGCTTCGGCGGGCAGCCGCACGGCCGTAGCCCCGACGTTTTCTTCGAGGTACCGGACCCGTTTCGTGCCAGGAATCGGGATGATGTCGTCTCGCCGGCCGAGCAGCCACGCGAGCGACAGCTGCGCGGGGCTGATCCCGAGTTCGGCCGCGATCTCGCGGACGGCATCGACCAGCGCCAGGTTGCGCTCGAGGTTCCCGCCCGCGAAGCGGGGTGTGCTGCGCCGGAAATCGTCCTGAGCGAGGTCGCCGGTGTTACGAATGGCGCCGCTCAAGAGGCCGCGCCCGATCGGGCTGTAGGCGACGAACGCGATGCCGAGTTCGCGCACGGTCTCCAGCACGCCGTTGTCCTCGGGGTCGCGCGAGAAGAGCGAATATTCGCTCTGGAGCGCCGCGATCGGATGGACGGCGACGGCGCGGCGAATCGTCGCGGGCGCTGCTTCGGAGAGTCCGAGATGGCGCACCTTGCCTGCGGCCACCAAGTCGGCCATCGCACCGACCGTCTCCTCGATCGGGACGTTCGTGTCGACGCGGTGCTGGTAGTAGAGATCGATCGTGTCGACGCCGAGCCGCGCTAGCGACGCGTCGCAGGCCTGGTGCACGTACTCCGGCCGGCCCGAGATCCCGCGCTGCGACGGGTCGTCGCTGCGGACGACCCCGAACTTGGTCGCGAGGAAGACCTGGTCGCGCCGGCCGTGGATCGCGCGGCCGACCAGTTCCTCGTTGTGGCCGCGACCGTACATGTCGGCGGTGTCCAGGAACGTGATCCCAAGCGCGAGCGCGCGATGGATCGTCGCGACGGACTCGGCCTCGTGGGCCGGCCCGTAGAATTCGGACATGCCCATGCAGCCGAGGCCGAGCTCTGAGACGTGCGGGCCGTTGCGACCCAGTGGACGGCTGGTCATTTGCGGCGCACAACCCGCCCGCGCGCGACACCGTTGCGCCGCGTCCCAGTCGGCGAGGCACGGCGCCGCCGAATCGCCCGCGCGGGCACTCGGGGCGGTCACCCTCGGGACCACGGCCCTCACGCCGGAGGCTAAGGTCCAACTTGTGTAGTTAGGCTGTGTACTTGTTGGTTCCGAGATACCGCCGCGCCCGGATACGATACCGAAGAGATTAGCCCTCGGCTAGGAGGTCTTGATGGTATCGCGGCGTTTGACATTCGTTCTCGGATTGGGGTTCTTTGCATGTTGCCTCGCAGCTTCGAACGCAGCGCTTGCGGGCAGACCGGGAAGTGCTCGGCAACCGACGCTGCAAGTGCTTCACGCCTTCTCCGGCGGTGCGGACGGTTCGTTGCCGATGAGCGGCCTTCTCCTCGATAAGTCAGGCGCTCTCTTCGGCGTGACGGAGGCCGGTGGAGCGAAGAACGTCGGCACCGTGTACCGATTGGTGCCGGCGGGATCGGGCTACACTGAGAGCGTCCTCCATTCGTTCCGCGGCGGCAGCAAAGATGGTGCGCTTCCGGTGGCGCCCCTCATCGAAGGTCGGACTGGGACGTTATTCGGTACGACCCTCGACGGCGGCAGTTCGTCCGCCTCCAACGGCTGCGTCTTCCAACAGTATACTGCGTGTGGAACCGTTTTCGCGCTCGTGCCCTCGGCGGGTGGTTACACCGAGCGCCTCGTCCATCGGTTTGATGGTGGTGCGGCCGATGGCCGGTTCCCATACGGGGGGATGGTCATCGACGCATCGGGCGCACTCCACGGAACGACGTTATGGGGCGTCGGAGGTAACGCGGGAACCGTCTTCACGCTGAACTCGGGCGGGCCCGAGCAGATTGTGTACTCGTTTCCTCTCTACTCAAGCGGACCGGAAGATCCCAACGGCGCGCTTCCGTCGGGAGCACTCGCGATCGACGCCAAGGGCGCAATCTACGGTACGGCAGCGTTCGGCGGCGATGGAGCGTGCCCGAGGAATCGAATTACCTTCTGCGGCGTCGTGTACGCGCTGACACCGGCGCCCTCCGGCTACATGTATTCACGCCTTTACAGCTTTCAAGGCGGCAACGACGGCTACTACCCCGAAGGAGGCATCGTCGCTGATGCCGGTGGCGCGTTGTACGGAACGACCGAGTATGGTGGCGCGCCCGGCCTCGGGACGGTTTTCAAGCTTACGCCGACGGCGTCGGGCTACACCGAATCCGTGCTCTATGCGTTCCAAGGCGGCGCCGACGGAGCGCTCCCGCTCTCGAGTCTCGTGCTCGATAAGACGGGGGCGCTGTACGGCACGACGTCCTCCGGCGGCGCCGGCAACGCCGGAACGATCTTCAAACTCACTCCATCGGGCTCAGGGTATACGGAGCGCGTCCTGTACGCGTTCACGGGTGGGAACGATGGGGCGGATCCTCTTGCGCCGGTCATCTTAGGAACATCGCGCGTGCTGCTTGGCGCGGCCTCAACTGGCGGCGCTTACGGCATCGGCACGGTCTTCGCGCTGCATCTGTAGGAGAACGTTCATGACATTGCCTTTCTGGTTCAGCACGATCCTGGCCGCATTCATCGGGGCGACCAGCTCATCTGCTATCGCCGCTACCCCGATCCCGGCGAGCGAGTTGCAGAGATTTCATGATCTCGGTCCTGCCCCGGCCACAGTTCGCGTGCGCGTCGCTGTGATGCTGAAGTACCATCATGACGCCGAACTCGAACGGCTGACCGAAGCTCAAGCCGATCCAAGCTCGCCCATCTACCATCGATTTCTTTCACCTTCGCAGTTTCGCTCCTATTTTGCGCCGACGGCGGCCGAGTACGCGCGTGTCGGGAGAGCGCTCTCCCGCGCGGGCTTTGCGATCACCGGGGTGTTCCCGAATCGCACAATCGTCGACGCCGCAGCGCCGGCGCCGGTCGCGGCCCGATATTTCTCGACCGACATCCATAAGGTTTGGTCGCCTGAAGCGGGCCTCAGCTACGCCAACGTGCGTGCCGGCCTCGTTCCAGCGGACATTGCCGGTATCGTCAGCACCGTGATCGGACTCGACGACACGGCGGTCTTCCACGCACCTCATCACATGAGGGTCCCAACGGGTGCGGAACACAGTCGCCTTGACGTGCGACGCAACGGCTATCCATTGTACGGCCCGGAAGGCGGATATGGTCCGCAGATCCTCTCAGAAGCGTACGACCTGCCATCGCTGAGCGGTTACACTGGAACCGGACGGTCGATCGGGATCGAGATGGCTGGCGACTTTCTCGACAGCGACCTCGCCACAGACCTCGCGTATTTCGGCGTGACGGCGACCGGCCCACCCGTTACTCGCGTTTCTGTGGACGGCGGAGCACCGCCCTTTCCGGGCGGAGGCGCGGACGAGACCACCGGCGATCTCCAGACCATCGTTTCGCTCGCCCCGGGAGCGGCGGTGTACGTGTACGAGATTCCCGCACTGCGTGACACCCCGGTCGTCGACGTTTTCAATCAGGTCGTGAGCGACAACTTCGTCGACACCCTGAATTCGAGTTGGGGCGGCTGGGAGACCCAGAGCCACGGGGAGCTGGCGAGATCGCTCGAGGCGATCGAAAAGCAGGGCGCGGCCCAAGGGATCACGTTCCACGCGATCACCGGCGATTGGGGCTCTGTCTGCCCCTACGCGAAGAAGATCGATGTTTGCTTGCCGGGCTCGACTCCCCACAACATCGCGGTCGGCGGCACGGACTTGGCGGTCGACGCCAACGGGCACGTCACCGATGAGACCGGTTGGAACGTGCCCGGGGCGGGCGCGACCGGCGGTGGGGTCTCCGTCGTGTTCCGGCTCCCCAGTTGGCAGAGGAACGTGCCAAACGCGATCGCCGGCGGACGGAACGTCCCCGATCTCGCCTTCGATGCCTCAGGCCAAGCCGGGGAAGCAATCTACTTCAACGGCGCCTGGACCTGGTTCTATGGTACGTCTCTCGCATCGCCCATCTTCGGCGCGGCACTCGGCGAGATCGATCAGGTTCAGAACGCCCGCGCCGGCTACTTCAACGTCACACTTTATAAAACGTGGCTCGCAAACGGCTACTCGAACGGATCGACGGTGTACTTCCGCGACATCGTGCAAGGCAGCATTCCGCCGTACTACGCTCACGCGGGCTACGACCAAATGAGCGGGATCGGCGCGCTGCAAGCCATGAACTTCGTCAACCTGCTTCATCGCTAACGCAGCATCTTGCGGCGTAACCTAACTCAAGGAGGCGGGCTAACTGAGAGGTCGAAGCCGCCGTGCGATCGCTGCCGCGACGTTGGCGGCTTGAGTCTCGCTGAACGCTGCGCCCTCGGCAGCGAGCCGCCCAATCTCCTGGGTGGTCAAGCGCTCGTTGAGAGCCGCGATGAGAAACCGATAGGTTCGTTCGTCAGTGGGCTGACGGACCTCGCCAAGCATAGCATACATTGCGTCGACGTAGCCCTTCAGGCGAGCGGATCTTTCGGCGTCGCCGCCGAGAGCGCCGAGCGTCGAAAGGCTGAGGTGCGTGAGGGGCGCGATTCCTCCCCACCGCTGCTGCGAAAGCTCTAAAGCGTCGAGCGCCGCGAATCGGGCCGCCTCGACGTTGCCGAGCGTCAACTGGTAGGCGACGGCGTTCGTACGGTTCTCGGTGAGCGCCCAGCGTTCGTGTCCCTCGAGCAACGGCCATTCGTGGCGCGGCACGGCCGCCATCACTTCGTCGCCTAACGCTGCAGCTCGATGAAAGTCGCCCATTTCGGCCGTCACGCCGGCGAGTATCGAGACACCAATCAACCACCGAAGCCGAAACTCACTCAGCGCGATCGCCTCGGTCAGACAGTCATGCGCCTCTTGATGCCGTCCCAACGCCTGCAGGGCCTGTCCACGCATCGCCAGCCAGCCGGACCGCCAAAATGCGTCGTTAGCCCCTAGTTCGTCCCTGACTTCCAACTCGGCATCACAAGCCTTCAGCGCGTCCGAATAACGACCCGCCTCCATCGAGCGTGACGCCGCCGTGCCGAAGGCCCCTGCGAGCCAATGGCTACGTTCACCACATTCCTCGAAAATCGAAATCGCCTTTTGCGCGCCCTCGGGCACTGCACGACGTTTCTCACCAGTCTCACTTCCCAGTGCAAGCCAGAGTCTTGCCTCGAGGGCCCGGTGCCCCGTGCCCTCGATTCTCGTCAGCGCCATTTGGATGCGGCGATCGATGTCCGTCGTTAGATCGAACCAGGGCCAGGTCCCGGCAATACGTGCCGCCAGCAACGCGTCGTCGCTTGCAAGTGCCCAGAGCAGCGCTTCTTGGCGATTGGCCATTTCGTGAACGTCGGGGAACGCAGCCTCGCTATGGAGCCTGGTGGGTTCATAGAAGAAAAACTCTTCCAGCCACTCGCCGTAGTCTGCGGCCCACTCCGCGTGACGGCGCGCCAAGTACTCGCGTTCACCGCTGGCCTCGAGTTCTTCCAACGCATACGCCCGAATCGACTCCAAGAGCCCGTATCGCGGCCATCGATTAGCGCTCGCGCGACCGTCGCGCCTCACCATTGGGAACTCGGCCGAGAAGCGTAACGTCAGCAGCGACTTCTCGACCAGCGACGTCAGGCATTTGAAGATACCAATTGGCTGAAGGTTCTCATCCCAACAAACGGCCTCGGCAGCCTCCAGCGTCCAACCACCGGAAAAGATGGCGAGCCTCGGCAGGAGCGCGCGCTCAACCTCACTTAAGAGTGCGACGCTCCAATCGATGGTTGCCCGCATGGTCTGCTGACGCGGGAGCACGTTCCGGCCGCCGTCGGTCAACAGCGCGAAGCGTTCGTCGAGTTTCTTAGCGAGGGCACTCAGCGGGAGGATCGTTACGCGTGCAGCTGCTAGCTCGATCGCCAGTGGGATCCCATCCAAGCCTCGGCAGATGTCTGCTACGACGGGAATGTCATCTTCACGCAGGACGAAGTCGTGCTCAACAGTTCGTGCACGATCGACGAACAGCGCAATCGCCTCGGTTTGCGACACCTTCGTGGCCGGCAGCCGTGACGCCGCTTCCGGCGAAGGAACGTCGAGCGACGGCAGGCGGTACACATGCTCGCCGGAGATCTGCAGCCGCTCGCGGCTCGTCGCCAGCACCCGTAGGTCCGGGCAACTCCGCAGGAGCGCCTCGAGAACCCTCGCCACCTCGCCGATGAGATGCTCGCAGTTGTCGACCAACAGCAGAACGGTCTTGCGCTGGAGGTACGCGATCAGCATTTCGAGGAGCGCTCGGCCGGGCGTCGGCTGCGCACCCAGCGCACCAGCGATCGTCGCTGTAACCTGCGAGGCATCAGAAAGTGGCGCCAACTCGACGAGCCGTATGTCGGCACCGCGGTGCTTGCGCAAAGCGCCTGCAACTTCCGACGCGGTCCGGGTCTTGCCGATGCCACCCGTACCCGTCAGCGTGACGAGCCGATTCTCTCGTACTAGGGCTGCGATTTCGGTGAGCGCGCGTTCTCGGCCGATAAAGCGCGTCAGGGACAATGGTAAATCCGACGACGTGGTTTCCCGCCACGGTCCGTGGGCGATCGAAGCGCCGCTCTCCGTTTCCCGCGGCAGACTTGGACGGGCGGCTGCACGCTCGAACTCCTCCCGCTGCGCCGCATCGAGGGCCAGCGCTTTTGCAAGGAGCCCGAGCGTCTCGCGTTGAGGCGTGCGTCGATCACCGCGTTCGAGCGCGCCGATCCCATTAGCGCTCATGCGAGCGCGCTCGGCCAGCGCATCTTGGGTAAGGCCGGCGGCGAGGCGATAGCGTCGCAAGAGCGCCCCAAAGGCCGCTGCGCCGGACGCGACTCGTTGCTGCTCCAAAGCGCCGACGGATTTCGCCCGGCTCCTCGAGGGCACCCGCAGGGATCCGCTCGGCCGCTGCGTCAGATATCGACGTTCATGAAGTCGTCGTAAACGGCCGAGTGATTCGGTCGAAAATCGTGAAGGTCCGTATTCGAGATCCAAAACTCGTCCAGCGACGCGAGGTTAATATATGGAACGGCGTCATAGATCTTGCGCTGAATTTGGGCGGAGATGCGCCTTCGCTCGCGCTTGTCGTACGTAGCGTCGAAAGCCGCGAGAAGAGCGTCGACCGAAGGGTCGCAGAACCGCGCCAGGTTGAACCCGTTTGGGAAGACACGCCCGCAACCGAAGGCAAATGTTAGGTCGCCAAATGCATCGAATTCTAAGATCGAAGGCATCATGTCGAAATTTCCGCGAGCCAAGGGGCCATCGGGCGCATTTAAGAACGCGATCGTGAAGTTACGAATCGTCATCTCCGCGCCAACGTCGCGCAGGTTCGCCCGAAGCAACTCCTCAAAGCGCATGACGATTGGCGCCTCGGCGGAGCCATCGAAGAGAATTTCGAGGCGGCGTCCGTCCTTGGTTCGGATGCCATCGGGACCGCGGTGCCAGCCGGCGCTCTCGAACAAGCGATTCGCCGCAGCAGGGTCGAACGGGACGATTGGAAGCTGCGGATCGTTCATTGGGTGCCCAACGGGATACGGTGAATCCGTAACAGGATAAACGTCGCCGCTTCGTTTTCCAACCTGTCCAACGAACAGTTCGTGGATACGCTTTCGGTCGATAGCGAGACGGACTGCCCTGCGCACCCGCAGATCGTCGAATGGAGAACGATGCGCGTTGAGGGTGATAAACACCATCTGGAACGGCCGCCGATGTAGGATAGAAAACTGTTGCTCGTTTTCGGTGCCGGCTGTAAGATAGGGCAGCCAACTGACGAGGTCGACTTCGTGCGTTCGGAGGGCCCCATATCCGACGAGCGCATTCGGGAGCGATCGCATGATGATCCGGTCGAGCTTCGGGCGACCGCGGAAGTAGAGCGGATCGGCCACCAGGACGATCTCGCTGCCCCGATCCCAGCGGGCGTATTTGAAAGGGCCAATCCCAACGGGCAACGCGTTGTAGGGCGCGGCATTGATGTTCGGAAGTCGACCGAGAATGTGTGCCGGCAAGAGACACGGGGTGCCGACCGAATAGAAATAGTTGAAGGTGATGCCGCCAAACGGGCGCTTCAGTCGCAGCGCGACCGTGTATCTGTCCGGCGCACTGACGCCCGCGATGTCATCGAAAAAGAGGCGCATCGGTTCATTGTTGCGCGGGTTGAGCACGGCGTGCGTCGAGAAGACGACGTCGGCCGCGGTGAACGGCACCCCGTCCGACCACCTCGCGTCGCGGCGCAGATGGTACGTAACCGTCTTTCCATCGGGGCTGATCCCGCCGTTGCTCCGGCTTGGAACCTCGGTCGCAAGTTCCGGACGCGGGCGGTCGTCGGGGCCGCTGCGTAGCAGCCATGCCATGGTTAGGTCGGCTATTCTCCACGCCCGGGGGTCGGTGTGCGGGTTGAGGCTCCGGGCGTCCGTGTCGTCCGCGATCCGCAGCACGTGGGGGATCGTGTAAGAATGCCGGTGCGGCCTGACGGTCGCGGTCTGGTTCTGCATCTCGATTCTGGTGCAAGCCGCGACCAAAAGAGCGACGCCGAGCGCGCCCGTGACTCGGGCCGCGAGCCGCTCAAAGGGCGAGCAGAACGATGACATCGGTCCTGCCTCCGAAGAGGATGTTCAAGCGCGTCCCGCGGTTGCGCTTCCCTTTCGCGACCCGGTTTTCCGTGTCGCGCTCGCGGGCGCTAGGCCTTGAGTTCGATATCCACGCCGGCGGGCAAGTCGAGGTGCATCAGCGCGTCCATCGTCTTGGGCGACGCCTGGAGAATGTCGATCAGCCGCTTGTGGGTGCGCATCTCGAAGTGCTCGCGGCTCTTCTTGTCGACGTGGGGCGACCGGTTCACGCAGAACCGGTTGATCTCGGTCGGCAGCGGCACCGGGCCGCTCACGAACGCGCCGGTCCGCTTCGCCGTCTCGACGATGCGCTCGGCCGACTGGTCCAAGACCTGATGGTCGTACGCCTTGAGCCGGATGCGAATCTTCTGCTTAGCCATTTATGCTTTCTCACGAACTTGGGTGTGATCTTGGTCGCCGTCGAGGCACGCGGGCGCGAAGTGTACGAGAGTACATGAGCGCCCGCGCAACGACGACAGCGGGCAAGAGCGCCCCAAGTTCATTCCGTGATCGCGGTGACGACGCCCGCGCCGACGGTGCGGCCGCCTTCACGGATCGCGAAGCGCAGGCCCTCTTCGCACGCGATCGGCGTGATCAGGTCGACTTCCATCTGCACGTTGTCGCCGGGCATGACCATCTCGACGCCCTCCGGCAGCCTGATCGTGCCGGTCACGTCGGTGGTGCGGAAGTAGAACTGCGGGCGATAGTTCGCGAAGAACGGCGTGTGGCGGCCGCCCTCTTCTTTGGAGAGGACGTACACCTCGGCCTTGAACTTCTTGTGCGGCTTGATCGAGCCGGGCTTGGCGAGCACCTGGCCGCGCTCGATCTCGTTGCGCTCGATGCCGCGCAGCAGCACGCCGATGTTGTCGCCGGCGATGCCGCTGTCGAGCAGCTTGCGGAACATCTCGATGCCGGTGACGACCGACTTGCGGGCGCGCTCCTGGAGCCCGACGATCTCGACCTCTTCGCCGACCTTGACCTGACCGCGCTCGACGCGGCCCGTGCCGACCGTGCCGCGGCCGGTGATCGTGGAAACGTCTTCGACCGGCATCAGGAACGGCTTGTCGACCGCGCGCTCCGGCGTCGGGATGTAAACGTCGACGGCGTCCATCAACTGGAAGATCGGGTCGGCGTCCGGGTCGCCGCGCTTGCCGCTCGAATTGAGCGCCTTGAGCGCCGAACCGCGGATGACCGGGCAGTCGTCGCCGGCGAAGTCGTTCTTGGTCAGCAGTTCGCGGACTTCGAGTTCGACTAGCTCGAGCAGCTCGGTGTCATCGACCATGTCGACCTTGTTGAGGAACACGACGACGTAAGGCACGCCGACCTGCTTCATCAGCAGGATGTGCTCGCGCGTCTGCGGCATCGGGCCGTCCGTCGCCGAGACGACGAGGATGGCACCGTCCATCTGCGCTGCGCCGGTGATCATGTTCTTGATGTAGTCGGCGTGGCCCGGACAGTCGACGTGCGCGTAGTGGCGCTTCGCCGTCTCGTACTCTTGGTGCGAGATGGCGATCGTGATCCCGCGCTCCTTCTCTTCGGGCGCGTTATCGATGTCGTCGACGGAACGTTTGGCGATATTCGAGTTCTCCGTCGCTAGGCAGTTGATGATCGCCGCGGTCAGCGTCGTCTTGCCATGATCGACGTGACCGACCGTCCCGATGTTGACGTGCGGCTTGCTACGATCGAATTTCGCCTTTGCCATTTTCTTCTCGTGTGTTCCTCATTGGTTCGCGCGCCGGTTTCGCCTAGCCCGGGCAGCGCTAGTGGGCCGTGGGTCTAGGCGGCGGGCTTCTTACCTTGCGCCTTGGCGACGATCTCTTCCTCGATCGACTTGGGCGCCTTCTCGTAGTGACTGAACTCCATGGTGTACGTCGCTCGGCCTTGCGTCTTCGAGCGCATGTCGGTGGCGTACCCGAACATCTCCGAGAGCGGGACGTTGGCCTTGATGACCTGTGCTCCGCCCGGGGCGTCCTCGGTGCCCTGAATCATGCCGCGGCGGCTGTTCAGGTCGCCGATCACCTCGCCGATGTAGTCCTTCGGCGTCGTGACCTCGACGGCCATGATCGGTTCCTTGACGATCGGGCCGGCGGCGCGGTTCGCTTCCTTGAACGCCATCGAGCCCGCGATCTTGAAGGCCATTTCCGACGAGTCAACGTCGTGGTATTTGCCGTCGAACAGCGTGGCCTTGAAATCCAGCACGGGGTAACCGGCGAGCGACCCGCTCTGGGCCGCGTCCTTGATCCCCTCGCTGACCGGTTTGACGTACTCCTTCGGAACGGCGCCGCCGACGACGGACGACTCGAAAACGTAGCCCGTGCCGGGCTCGCCCGGCTCGAGCCGTACCGAGACGACGGCGAACTGACCCTTGCCGCCGCTCTGACGCACGAACCGCACTTCCTTCTCGACCGTCTTGGTGACGGCTTCTTTATAGGCGACCTGCGGCTTGCCGACGTTGGCGTCGACCTTGAACTCGCGCTTCAGACGATCGAGGATGATCTCGAGGTGGAGTTCACCCATCCCGGCGATGATCGTCTGCTGCGTTTCCTCGTCGGTGCGCATGCGGAACGTCGGGTCTTCCTGCGCGAGCCGGCCGAGCGCCGTGCCCAGTTTGTCCTGGTCGGCCTTGGTCTTCGGTTCGATCGCCTGCGAGATGACCGGATCCGGGAACGTGATCGTTTCGAGAACGATCGGATTCTTTTCGTCGCAGAGGGTGTCGCCGGTGCGCGTGTCGGTCAAGCCGACGGCGGCGGCGATGTCGCCCGCGCCGATCTGATCGATGTCCTCGCGATGGTTCGCGTGCATCCGCAGGATCCGGCCGATCCGCTCCTTGCGCCCGCTGCGGGCGTTGTAGACGTACGTCCCCTTGTCGAGCGTGCCGGAATAGACGCGGAAGTACGTCAGGTTGCCGTAGGGGTCGGTCGCGATCTTAAATGCGAGCGCCGCGAACGGTTCCTTGTCGTCTGGTTTGCGGGTGATGTCTTCGCCGCTCTTCGGATCGACGCCGACGATCGTCTTCGCCTCGAGCGGCGACGGCAGAAAGTCGACGACCGCATCGAGCAGCGGCTGGACGCCCTTGTTCTTGAAGGCCGAACCGCACAACATCGGCAGCACCGTGCCGGCGATCGTCGCCTTGCGCAGCGCCGTCTTGAGGCGCTCGACCGGGATCTCTTCGCCCGCGAAAAACAGCTCGAGCAACGCGTCGTCCTGCTCCGCGATCGCCTCGATGAGCGACTGCCGCCACTGCATCGCGAGGTCGCGCAGCTCGCCGGGCTCGACGTCTCTGCGATTCCATCACCGAACCGGCGTCGTCCGTGTAGACGGTCTTCTTCATCGTGAAGAGGTCAACGACGCCCTTGAACTTATCCTCGGCGCCGATCGGCACCTGGATCGGAACCGCGTGAGCCCCGAGGCGCTCCCGGATCTTGTCGACGCAATTGAAGAAGTCGGCCCCCATGCGGTCCATCTTGTTGACGAAGATGATCCGCGGGACGCGATATTTGTTCGCCTGGCGCCAGACGGTTTCGGACTGCGGTTGGACCGCCGCGACCGAGTCGAACAGAGCGACGAGGCCGTCGAGGACCCGCAGCGAGCGCTCGACCTCGACCGTGAAGTCCACGTGGCCAGGCGTATCGATGATGTTGATGCGCGTGTCGCGCCAGGTGCACGCGGTGGCGGCCGACGTGATCGTGATGCCGCGCTCCTGCTCCTGGACCATCCAGTCCATGGTCGCAGCACCCTCGTGCACCTCGCCCATCTTGTGCGTGCGCCCGGTGTAAAACAGAATGCGCTCGGTCGCGGTCGTCTTGCCCGCGTCGATGTGAGCCGCGATCCCGATGTTTCGGGTCCGCTCCAGCGGATACTCTCGTGCCACGTCGATTACCAGCGATAGTGTGCGAAGGCTTTGTTGGCCTCGGCCATTTTGTGAGTGTCTTCGCGCTTCTTGATCGTCGCGCCGACGTTATTCGCGGCGTCCATCAGCTCGCCGGCGAGCTTCTCTTCCATCGAGTGGCCCGGACGCTTGCGCGCGAACTGAATCAGCCAGCGCATGGCCATCGCCTGACGGCGGTCGGGACGGACCTCCATCGGAACCTGATACGTCGCACCGCCGACGCGCCGCGGGCGGACCTCGACCATCGGCATCGCGTTGCCGAGCGCCTGGCTGAAGATGTCCATCGCGTCGCGGCCCAGCTTCTCCTGAACGATGTTCAGGGCGTCGTAGGTGACGCGCTCGGCGACCGACTTCTTCCCCGCGAGCATGACCTTATTAATGAAGCGCGCGAGCACTTTCGAACTGTAGCGCGGATCGGGCAGGATCTGCCGCTTCGGAACCGCTCCCTTACGTGGCATCGCGGGCCTACTTCTTGGCGGCGCGCTTAGCGCCGTACTTGGAGCGACCTTGCTTGCGGTTGGCGACGCCCGACGTGTCGAGCGTTCCGCGAATGATGTGATAGCGGATGCCCGGGAGATCCTTGACGCGGCCCCCGCGGATCAGCACGACGCTGTGCTCCTGGAGATTGTGTCCGACCCCCGGGATGTACGCCGTCACCTCTTCGTCGTTGGTCAAACGCACGCGCGCGACCTTACGCAACGCCGAGTTCGGTTTCTTCGGCGTGATCGTCTTGACTTGCGTGCAGACGCCGCGCGCTTGCGGGTTGCCGCCGATCTGGCGGTAGCGCGTGGGCAGGTCGGGATGGCCCGGTTTCGGACTCGTCTTCAAGACGCGAAACGCCGGGGCTTTGACCTTTTTCTCGAGTTTCTCGCGGCCCTTACGGACCAGTTGACTGATGGTCGGCACGCACTCTCCGCAGGCGGCATCACCGAATTCTTCGGGGACGCAGACAAACCGGCACCACCGCGCGGTGGGCCGGAACCTCCGGAGTATATCAGGTGGGGGCGAGTGGCGTCAAACGAAATCTGCCCAGAGCGGCCAAGCGTGACGTTGGGCAGGCCCGCCTCGTTTCCTGGGAAGCAGAGGGGTAAAGCCCGTCGCACACCATCCACGAAAGGTGACCACCGCAATTATGAAGCGTACGACATTCATGGCCGGGGCGGGCGGCGTCGCCGCCGCCCTTGCCGGCGCGGCCGCCAGCCCGGCGATCGCCGAGAACCAGGGCTCCAGCGACTACACGATCCGTCAGGCCCGGGCCCAAGTGGCCGGGCTGATCGCCGAACTCCAGACCGAGCAGACCGACTACGGCGGGCACCGCGTCAACGCGATCAACGCCTACAAGCGGGCGCTGAATCAGCTCAACGACGCCCTCGCCGCCCAGGGCAACGCGCCCGGCCAGCGGTCGAGCGACTACGTCCTCCGCCAGGTCCAGTCGCAGACCCAGTCCCTCATCAATAGCTTGAACGGCGCGAAAGCAGACTACGGCGGGCACCGCGTCACCGCGATCTCCGACCTGCAGACCGCCAGTTCCGAACTGTCGGCGGCGCTCGCAACTCAGTAACGAGCGTCGCTGCCGGCCGATGCCCGGGCCTGCCGAGCGGTGCCCGGGCATCGTGCGTTCTCCGGCCTCTTAGGCCCCGCTGAGCACCTCGGGGCTCCAGGACGGCGCTTGGAACGCCTGGTTCTGGCCGGGCTCGTACGGCTGCTGCGCCTGGAACTCGAACGGCGGGTACTCGCCGAACTGCGGCGCGATCGCGGGCTCACCCGCAGCCGTCGCTGCGCCACCGGCCGCCCCCGGAGTCGGGCCGCCCGGAACCGGAGTCGGGCCGCCGCTGCCGGGGTCCGTCTGCCGGCTCTGCGCGCACGAGGTAGCCGCCGAGGTTGACGTTCTCGGCCTGGACCGTGACGTTGACGCCGCCGCCTGCGTTCTTGCCGTTCGCGCCGGTTGCGCGTCAGCGTCGTCGTGATCTCGCCGCCCCGGCGCGTTCTTCTCAGTCGACCGTCAGCGAGTTGTTGGCGTTCAGGTCACGCTCTCGCCGTCGCCGAGGTTGCGGGTCTGGCCGGCGGCCAGCTTGATGTCCTGACCGTCGTCGGTGATCGCTGTAGGAGCCGTCGCGGTTCATCGTGACGACGTGTTGCCGAAGTCGCTGTCGATGGTCGCCGAGCCGTTGCGCGTGACGCCGTTTGGCCCGGGCTGCGTCGCCTCGGTCGAGATGTGGAAACCGCCGTCGAACGACTGCGAGCGCAGCAAGAACGCGTGGCTCTCCATGTTGTTCCAGCGGCCGCCGTCGATCGTCTGGCCGCCCGCCGGTCGTGCCCTCGAACGTGTCGTGCGGGTCGCCGCTCGAACTCGCCGTCGCCGACGTGAAGAACGTCTGGCCCTGATGGCCGCCGGGCGGCTGCGGCGTCCCGGATCCGTAGCCGACGTGTCTGGAGCGGGCGTCCCCGGGCCGGTCCGGGCGCGGTCCCGGGCGCCTGCCACGGCGGCTGGCCGAACATGCCGCTGACGTACTGCGCGAGCTGGGTGAACGCGCTGAACAGCTGCGACATGAACTGTTGAATGTAGCCGCCGGCCGAGTTGCCGGAGCCGGACCAGATCCCGGTGGCCTGCGACGACGCGGCGCTTCCCGGGCTGGGGCGTGGGGACACGCCGTCCGACAAGCGCGCCCGCGGCTGCGCTCTCCCCGGCCGCGGCCGTGTTGGCGAGCGCCGTCAGCGACGGCGGCAGGCCCCAAACGAGCCCAGGGGCTTCCCAGCAGATTGTTGCCGACGTTGAGCATCCGATTCTCCTCGAGCGAGAGTGTCTCACCCGGGAGTTCACGCCCAAGGCGGCCGGCCGAAAGGGGCAGGAGCTATGGGCCGCTAATTATGCAAAGATAAAATAAGCAAGAAGAAAAAATACTATCGTGTTCTCCCTCGTGCGTAAACCCGGCAACCTGTCCGAAGAAGCCCGGACAAGAAGAGGGGGACGGCGGCGACGCCGCGCCCCCTCTCTCTCTATTCCGGCGGCTCGCCGGCGACGATCGCGAGGAGCGGCGGATAGACCCGATCGATCAGCGGCCGCTTCCGCTTGGGCTCGATGATGTCGTGGGAGCGCCGCAAGCCCGAGAGGCGGTGCACCTCGACGCGAACGCCCGCGTGCCGCCGCCATGCCGCCGCGAACCGCAGCACGCGCTGGTTGTCGATGGTCGCCTCGGAGTCGTTCGTCACGAACGCGATGGAGCGCGTCGCCGGCGCCGTCTCGGTCGCGCTCGCCAGTAGTCCACGGGCGAAGCGGAGCGCGCGCACGACCGCGTGCGTCGGGAAGCGCGGATAGGTGTGCGGCGGCCCGTGTCGCTCGCGTTCGATCGGATTCCACCAGAGGTGCACGTTCGGTGCGGCGAGGGCGAGGCGGCCCGCGAACGCCGCCAGCGGATCGGGCAGCCAGCCGACGCCGAAGAACGGCGCGATGCAGACGACGCGGTCGACGGAGAGGTGCTGACCGACCCACGCGCTGAGCAATCCGCCGAGCGAGAAGCCGACGACGGTCAGCCGTTCGCCGAGCCCGGCGCCGATCGTCGTGGCCTCGGCCGCGGCGCGCACCAGTTCTTCGGGCGTCAGCGCGCTGAGCGCGCCGGTCAGCCGGTCGTGGTGGCCGTGGCGCGGCAGGCGTGGGACGTACACGTTCGCGCCGCGTGCGTGTAACAGCCGCGCGAACTCCTCGAACTGCGGCGGACTCGAGGTCAGCCCGTGCAGCAGGACGTAGGCGCGGGGCGTGCGGCTTCCGCTGTCGAGCAGGATGCTGCGCGCGGCGACCTCGCCGGCCGCCTCTTCGTGCGCGGCGATCCGCGCGACCGCCGCGCGCGCGTGCTCGAAGGGATCGACGTGGTCGGAGGGGGCCATGTCCGTTCGGTTCAGGGTCGCGAGCGCGATCGCTTGCTCGGCGTGCAGAGGGAACGCAGCGACCGGCACCGGAAGCGGGCGGAACGCCTTTCGCTAGGAGAGAGACATGCGCAACTTTCCGGTCTCCGCGGCGCTGGTCGCCGCCGTTGCGGCGCTCGCGCTCGCGGGCTGCAGCCACAAGGTCACCGTGCAGACGTCGCAGGGCAGCGTCTCCGTCGATCAAAGCGCCAACGGCAGCACGACGATCAAGAGCAACAACGGAGAGGTATCGATCGGCAAAGGCGCCGTCGATCCCGCGTCGCTCGGCCTGCCGGTCTATCCCGGCGCGACCCAATCCAAGGACAACGCTTCGGTATCCGTCAGCGACACCTCGAAGGGCGAAGGCTCGCAGGTCGTCATCCTCACGACCACGGATCCGTTCGACAAGGTCTATGAATACTACAAGGGTCAGCTGCCGGCCGGCAGCGAGAAGATGAAAGTCTCGTCCGGCGACAGCGACGTCGCGCAGTTCCAAGTCGGCACCGACAAGGACCAGAAAGTCGTGATGCTCACCGGCGCCAAGGACAAGACGACGATCGAACTGACCCACCAGACCAAACCGTAGCGACACCGGGGCGCGGCGTGGCCGATCCCGCGGCAGATCGATCCACAGTCGCTCGCCGACTATCTCGCCGTGATGTCGCGCGCCGTCTTCCAGGCCGGACTGAAGTGGGCCGTCATCGAGGCGAAGTGGCCTGCCTACGAGCGGCTGTTCGAGGGCTTCGACCCGGAACGCGTCGCGCTGTTCGACGACTTCGACGTCGACCGCATCGCGAGCGACCCCGGCATCGTGCGCACGCGCAAGCGGGTCGCTGCGACGGTCGAGAACGCGCGCACGATGCTCGCGCTCGACCGCGAGTACGGCGGCTTCGCGCGCTATCTGCGCTCGTTCGACTCGTATACCGCGCTCGGCGCCGACCTCAAGAAGCGATTCGCGTTCCTCGGAGAGCTGAGCGCCTACTATTTCCTGTTCCGCGTCCGCGAGCCGGTGCCGCCGTTCGAGGAGTGGGAACGGACGGTCCCCGGCGACCATCCGCGGATGCGCGAGATGGTGCTCCTGGCGCGCGGCGAGATCGACGAGTCGACGCGCCTGCCGCGCAAGCGACACTTAGTCGTCGGCGACGCCCGGGGAGCCCGCCCGCGCCGCGCGCGGCGCGCACACCGCGCACGATCGCCGCGGCCACCGCGTCGCCCGCGAGCACGCCGACGCGGTCGACGTTCGCAGCGACGTCGCCCGCGCCGAGCGCGAAAATCGCATCGCCGTCGCCCATCAGGTGCGCAGGCGAGACCGCTGCGCGCGAGCCCGTCGTGCGCCATCTGCGCGACCTTGGTCGCGTCGCGTCTCGTCAACCGCGCGTTGGTCGCGACGACCGCGAGCACCGTGTTCTCGCCGGCGACCTCGGGGACGTCGCGCTGCGCGAGCAGCGCGCGATCGTCGAGGAACGAACCGTCTTCGGAGCGCGGCCCAGCGATGCGCACGCCGTCCGCGTCGTAGATCGAGCCGAGCGCGTTGGCGATCGCGATCGCACCGACGATCAGACCGTCGTCCGCGACGATCGCCGCCGTTCCCGTCCCGCCCTTCATCGCGCGCGCGATGCCGCCGAGCTTGCCGACGGTCGCCCCGCAACCGGCGCCGGCGTTCCCCTCCGCGACCATTCCGGGCGCGGCCGCGCGCGCCGCCGCGGCTCCCATCGCGCGATCCGGCCGCACGCGGCCGTCGCCGATGCCGAGGTCGAAGATGACGGCCGCGGGCACGATCGGGATGCACCAGTGACCGACGGTGAAGCCGATGCCCTGCGCTTCGAGGACGTCGACGACGCCGCACGCGGCGTCCAGCCCGAACGCGCTTCCGCCGCACAGACAGATCGCGTGGACGCGCTCGATCAACGCGACCGGCGAGAGCAGAAAACTCTCGCGCGTCCCCGGCGCCGAACCGCGCACGTCGACGCCTGCGACGGCGCCCTCGGGCGCGAGCACGACCGTGCAGCCGGTCAGCGCTTGCGCATCCTCGACCTGGCCGACGAGGATTCCGGGGACGTCGGTGATCGCACTCATCCCGTGCGCCAGTTGTTGAGCTCGTCGAGTTCGTCCTGTTCGGCGCGCTCGCGGGCCGCCTCGAACTCCGCGCGCCGGCGCTCGCGCAACCGCTCCAACGCCCGGCGCTCGCGCGCCGCCGCGTCGTAGTCTGCCTGCGCGGCGGCGACCCGCGCCGCGCTCGCCTGCAGGCGCAGCCGCCGCACGACCGCGTCGTCGTCGAGGATCCCGCGCGATGGGGAGCGGCGCGGCGGCAATGGTGCCGGCGCGCGCGCCGCGCTCGTCGTGGCTGTGCCGCGCGGCGATCAGGGTTGCGCGCGCGACCGTTTCGCGCGCGCACGCGCGCTCGAGCAACGCCTGCAGGCGGAAGCGAAAGCGCAACGTCTCAGCCTTCGCGCGCCGCGTCGTCCGCCGCGATGGTCCCGAGCGGCGCGACCGCACCGCGCCCGATGGCGACGACGTGGCGCTCGCGCCCGACCCGCACGACCGCGACCGCGGCGTCGTGCGGGAGCGCGATCGCGTCGACGAGTTCGACGATCCGCCCACGGCCGAACCGCAACCGCGCGCCGCCGAAGCGCGCAAGCACGACCCGCAACGCGGCGAGCACCGCCGCCACCGCGAGCAGCGCGTAGACCGCCCGCGCGATCGACCAAGCCTCCACGCGGGCGTCAGTGCCCAGGTCCGGCGCTCGCGGTGCGTACCGGAGCGCTATGCGCTAGAGGTGCTCGTCCGGATCCCGCGTGGTGCGCGTCGTACTGGTCTTCGGTCTCCGGCCCGTCGACCTCGCCGTAAATCGTCTGCGCCTCGGCCTTGATGTCGCGCAGCGGGCGCGGGCGCTGCCGACCCCATCGCCGCTGCCTCTCGCTCGTCGAGCGGCGTCTCCGCCTCTTCCTCGGCCTTGGTATCCCTGCGATCGATGAAGCTCATGTCGTCTCTCCCTCGCGAAGCGCCCTCAGTGCTTAGTGATCAGCGTCGCGTGGCCTTCGCCCACCCAGGGTATACCCGTCGGACCGGACGCGATCGCGTCGCCGCTCGCCCCGGGCGCGCCGAGCCACGCGCCGCCCGAGTACAACTGTATGGTGCCGTCCGGCTGCGTGCGCCAGAGCAGCGAACCGGCGCCCGCGTCGCTCGTTCTGCCCGCGAACGCGGTCCACCCGAGCGATTGCTTTTTGAGGTCGAGTTCCGCGAGCGCGCTTCCCGCGCGTTCGACGGCGTACGGGTTGCCGCGCGCGTCGACCGTGATGCGCACGGCGCCGCTGGTGGGGACCGGCGCCGGCGCGAAGCCGCCGTGGAGGAAGTCGCGGTACCAGGACGTCGCCGCGCGTGCTCCCCGCGATCCACACGCTGCCGATCGGATAGTCGTGCGCGTGCCGCCCGCCGAGCGTCCAGTGCGCCGGAGGGATCCCCGGACCCGCGCCGCCGGCGCCAACGTCGGCGCCCAAGACACCGTCGCTCTCGGCGACCCAATGCGAGCCGTACCCCGCATCGGCGAGTCCGCCGGGGAGCGCGAAGAGACCGCCCGCGGCGTCGAGGACCCACGGGAAGCCGCTCGCGTCCGCGGCGAGCCGGACGCCTCCGCCGTCGAACGCCGGCGGGCCCGCGCCGAGCCGCTGCGGCGCCGACAGACAGGCGTCGTCGACGCTGCCGTCGCCGAAGTTCCCGAACTGCGCGATCGCGTAGTCGCCCCTGCCGACGCGATGGTTCGTCACGACCCACAAGGTCCCGTCGCCGCCGACCGCGACGTCGCGCACGCCGGCATCGCCGACGCGCCAGCGCGCGCTGTGCGCCGAACCCGCGACCCAACCAGGGAGGATCGCTCGCGTGCTAATGGGCTCCCACGACGGCGACGGGCTCGGGAACGTGGCGCCGTACGCGAAGGCGGCAAGCTGGGCGTACAGGTGATGAGGGCCCGAGTAGCCCGGCGGCGAGGGACGCGAGTACGGCGCCAGGTGCGGTTCGACGGCGTCGTGCGCCGGCGTGTGCCAATACGGTGCGACGTGCGACCCCGGAGTGTAGAGCGGATCGCGGTCTTCGAACAGACCGACGGCGTTGCCCGCGGTCTGCATCGCCTGCGCGAACGCGTGCGCGTCGCGATACGCGCCGTCTTCGTCGCACTCTTCGTAAGAGAGGCGCCAGCGATACGGCGACGGTCCCACCGCGCTCAGCGGATCGTTGCCGTCGCCGTGGACGGCGAACCACTTCGGCCACGTCAACTCGAGCTTGTACGGCGGGAAGCCGCTCCTGTCGCCGATGGTCGTGCTCTCATAGGACGCCTGCAGAAAGCGGAAGTTATACCGTCCCGAGGACGTGAACACGCCGGTGATCGGAGGATCGTGCGCGGAGCCACCGGCGCCGGTGATGTAGGCGCTGCGCAGGGCGACGTTGGCGGCGAGCGACGCGCCCGCGCTGTCGCCGGCGAGCACGATGCGCTTGGGGTCGCCGCCCCACGCGGCGATGTTCCGTTCCGCCCACGCGACCGCGCAGCCGGCGTCGTCCGCGGCCCTGACGACGACGGGCGGATCCTGTGCGACCTCGGCCGGATCGAGCGAATACGACGGCTGCACGATCACGAGACGCGCCGCTTCCGCGATTTGGGGGAGTATCTGCGTCAAGTCCGGCTGATCGGCGTAATCGATGTAGCCGCCGCCGTGGAAAAAGATCACGACCGGCGGCGGCGATGCGGGACGCTGCGCCGGCACGAAGACGTAGGTCACGTTCGCGCCCGGCGACGGCGTGGGCCGCACGGCGTTGTACGGAATCGGGCTGTTCGCCGGCGTCGACGACAAGAACCCGTGCGGCGGCGGCGTGTAGACGACCGGCGCGCAATACGTCGACGCCGTGACGAACGACGGCTGGTATGGATGCGGTGCTATGCGCCGCGGTTGCGCGGCAAACGTCGCCGCCGCGCAACCCGCAAGTGCGAGGAACGCGACGCTTGGCCATCCGCGCGCGTGCGTCTCCAACCTGCCCAGCAAACGAAAGCGGCGGGACCGGACGTTCCGGTCCCGCCGCCTTTATGCGGTCGTAACTTTAATGTGTGACTAGAGGTACTTCTGGCCGCCGGTGAAGCAGTCGAGCGATCCGATCCCCGTGGCGAGATCGTAGCCGGGCCCGGGCTTCAGGATGCCGAACGCCTCGCCGCCCGTGATGTCGTGGGCGTAGGTCGTGCTGCCCGACGAGTACCCGAACCGACGCCAGTGGTTGTACAGCATCTTGTCGAGCGGCTTGATGCGCTTGCCCAAGACCTGCTCGAGCTCGACCGTGCACGCGCCGAAGATCGGCGACGCGAGCGACGTGCCGCCGACGGTGAGGAACTCACCTTCGAAGACCATGTCGATGCCCGTGTTCGGCGCCGCGTCGAACGAGATGTCGGGCTCGTTGCGGCCGCCCTTGGTGATGTTCTTCACGTGCCGCTGCCACTTTGGCAGCTTGAAGATCTTCGAGACGCCGCCGCCCCCGGCGCCGCCGCTGGAGTTCCAGTAGATTTCCGAGGTGTAGTTGCCGTTCGCGTCGACGGTCAGCGCGGTGCCGCCGATCGCGGTCGTAAACGGCGTGTCGGCCGGCGTCAAGACGGAGACGCTGCTCGAACAACCGTACGTGAACGTGCCCGAATCACCGGACGATGCGTGGAAGACCATGCCTTCCGCAGCGCCCTGCTTGAAGATCTGCGCGATCGACTGCGGGTTGAAGATGTTCGCGGTCTCGCACGCGCCGAAGCTCGAGTTGACCGACTGCGGTTGCGGGTTTTGGTTGACAGCCGCCTGATAGCCGTCGAGGACCTCCTGATTGTCGAAGCCCGGGAACTCGAAGATATCGACGGTCGCGCCGGGTGCGAGGCTCGAGATCGTCTCGTAGTCGAGTGCCGCTTCGAGGAGCGTGTCGAATGATGGATCCTGCGGGCCGCCGTCGACGGGGACGCGGTTGGTCGTGCCGGTACGCGTCACCTTGAACTCGCTCAGGAACTTGTTGAGGTCGCTATCGGTGGGGTCGCCGGGAATCTCGATGCCGGCGATCTGTCCCGTGCCGTCGTAGGTCGTACCGGACGGCTTTCCAGCGATCTGGTGCTGCACCGGGAAGTCGTACCCTTGCGCGAAGGCGAGCGGGCCGAAGCTGCCGTTCGGCCCGCGCAGCGGCGCGCCGATCTGCGTGTCGCCGATCCCGTGGCCCGTGTTGCGCGGCCCGACCACGTGCTGCGGACGCGCCCACTGGATGTCGTCGAAACCGAGAATCGCGAACACCGCGCCCCGCAGCTCCAGCGGCATGAAGGCAGGCCGTGCGTTGGCGTAGCGGATGCCGTCTCCGGGGACCGAGACGCGATGGATGTCGGTCTGGAAGTAGCGATTGACGACCGGGGCCGACGCGGTCACGTCGACGACGGTGCGGTTCGGCCACGTCGCCGTCACCGTGAAGCCGGCGTGCCGGAGCGCGGCGACCGTGCGCGAATACGTGGCCGCGGACGGCGAGAAGTAACCGGTAAACTCACCCTGGGTCAGGAAGCGCTCGAAGAGCGGCGAGGACTCGTCCGCCTGTTCATCGAGCAACTGGTCGAGTTGCGCTTCGTTGCGGTAGTGCATGACGACCGCAAGGTGGACTTTCACGTTTGCGGACGCATGGCCGAGATCGTGCATGGTGACGGCTTGCGGGACCGCCGCGACGAGCGTACTCGCTCCGGCGAGCGCCGTGCCCGCGGCAAACGCCGCGACGGCGAAGAACGACGCCAATGCGTGTCGTTCGACAGGTCTCATGGGGAAGATCCTCTCTGAAAGATCGAAGCACCCGGCGCCGGGGGCCCGTCGAGAAGACGTGCGCGGGACCTAGGACGTTGGAGCGGAGCGGGCGCGCTCCTGCCGGTTCAGCCGCCCTAAATCCGCGCCCGTTCCCAGAATTCGTGCGTCGTGCCGCGCGGCGCGGCGCTTTCAGATAATACGAAACCGCAGGGCGGTCCATGCGCCCGGCCCGGCGACCCGCCCTACGCCACCGTATGGAGCCGACTGTAAAGGCTAGTGTCGGTGGCGGTGCGGCCTCGGTCGTGGCACGATGCGTTCAAGCACACTCGTCCGGACGGCCGCCGCTTCGAGACGGTCCCGCCACCAATGGAAGGAACTCCCATGAACGCGCTGTCGCGCTTATCGCCGACGATCCTCGCCGCGCTGGTCGCCGGCTGCTCGGCGGCCGCCTCGACCCTGCCCGGCCCCGTATCGCAGACGGCGTCGCACGCCGCAATTGCGCGGGACTCGTCCCAGGGATTCGTCTACGCGTGTACGCTCGAGCCCCGGTGCTTCGTCTTCACCGCCGGCGGCAAGCCGGTGCGAACGACGCAGCAGGGCCTCGAACAGCCGAGCGCGCTCGTCAGCGACCCGCAGGGCAACGTCTACGTGAGCGACGGGGCGACGGGCGAGGTCGCGGTCTATTCCCCCGGCATGAAGCGGCGGATCTCCACGCTGACCGGCGTGAACGTCGGATTCGACATGGCCGTCCACGCGGGCACCATCGCCGTAGGCGGCGGCAACACGATCACCGTCTTCCCCGCCGGCTCGACGACGCCGTACTACGTAACCGATCCGCAGGCGATGCAGGGCAACGGCCTCGCGTTCGACTCGCGCGGCAACTGCTACTGGAGCGTGACGCTGAACGACGGCAAGGGCACCGTCCGCGTCGACGAGTTCAACAGGCTGCGCCGGCAGCGCGTTGCCGCTGAACATCCCCGGGTCGCCGCTGTGGCTCGCCTTCGACGGCAACGACGACCTCTATTACGTCGACCTCTCGCCCGACAAGAGCAGCGGCATCTATCGCTGCAACGCGTTGACGGACTGCAAGCTCGCGTTCGCACGCGGCACCGCGGCACGCGCCATCCGCTTCGACCAGGGCTGGCGACACCTGTACGTCGCCGATCTGCGCCGTCAGGGCATCAGCCGGATCGACGTCGCGACCGGGAAGGTGGACGAGGTGATCACCCGCGGGCTGCAAGGCTACTCGGCGCCGATCGCCGTCGCGGGGGGCCCGGGACCGAACTGAGACGATCGCTACGCGGCGAACGTTGCAGGGCGTCGCGGCGGAGTCCCCGCACTACCATCATAGATGCAGTTGAGCGCCGAGGCCCGCCGTCGGATCCTCGATCCCGCACCGGGGACGGCGCTGGCGCGCGCTCGCGACTACGGGATCGACTTGACGCTCATCCTGCGCGCCGTCGAGAGCACGCCGGAAGAGCGACTGGAGCGCGCCGCTCGGGCGCAGGCGCTCGCCGGCGCGCTGCGCGCCGGCGGGCGGAATACGAGCGACGGCTGACCTCCGCGACGTTGTTTCCGCTCTCGTCGTCGCCGACGTGCAATTTGTCGTCGTAGGCGGCTTCGCACTGCAACTCCACGGCTCGTCGTATACGACCTTCGATCTCGATCTCGCTTACGAACGCACGCGCGAAAACGTCGCGCGGCTCGCGGACGCTCTAAGCCCGTTTGCGCCGCGACCCCGCGGCTTCCCCGCTGGATTGCCATTCGTGTTCGACGCGCAAACGCTGATGACGAGTGAAATATTGACGCTCGAGACGGCGGCCGGCGACGTCGATCTGTTGGCAACGGTCAAGGGCGTTGGCGGTTACTCGGAGATCGTACGCCTGGCGGACGCGATCCAGGTCGAGGGCCGCACCCTGCGGGTTCTGAGCATCGACGGCCTGATAGCCGCGAAGCGCGCTGCGGGCCGGCCCAAAGACGAGGCCGGGCTCGTCGAGTTGGAAGCGCTGCGCGAAGCTCGAGCAATCGCACGCGACCGAGACCCAGAATAGCTCCCGCCTGCGACTAGGCGGACCTTCAGAACTTCTTCAGACTTTGCGGCGACCGTGATGCGGAGCCCTCGAGCGCTCGTCATTCGACGAACGCCGGAGGGTGCTCGCGCGGGCGGTGGATTCGGCTTCGCTCCCCGGCTCCACCACCCCGCGCGTAACGAAGACAACCGCCAACATCTTACGCATGTTCGGCACCGAGGGCCAGCTCGTCGGCGATGAGTTCCTCGATCGATCTTGCAGTCGCCATGGCCGACGCGCGCGCCGCGACCTCGGGCGAGACGCGGTTACGCAACGCGGCCATTGCGAGACAAACTCTTTCGGCTTCGTCGGCGGGCCCCGGCGTGGAGATCCGCTTGGGCTCCAATTCGGCCGCCGTGTAAAGGCGTAGCGCGCGCTCGTCTTCACCGTCGGAATCCGCGAGGCGCGCGAGGCGTTCCAGACAACCGGCGTTCAGCTCACGGTGTCCGACGGTCACGTTGACGCGCACGCTCTCGCCGTAGAGAGCGCGGCGGCGCGACGCGGATCGCTCGCCGCGGCGGCGATCTCGCCGAGATGCGCAAACGCGACGACCATGCCGTAGCGGTCGCCGGAGTCGCGCGGCAACGCGAGGTTCTCGCGCTGTAGCACCTCGGCGGCTTCGAGCCTGCCGCGCATGCGCTCGATCTCCGCGAGGTTTCCAAGCGCGTCCGGAAGGAAGCGCAGATAGGCGAACGATCGCGCGGCCATTAAGGAAGCCTGAGCGCCGAGCGGCCGAGACCCAACCGACGGCGACGAGCCGTCACTACCGAGGCACCCCCTGGCACATGGTTGTTTTGCCTTTCTTCGTAGTGCTAACATTCGCAAACAATTCTTGAGAGGGTGAAACGGTGACGCGGGCAGATCGGCCGGTTCAGCGGCAGCGCCGTCGCAGCGCGGACCACGACCGTACGCTGCAACGGCATTGCTTGCGGCGTTCTTGTGTTGCGCGAGCTCGTCCGGGGCACAGACGCAGAACCCGGCGCTCAGCGCCGACCAAGCAAAGCAGCTCGCGACGGCAGCGTACATCTACGCTTATCCCCTCGTGACGATGGAGATGACCCGTCGCATCGCCACGAACGTCGCGACCGCCGGCGCCTCGCGCGCACCGTTGGGCCAGCTAGCCATCATGCGCGCGTATCCCACGCCTGAGTTTCAGGACGTCGTCGCGCCGAACGCCGATACGTTTTACGTCATCGCTTGGATGGACGTTACCAAGGAACCGATGGTGCTGAGTCTTCCGGCAATGGGTGAGCGCTACGCGCTCTTCCCGCTGCTCGACGGGTGGACGAACGTCTTCCAGTCGCCGGGCAAGCGTACGACCGGGACCGGCGCTCAGACCTACGCGATTACCGGACCTCGCTGGAAGGGCCGGCTCCCCGCCGGGATAACCCAGTACAAATCGGCGACCGCGATCGTTTGGATGATCGGGCGCGTGTACTGTACCGGCACCAAGGCCGACATTGCCGCGGCGCATGCCGTCGAAGACGGCATAAAGTTGGTCCCGCTGCACGCATTCGGAAAGCCGTATACGCCGTCCCCCGGCCGAGTAGATCCGGCCGTCGATATGAAGACCGGCCCCGGCCAGCAAGTCAACGAGATGACCGGCGTCGCATTCTTCACGCTCTTCGCGAGTTTGCTCAAGGAAAATCCGCCGCTTCACGGCGACGACGCAATCGTCCGCAAACTGGCACAGATCGGCATCGTTCCCGGGCAGGACTTCCACCCCGACAAGCTGGACCCACTCGTTCGCAAAGCGATGGATGGCGCGTCGCAGCCGGCGATCGCCGAGATGAGGGCCCACCTGCCCAAGGCCGGTAAGCTCGTGAACGGCTGGTCGGTCATCACTAACCTGGGGCGTTACGGAACGAATTATCTGCTCCGTTCCATGGTAAGCCTCATCGGCTTAGGCGCCAACCTGGCAGAGGACGCCGTGTACCCGGCTTCGGCAGCCCCATTCGACGGGACGAAGCCCTATGTGATGCACTTCGCGCGGGGTGGTCTGCCGCCGGTCAATGCGTTTTGGTCGATGACCCTGTATAACTCGAAGCAATTCTTCTAC
Source organism: Vulcanimicrobiota bacterium (assembly GCA_963743605.1). Lineage (GTDB taxonomy): Bacteria > Vulcanimicrobiota > Vulcanimicrobiia > Vulcanimicrobiales > Vulcanimicrobiaceae > CAVUQJ01. The sequence goes on along the minus strand of CAVUQJ010000013.1, from coordinate 39,408 downwards.
GCCAACGAGCTCGACAAGTACACGGTGAGCACGCGGGATCACTTTCACTACAATGCGGACGGATCGCTCGACATCTCCATCCAGCACCGGAACCCTGGAGCTGCAAAGCAGGCAAACTGGCTCCCGGCTCCTGCCGCCAAGTTCAACCTCATCATGCGATTGTATTGGCCGAAGGAAACGCCGCCGAGCATCGTCGACGGCACCTGGGAACCGCCGCCGGTGGTGCCGGCTCAGTAGTACGCTCTTCTGCCGCTCAGCAAGGACGATTCGGCATGACCCAGTCATATGGTCGGCGTGCGGCCGCGGTGCGACTCGCCGCCCTCTCCAGCCTCATGCTCGGGAATCCAGCCATGGCGCAGGAAGCGCCTGGAGCGTCACCAGCGCCCGCGCCGCCGATTTCCGCCTCGCCGGCGCCCGCTGCGACCGCGCCGGGCGCCCCAGGAGCACCTGGCCGCCGGCGGGTTCGACTTGAACTCCTTGACGCCGCAGCAGCAAGCCGCGCTTCAGGAAGCCATCGTCAAGGCGTCTCAAAACCCGGTCGGCAACATCACGATTCTTCCGTTTCAAAACAACTTCAATTACGGGCTCGGACCATATGCGCGCTATCAATACAATATGAACTTCCAGCCCGTCGTCCCCATCATGCTGAGCAAGAACATGACGCTGATCGCGCGGACGATCTTCCCGGTTGTGAACAATCCATCGTCGGCTCCGCCTACGGCCTGCGCGTCGGCATATGGCTGTGGGTCGATCTTCGGAATCAGCGACATTCAGCAGCAACTGTTTTTCGCGCCTAAAACCAAACCGGGAGCGCTCATCTGGGGCGCGGGCCCGCTGTTCCAGGTTCCGAGCGCGACGCCGGACACGCTGGGAAGCGGGAAGTGGTCCGCCGGGCCCGCAGCGGTGGGCTTAGTGATGCCGGGGCGCTGGGTGGTCGGGCTGCTCGTGACGCAGCTGTGGTCGTTCGCGGGGCAGTCGAGCCGGCCGCCGGTGAGCACCGGACTGTATCAGCCCTTCATCAACTACAACATGCCGGGCGGCTGGGCGCTGACGACCGCGCCGATCATCACCGCCAACTTCACGGCACTAGGCGACCAGAAGTGGGCCGTTCCCATCGGCGGCGGCGGTTCGAAGACCTTTAAGTTGGGCGGTCAGACGATGCAGATCGGCATTCTCTACTATTCGTTCGTTCAAAAGCCGCTGTTCTCGCCGCAAACGAATCTGCGCATCGTCTGGAGCCTTTTGTATCCCGTGAAACGCGGCGTTGACATGCAAGAGCTCATCAAGGAGAACCTCAAGTAGGGTTGTCTCTGCTACGGCGCTCCAGGTCCGGTGCCCGCTAACCGGCGCCGAGAATTTCGTCGACGCTGAGCCGGTCCGCGGCAAACGCCTCGAACGCGACGGTTTCGCCGATGCGGGCCACCGTGGTCGTGCGATACCGACGCTCGGCTTGGTCGGGATCGCGGTTGACGAGGATGACGTTGTCGACCAAGTCGACGATCCAATACTCGCGGATTCCGGCTTCGGCATAGAGCCGTCGCTTGAAGGCGGTGTCGCGATCCCGCGATGAGTCCGCGACCTCGATGAGCCCGAAAACGTCGGCCGGATAGGCGTGTCGCTTGCCGCCGATCGATCCGTCGTTGATCGCGAGCAACGCGAGGTCCGGCTCGGGCTCGGAGTCGTCGAGCACGACGACCGGGTTCTCGACCTGCACGGCGGCCCGATCGTGAAACGCGAGCACGAGCATCCGGTTCAGCCGCATGACGCAGGCCCGGTGCCGGTTGCCGATCGTCACCTTCCAGACCAGGTCGCCGCGCAGGAGTTCCACGCGCTCGCCCTCGGGGAGGATCCCCGCCTCGACCATCCGGTGGTATTCCTCGACCGTGATGGGTCGCCGCTGCAGTTCCGTTGCCATCGCACTCACCTCACCTTGCATGCTCGGCATTGCCGGGCGGTACCGCGTTGCTTCGCGCTGCCTCACGTGCCGACCGCTTGCCCAGTATGGCCGGGGATGGGCCCGGAGCGCCACGAATGAGGGCCATGCAGTACCGGATATTCTCGTTTGCCTGCGCGGTCGTTGCAAGCCTCGCGTCGTTGCACGCGCTGCGCGCCGAGGCGGCGGCGTCTCAGTACCTCTACGTGTACAACACGGGTTCTCCCGGCATCTACACAGGCGAGTTCGCACGCTATCAGCTCCCCGATCTCGCGCTCCTCGAGACGACGGCGGCCGACGGCGTCGCGAGCCCGGACGCGTTCGGGCCGAACGGCGAGGCGTACTTCGTCGATGAAGCGCCTCAGGGTGCGTTTGCCGTCTTCGGGCAACCGCTCGGTTCCGGCGTCGTGGCCGCCGCGGAACAATTCTCCGGCGTTCCGTGCTCGAGCACGTCGCTCGCCACCGGGCCGACCGGCAACTTTTACGTCGTTCAATACTGCAGCGGTAACGTGCTCGAGTACAAAGCCGGAGCCACCAAGCAGGGTAAGGCGAAGAAACCGATCGCGGCCTATATCGGCGGTAACTTCGGTTCGGGCACCGTGCTACCGACCTACGCGGCCGTCGATCATAAGGGAAATCTCTTCGTCGGCGACAACGGCGGCGGCGTCACGTTCTTTGCGGCCGGTTCGAAGAAGCCGGTCGTCGTCTACCCGACGGGTCACAGTCAGGCGGTCACGCAGATCGTGGTCGACGCGAACGAGGTCTGGAGCGTTCCACTACGCTGGTGCGACGTTGTACGACTTCGCCAACGCAACGTCGTGCGTCGCCGTACCGAGCGGTCCGGTGGAGCGCGCCGACGTCGGCGAACACTTCGTCGGTGGCCAATTCGTCGACAGGCTGTACAGCGCGCCGGCCGACAGTGCGGACTTCGCCACGCAGGGCCTTTCGATCGCCGTCGACGCGGCCCAGCGCGTTTACGTCGGAGCATTCCAGACCGACGACCCGTCGGTCGTCACCGACTACGTTCCTGGGCATCGCTGTCCCGATCTCGCCGCATCGCTCGTGATGGCGCACGCGGCCGCCCACACGTCGCCGTCGACGCCATGAAGCGCTGGTACGTGACGGACACCATCGACAACACGATCGCGTCGTACAAGGGCGGGACCCGCAGCCGCATCGCCCGGATCACGCAGGCGACCGGCATCATCAACATCTCGAGCGTGGCCATCAGCCCGTAGCCCGGCGGGGCGCCGCCAACCCGGACGAGTCGGACGCGCACCCTGCTAGACTGATCTCCTCCATGGCCGAGCGAGAGCAGCATGTGTTCGTCGTACGCATCTGGCGCGAGCCGTCGGCGCGCGGGGGGACGTGGCGCGGGTCCGTTCGACGAACCAACGAGCGATCGCCGCATCGCGTCCGCCAGTCTGCACGACCTCTGGGATTTCATCGCGATCCGTCTGCGGTCCACGGCGCTCCCGACGCGACTCCGGGAACCCGGCACGAACGAGGAGAAGGTCGGCTTGCCCTCACCCGTCGCGAGGTCGCCCAACGAGCAAGACCCGCCAAACGGCAGCGAACCGGGTCGTGGCCGCTGCTGATCCGCCGACCGAGCGCCGCTCACTCGAGTTCCGCCTCCTCGGGCAACTCGCGGTGAAGGTCGACGGCGCCGGCTTCCGCCTGGCGACGCCCCGCAAAACGCTGCAAGTCCTCGCCTACCTGCTGCTGCATCGGACTGCCCCGGTGTCGCGCGACCATCTGGCGTTCTTGGTGTGGCCCGACGAGGAAGAGACCGTCGCGCGCGCGCGCCTGCGTTCGACCATCAACGAACTACTGCACGTCTTGCCGCAACCGGCCCACGACTTCCTCACGATCGATACCGAGACGCTGTCGTGGAACGGTAGCATCGATCTGTGGCTCGACGTCGACGCGTTCCTGGACGCATCGAAGGACGGGTCGCGACTCGACGAGGCCGTCGAATACTATCGCGGCGACCTGCTCCCGCAACTCTACGACGAGTGGATCTACGGAATTCGCGAGCGGTTGAGGAACATCTACGTCGGCGATTTGACGCGGCTCGTTGCGGAGACCCGTAAGCGCGGCGATCTCGTGCGCTCGATCGAGATCGCGCGGCGAATTCTCGAGATGGATCCGTGGCGGGAAGACATCGTCCGGCGCATCATCGGATTGCGCTACGAGTCGGGCGACGCCGCCGGCGCCCTCAGCGAATATCGCCGGTTCGCGGCGCGGTTGCGCGACGAGATGGGCGTCGATCCGATGCCGGAGACCGCCGCCGCCGCGGAGCGCGCCGTCGCCGGGGCGGAACAGGAGTGCGACGAGGACGCTCCCGGCGCCTCGGTGCGGACCGCGCCGGAACGCGACCTGCCGCTCCCGTTCGCGGGCCGGCACCGTGAGATGGAGCGGCTCGCCGAAGCCTGGAACCGCGCGAAGCAGCGACGGGGCAGCGTGGTCTTCATCGGGGGAGAGCCCGGGATCGGAAAGTCGCGCCTCGTCCGCGAGTTCATCCAGGTTGTCGAAGAAGGCGGCGGACGCGCGCTGTACGGGGCGACCGGAGCGCCCGAATCGTTCCCGTATCAGAGCCTGGTCGAGGCCCTGCGCGCGCAACTGCCGCTCGTCACGGCGCTGGAGATCGGGCCGACGTGGCTGGCCGCGCTGGCGGCGCTGCTGCCCGAGTTGCCGCAGCGCATCGGGTCGCTGCCGGAACTGCCGACCCTCCGCGCGGACGAGCAACGGATGCGCCTGTTCGAGGCGCTCACCCGCGCGATCGTCGAACTCGCCCGTCCGCGGCCTTTGCTCGTCGTGCTCGAGGACCTGCACTGGGCGAGTCAGGCGACGTTTGACGCGCTGACGTTTCTCGCGCGGCGTGCCGCGGGTGCGCGCGTCCTATTTCTCGTCACGTTCCGCGACGACGAGGTCGTCGCGCGTCATCCGCTGCGGCGCATGCAGCGCGAAACTGAATCGGCGGGCGGCGCCTCGTCGCTCTCCGTCCTTCGTCTCGAGGCCGGCGTCGTCGCTCGCATCATCGAAGATGCCGGGACACCGATCCCGGGCTCACTTGCCGGCTTTGCGGCGGCGATACACGAGCGCTCGGGCGGGAATCCGCTCTTTCTGACGCAACTGCTGGCGGCGCCGCAGTCGGGCGTTGACGTTCCGCCGACGATCGCCTCGCTCGTGCAAGCGCGCTTCGCCGGCCTCGCCGAGGCGACGCAGACGGTCGCCGAGATCGCTGCGCTCGCGGGGCAGCGCTTTTCGGCCGAAGTCATCCGAGACGTGGCCGGCTACAGCGATGCCCAGGTCTCGATCGCGCTCGACGAACTGTTGGACAAGCGCGTCGTCCAGGAGACTACCGGGCGCGGCGTGCTGCCCTATGCGTTCGGGCATCACCTCGTGCAGCAGGCGATCGCACAACTCGCCGAGCCCGGCCGCCTGCGCGAACGCAGCCGCCGCATGGCGCGCGCGCTGCAGGAGATCTATCCCGAACGGGCCCGCGAGTTCGCCTGGCAGATCGCGCGCCATTTGGAAACGGCCGAGCGGCGCGAGGAGGCCTCCGCGCAATATGCGGTCGCCGCGCAGTACGCGCTCAACGTCGGCGCGCTCGACGACGCGCGGCGGCACGTCGACCGTGCGCTGCCGCTGGCCGGCGACCGTGCGGCGACCGCGAGCCTGCTGCAACTCCGTCGTCGCATCAACGAACGCTCCGCGAACGCCGCGGCGGAGCGCGACGATCTGGCCGCACTCTGGGCGATCGCCGGCGAACTGGACGACGAGGACTTGCGCTGCACGGTGTTGATGCGGCGCGCGCGCCTGGCCTTCGAGGATTTTGAGGGGAGCGACGAAGCCCAGGCGCCGATCGCGGAGCTGCGCGAGCGCGCTCGCCGCTCGGGCAGCCTGGTGTGGCAGGCTCATGCGGACTTGACCGAGAGCATGTTCTATTCGCTCGGCCTCAACGTCGCGCACGTCGTGCGAATGGGCGAACGCGCGCTCGAGTCGTACCGCGCGATCGGCGATCGCGTGGGCGTCGCGAAAGCGCTCGCATCGTTGGCGCGGACGCTGTTTCTGGCGGGCGAGGTCGATCGCTCCCGGCGCGTGTCGGAGGAAGCCCTAGCGGCCGCGGAGGCGTGCGGCGACTATGAAGCCGCCGTTCGCGCGGCGATCAACGCCAGCGTCAACGCGCAGGATTTGCTCGACCTCGAAGGCGCCGAGAGATGGAACGCGCGCTGGCTCGAACTCGCGATCAAAGCCGGCGACCGTCGCGGCGAAGCGGAGGCGCTCGGCCAAACGGCATGGCCGATCGTGTGGCGCCCAAACGCTCTCGCCGCGTTGCCGATCCTCGAGCAGGCCGCCGAGATCTGTCGCGAATGGAACCTGTTGCCCGCCCTTGCCGTGATCGAACTCAACGTAGCGGGAATCCGCCTCAAATTGGGTGATCCCGACTACGCCGCATCGACCGCCGAGCGGATCGCCGATCTGTTTGCGGGGGGCGCGCCCTTCTTCTCCGCGCATGCTCGCTGCGAAGCCATCGTTCCGGTGGCGCTCGCCGGGAACGTCGGGCGCGCCATCGCCATCGGACGCGACGTCGTGGCGCAACTCGAAGCCGCCGGTAACGTGGTCGAACGCGCGGACGCGCTGCACAATCTGGCCGAAGCGGAATACCTCGCCGGTGACGTTCCGGCCGCGATCGAGCATGCCGAACGGGCGGCCGCCCTTCGCGGGATCACCTCGAGCACGCTTGCGGCGTCCCGTGACGGTGCGCTGGCGGCGGCGTTCTTGGCGGAATCCGGCCAGTGCGAACGGGCGCTCGAGCACGCGCGCCGCATCCCCACGGAAGAACCGCTGCGGTCCGTCTTTCTGCATTGGCCGCAGCGTTCGCAGTGGTGTGCGGCATTTGCGTTTCACGCCTGCGGCGACGACGTTGCGGCGACCGAGGCCTTGAAACGCGCGATCGCGCTGTACGAGGCGTACCTCGTGCATCTCGACGAGGCGCAGCGCGCGGCGTTCGCCGCGCTTCCCTGGCACCGTGCGATGCTCGCCGCGCAAGCGGGCGAGTGGCCGAAGAGGGCCTGGTAGGGGCCGGACGATTTGGGACGGGGCGGCCGCTACGCTGCGTGCATAGCACCAGCCGCTCAGGCGGCACCCCTGGAGGAAACGTCCATGCACAGCAAATCCCTCATCAGCCTCACGGCGGCGCTCGTCTTCGCCCTCTCCGCCTTCGCGTCGGCGCGGATCATCATGCCCGGCATCGACGACGCCAAGAAGAAGCCCACCGCCCACGCTGGGATCGTCAGCAGCACCGGCAGCATCGTCGCCGGAACCGGCTACGCCGTCAGCCACGACGGCACGGGCGAATACACGATCGACTTCCCGTCCGGCACCTTCAAGACGTGCCCGGCGCTCATGGTGACCCCGTCCGGCATCAACGGCCACCTCGCGATCGCGAACGACTACGACTACATCAAATGCGGTAGCGATGGTGAAGTGAAGATCCAGGTCCGCATGTACGAGCGCACCGACGGCTCGCTCGAGGACAACGCGTTCCACTTCGTGATGGACGCGACCTAAGGACAGCCGCCCAACGCGCTATGCCCGCGCCGCGAGCCGCTCCAACGACGACGCCGTGGCTTGCGTCGTGGGGTGCTCGCGGCCCAACGCCTTGGTTTGAATCGTCAACGCGCGCGCGAGCAGCGGTTGCGCGTCGGCGTTGCGACCCTGCGTCTCGTAGACCGCGGCCAGGTTCGTGAGGCTCGCGGCGACCAGCGGATGCTCGGGGTCGTGCGCGCGTTCTCGCAGCGCGAGCGCGCGCTCGGCGAGCGTCTGGGCCTCGGCGGCGCGTCCCAGTCCAACGTACGCGCTCGCCAGCGACGCAAGGCATGCCGCGACGTGCGAATGGTCGGCGCCGAGCGTCTTCTCGCGCACCTCGCGCGCGCGGTGCAGGAGCGGCTCGGCCTCCGCGTATCGGCCCGCGGCGACGTAGAGGTCGGCCAGGCCGTGCAGGCTCGTCGCGGTGCCGGGATGGTCGGGCCCGATCGCCGCCTCGCGGATCCGCAGCGAGCGCGTGTAGCACGCTTCGGACTCCGCGTAGCGCCGCTGCGCGATGTACATATATCCCAGATTATTGAGCGGCAGCGCGAGGTGCGGATGATCCGGGCCGAGCGCCGTTTGCCAGATGGCGATCGCCCGCAAGCAGAGCGGTTCGGCCTCGGCGAACCGGCCCTGATTGCAGTAGATCGAAGCGAGGTTGTTCAGGGCGGCGCCGACGTGTTCGTGGTCGGGCCCCAGCGCCCGTTCGTAGATGCCGGCCGCTCGTTCGTAGAGGCGCGCCGCGTCGACGAAGCGCCCGAGGTCGTACGAGATGCCGGCCAGGTTACTGAGCGGCGCCGCCACGTCGAGGTGGTCCCGTCCGAGCGCGCGTTCGCAGATCGCCACGGCGCGCGCGTGCAGCCGTTCGGCCTCGACGAGCCGTCCCAGTTCGGCGTGGGCGTTCGCGAGGCTCGTGAGGCTGCGCGCGACGTTTGGGTGGTCGTGGCCGAGCGCGCGTTCGCGGATGGCGACGGACCGCTCGAGCAGCGCCTGTGCGACGACGAACGCGGCGCGTTGGTTCAGATACGTCCCGCAGCGTTCGGCGAGCGCACCGGCCGGCGGAAACGCGCTGTCCGGCGGAAGCGCGTCGAGTGCGGCCCGCGCGTGCGCCTGGAGACGCTCGCACTGCGGCCACGTCGCGAATGCAACCGCCGGAAACGCCGCATCGGCGGCGGCGACGGCACATTCCGCCCAGGTCTGCGCCTCCGCTGCCGATAGGTCGCGGCCGGCACGCTGCACCAGACGGTGGATGTCGTAGGTCGCGGCTTCGACGGAAAACGTCAGCAGGGACGCGCGGTCGAGCGCCCCCAGCGCCTCGTCGACGGCTCCGCCATCGGCGAGCGCGGCGCGCAGGTCGAGCGCCGCGACGCCGTCGGGCAGTGACGGCGACAAATGCCGGGCGATCGGCTTCCGGCGCGCCGCGCAAGAGTTCGTCGGGGATCGCATCGGGCCCGAACCACGATGCAAGACACAGCAGCGCCGCTGCGCCCGGGGCCTGACGCTCGGCCTCTGTGACGGCGGCCTGAAACGTCGCGAATACCGAGCGCGGATACTCGGCGTTCCGCGGCGCCGCCGCGAGGTGGTCGGCGAGGCGCTCCAGATAGCGACGCGGCGTGACCGTCCGGTTTCCGCGCAGATAGGCGGCGGCGTGGGCGAGCGCGAGCGGCAGGTATCCGAGCGCCTCGGCGAGCGCGCCGGCGGAGGCGACGTCGAGGTCGGCGCGTCCGCTGTTGTGACGCAGATACGCGACCGCCTCGTCCGCGTGCCAGGTCTGCAACGCGACGGCCGCGACGTTGTCGCCCCATGCGGCGTCGCGCGTCGTCACGAGCAGCCGGCACGCCGTCCGCGGCCGCCACGTGCGCAGCAACTCCTCGCTCTCGAGGTTGTCGAACACCAACAGCACCGGTCTTTCGAAACCGCTCAGCACGGTCGTGATGACCTGGAGCGCCGCGGCGCGGCGGTCGGCGAGCTGATCGAGCCCGCGGACGAACAGCGCTCCTAGCCGCAACAGCCCGTCGACGATCCCGCTCTCCGTCTGCGCGTTGAGCCACCACACGACGGCATAGCCGTCGCGTTGACGCCAGGCGTACTCGCGGGCAAGCGCCGATTTGCCCATTCCGCCGAGGCCGTGCACGACGGCGACCGGGTCGTCGGCCAATGCGGCGGCGAGCGCGGCGAGTTCCGGCTCGCGACCCGTGAAGGTCGGCGTCGGGCGAATCGCTTCGGGGTCGAGGATCGTGCGCGGCGCGCGCCAGTACGGGGCTGCGGCCGGCGCCGCGTCACCGCGCCCCTCGCGCACCGCGGCGAGCAGCACGTCCTGGAGGAGCGGCCGGTTGTCGCGCATCGGGACGAGGTCCCAATAGGCGATACCGGCCAACAGCCCGACCGGCTCGCATTCGCCGACCCGCAGCACGATCAGGCGGCCCTTGGTGTTGAGCGGATCGCCGGCCAGAGTATTCTGCCACTCGGCGGAGCAGTAATCCGTCTTGAGATAGTCGGGCGAGAGCAATGCTACGACGCGCATGCCGCTCGTCAGCGAGGCGTGTATGCGCTCCATGAAGTTGCGATTCGCGAAGTCCCACTGCTGGAGCGTCACCGCGAAGCCTGCGGCCTCCAATATCCGTCCGATCTCCTCGGCGAACGCGCTATCGGCTCCCGCACGGCTCAGAAAGAGCATTCCGTCGGCCATCCCTACCGGTGGAGATTGCGGGTCCCGCAAACCTGCCAGAGCAGGCTCGCCCGAGATCGAGCTTATCCGATCACGTATTGCAGGCCGACGGCCGACTCCAGCGTCGCGCTGAGCGCGTGCAACGAAACGGCCCACGTCTGATCGCCGACGATGCCGTCTTGCGTCACGCCGCCCCATCCTTGAAACGCCTCGACCGATGCCTGCGTCAGCGGACCGAAGTCGCCGTCGATGCCGCCGGGGCCGGTGCCCCACTCCGATGCGCCGTTCGTCAGGATCGTTTGCAGACTCTCGACGACAGGACCGGTCGAGCCTTCCTGCAGGAGCGGCATCGGACCGCCGTCGGGAAGCGCGGCCCAGGTCAGCGGCCCGACGATGCCGTCGACCGTCAGGCCGCGCCCTTGCTGGAACTGCTTCACCGCCTGCTCGGTCGCGGGCCCGAACACGCCGTCGATGCCGAGGCCGAGGTCGGGCGTGCGCCGCAACGCCCGTTGCGCGCGCTTGACCGCGTCGCCCGTGTCGCCTGGGCCGATCGTGGGTTGGCCGGGATTCGCCACTGGACACCTCCGGGTGTCTCGCTCGAAGTGAGGAAGGCCACGCTTCGGGCAGAGCCGTCTCGCGCACCTTCGAAGTGTATCGATAAACTGTACAGGTCGTTCTGTTCGAGGCCGTATCGGGCGCCCATAATCACTATGTGGCGTACGATCGTAGCCACTTTCTTGACGGAGCATTCATCGTGAAACGAGCCTTCATCGTTCGCGTCGCCGTCCTCTGCGGCGCAACCGGACTCGCCGCCGCCGTCGTCGCGGCGGCGAGCGGAGCCGGTCAGATCCTTCCCAGTCAATCAGGTAACGGCACCACCTGCAAGGGCAAAGCGGCGTGCGTGAGCGTGCAGAACGACGGCAGGGGCGGCGCGATCGAAGGGACGATCACGCAAAACCACAACAAGAATTCGAGCGGCAATCCGATCGGCAACTACAAGATCTACGGCGGCGTGACGGGCGTGGATACGTCCACGAACCTGCTGGACTCGAACGCCGGCGTCTACGGCGTCTCGGCGAACGGAAGCGGCGTCACCGGCGTGACCACCTTTGACAGCTCCACGAACGGTTTCGCTCAGTCCGGCATTTTCGGCATCGACAACTCCAAGGGCAGAGAGACGGGCAACCAAAACTCGGGCGTGTTTGGCTGGTCGACGCACAACACCGGCGTCTTCGGCTATTCGATCGACAAGAAGAACGGCATCGGAGTCTTCGGCGAAAACGCCCCCGGCCTCGGAGTCCTCGGCTCCAGCAACGGAACCGGCGTGTTGGGGTACGGCGGCGACCACGGCATCGGCTATGCCGTCACCGGCTTCTCGTCCACTGCGGCATCCACCGCACTCGCGGTCGTCAATACCAGCACCGGTAACCTCATTCAAGGATTGGGCAACGGCTCCGCGCAGACGCAGGTGTTGCTCGTCGACAACGTGGGCAACATGACGATCGCGGGGACGCTGACCCAAAACGGGTCACAGCAGTCCGTCAACCCGACGGCGGCAGGCCGAAAAGTGATCGCCTACGCGCCCCAGCAGACCGTCCGCACCATGGAGGACGTCGGCGAAGGGCAACTCGTCGCCGGTAGAGCCGCCGTCTCGCTCGACCCCTCGTTCGCCGGCGCGATCGCGCCGGGTCGCCCGTACCTCGTGTTCATCACGCCGCAGGGCGATACCAACACCCTCTACGTGACGCAGAAGACGGCGACCGGGTTCGTGGTGCGAGAGCACGACGGTTCGGCGAACGTCGCCTTCGACTACCGTATCGTCGCACAGCCCTACGGGGCGAAAAATCAGCGTCTGCCGCGGTATGATGTGCCGACGATCCGCGCGACCGCCGAGCAGTCGAGCCTGCTGCAGCGCGTCGTCGCCGTGTCGCGCGGGCACCGCGCTCCATAAAAAACGCGCGTGGCGCACGGGTTCAACGCCTCCGTGCGCCACGCCTCGACCTGTTTGCGGCTAACGCAGGTTGCGACCTACGGCTGTTTCTCGAGGCGCTCGACGTCCGCGAGGTCCTGAGTTCGGCCGGTCGCGCGCTTGTTTCTCACGAGATCATCCTTTGCGATAACGTAGACCTGTGCCGCCCCGTAGGTCCCTTCAAGCCGGCTCCGCCAGGCATCCGCGAATTCGACTCCCGTAACGGACGTTAGAACGTCGATGCGCACGGGCGCTACGCCGATCTGAAAGACAAGGTCCGGACTCTGCAGATCTTCGAGGGTCAGGTGCTCGAGCGGTGCGCCAAATTCAGCGAGCACACGGTACACACGGGCCGCGTTTTCCGCCTCTCTATCGATCCAGATATCCATGTCTTTGGTGAATCGGGGCTGCTCGTGGAACGCCAGCGCAACCCCGCCAACGAGCAGGTACCTAGCGCCGGAGGCGTCGAGTAGCCGTAACAGATCTTCGAAGTCGGAGTTGATCTGCATCGATTCCTTGCGAGGCGGCCCATTCGAGAACCATCTGCCATCCCATGGCCATGCGCTCGGACGGGGAATACTGGGCCCAAAACGCGCGATCGAACGATCCGTCTTCGTCCGATATTCGAACGAGGCGCGTCGCCGCCGACCTGCGCCGCCGCTCTGCGCGCTCCCGCATTCCTGGGTCCATTCCGTGCTCTTTCGCCACACCGGCTCTAAGCTCCGGGCAGGGTTCCCGCTTGACGCGGCGCTGTTCGTGCCGAAGGCGAGCCCCGGTCGGCGACACGCTCTGCTGCAGGGGGAACTCGCCGCACGGATCGGCGCCTGGGGCGAGGATCGCGGCGAGGTCGGCATCGAGTGGCGCTTCCGGCTGGCGGAGACGCCGCGCCGCACCACGCTCGTCCCCGACGTCGCATACGTCGCCTCCGACCGCATGGCGCCGCTCAGCGACGAGGCCGCCGAGGAGCCGCCGTTTGCGCCGGACATCGCGGTCGAGATTCGTTCGTCCGGCGACCGCGAGCGCAACATCCGAGCGAAAGTCCGACTCTATCTGGCGCACGGCGGTAGGCTGGTCCTCGACGTCGATCCCGACCAGCGCCGCATTCTCGCATACGACGCCGACGGCGAGCGCACGTTTGGGCCCGGCACGGTGTTCGCGCACGAGGCTGCGCCCGAGCTGACGATCGACGTGGACGTTCTGTTCGCCAAGCTCGACCGCAACCGCCGGTCTCGCTGAAGGAGCACGCGGCGCGCCGGCGGCAGAAGCACGCCATGGTCAAGGACATCGCATTCGTCGCATATCCGGTGCGCGACGTGCAGAAGGCCGCCGCGTTTTACCGCGACGTTCGTGGGATTGGGGCAGGGCACGGTCTTCACCGAAGGGTTCATCGAGTTCGGCGTCGGTTCGGGGGCCTTCGCCGTCGATGGCGACCCGCCGGGCTATGAACCCGGCACCGGTTCCGGCGTCAACTTCGAAGTCGACGACATCGCGGCGGCGCGGCAGCGCCTGGTCGATCACGGCGCGACCGTTACCGAGGTCTACGAGTTTCCAAACTGCTCGGCGTGCTTCGCGAGGGACCCTGACGGCAATGGCTTCGCCCTCCACCAGCTCGAGCGCTAACGGCCGCGATTCAATCGGAGATCGCGAAGACCGTCCCGCAATCGCAACTGGAACCACCCGCGGACGTTGTTCCGTAGAGCGTCCCCGACACGAGCGCGAGTCCGGCGTACGGGAACGCGCCATCGTCGCCGCCGGCGAACACGTGCAGCGCGGTCACCGCGATGTGGCCGTGCGCCGGCGTCAGGCTGACGACCGAGCCGCACCCGCGGCGCGCGCAGCCGGCCTTCCCGCCGTAGGCCGCGGTCAGGAACAGCGCGCCGCTCGCGTCGGCGACAGGTTGCGCGAGCGGGTTGAAACCCTCGGCGTGGCCGAAGCGCCACAGGATGCGTTCGCGGTAGGCATGCTTATCCGGAATCAGTTCGAATGCCGTGCCGCACCCGCCGAAGCCGTGACAGTACTCGGTTCCGCCGCTCACCGTGGTCCCGAAGACGTTCCCGGCCGCGTCGAGCAGGACGCCGGCTTCGGGCACATCGCCCTCGCCCCGCTTCGCAAACGTAAAGATGACGCGTTCGACGTAGCCGGAGCCTTTCGGCGTCAGGGTGTAGACGGTGCCGCAGGCGAGCCGGCAGCTCGCGCTCTCCTCCGTCGTCCCGTAGAGCACACCCGCAGGACCGATCGTCAGGCCCGACGCGCCGGGGTTGTAGCCGTCGTGCGCGGGCGTAAAGCGATAGATCGTCCGCAGCGTGTACCCCTTCTGCGTCTTCTGCAGCACGAACGCCGTTCCGCAGCAGGTCCCCTTCTTGCCGCCTTCCGACGTCGTGCCGTAGAGGTTCCCGTTTGCGTCCATGCTGAGGCTTGCAGTGGGTGACGCGCCCTCCGGAAACGAGGAATTCCGCCAACGGAACACATGCAGGACCGTCTCGACGTACCCGCTCTGCGACGGCGTAAGTTTGAAGATCACGCCGCAGCCGAACCCCGACCGGCACAACCGCCGCGTCAGTGCCCCGCCGTATTCCGTCGTGCCGTAGAGCGCGCCACTCGCGTCGGCGATCAAGCCCGCACCCGGGTAGGCGCCGTCCTTGCCGGTGAAGCTGTGGATGACGCGCTCCGTATAGCCGCTCGTACCGGGCGTCAGTTTGAAGACGGTGCCGCAGCCGTTGGAGACGGCGCAGCCGATCCCGCCGAATTCCGTCGTGCCGTAGAGCGCGCCGCTCGCGTCGGCGATCAATACGCCGCGCGGATTCGCGCCGTCGGGTCCGGTGAATCGGTAGAGGATCTGCTCCGTCGCGGCCTGTGCGGCGGCGGCCGTAAGTAGCGACGCTGCGCAGGCCAGCACCGAAACGGCGAACGATTTTATGCACACGCCCATGGTATCGCGAGTCGTTCGAGCAGCACGGGAGCGCTTCCCTGGGAACGGGCGGGCATTTGAAGCGGGCCGTAACCGCTTTGTAACCGGCGTTCGTTAGGCTCGTTCAAGCAACTCACGCGCTCGAAAGGAGTCCCCTATGGGCCCCCCTCGTTTTCGCCATCTCCTCGTTGTCGCCGGTCTCGCGCTCGTGGCAGGCGTCGTCGGCTGCGGCGGGCGCACCGTCGCGACGCTCCCCAGTACGCCGGTCGCGCAACAGGACGCCGCCGTTCGGTCTGCACCGGAGCCGGCCGCGACTGCGACCGACGGGCTCTACGCCGCCGACGGATACACGGGCATATCGGTGATCAGCACCAAGACCGGCAAGAAGGTTTCGTCGTTCGGTTCCGCGCTCGGCGCGACCGAGCTGCTCACCATGGACAACGCCGGGAACGTCTACGACGAGAACTACAACAGCTCCATGACGACCTTCAACCGTCTGGCGATCGGCGGCAACGCCGCGACCGCCACCTACGCGCCGACGTCGTCCGTGCCGGCCATCATCTTTGCGGCGCCGACAGGCGAGGTCATGGTGAGCGGCCTCAACGGCAGCGGTTCGACCTTCACGGGCACGACGGTCAACGTCTGGGACCCTGGTTCTGCCGGCGGCAAGCCCAGCCGGAGCATCGTTCACAAGGTCACGGCCGGCGAGCCCGTGCCGCTGAACGTCATGTGGGCGGCCGACGGCACGCTGTATGTTCCATACTACTCGCAGAAGACGTCGAAGATGCAGTACAACGTCATCCCGCCCGGAAAGTCCAAGCCGAGCCGGACGATCGTCGAATCGATCGTGCCGGCCAACTCGTACTTCTCGGTCAACTGGATGAGCGTGGGGCCGGACGGGACGTTATACGTCGCCGAGTGGGGCTACTATCAGGGCGACCCCTACGCGGGCCTCTACGTCTATCCCACCAAGGGCAAAGAGACGTTCGTTTCGAACGGCGCGGCGTTCCCGACGGGAATGGACGTCGACAAAGCCGGCAACGTCTACGTCGTCAACAGCAGTTCGACGACGAATTCGAGCGGCATGTTGACGCAAGACACGACGCACCTGCTTACCGAGTATGCCCCGCACGCGACCAAGGTGCTCCGCCAAGTGTCGAAGGGCTTCACCGACGGGCAGTACCTGACGGTCGATGATAACGGGACCGCATACATCGAAGAGTATCCCAACGTCGCCTTCCCGACCGAGACGGTCGCGGTCGTCGGCCCGACCGCGAAGGCTGGCAAGATGCTGACGAAGGCCGTCGACGGAACCGGCTATGCCCTGTACAACGGCAAGCGCGCGAAGTCGGTCGGCGCAGCCCCGAACGGCGGCTCCGGCGGCGGGTTAATGGCGCGGCGGCTCGGCCTCTAGGCTAAGCTCAGCGTCAGCTGCGTCACGGATGCGGGCGGTAAGACGATACTTGCCGCTCGCGCCGCGACGTCCGTGCGGCGGCTCGCCGGCACGACCGCATCGGGCCGGTCGAACGTGTTGTGAGCGTGGATGTCGGGAGCAGTCAGCGTCGTGACGGTCGTCGCCGCGATCGCGGCGTCGCGGACGACGATCCGCGTCGAACGCGGTTCGCTCACGTGCGGGTTGACGACGGTGAGCGTGAGCGTCTTACCGCGGAGCGACGCCGAGCCGTCGAGCCCTCGAAAGGATGCGGGCATTCCGTCGCGGTCGTAGGCAACGTCCGGCGCGGAGAACTCGGCGCGCACGGATTGGCCGCCCTGATGGGCCGCATACAGGGCGAACACGTGGCCGACCGGCGTCACACAAAACTTGTCCTCGTGGGCGAGGTACGGACTGTTCAGGCAGTTGACGAGCTGCGCGCAGTTCGCCATCGCGACCTTGTCGGCGTGCCGGTTGAAGATGTCGAGCGTCAGCGCGCTGTACACGGCGTCGCGCAGGGTCGGCATCTGCTCGAAGAGATCGCCGGGCGTCGGCGCGCTGCCCGGCCGGTACCACGACGCCCACTCGTCGACGGCCAGCTTGACGACGTGCGCGGTGTCAACGTCGCCCATCAGCTTCCAGTGTTCGGTGATCAGCGACTCCATGCGCGAACCCTCGCGCAACAGCTCGTACCAGTCGACCGGCGCGAACGCGACGGCGTCGCCCTTGCCGCGTACCCAGTCCGTCGTCTTGCCGCGGCTGAGGTTCCACGTGTAGTCGTGCAGCGCGAACGCGTAGACAACGCCGAGTTGCCCCTTTCCGCGCCGGGCGATCGCCTCGAAGAAGCCGCGCGTCCACTGCCAATCGCCCTTGTCGGGCCCCGCGGCGACGAACCGCAGGTCGACGCCGAAGTCGGGCACCGCGGCCGTGTAGCGGCAAAACTCTTCCGCATACTCCTGCGGCGTGAACGTGCCGCCGCACCCCCACGCCTCGTTGCCGACGCCCCAGTAGCGCACGGCGAACGGTTCCGCGTCACCGGCCGCGGCACGTTCGTCGGCGAACGTCGTGCTGCCGGCCGGCGCGTTGCAGTATTCGACCCACTCGTCGAACACGAGCCCGGGCAGGCTGCGCACGTTCGCGGCGAGGTAGGGTGCGCAACCTGCAAGCCGGCAGAAGCGCATGAACTCGTCCGTTCCGAACCGGTTCGGGTCGAATTTCTGCGCGGGCGGTGCGGCGCCGCTCTCCTCGTCGACCCAGAAGTTCGTGCGTCGCGGGCGTTCCGCCGGCGGCCCGACGCCGTCGCGCCAGTCGTACGAATCCGCGTAACAGCCGCCCGGAAAGCGCATCAGCGGCGCCTTGATCGCACGCAGGTGGTCGACGAGCGCCTTGCGGACGCCGCCGACGTTCGGCACGGGCAACGTCTCGCCGACCCAGATGCCGTCGTAGACGACGCCGCCCAGGTTCTCCGCGAATTGTCCGTAGACGTTGGGCGAGATCGCCGCGATCGGCTCGCCGAGCAGCACCTCGATCCGCGCATCGGTTGCCGTCTGCGCCCACGCGGGCGCGGAATCGGCGAGCACGATCCCTGCGGCGCCGGCGATGCCGGCGCGCAGGAAATCGCGGCGCGTGCTCACCCGGCGAACCGGAGCGACGCCATCTAGGGAGCCAGGGGTGGTTTAGGATCGACGGCCACGGCCTGCGGATTGTACAGTCCGGCGATGATCTCGTTAACTTGCTTTCCGCTCGGGTAGGCGAACTCGACGACGGCGCGGTTGTTGAGGTATGCCCCGAACAGGTTCGTCCAATCGCTCGTGAACGCGACGCCGGTCGCGCCGGCGGTCCCGCCCAGGGTCGCCGTCAAGTTCCAGTTCGGCGGCGAATACACGTCGATGGATTGCGGACCCTGGCTGCCGACGACGAACGTCGCCCGCGGAGTCGAGCTGCATCACCAGGTACAGGTAGCTTGGATCGTGCCCGGCTACGAGTTGCGTGAACGTGTACGATCCGCTCGCTCCGGCGACGAACTCCCCGATGAACCGTTCGTTCACCGTGTTCAACGCGCTCACGAAAACGTCGTGGTTCTGGTCGACGGCGACGCCGATCACTCCCGTGACGCTCGGGTCGGTCAAGGTCTGCGTGGGGCTCGTCGCGCCGTTCTGATAGAGAACGAGGTTCCCTTGACCGCCGTTCGCGCTCGTGTTTCCGACGTAGACGGTTCCCGCGTCGTCGACGGCGACGTTCTGCGGGTAGAAGCCGCCGGGATCGCTCAACGTCGTCGCCGGCATTGTGGCGCCGCGCGGATAGCTCGAGATCGTTCCGTCGCTGAACGAGATCCAGAGGGTGCCGTGGTTGCCCATCCCCATCCAGTCGGGCCCGTGGGTTTGGCTCACCAGGCCGGCGATCTGGCCGATCGGCTCCTGGTTGTGGCCTTTGAGCGGATACACGTAGACGCACGCGCAGCTGCCTTCGAGCACGTACACGATCGGCTTGTTGCTCTTGACGGCCGACGACATCCAACTGTGCGTCGCCGGTTCGACGAGGCCGCGCATGCGGCCGACGTCCTCGGGCGTGAGGATGCGGTGCGTCACGGCCGATGGTAAGCTTACGGACTGCGCGTCGCGCACGGGGCTGCCCGGCACGGCGGTCTGTCCGCCGCCGCCCGCACAGCCGGAGGCTCCGAAAGCGGCCAGACCGAGCGCGAGCGCTGATGTAATGGTGAGGCGAGGCATCGTGCAAACTCCTCGAGTGCGGCGAGTGCTCATGGGCGTGCGGCGGCGTCAGGGCCACGCCGGTCAATCCGACGCTCGGTCCCGTCGCGGTGATGGTCGTCGCGAGCGATCCGCCGGGATAGGTCACGACGCTGATGCTCGGGTCGACGAACTCTACGCCGGTGAAGGCGGGGACCCAGATGCTGTTTTTGGCCCTGTTCAGCGCGATGTAGCCGACGTTGTTTGCCGCGATCTGTTTCGACGGCGACTTTGCGCCCGGCGGATAAACGTCGATGACGCTCACCGCGTAGTCGCCGACGAGCAGATTGCCGCTGCGGTCCATGCTCAAACTGTACGGCGAGCCGAGGCCGACCAGCCCCAAGCTGGTGCCCGGCCCGTGCGATCCGGGGCTGAACACGACAACCTCGCCACCGCCGGTGGCGCGCGTGCCGCCGACGTACACGTTGCCCATCCCGTCGACGAAGACGCTGTATACCGCCGAGAAGCTCGGGTCCGCGATCGTGTAGGACGGATTCAACGTCCCCTTCGGAAACACGTCGACTCCGGTCGTGAAGCCGTTCTGAGCGACGTACACCGAGCCGTTGCCGCCGACCGCCACGCCGTAGGGCGTGCCCGAGTCGAACATGATCAGCTTGGGCCGCGTCGCGCCTCTTCGCGTAGACGTACGTGTTCGTGAAGTTCTGCATCGTCACGTAGACGTTGCCGCGCGAGTCGGACGCCAGCCCGAACGGGACTTGGATGTCGTCGGCGATCCTGCCCAGCAGCGTCCCGGAGCTCTGCGAGAACACGTCGATCACCTCGTCGCCGGCGTCGGCGATGTAGGCCACCGGGACCTTCGTCACCTCCGGCGACATCCAAGTGGCCAGGTGGGCGGCGTGTGCAGCGAGCCGGACGGAGCGGAGCGCTCGCCACCGCGCCCGGCGACCGGCGAAGCGACGGCGTACGATCCTACTCCGAGCGCGAGCATGCCGGCGGCGGCTGCCGTAGCGAACGCGTCAAACCTCGGCATGGCAAACCTTCCCTTCGTCGATGGAGTTGCGAAGCGCGCGGTCATCGCTGCGGCTCCAGGCTGTTGGCGACGCCGATCGGCAATGTGAAACCGGTGACGAACTGGCGCAGCAAGCCGCCGCGGGGATACGCCAGTTGATCCGCGTTGTGCGAGTTCGCGTCGGTGCGATTGACCGCCGTCGCCTTTGCGTTGAGCGCGATGTCGACCCAGTCGTAAATGCCGCTCGGAATCTGCGGACCGAGCGTCCACCCTCCGCCGGTGCAACTGCCCCCGGAGAAGCCCTCGATGCCGTATCTCTGGTCGGCGATCACGAGGTGCCCCGAGTACGACTTGATCCCGCCGGGAAAGCCCAGCGAGATGCCCTGGTCGACACCGGGAGATGTCACGGGTGCGGGATAGCACTGCACGTGAGCGACGCCCGAGAGGTCGAACCAGTCGGAGTAAACGTTGCCGCTCGAGTCCGCGGTGATGAAGTAGTTGTTCGCCTCGTTCGGGCCCGCGTTCACCGTACCGCTCGGGCTCGTCGCGCCGGGAGGATACACCGAAATGCTGCCGCCGCCGGTGAACGAATCGATGTTCGAAGCGTAGACGTAACCGTCGGGCGAGCGCGTCACGTCGACCGGAAACTGACCCGCATCGCTGAGCGTGGCGATCGGCTTGGGCGAACAGCCTTGAAACTCGAGGACGTTCGAATCGGCGGTGTTGGCCACATACAACACGCCGGCGTAGTAGTCGATGCCTTGTGGCTGAAAGAGCCCGTCGAGGCTCGTGATCTGGCCCGTCACCTTGCCCCGCTCGTTGAAGCAGGTGACGGTGCTGGCGTTGATGTCCGAGACGAAGACGGTCCCGCCGGTCTTGGCGCCCGTGATGCGCGTGCGCGGCGCGGCGCCGCGCGGCAGCGGCCGCACGAGGTACTGGAGGCCTGGCGGCAAGACGTTGGGCACCGCGCGAACCGGTGCCGCCCCGGCTGCCGTCCCGAGGCCACCGCTGAGGACCGCGGCGATCGCGGCCGCGCCGGCGGCGCGAGGACCCGATGATAGAAAATGCATAGGCCGTGCTCTCCGAAGTCGAAGCGGGTGCGATGATCTGTGCGCGACAGGTCGGTCTCCGTCGCCGAAAACACCTTCGGAGCCGCGCGGCACAAAGTGCGCCGCCGTGGCACTTTGTCGGCGCCCGCGGCGACCGCCGGCGGCGGCTACGAGCGAGGAAGCGAGCTGTGCGAGAGCGTGAACGCCCTGCTGCGCCGGCTGCCGGCGGCCGACGGCGGACGAGCGGCGTGCGCGCTGCGATCTCCCGTCGCGACCGGCGCGGCGCGCTTGGCGAGGCGCTCGACGCGCGGATCCGCGAGCACCTTCGAGGCGGCGCGATACGTCAGCGACGCCGACCAGGCGCCGGCGGCGTCGCCGGCCAGCGCGACGGCCTGGCGCAGCGAGTCGGCGCTCTCGCGCCTGCGGCCGATGCGGCTGAGTAGCAGGCCGACGTCGCGCAGGGCGATCGCCTGCCATTTCCTATTACCGAGCTTCCGAGCCGCATCCTGAACGGCGGAAAAGGCCGCCTGCGCGGCCTCGTATCTGCCGGTGCGGGCCAGGAAGTCGGCCTGGGCCTCTTTGACGAACGTCCAGTACAGCGTGCCGGGCGCCGACAGACGCTCCGCCTCGAAGACGAGCTGTTCGGCGTCGCGCCAGCGGTCCGTCTTCATGAGGGTCGTGCCGATCCACGCCGCGGCGAAGAGCACGTGGCGCGTCCCTTCGGTCGCACGCGCGATCTCGAGCGCGCGGTCCGCGAAGGCGTACATCGCGTCGTGCCGGCCGATGCTGGCGTAGTAGCCCATGAGGCCGGTCGTGGCTTCCAGCGCGCCACGCGTCGACCCGGCCGCGATGCTCGTCTCGAGCGCGAGGCTGAAGCGCCGGTACGAGCCGTCGAACACATCGCTGTCGTCTTCGACGGCGTAGGCCTTGAGGAGGGCGAGCGCCACGCGTTGACCCGGCGACATGTCGCCGAGCCGCGCGGCGACCTCGCGCGCGCGACGCAGGACGCGACGGGCGTCGGCGAAGCGCGCGCCCGAACAGTGCCAGGTGCCGCATTCGATGAGGAGCTCGAGCGTCGGTTCGTCGCTACGCCGTTCGGCGATCAGCCGATCGGCGAGCCCGTCGAGCGCCGGGCCGATCTCGGCATCGCGACCGGTCGCGAACGCGAGCCGTGCCTCGGCCAGGAGCATGCGGTCATCCGCAGACGCGGCGCGCCGATCGCCGCCGCGCTCCGCGGCGTGGCGGCGCGCCGACGCGAGGAGCTTGGCGGCCCGCGCGACGTCGCCGAGCGAGACGAGCGCGTCGGACAACTCCAGCTGCGCCGCGCTCCGCGCCTCGCCGGGCGGGATCCTGCGACCACGCGCGATCCAGCAGGCCGACGCCTTTCTGCGCGAACCCTTGGTCCGCGAGCGCCGACGCTCGCTTGAAGAGCAGACGCAGCGGATCGTAGACCGACCACCGGAGCTTCGGCCCGCTCCTCGCCGTCGGACAGGCCGCGCGCAACCTGCGCGCAGATGGCGTGGCGTTCGCGGTAGTACTGGCGCCGCGAGATCCGTCATGCGCGCGATCGTCTGCGCGACCGGCTCGCCCGCACATAGCGCCGTCACGATCGTTTGGCGCCGCCTGACCTGGTGCTCGGCG
Source organism: Vulcanimicrobiota bacterium (assembly GCA_963743605.1). GTDB lineage: Bacteria > Vulcanimicrobiota > Vulcanimicrobiia > Vulcanimicrobiales > Vulcanimicrobiaceae > CAVUQJ01. Next base: position 16,496 of record CAVUQJ010000013.1, on the reverse strand, counting down.
CCGGACGCCGTCTCGCCTACGCAGCAAGCACGGGCTTGCGCCATGATCCGCGCGTGGATCGCGGCCAGGGCCGCCCCCTCCGTGCCGTAACGGCGGTCCGCGAAGAACGGGCGCACGAGCGGGTTCCTGCGCAACATCGCGGCGTCGTGCAAGTGGCGAAACAGGTGTCTCGCTGCCGAGTCGAACGACTTCTCGGGATCGGCGTATGGCATCGGCGCAGGACCTTGGCGGGGGGCGGGTGTCTCGCTTTGTGCCTTTCGGCCACCGGTCCCTCTGCGTTGCTCCGACGCGCGCGACACTGGGAGGAACGCCCATCGGGTGGCGAACGGCCGCTCAAGGCCAACGGGGTCAAGATCTCGATCCTGCCCGGCTAGTAGCGGCGGCAACATCGAAACGGGGAGCGGCCGGCCGCGTTATCGGCGGGCGGCTCTTTTTCTGCTACCTGACTTGCTTCAACGAGGCTTAATCGTTGAGGCCTAGGATCCGCGCGACCGGCACGGCGGCGTCGGGAAACTCGTTCGGCGCGATCGTTTCATCGGCGGCATGCACGGTCTCGTGCAGATAGCCTTCGGTAAAGCGGTTTGCGTCGCGAAACACATGGACGCGATGGTGCGGAATGTCGACGACCCAGTACTCCGGAATCCCGCTGCGCGTGTAGGCGATCTTCTTCAGTCCCAAATCGTAGGCGAGCGACGAATCCGCAACCTCGACGATCAGCGCGATGTCCTCGGGTCGCGGCCGTTCGCGCGCATAACTGCGCGTGCGCCGCGCGAGCACGAGATCGGGCTCGCGCGCTTCGCGTGGGCCCAGTCTCAGCGTGAGGTTCTCCGGATTGACGGCGTAGCGTCCAGCCCGTTGATCCACGAAGAGTTCGGTCAGCACGCTGACCGCATAGCCGTGGCGATCGCCCCTTGCGCTCAGTTCGACGACCAATCCGTCGACGAGTTCTACGCCGCGCTCGGGCAGCACGCCGAATTCCGACATCTGCTCGAACTGCTCGACGGTGAACCGGTGTAGGTCGGTCGTCGATATCGCCATTTCACTCCACCTCAGTGTGGACGCTCAAGATTGCCAGAACGTTGCCTAGGGTTATCTTCGTCGCACTGAGAGAACGGCCCCGCGCCGACGGAAGGTTCGTCGCACTCACGCGTGGGCGGAAAAGATGGCGACTCGCCCCCGCCGAAGACCTGGACGAACACTTGGAGGCAGGCAGGTGGCGATGACATTCCTCGTCCTCTATGAAAAAGGACGCAATAACTGGGGAGCATACGCCCCGGACCTTCCTGGGTACGGAGCCACAGCCGAAACACTCGAAGAGCTGCGCGAACTTGTGCGCGAGGGCATTCCGTTTCACGTCGAGGGTCTGCGCCTCTCGGGCGCCCACGTTCCTGAACCGACCGCTCTTACCGAGGCGATCGACGTAGCGTAGACGCTAAGGAAAGGCCCGCGGCGTTGAGGGCGGCTCGGCTTTACTGCTACGGGCGGCCGATCACAGGTCTTCAGGGTTGATGCCCTTCTTGACGTACTGCGCGCGCTTCGGGGGAGCGACGACCGACGTATCGGTGCCGTACTCTCGCTCGTAGTTGACCGTCTGGCAACGTCCGGGCGCGGAAAGCTCCGAGCGCACGGATTCCGATCACGTGCACCGGAGAGCGTCCGGCCCTAGCCGGGAGTCATACCGACCACCCGAAGGGGGCGGTCGGCAGCCGCGCGAACGGTGAGCGCCCATAAGTAACACAGAGTGGCCGAAAAGCAGATAGGGACCGCTATTTTTAAACGCTATGTCTGCGCCGCCATGGCATCGTTTTGCATCGCGTTCGCCCTCACGATCGAGTTGACGTCGGCGGCGCCGACGTCGGTCGCGGGCGCCGCATCGGTCGTTCTCGCGGCGAATGCCGGCGGCGATTGCGACACCTTGCAGCGCTGGTTTGCACGGCAGCCTGGTTCGCAACTCGTCCTGAACTCGGCGAGCGACTTCTACAAGAACTCCGTGCGACCGCGTAAGCCGGACACCATCCTCGACTACTCAGCGTTCCCGCTTTCGCACGATCAGACTGCGTGGTACAAGGCCATGAAGCACAACAGCAGCACCTATGGAAACGGACGCTGCTTGTCCGGCTTCTACGACGCGAGCCGCAAGACGGCCGTACTCTATGCGCAGTACGGTACCGCGTCCGACCTGACCGTCACGACGGTTTCCGGCACGCCCTCCGGACTCGCGAGCCACCCGGCCCCCGACCGGACGCGCAACGGGGTGCGCCTTGGAATGACGCTCGACCAGGTCCGAGCGATCGACGGGCCGGGCACGCTCCACGCGAACGGACGCTACCAGCGGCTCACGTACAATCAGGATTTCAAGACGTCTACCACCTCCAAAGAGGCCGGCAAGACGAAGACGATTCCCGTTGACGTCAGCGCATACTTGGGCTTCCTGTTCCTGGACGGCAAACTCGTGGCCATGGACGTTGGCGGTGGCGTGTGAATATTCGCCGCGCTTCTCTGCTTTGGTTCGTCGTTGCCGCCTTGATGCCGGCGATGATATGGCCCGCCGCCGCCTCGCCGACGACATCCGCTTTCGTCGACTCGACGCTGAGGACGATCTATTTCCTTTCCGACTCGCAGTTCGCAAGCCTCGTGCAATGGGCGCGTTCGGGAGCTCCCTCACCGACGATCGGTGCCCCGGCGTATAGCGTTGAGTTTGACATCGTCGACCGACGGACCATGCTGAGGGATAACGAACGGCAGGCCATCCTGACATATCTGCGCGGCGGTGGCCGCTCCGCGCTGTACGCGCTCGGCGTGACCGACTCGCAGCTCGGCAGCCGCAATCCGGCGAACGTCGCGCCCCCCACGCCCAAGCCGTCGCCGACGCCGAACCCGTACCGCTCGCTCGAGTTCGGAAGCCCCACGATCGGCGGGGGCACCGTGGGGAACATCGCCGTGCTCGGCGGGTGGGCCGCCGTCAAACGCGACGGCCGCGCCGCCCACGCGTGTATCTCGTTTAAGAACACCGACCCCCGCACCGCAACGCGCGTGCTCTTCCAATTTCCGATCGCGGACGAGGCGGGCGCCGAACTCGGACAACTGGAGCTCGATCGTCGCGGCACCTTTTCGCCCGGCATCGATATCGCCGGCTGGGGCAGCCTGGCGAGTTGGCAAGGTAGCTCGAACCGCCGCTACGGAGAGAACTGCACGGGCGTCAGCGCGGGCATTGCGGCGCTCCCGCTCTTGGCCGCCCGGTTTGCCACCTACCGCGTCGTGCGCGTCGAGTATGCCGACGGGACATCCTGGACGCCGACGCCTCCGTCGGCGACCCCGTCGCCCTGATCGCCTTGGCGCAATGAAGAGGCCCGCGTCGTCGCCGGCGCGGGCCTCTTCTTTTGCTGCTACGAGCCTGCGATCACAGGTCTTCGGGGTTGATGCCCTTCTTGACGTACTGCGTGCGCTTCGGGGGAGCGACGACCGCCGTTTCGGGCGCGTACTCTCCCTCGTAGTGGACCGTCTGCTCGAGCGGCGGACGCCGATCGTGGAATCCGCTGACGAGCTTCGAGCCGTACGACTCCTGGCCGACCATCTCTTGAAGCGCGGCGTCCTCGGGTGAGAGGAAGTCGTACCCTTCGATGAAGCCGCTCTTCGGCCGGCCCTCTTCGTCGAGGTCCTGACCTTCGGGATCGATCTGGATGTTGCGATACCGCGACATGCCCGTCCCCGCCGGGATCAGCTTGCCGATGATCACGTTTTCCTTGAGACCGAGCAGCGGGTCGTGCTTGCCCTTGATCGCGGCGTCGGTGAGGACGCGCGTCGTCTCTTGGAAGGACGCGGCCGACAGGAACGACTCGGTCGCGAGCGATGCCTTGGTGACGCCCAAGAGCACCGGATCGGCCGAAGCCTTGTTCTTGCCGTCCTTCTCCATGCGGTCGTTCTCTTCGTGGAACGTCGCCGCTTCGATCAGCTGACCCGGGCAGCATCCGCGTGTCGCCGCCGTCGGTGATCTTCACCTTACGGAGCATCGAACGGACGATGACCTCGATGTGCTTGTCGTTGATGTCGACGCCCTGCGAGCGGTAGACCTTCTGCACTTCCTGCACCAGGTAGTTCTGCAGCGCCGTCTCGCCCTTGATCCGCAGGATGTCGTGCGGGTTGACCGAGCCTTCGTTGAGTTGGTCGCCGGGGTTGACGCTCGCGCCCTCGAACGCCGCCAGATGCGTGCCGTACGGCACGTCGTAGGTGTGCTCGTCGCCCTTGGAGTCGGTGACGATGACGATCCGCTTGTTCTTCTCCTCGCCGATGCGCACCGTGCCGGCGACCTCGGTGATCGTGGCCTGGCCCTTGGGCTTGCGCGCTTCGAAGATTTCCTCGACACGCGGCAGACCGGTGATGATGTCCTCGGTCGCGACGCCGCCGGTGTGGAAGGTCCGCAGCGTGAGCTGCGTGCCCGGCTCGCCGATCGACTGGCGCGGCGATGATGCCGACCGCCTCGCCGATGTCGACGCGCTTGCCGGTCGCGAGATTGCGGCCGTAGCAGGCCGCGCAGACGCCGTACTTCGCCTGACAGGTCAGGACGGAACGGATCTTCACGTCGTGGATGCCCGCGGCGACGATCGCCAGGGCCTTTTCCTCGGTGATCTCTTCGTCGCGCTGGATGATCTTGTGACGCGGACGCTCCGGATCTTTGATGTCCGCGGCCGCGCGCCGGCCGACGATGCGGTCGTAGAGCGGCTCGATCGTTTCCTTGCCGACGGCGATGTCGGAGACCGTGATCCCCAGCGGCGTGTGGCAGTCGTCCTCGCGGACGATGACGTCCTGGGCGACGTCGACCAGACGCCGCGTCAGGTAGCCCGAGTCGGCCGTGCGCAGCGCGGTGTCGGCGAGACCCTTGCGCGCGCCGTGCGTCGAGATGAAGTACTCGAGGACCGTCAGGCCTTCCTTAAGCGAGGCCTTGACCGGGATCTCGAGGATCCGGCCCGACGGGTCGGACATCAGTCCGCGCATCCCGCCGAGCTGCTTGACCTGCGCGATCGAACCGCGCGCGCCCGAGGTCGCCATCATGAAGACCGGGTTGAGCGGGTTCTGCGCGGCCTGCATCGCGGTCGTCACCTCTTCGGAGGCCTGCGACCAGACGTTGATCGTCTTGTTGTACTGCTCGTCGTGCGACATGAAGCCTTGCTCCACGTACTCGTGCAGCTTGTCGACTTCGTGCTGCGCGTCGTCGAGAATCTTGTACTTCTCGTCGGGGACGACGATGTCGCTGATCGAGACGGTCGTGCCCGACTGGGTCGCGTAGTGGAAGCCCAGCATCTTGATCGCGTCGAGGAACTCGGCGGTCTCGGAGTTGCCGTGGCGGCGGTAGCAGTCGGTGATCAGCTTGCGCAGCTGCGACTTGTCGATGATGACGTTGCGGAACTCCTCGTTCCACGCCGGCGGGAACGCTTCGTTGAAGATCGACGCGGCCGACGGTCGTCTTGACCAGCTCGCCCTTGATGCGGACGTTGATCCACTGCTGCAGGCCGATCGTCTCGTGGTCGTAGGCGATGATCGCCGCCCCCGTGTCGCCGAACGTCGGGAGCTTGTTGTCGTCGGTGATCTCGGCGTTGGTCTTGCCGCTGATCGCGCCGTTGGCGGCCATGCCCAACTGCACGCGGTCTTCGATGATCTCGCCCTTGGCCGGCCCCTTGTACTCGTCGGGCTGGAACGTGAGGTAGTAGAGCCCGAGGACCATGTCCTGGGTCGGGATCGACACCGGGTTCCCGAACGACGGCTGCAGGATGTTGTTCGAGGACAGCATCAGGATGCGGGCCTCGGCCTGCGCCCCCGCGCTCAGCGGAAGGTGGACGGCCATCTGGTCGCCGTCGAAGTCGGCGTTGTACGGCGTGCAGACCAGCGGATGCAGATGGATCGCCTTGCCCTCGACGAGGACCGGTTCGAACGCCTGGATGCCGAGACGATGCAGCGTCGGCGCGCGGTTGAGCAGCACCGGATGCTCGCGAATGACCTCGTCGAGCACGTCCCAGACCTCGGGACGCACGCGCTCGACCATGCGCTTGGCGCGATCTTGATGTTGTGCGCTTGGCCGTGGTCGACCAGCTTCTTCATCACGAACGGCTTGAAGAGCTCGAGCGCCATCTCTTTGGGCAGGCCGCACTGGTGCAGCTTGAGATGCGGGCCGACGACGATGACCGAACGGCCGGAGTAGTCGACGCGCTTGCCGAGCAGGTTCTGGCGGAAGCGGCCCTGCTTGCCCTTGAGGATGTCGGAGAGCGATTTGAGCGGACGGTTGTTGGGGCCCGTGACGGGGCGGCCGCGGCGGCCGTTGTCGATCAGCGCGTCGACGGCCTCCTGGAGCATCCGCTTCTCGTTCTTGATGATGATCTCGGGCGCCGAGAGTTCGAGCAGCCGCTTGAGGCGGTTGTTGCGGTTGATGACGCGGCGGTAGAGATCGTTGAGGTCGGACGTGGCGAAGCGGCCGCCGTCGAGCTGCACCATCGGGCGCAGTTCGGGCGCGATCACGGGGACGGCGGCGAGCACCATCCACTCCGGCTTGTTGCCGCTATTAATGAAGGCCTCGACGACTTCGAGGCGCTTGATCGCCTTGATCCGCTTCTGACCGGTCGTGACGCTGAACTCTTTGCGCAGCTCTTCCTGGAGCTTGCGCAGGTTGAGGTCGCGCAGCAGCTCGCGGACGGCCTCGGCGCCCATGCCGGCCTTGAAGCCGTTGCCCCACTTCTCGCGGGCCTCGCGGTACTTCTGTTCCGTGAGGATCTCGCGCTTGGTGAGGGTGGTCTGGCCCGGCTCGATGACGATGTAGGCCGCGAAGTAGATGACCTTCTCGAGCTGGCGGGGCGACATGTCGAGCAGGATGCCGATCCGCGAGGGAACGCCCTTGAAGTACCAGATGTGGGTGACCGGGGTGGCCAGCTCGATGTGGCCCATCCGCTCGCGGCGCACCTTGGCGCGCGTGATCTCGACGCCGCAGCGGTCGCAGATCATCCCTTTAAAGCGGATGCGCTTGTACTTGCCGCAGTGGCACTCCCAGTCTTTGGTGGGCCCGAAGATCTTCTCGCAGAACAGGCCGTCGCGCTCGGGCTTGAGGGTGCGGTAGTTGATCGTCTCGGGCTTCTTGACTTCCCCGAACGACCAGGCGCGGATCTGTTCGGGCGACGCGAGGCCGATCCGCATCGCATCGAAGTTGTTGACGTCGAGCAGGTTCAAGTAGTTCGCTTGCTTTCTTTGCTGGGCGATAGAGGCTGCCGGCTTGGGGCGGGCTCTATCAAGACCGACGCGCGACCAGGTCGGTTGCGCCGCTATGCCCGGGACCTTCGCGTTCGGCGGGCCGCCCTGCGGGTCCACGAGGACCGGCGAGGCGGGAGTCCGCACATGCGGAAAAGCGAAGCTGGGGTTCCGCCTTCGTGGCGGCCCAGCCTTCGCATCAGCGACCGAGGGGCATAGACCCACAGCATAGCGCGTCTAGGGCGAAAAGTCTAGCGACACGGACCGGGCAGAGCTCGAGGAGACGCGGACAGATAATCGGAGTCGTGGGAAGGCAGACGGCTTCGTCACTCTCGAAAGACGGATCCGCGGCGCGCTGTGACTGCGGCGGCACGACTTGCAGCGTTCGTCGTTGGGCCTGGTCCAAGAGCTGGCAGAGTTCTGAATGCGGTCGAAATAGAGGAAGCTATTTCCTCACTGGCCGAGCAGCCATTCGACGCGGCGGATTCCCGTCTGCGTTCCTACGGCGTTCGGAACAAAGAGACGACGATCAAGCGCTTGCGCACACGGGACGGAAACTACTCTGATTGTGGGGGCATCCTCCAGCGTAACAACGCTCACATTGTAGTTGTACCAAAGGGCGACGTCGGGAAAGGACTCTCATCACTGAAAGCGAGCCCCTTACGGCGAAGCACAAGGCGCGGTTCGTGATCGCGACCGACGGCGCGTGGTTCGAAGCGGAAGACCTTGATTCCGGCGAAACAGTCGCTTGCGACGTACGCAGGACTTTCCGAATCACTTCGGATTTTTCTTGCAGTTGGCAGGCATCTCGACCGTCCGCCAGGTGCGCGAAAACTCAATCGACATCCGCGCAACAAGCCGTCTCAACCGCCTCTATATCGAGCTCCTGAAAGGGAACCCAGATTGGGGCACCGCAGGCGCGGCGACATGACATGAACTATTTTATGGCACGTCTGATATTATTCTGCTTCTTTGCCGAAGATACGGATATCTTTACCGAGAGTTATTTTACCGGAACGATCGAGCATATGAGCGCGAAGGACTCGTCTGACACGCACGAGGTCATCTCGACGCTCTTCCGACGATGGACACGAAGCGTGAGATTCGGGAGAGCGTCGGGATCCCGCGATGGGCTGACCGGCTTCCCTTACGTAAACGGTGGCCTTTTTGCTGGCGACCCAGAAGTTCCGCGGTTTACGCGCACTGCCCGCTCGCATCTATGCACGTTTCGGTAACCTCGATTGGACCCGGAATTCAACCCCCCGACATCTTCGGATCCATGATTCAAGCGGTCGCGGACGATGAGGAGCGCGGCGCCCTGGGCATGCACTACACCAGCCGCCGAACATCCTTAAAGTACCGAATCCGCTGTTCCTCGACAAGATCTCCGGGAAACACTGACGGACGCGGGAGGGACATTGCGCGCAATTGCTGAACCTTCGCGCCCGGATGGCGCGCATCCGGGTCTTTGATCCGGCTTGCGGCAGCGGCAATTTTCTTGTTGTCGCCTATAAGGAGATGCGGGAGGTCGAGGCAGAGGGATTAATCGCCGCAGAGGCGAACCGAACCGGAAATCGGAGTCCCGCTGACGAACTTTCGTGGTATCGAGATCCGCGATTTCGCCGCCGAGGTCGCACGCCTTTCTTGATCGTCGGCGAGTTCCAATGCGACGTTCTTTATCGCGGCAAGCAACTCGCCTTGGCAGAGTCCTTCCGTTGCAAAAGAATGGATTGTCACGGCAACGCTCTTTCATCTAGATTGGCTAAGTGTCTGCCCGCCCACTAAGCAGCGGCGTGAAGCTACGTTCCGACGACTTTTCAACACGCCGCTACCGGTCAGCCGGAGATCGATTTTCAGCACGCCGGCGGCGAAACGTATATTTGTGGTAACCCGCCCTACAGAGGTACGAAACGGCAAGATTTGAGGTCGAAAATCTGACCGCCGCCGTGTTCGCGGGCGGACGAATAGCTGGCAGTCGCCTCTGATTACGTTGCGCGCTTGGCTATTTAAAGCTGCCAGTATTACGGAGCCCAACGGCTTCCGTTGCCGGGTTCATGGCCACAAATTCGATCTCCAAGGGAACAGGTATCCGCTCCTATGGCCGCTGATTTTCAACAAGGGTGTTGGATGAGTGTTCGCCCACACCTCGTTCAAGTGGTCGAACCTTGCAATAACAATGCCGGCGTGACGGTTGTGATCTTGGGGTGTGCGCAACCATCCAGGGAACACGCGAAGCCTTGCATCGATAAATAGGACGGAAGATACTCTTAGAGTAGTCGCAAATCGGTCCTTATCTATACCGAATGTCCTGACACCATCGTTCGGACCGGGTTCTTCAGCATTCGGACGTTGGCCACGATGTCTCTCGGGAATTACCAGAAGATGGTGGCATCCGTCTGTGGACCTGCTCGATTCTACTGAGGCTCAGTCGTCGACGCAGCATCGATCCCTTCAGCTCGGATTTATCAAGCCCTTTGTGGTCTCAAAAAGCTGACTTCTCAGGGCCGAGCCGCGTGCTGTATTGGGATCGATCAGTCCGATAAAGTCGCTTAAAAGTGATCATGATAGCTGAAATTCAAGTAAGGGTCGACGAAGAGTCTGGGAATTCCGGCTCAAGAGCGGCAAGCTGGCCACCGTAAGAGCAGCGTCTCATCAGGCCGCATCGTTTTGTACGAGAGAAAGGCCTTTGCCAAGTGAGTCGGTCATTGCGTTCCGCGCTATCAGTCGAAATAGACCATACTTCCCGGTGGATTACTGCGAGCCGGGACCTGTCGTGGCCAAATAAGTGCTTTACTATCTCGACGGATCGCTATGACAGTTCGCTCTTGATCTCATCACGGATTAATCTTGTATGGGTGCTACCGTCTGTGTAAGGATTCGAAGTGACTTTACAGCTACGTGATCACCCTTGGGTTGGAATACTTTCCCGTTGCCCCCGCTGACAGAGAAAAACAAGACGATCTGACTCGTTGCGCCGAAGATATCTTGCTTGCACGAGAGGCGCACTTTCCCGCAACCATCGCCGATCTCTACGATCCCGGGAAGGATGCCTGCCGATCTGCGGCGGCGCACGAGCGCAACGACGAGGTGCTTGAGCGAATCTATATCAGGCCGCCGCTTCAAGAACGACACCGAACGGCTGGAAAGACTCTTTCGACTCTACACGAAGACGACCAACGTAGAGACATCCCAGGAAAAGAAGGCGAGCGCATGAAATCGGAGAGCCGAGAAGTCCCGTCCGTATCGGTCACCTACTGCGGCGAACGGCAGTACTACGAAGACCAACGCACTCGGCATGCGCCCGATGCAGGAGCGCGTCTATGAGCATCGTGGCGAGCAGTATCTGCTGATCAAGTCGCCGCCGGCGTCGGGCAAGAGCCGCGCCTTGATGTTCGTGGCGCTCGATAAGCTGCACAATCAGGGTGTTAAACAGGCCATCATCGTCGTACCGGAAAAATCGATCGGCGCAAGTTTCCACGACGAACCTTATCGCAGTTCGGCTTCTTTGCGGATTGGACGGTTGTGCCGAAGTGGAACCTCTGCGACGCGCCCGGCGACGAAGACGGCGGCAAGGTGAATTCGGTAGGCGCCTTTCTCGCCGGCGACGATAAGGTGCTGGTTTGCACGCATGCCACATTTCGCTTGCGGTCGATCGCTTTGGCGTCGAGGCCTTCGACGGCCGGCTAATCGCGGTCGACGAGTTCCACCACGTATCGGCGAACCCGGACAATAAACTCGGCTTGCACCTCGGCGATTGATTGCGCGCGACAAGGCGCATCATTGTCGCGATGACCGGCTCCTACTTCCGGGCGATGCTGACCCAGTGCTGACACCCGAGGACGAAGAGAAGTTCGATCACGGTTACCTACACATACTACGAGCAACTCAACGGCTATCGACTATCTCAAGCGTCTCGATATCGGCTATTCTTCTACTTCGGCTCGTATGTCGACGAAATCCTCGCCGTACTGACCGGCCGAGAAGACCATCGTCCACATCCCCAACGTTAACGCGCGCGAGAGTACGCAAGACAAATACCGCGAGGCTGAGGAGATCTGGCTGCCCTAGGGACGTGGGAGGGTACCGATCCGGCGACCGGCTTCCAACTCGTTAAGACGTTGGCAGGTGCGATGCTGATGTTGCCGACCTCGTCGACGACGACGCGGCCAAGCGCGACCGCGTCACGGCGGCACTGAAAGACCCGGCCATAAGAACGACCGCGACCACGTCGACATCATCATTGCGCTGGGGATGGCGAAGGAGGGCTTCGACTGGATCTGGTGCGAGCACGCCTCTGACCGTCGGCTATCGAGCAAGCCTCACGGAGATCGTCCAGATCATCGGCCGTACGACCCGCGACGCTCCCGGTAAGACGCGTGCCCGGTTTACCAACCTTATCGCTGAGCCGGACGCTGCCGATCGGCAGTTGCTGAGGCGGTAAACGACACGCTCAAGGCGATCGCCGCCAGCCTGCTGATGGAGCAGGTGCTCGCGCCGCGTTTGAGTTCAAACCGAAGAACCCGCAGAGCAAAGCGGCAACCGGGCTTCGATTATGGTCGACGGGCTACGATCCGGCCAAGCCGAACGTCGGTTTCAACCATGAGCGGGGCCGTTCCGGACTTGAGATGAAAGGTCTGGTCGAGCCGAGGTCGGCGGAGGCCTCAGCGTATTTGCCGCGAGGACTTGAACGAGGTCATTGCCGCCTTCGTGCAAGACAGGCATCGGTCGAGCGCGGCATCTTTGACGAGGTCATTGCCCCTAACGAGCTCACCGAGGTTCGCCTCGGTAAGATCGTCACGGAGAGATACCCGGGACTCGATGCGACGACCAGGAGGCGATCCGTGCAGCACGCGATCGCCGCGCGAGTCTTACTCAGCAAGCAAAGAAGATCGCGGTGGCAATCGGCGGTGGCGAAGAGCCGGCTGCGAATACGGCCTTGATCGACGGCGTCCGCCGCTTTTCCATGGACGTGAGAGAACTCGATATCGATCTGATAGATCGCATCAACCCGTTCGGTGAAGCCTACGCGGATCCGCGAAGGCGATGACTGAGGAGCGCTTGCGGCACTCGCGGCAGTCATCTCGGCCAAGCGTAACGCGCTCTTACCGGAGGAGGCGAAAGACCTCGCCGCGCGCGCTGGAGCCTTGAACAACGACCGCGGCGCCTGCCATCGGTAACGCGAGCGATGCCCGGGAGCGGCGCATGGCCGAAGGGCGGCCGCCTTCATGCGCTTCAAACAAGAAGGGCGGTATGACTGAATTGACTTCGAAGCGTTCTCGCCGAACTCGCCGAGTTCGCCCCGAAGCGAAGGAGGGCGCCCGCTCGCCGCGTCAGGAGCGATCATCGCCGGCTTCGAGGATATCCAGCGTTTCGTCGACGAGCGTGGGCGTGCACCGCAGCACGGGGAAGGCTGCGACATCTTCGAGCGGCTCTATGCCGTGCGGCTTGATCGCTTGCGCGCGCAGACGGATTGTCGCGAATTGCTGGCGTCGCGCGACCGTCAAGGCCTGCTCTCGACGGCGTAAGCCCTTCCGCTGAAGGGCGCGGAATGGACGCCGATGCCCTCTTTACACAGAGCTCGGCGGCGATTGGACGTAGCGGATACGCGACACTTCGCCATGTTCGAAGCAGCTCCGAGACAGCGCGAGGCCGAGGAGATCGCAAATCGGGCACCCTGCGACGATTTTGACGGAGTTCAAACCGCTCTTCGATCGCGTGAAATGCCGAGCTTGCCGATGGTGTTCGGAAGGCGATGCCGCTAGAGGAGAAACGACTAGACGCTATCGAGAAAAGGACATTGGTTCGTCATCGGCGGCGGCCAGGTCGCCTACATTGCCGAGGTTAGCGAGGATTTCGAGACTGAATATGATCGCCGGGACAGCCGTTTGCGAGTGGTCTACGACAATTCCACCGAAAGCAACGTTCTCGCGCGGTCGCTGCAGCGGGCGTTGCATCGCGATCCAGCCAGCAGGATCATTACCGACCCGAGTGTCGGCCCGCTCTTCGCCGATTCGCCGGACGAGGGCGATGTCGCCACGGGCACGATCTACGTGCTGCGGAGCAAGTCTGACAATCCGTTCGTTGCGAAGCATCGCAACGTGTTGCATAAGATCGGGTCACGGGAACCGATGTAAAGCGACGTATCGCTAACGCCGAAAATGACCCACGTACTTCATGGCGGCCGTAGAGGTTGTCGCCGAATACAAGCTCTACAATATTGACCGCGTAAAGCTCGAAAACCTTGTACATCGTTCTTTTCCACGGCCAAACTAGACGTTGCGATCACTGACCGCTTCGGCAAACCGGTGCAACCCCGAGAATGGTTTCTCGTCCCGGAGTTCGTCGTCGCCGAAGCCGTTGAGCGGATCAAGAACGGAACGATCACCGGTTAAGATACGACCCACACCAAGTTCGCCTCGTGTTGGCCATGAAGGCGCCCCCCTAGGGACAAGACGCGTGGTATAATATAAAACGGGCTGAACTCCACGCGCGGCTATTCTCCACGACCACGCGTTCCCAACACTCTTCCGCGCGCTCGGCCGCCGAGGCATGGAGATTGCACTACAATCATCGCCGCCACACATTTCACTCGGCGGCTTGACGCCCGCAGAGCTTCTCGCGCACAATCCGACTACCCAAAACTCACGGTCGCAGTGGCCTGACACGCGGCTACGTCAACTCCTATCCGCGGTGATTATGCACCAGCGCCTTTCTGGGAGGGGTCCGCGCTTCCGGGCACCAGCCGGGCGCGGAGGTGGGCCCGCCTCCGCCCGGTGGAAGTGGGCCTGTCTTATCCCGGCGCCAAGACTACGGGCGGAGTCGCCCCTCATCGCCGGTCGAGATTCACGCCCTTTCTGAAGCGCATCGAGCCCCGCCTCTGCCTCGGGGGTCCCGCTTCCGAGCAGGTCGCCGCAGACCGAAAAACTAACCTCGCCTACAGGCTCGATCATTGACCGGTCGCTCTTGACCCCAGGTTCGCATGATAGTGACGGACATTGCCATCGATGACATTGATGTTTCGCATGAAAACGTACGCAAGGATCTAGCAGACGGTGAAATTGACGGTGGCATCGTGGAGCTAGCCAATGCGATCCGGCGTCAAGGTCTCCTAAGCCCGATTACGGTATACGCGAAGGCAGATGGGCGCTATGCCCTCGTTGTCGGCCAGCGTCGTTTCCTTGCCGCGAAGCAGTTACGTTGGAAGAGTATTCCCGCAATAGTACGCGACCGTATGGCTTCGGGCGACGCAATCGCGGTCTCTTTGGTAGAGAACGTGCACCGCGCAGACATGAACCCTCGAGACAAGGCAGTGGCATTCCAGGCGCTCCTGGATCGCCTCGGCTCTTTGCAGGCGGTTCATGCGGAGACCGGCGTTGGTATTCCCACGATAAAGAAGTACATTCAACTCTTCAATCTCGCGCCCGCGCTTCAGCAGAAGCTCGCCGCCGGAGAAGCGCAATCCACGGCGGCTCTCGCACGACTCGCCCAGACTGTGACGGACCCGGTGCAGCAAGTTCGAGACCTACCGTCAAATCGAGGGATTTACCCAACACGTTCAGGAACAAATACTGCGAAGAGCAGACGGCAATCTTGAAAAACCTCGAAGAACTCGTTGATCGGGCTCACGAAGGGGCGTTCGATGTGAAACTCATCAGGAACTGCCCCTGGGATTGTCCAACCATACCGGATTCGCTAAGAGCACGCGTCGACGCCCTTCTGAGAAAGAAGTCGATGCGGGCCAGCGTGGCTGATGGTTCGCCCGCAGGCCGTCCGCACGCGAGGCATCTGCGACGCGAAGGTCGGCGAGTGCCTCAGTATAGAGCGAATCGGCTGCGGTTCCGGTTCTATCGCACACCGCAAAGCTCAGCCGCCGGCCCTGGCGCCAAACCCAGGCTTCCAACGTTCCCGTCGCAGTGACGTTTCTCTCCGCGGTTGACTACATCGAGCCTCACGATGCTAGTCCACCCTCATCGGCACGCCTTAACCTCTGGACGTCACTGCCCATCGGCGTCCGCGTCACGCGCAGCACGTCGTCGATATATTCGGTTACCGCACGGACGTGGGTTATGACGCCGATCAATCTGCCGGCCGTAGACTGGCGCTCAAGCTCCGACAGGGCTTCGTCAAGAGCATGAGGGTCCAGCGCACCGAATCCCTCGTCGAGAAACAGGGCGCCAAACCGATTGCCGGAGCGCGCAGCAATCTCGACTAGCGCGAGCGAGAGCGCGAGGCTGGCCAGGAACTTCTCGCCGCCGGAGAGAGTCTGTGGCGAGCGCTCTTGCCTGGCGCTACGGTCGACGATCTTAAAGTCCGTTCCGAACCCGTAACGGTCATCGGTCATACGGCGAAGCATTGTCGTTGCGACACCGAGCAGATTCTCTTGCTTGCGCTTAGCAACAAAATTCTTAAACTTTGCGTCGCTTAGCGCGGAGTGGAAGGCGTCCAAGGCTCGCGAGAGCGGTTCTATGGTCTCAATGCGCTGGTCGAGTTCCTCTGCCGTCACCGCGCTGTGCCGCGCGGTTTCGACGGCCCGCCTCGCGACTGCCGCAGCTTCCAGCGCGGCGTCGCGCTTTGACGCTAACGCCACGAGGGTCGGCGTGCCGTGCTCTGCGAGCAGCGCGCCTGCGGCAGCCAGGGCCTCCGCCCGGGCGTCGTCGTCGCGCACGTCGTCGCGGTCGAGTCCTTCGCGAATTGCCACGCTGGCGGTGACGACGGCGCCTCCCCAATCAGCGGCATCTTGGAGTCGCACCGGGGCGCCCCCGGCAATCGCGGGCTCGCATGCCGGCAAGACGCGCGCCCGCCACCGCCGCAGCGCTGAGTATGTCGGTCGCCGCACGCTGTGGCGCCGCTATCTCGCTCTCGCGACGGCGCTCCAGCGCAAGCAGCTCATCCGCGGCAGCACTTCCGGCGCGCAAACCTTCCCCTCGTCGTTCGTCAACAACCTTCACCTCTTCGAGCTCAAGCGCGATCCTTGCGCGTGTTGCCTGAAGCGCGGACATGTCTGGGTCTTTGGGCGGTCGAAAGGCCGGCGGAAGCGCAGCATGGACGGACAGGAGCGCCTTTGAACCGGCGTCTGCCCTACGCTCGCATTGCGCGAGCTCGGCGACTTCACCCTCCCGCCGCGCATTCGCACCGGCTCGTTCACTCGCGGCCGTCCTAAGGCCAACCTGACTGGCATGCAGGTTGGCCTTTGCTGCATCGACGGTTTCGGTGCGGGCGGCCGCGAGCACTCTCAGCGATGCCACGGCGTCGACGGCGCTCTCGCCCGG
>CAVUQJ010000012.1:0-119882 GCA_963743605.1 Vulcanimicrobiota bacterium | reverse complement strand
GGGACCCATGCGCTCGAGGTCGCTTCCGCCCAGGTCAAGTCGGCCATTTTGCTCGCGTCGCTGCGCGCACGTACGACCGTTCGCATCACCGGCGATCGCGCTACCCGCGACCATACCGAACGCCTGCTGCGGCACTTCGGCCGCGCCGTGCGTTGGGACGGCGCCGAGGTCGTGCTGGAGCCGGGCCTCTTGCGCGCGGCCGCGTGCGCGTTCCCGGCGACCTGTCAGCGGCGGCGTTCTTCATCGTCGCGGCGGCGACGACGCCGGGGAGCGAGATCACGATCGAGGCGTCGGCGTGAATCCGACGCGAACCGGAATCCTCGACGCGCTGACGGCGATGGGCGCGCGCATCGAACTGCGCGATCCGCGCGAGGTGGACGGCGAACCGGTCGCCGACATCACGGTGCGCCATGGAGCGCTGGAGGCGATCGACGTTGCCGGCACGGCGATCGTGCGCACGATCGACGAGCTGCCGGTCCTCGCCGTCGCGGCTGCGCTACGCGCGCGGGACGACGCGGGTGCGCGAGGCGCGCGAGTTGCGCGCCAAGGAGTCCGACCGCATCGCGACCGATCGCCGCGACGCTGCGCGCGTGCGGCGTCGCCGTCGCGGAACGTGACGACGGCTTCGACGTCACGGGCGGCTCGCCGGGCGCGCCGCGCGGCGTCCTACAGGCGTTCGGCGATCATCGCATCGCGATGTCGATCGCGGTGCTCGCCGCCGCGTGCGGACCGATCGCCGTCGACGATGCCGGCTGCCTTGACGTCAGCTTCCCGGAGTTCGCCGCCCGTTGGAGCGCGGCGCAAACAGCAACCGCAGCCGGCTGAGATCGGCACCCGCGCGGCGATAGGGCTCGGCACAGGCCGCCACTGTCGCGCGCGCCGCCGCGAACGACGCCTCCACCGAGGCGAGCGCCGCGGCCACCCGTTCCCAGAGGACGCCGGCGCCGGCCAGTTTGTCGCTGGTCCGTGCGACCCGTTCGCTCGTCGCGGCCATGCGCCCGAGCGATCGGCATGTCGTCGAACGCGGCGGCCTTCGCCGAGTACGAGCCGGATCGGGCGGCGCAGCCGGAGCGCCCCGACCATCGCCAGACGATCGCGGCCAGCACGAGCATGCCGACGGTCCACCAACCGACCGCTACCTCGTGTCGATGGCGCTGCATCCTGTCGCGGCTAGGCCGCGGTCCCCTCGCTCTTGCCGGCCAGACCCGGAGGCCTTCGCGCCGAGCCGCGCCGAGTCGGCCTTGCTCTCTTGCTCGTCGCCGGACGACGTGCTCTCGCTGAGCCACCCGCCTTCGCGCCGCTGGGCTTGCGCGAGTCGGTCACGTAGAAGCCCGAACCTTTAAAGACGATCCCGGCCGGGCTGAACCGCCGGCCCAACTCCCCGCCGCAGGCGGGACAACGGGTCGTCACCGTCTCGTCGAAACCGTGCCGCACGTCGGTGATGGCGCCGCATCCGCGGCACTCGTATTCGTAGAGGGGCATGCGGCTAGTTTAGCACTTCCCGTCAACGACTGCTAAGAGCGGGTCAAAAGTCTTCCAGCGGGGCGCCGTTCGAGCCGCCGAACTCGGCCAGCCCCTTGAGGTGGACGAGCGAGTCGCCCAGGGCGGCCTCGAGGCGCCGCCGGGTCGTCATCCGGTCGACCAGCGCGCCGAGCGCGCCGCCGTAGGCGGGATAGTTGATCCGCACGCCGAGCCGCACGATCGACGACTTGCGCTCGAGCCTGAATTCGATGCGCCGCCGAATCGAGTACGCTCCGACGAGCGACAGCATGTGGTTCTGTATGAAGCGGTCGACTTCGAACAACTGCTCGTCGTCGCCGGGTATCGCGCTACGCATCGCGATCTCGCTGCCGACGCCGAGCGCACCGCCGTCGACGCGCCGCGCGCTCTTCAGAAACGACAGCCACACCGGCCATTTCTCGATCTCGCAGAGATGCGCGAACGTGACCTCGGCCGACGTCGCGATGTCGAGACCGCGAACCAGCGCGCCCGACGATGAGGAACCGAGCGAATCGACGGTGGCTACCATGGGGCGTCGTTCGTCAACCATGCCGCACGCTCCCGGCGCCGACGCCGCGCGCGAACGCGACGAGCGTCTCGATCCCGATCGGCAACGCCGCCTCGTCGACGCGAAACTCCGCACCGTGCGCCGGATGGATCGAGCCCGCCGCCTCGCTGCGAATCCCGAGTCGCACCATCACGCCCGGTACGCGCTGCGCGAAGAATGCGAAGTCCTCGCCGCCCATCGTCGCGGGCGGCCGCGCGAGGGTCGCGAACGCGAGCGTCGCGAGATATGCCGCGAACGATTCGGTCAACGACGCATCGTTGTTCACCGGCGGATAGCCGCGCACGACGCGCAGACTGCCGCGCGCGCCGTAGGCCGCCGCGACGTTCTGGACGATGCGGCGCGCGCGCGTCTCGAGCTCGTCGCGAACCTGCGCATCCTGCGAGCGAAACGTGCCGCTCATCGTCACACGATCCGCGATGATGTTGTTGCGATAGCCGCCATTGATGGTGCCGATCGTCACGACGACCGTCTGCAGCGGGTCGGTCTCGCGCGCGGCGAGATTCTGCAACGCGAGCACCGTCGCGGCCGCGCACGGGATCGCGTCGACCGATTTGTGCGGCGACGCGCCGTGGCCGCCGACCCCTTCGATCTCGACGTAAAAGTCGTCGGCCGCCGCGTTGACCATCCCCGGCGTCAGGCCGATCGTGCCGGTCGGCAGGCGCGTGTCGACGTGCAGCATCGTCACGGCGTCGACGGCCGGATCGTCGAGCGCACCGGCCTCGATCATCGGCAACGCCCCGCCGGGGCCTTCCTCGGCCGGCTGAAAGAGCAGCACGGCCGTCCCCGCGAAACGGTCGCGCTCGGCCTGCAGCGCCCGTGCGGCGCCCAGCAGCATCGCCGTGTGCGCGTCGTGACCGCAGGCGTGCATCTTGCCGGGGAACTCCGACGCGAACGGTTCGCCGGAACGCTCGTCGAGCGGCAACGCGTCCATGTCGGCACGCAGCGCCGCGACGAAACCCGGATGCGCGCCACGAACGACCCCGACCACGCCCGTCTTCGCGACCCGCCGGTGCGGGATGTCGAGCCGGTCGAGTTCGTGCTCGACCAGCTCTGCGGTCCGGTCCTCCTCGAACCCGAGCTCGGGAAAGCGATGGATCGTCCGCCGCAACTCGATCGCGCGCTCGACGACGCCCGGGCGCAGGCTCATCGCCTCCGCCCGGGCCGGTTCACGCGATGCGAGTGTGCGACTACGAGCGATAGCGCAGGAACGCGGGCACCTCGATGTCGTCCATGTTCACCGGCGCGACCTTGTCGAGGTCGCCGGATCCGAACGCGCCGGTTGCGGTGCTGCGCGGACCGCCCTGATTCGGACCGAAGCCCGCCGCCAGCACCGTGATGCGCACCTTGGAACCCATCGACGGATCGATCGTCGCGCCGAAGATGATCTGCGCGTCGGAGTCGACGGCCCGCGAGATCATCTCGGCCGCCTCGTTGACCTCGTACATTGCGAGATCTTCGCCGCCCGTGACGTTGAAGATCACGCCGCGAGCGCCCTCGATCGTCGTCTCGAGCAACGGCGAAGCGATCGCCTTCTGCGCGGCGTCGGCGGCGCGGTGCTCGCCGGTTCCCTCGCCGATCCCCATCATCGCGCTGCCGGCGTCGGTCATGATCGCCTTGACGTCCGCGAAGTCGAGATTGATCAGGCCGGGTTGCGTGATCAGGTCCGAGATGCCCTGGATCCCCTGGCGCAGGACGTCGTCCGCGTAGGCGAACGCTTCTTGCAGCGGCGTCTTCTTCTCGATCACCTGGAGGATCCGTTCGTTCGGGATCGTGATCAGCGTGTCGACCTTCTGCTCGAGGTCCTGGATCCCGCGCTCGGCGATCTGCATCCGCTTGCGGCCTTCGAACGAGAACGGCTTCGTCACGACGGCGACCGTCAGCGCGCCCGACTCGCGCGCGAGCTCCGCGATCACCGGCGCCGCGCCGGTCCCCGTCCCGCCGCCCATGCCGGCCGTGATGAACACGAGGTCGCTGCCGTCGAGGACCATCGCGAGATCCTCGCGCGATTCGTCGGCGGCCTCGCGGCCGAGGTTCGGACTCGCGCCCGCACCGAGCCCGCGGGTGAGCCCGCTGCCGATGTGGACGGTGTTCGCCGTCTTGCAGTTGCGCAGCGCCTGCACGTCGGTGTTCACTGCGTAGAAGTCGACGCCGGTCAAGCCCGGCCTCGACCATCCGGTTGACCGCGTTGCAGCCGCCGCCGCCGATGCCGATGACCTTGATCGTTGCGAAATGATCGGGTGCGTGTCGCTTCTGCTCGGACATCGGTTCCTCCGCAAAGAGTTCGGGTTGGTTAGGTAACACTTAGTCCCACATGTCGCTGAGCCAATGCGTGACTCGCGAGAATACGTTGCGCGAACGGCCGTTCCACGTCATCCCGTCGCCCTTCGGGTCCGAACATCACGAGCCCGACGGCCGTCGCGTACTGCGGTTGCTTCACCGCGTCGGTGAGTCCCCCCAGCGCCGCCGGAACTCCTATCCGGACCGGGACGCCGAAGAACTCCGCGGCCGCCGTTTCGATCCCGTGCAGGTGGGCGCCGCCGCCGGTGATGACCACCTCGGCCAGCAACGACCTCGCGCGGCACCTTCTCGGCGATCTGCGCCTTCGCGAGCCGGAAGATCTCGTTGAGCCGCGGCGCGACGATCGCGCGCAACTGCGTCCGGTTGACCGTCCGCGTCGAGCGCCCGTCGAGCGTCGTGACGATGAACGACTCGTCGCCCTCGTCGGGAGCGAGCGCGGCGCGAGCCGTAGGCGCGCTTGACGCGCTCGGCCTCGGCGTGGGTCGTCTTCAGGCCGAGCGCGATGTCGTTGGTCAGGATGTTGCCGCCGACCGGGATCGTCGAGGTGTGGACGGCGCCCCCGCCGCTGAACACCGCAACGTCGGTCGTCCCGCCGCCGATGTCGAGCATGACGACGCCGACGTGCTTCTCCTCGGCGAGGAGCGTCGACGCCGACGACGCGAGCGGCTCGAACACGAGCCCCGCGGGCTCGAGGCCGGCGCGGTGGACGCACTTCAGGACGTTGGTGATGAAGCTGCTGCCGCCGGTGACGATGTGCGTGTCGACCTCGAGCCGCGCACCGGCCATGCCGACGGGATCGGTCACGCCTTCCTGGCCGTCGACCGTGAAGTAACGCGGCAGGGCGTGGATGATCTGGCGGTCGGCGGCGACCTCGATGATCTTCGAGGCGTCGACGACGCGCCGCACGTCGCCGGAGATCACCTCACGGTCCTCGCCGGAGACCGCGACCACGCCGCGGTTGTTGGAACTGCGCACGTGCTCGCCGGTGATGCCGACGTAGACGTGCGAGATGTGCACGCCGGCCATGCGCTCCGCGCGCTCGGTCGCCGCCTCGATCGCCTTCACGGTCTCATCGAGGTCGGTGATCACGCCCTTGCGCAAACCGGACGACGGCGCCTCGCCCGACGCCGATGATCTCGACGCCCGCCGGGGTGCTGGTGGCAACCACCGCACAGGTCTTGGTGGTGCCGATATCGAGTCCGGCGATCGTCTCGGTTTTCACGTGACCACAATATATTGTGGTTGGAAGCCGAGCGTTCCTACCATTACTTGGAGGAAACCGGCGAGCCGCCGGCTCCGCGGTAGCGGACGACCGGCGTCGCGGGCGCGCGGAGGTCGATGCTCTCGACCGGACCGAGCTGCTGCGCCGCGGTCGTCAGAATCGGTCCGACCAGCCGGGCCTTGGCCGCCGAGCTGCGTCTCGTCGCCGAAGCGCACGACGACGCCGCTCGGCATCGTCGCCTCGAGCTGTCCAAAACGGTCGTGGCGCAGCTCGACGAACGTCTGACCCGCGCCGCGCAACGCGGCGGAGTCGGTCAACAGTTGCGCGAGCCCCGGATCGCGGACGTAACCGCCGGGCGGCGGTATCGCGACCGGCAGGCGGTACACGGGCGCTGCGGCCGCGGGACAGGCGTCGGTCAACACGCGGCCCTCGACGTCGACGAGCGCCTCCGAATCCGCGACCCCCTCGAGACATCCGACGGGGACGCGTTCGGCGATCGCGATCGCGATCGTCGCCGGGGGCACGCGGATCAGCGTCGCGGTGCGGACGTAGGGAAGCGCCTCGATCCGCTCGCGCGCGGCGCCGAGATCGACGAGCCACATGTTCGCGTGCGCACCGAACGCGGCGCGCGCGACGACGTCGGCGCGGCTCGTCGCGTGTGCTCCGTGCACCTCGACGTGCCGGAGGCGAAAGCCGGGCCACTCGATCAGGCGGTATACGCCGTAGCCGAGCAGCGCGGCGCCGATCAGGCCGACGATCCAATACGCGCGCAGGCGAACGCGCAGCGACGGGCGCGCACGGCGCCGGCCCTTCGCGCGCGCCGCTATCGTACGGCGCCCCCGTCGCCGCCGGGGCGCCGCGAGCACGAACCGTTCGAGCGCCTCGGCGACGCCGTCGTGCGCGACGTCGTCGACGACCGCGTCGGCCCGCGCCTTCAGGCTATCCGGCGCGGAGCCCATCGCCACGCCGAAGCCGGCCGCGTCGATGAGCGGGATGTCGTTGTACGAATCCCCGACCGCGAGTACACCGTCCATGGCAACTCCCCGCTGTTGCGCCACGAAGGCCAGCGCCTTACCTTTGTCGACGCGCGCGTCCATCACCTCGATGAACTCCAGCATCGAGCGCGTGACGTACGTCGACGGACCGCCGGTCTCGCGCACGATCGCCTCGTAGGTCGCCGCGTCCGCGGCGCCGGTGATGACGTTGACCTTGGTGGAGTCGCGGCCCGCGAACTCGCGCTCGAGCGACGGCACGACGATCGGCTCGACGCCCGAGAGGCGCGCGTAGAGGTCCGCGAACCGGTTGCGCTCCTCGCAGTAGAACGCGTCGTCGTGATAGAGCTGCACGTGCCGGCCGTCGCGGCGCGCGCGCTCCGCGATCCGCAGCGCCACGTCGTGCGCGACGGGCGTCTCGCGCAGCAGCGCGCCGCCGGCCGCGTCGTAGATGGCGGCGCCCTGATAGCACACGATCGGGCCGTGGATCCCGAGCAGTCGCACGAACGGCCGCGTCGCGACGAACATCCTTCCGGTCACGAGGGTCACGGCGACGCCGCGGTCCTGGGTCGCGGCGACCGCGCGCCGGACGCGCTCGGAGACCGCCAGGTCGCGGCCGATGACGGTGCCGTCGAGGTCGAGCGCCACCGAGCCGGATAGGGGCGCGCGGGCTCACGCGCCCGTGCTCTGGCGGACGCCGGATTGCGAGAAGATCGCCTCGAGCGCGGACCGGACGGCCCAGCCCTGCGCGATCCCGGCGCTCATCCGGCGCGTCGCACCGCCGGCGTGGAGCACCACCGGGACCGGGCCCGGCGAGGCGTCGAGCAAATCGGCGAGGGCGTCGATCTGCTCGCGCCGCTCGACCGTTACGTGCCAGGCGTCCGGCGGCGGGGGACCGCCCTGGAACTTCGCGACCTCGTTGACGGCGACGGTGCGTTCGACCGGCGCGTCGTCGCCGACCGGGGCGCCGCGCCGTTCGCGCGAGCGAACGCGCCCCTTGACGACGACCACCTCGTCGACGACGAACGCCGCCTGCAGCTCGGGATACGACTTCGGGAACACGATCAGTTCGATGCTGCCCGTCAGATCTTCGATCGTCGCGAACAGCATCTGCTGCTGCGCCTTGGTGATCGTGCGCCGGACCGCCGTGATCATCCCGGCGAGCGTGACGAACTCGTCCTCGCCGCGCTCGGGCAGCTCCCGCACGGGCGTCGCGCCGGTTCGCGCGAGCGCCGTCCGCGATGTCGGCGAGCGGGTGACCCGAGATGAAGATCCCGAGCGTCTCCTTCTCCCACGCGAGCAACTGCCGCGTCGGCGGCGCGCGGCAGCGCGCGCAGTTGCGGCCGCAGTTCCTCGTGCGTCGCCGGGCTCGCCGAAGAGCGATGCCTGACCGGCTTCGCGTTCGCGCGACGAACGCGAGGCGATCTCGAGCGCCGTATCGAGCGCGTCGAGCAGTTGCGCGCGGTTGCCGCCGAGCCCGTCGCAGCGCGCCGCACATGATCAGCGCCTCGAGCACCTTGCGGTTGATCGAGCGGTCCTCGACGCGCCGCACGAAATCGAACAGGTCCGCGAACGGCCCGGCCGCGCGGGCAGCAAGCAGCGCGCGCACCGCGCCCTCGCCGATGCCCTTGACGGCGGCGAGGCCGAACCGGATCGCGTCTTCGTCGACCGTGAAGTCGACCAGCGACTCGTTGACGTCGGGCGGCAGCACGACGATGCCGAGCCTGCGCGCGTCCTCGAGATACTCGACGAGCTTGTCGGTCTTGTCGCCGACCGACGTCATCAGCGCAGCGAGGTACGCGCGCGGATGGTTCGCCTTGAGGAACGCGGTCTGATAGACGATCCAGCCGTACGCCGCGGCGTGACCCTTGGGAAAGCCGTAGCCGGCGAACGGCTCGATGAACGCGAAGATGTCGGCGGCGACTTTGCGCGTCGATCCCGTTGCGCACGGCGCCGGCGACGAACCGCTCGCGGTACATCGAGACCTTGTCCTTCTGCTTCTTGGACATGACCTTGCGCAACTCGTCGGCCTCGGCCATCGAGAAGCCGGCGATGTCGCGCGCCGATCTGCATTACCTGCTCCTGGAAGGTCGCGACCGAGTAGGTCGGGCCGAGGATCGGCTCGAGTTTCGGATGCAGGTATGTCGGCTTGCGCGCGGCCGTGCTTGACGGCGATGTACCGCGGGATCGACTCCATCGGGCCGGGCCGGTAGAGCGCGCCGACCGCGATGATGTCGTCGAGCGAGGTCGGCTTGAGCTCCATGACGACGCGCCGCATCCCGTCGGACTCCATCTGGAAGACGCCGGTCGTCTCGCCGCGCCCCAGCATCTCGAACGTACGCGGGTCGTCTTCCGGGATCGCGCGGATGTCGAACTCCGGATTCTCGATGCGGCGGATCTCGTTCTCGGCGTTCTTGATCACCGTGAGGTTCCGCAGCCCGAGGAAGTCCATCTTGAGCAGGCCGATCCGGCCGACCCACTCCATGTCGTACTGCGTGTTGACGTCGCGTCTCGCCGATGCGGATCAGCGGCGTCCAGTCGACGAGCGGATCCTTCGAGATCACGACGCCGGCCGCGTGGGTCGAGGCGTGCCGCGCGAGCCCTTCGATCGACGCGGCGGTGTCGCAGCAGCTTCTGCGACCTGCGGCGAGCTCTTGTAGAGCGCCTCAACTCGGGGATCTGCTCGAGCGCCTTCGGGATCGACAGCCCGGCAGGGCCGCCCGGGATCAGCTTCGCGACGCGGTCGACGTCGGGCAGCGGAACGGCGAGCGCGCGCCCGGCGTCGCGGACCGCCGCGCGCGCCGCCATCGTGCCGAAGGTGACGATGTGCGCGACGCGGTCGGTCCCGTACTTGTCGGTGACGTAGCGGATGACTTCGTCGCGGCGCTCGACGCAGAAGTCCGTGTCGATGTCGGGCATCTCGATGCGCGCGGGATTCAGAAAGCGCTCGAAGATCAGGTTGAAGCGCAGCGGATCGAGGTCGGTGATCCGCAGGACGTACGACACGATCGACCCGACCGCGGAGCCGCGGCCTGGGCCGACCGGGATGTCGCGATCGCGCGCGAACTTGATGAAGTCCCAGACGATCAGGAAGTACGACGCCAGGCCCATCGACGATGATCACGCCGAGCTCGTAGTCGAGCCGCTCGCGCAGCGTCGGATCGTTCGCGGCTCGCTCCGCGCCGTAGCGCTCGATCAGTCCGCGCTCGCACAGCTCGCGCAGGTACTCGTCGGGCGTCCGCTGCACGCAGCGCGAGCTGACCGTCCGCGGCGTCCTGCGGGACCGGATAGACCGGGATGTTGAACTGCTTCTCGGGGATCTTGATGTCGATCCGGTTGACGATCGCAAGCGTGTTGTCGCAGGCATCCGGGACGTCGGCGAAGAGCGCGCGCATCTCCTCGGCGCGACTTCACGTAGAACTCGTCGGTCATGAACTTGAGCCGGCTCTGATCCTGGACGGTCTTGCCGGTCCCGATGCACAGCAGCACGTCGTGGGCCGGCGCCTCGCCCTTCGTCAGGTAGTGCGAGTCGTTGGTCGCGACGAGCGGGCAGGTCCATCTCGCGCGGCGAGCCGGATCAGCCCGGTGTTGACCTGCGTCCTGCTCGGCGATGCCGTGGCGCATGATCTCGACGTAGAAGCGGTCGCCGAAGATGTCGCGATAGACCTGCGCGGCTTTCTTCGCGCCCTCGTAGTCGCCGCGCAGCAACGGCTGAGAGCACAGGCCCGACATGCAGCCCGAGAGCACGATCAACCCGTCGTGGTGCTTCGCCAGCAGATCGAGGTCGATCCGCGGTTTATAGTAGTAGCCCTCGAGGAAGCCTTTCGAGATCAGGGTGACGAGGTTGCGGTAGCCCGACCAGGTCCGCGGCAAGCAGCGTCACGTGCGCCTCGTCGCGCACGGTCCGGTCGAAGCGCCCGCGCGGCGCGATGTAGGCCTCGCAGCCGACGATCGGCACGAGCTTGTGATCGCGGGCGCGATAGTAGAACTCCATCGCGCCGAACATCACCCCATGGTCGGTCAGCGCGATCCCGGGCGCACCGTTCTCGACGGACGTTCGGCACAGGTCTTCGACGCGGCAGGCGCCGTCCAGCAGCGAGTACTCGCTGTGCACGTGGAGATGGACGAACGAACTGGAGCGGGGTTGCGGCACCTCGGAGAGGCTTCTTCGACGTCCGGCTCGCGCGAGCCCGGCTTGTCACATCCGCCCCGCCGGCGGTGCCATACGGTAAGATGGAGGCGATGCACGGCGATGGCGATGCTCGTCGGTTCTGACGTGACGCATCGGCCCGAGCAGTCCGGCGGCGTCGAGCCGGCGGACCCGTTCGAGCCGCTCTTCTTGCGCGAGTATCCGCGCGTCGTCGCGATCGCGCGCCGCGTGCTCGGCGAACGGCACGCGGCCGAGGACGTCGCGCAGGACGCGTTCGTCACGTTCGCCCGCCGTCACGACCCGGCGGCGCCCGTACGCCGCTGCCTGGCTGCACGCCGCGGCCGTGCACGGCGCACTCAATCACCTGCGCGGCGCACGCCGGCGCGAACAGCGCGAGAGCGCGCACGCCGCTCTCGGGTCGGGCGAGCCGCCGCGGCCAGGCGTCGACCCGCTCGCCGCCGCGTTGCGCGCCGAGGAGCGAGGCGAGGTGCGGACGATCCTCCGCCGGCTCGCCGCGCGCGACGCCGACCGTCCTCGTGTTGCGCTACGCGGGACTCAGTTACGGCGAGGTCGCCGCCGCGCTCGGCCTGCGGCCGGGTCACGTCGGCACGCTGTTGATCCGCGCCGAAGCGGCATTCAAGAAGGAGTTCGATCGTGTCACACCTCGATGACGGTACGCTGCGCCGCTGGCTCGACGAGCCCGGCGCGCTCGATTCCGAAGCGGCGGGCCACGCCGCCGGCTGTGCGCCCTGCCAGGCCCGCGCCGAGGCGCTCCGCGCCGCCGCGGCGCCCGCGCGCGCCGCGCTGTCCACGGCGCCGGACGAGGTGGACGCTGCGGCGGCGCTCGCCGCGGTGCGCGCACGCTCGGTCGCGCCGCCGGCGGCACGCCGCGCGAACGCCCGCACCACGGCTCGCACCGTGGGCCGGCGCGCTCGCCGCGTTGGTCGTCCTCGGGCTGCTGATCGCGTTCACGCCGCTCGGCACGGTCGCGCAGGGCTTCCTCGCGATCTTCGAGCCGCACGAGTTCGTGGCGATCCCCGTGACCCGCACCGACCTCGAGGAGCTGCGCGCGCTGCCGGACCTCGGGGCCTACGGGACGATCCGCGAGGGTCCGCGCCCGATGTCGGCGACCGTCGCGGACGTCCGCGCCGCCTCGCTGCTCGCCGGCATTCCGGTCCGCGTCGCCGGCTACATCCCCGCCGGAATCCCCCGGCCGGCGCAGTACCACGTGCGCGCCCGCGAGACGACGTCGTTCACGTTCAGCGCCGGCCGCGCCGCGATCTCCGCGACGCAGACGGGCAAACCGCTTCCGCCGATGCCCGCCGGACTCGACGGCAGCACGCTCGTCGCGACGCTCGGCCCCGTCGTCGTCGCGACCTACGGCACTGCGCCCGCCGGGCTGCACCGTCTGCACGCGCCACCTGCGCTTCCACGGCCGGCGCGGTCCGCAAGGCCCGCTGCTCGTCGTCGCCGAGGCGCCGGTGCCGCGCATCTCGTCGAGCGGCGCGAGCGTCCGCGAGATCGAGAACTACCTTTTGGCGCTGCCGGGCATGCCGGGCGACCTCGCAGCGGAGATCCGCGCGATCGGAGACCCGTCGACGACCCTGCCGATCCCGGTTCCGATCGACCGCGACGTCGCGCAGCCGGTCGTGGTGCAGGGCGTGTCCGGGCTCGGCGTCCTCGACGATACGGGCATCGGCTCCGGCGTCGCTGTGGCAGCGCGACGGGATGCTCTACGCCGTCGCCGGCACGCTCGGGCGCGCGCGAGATCTTGGCCGTTGCCGATTCGCTCCGCTGACCCGGCGGCGCCGGCGATCGCGACGTCGGCGCTCGCCAAACACTACGACGGCATCGTCGCGGTGCGCGGCCTCACGATGGACGTCGCGCGCGGCGAGGTCTTCGGTTTTCTGGGACCGAACGGCGCGGGCAAGACGACCGTCGTCAAGATGCTGCTCGGCCTCGTGCGCCCGACCGCCGGCGAAGCCACGCTGCTCGGCGCGCCGCTCGGCGATCGCGCCGTCCGGCGGCGCGTCGGATATCTGCCCGAGTTGTTTCGCTATCAGGATTGGCTGTCGGCGCGCGAAGTGCTCGCGCTGCACGGCGCGCTGGCGCAGATCGCCGACGGCGAGCGGCCGAGCCGGATCGAACGGGCGCTCCGCCTCGTCGGACTCGCCGAGCGCGGCGACTCGCGAGTCGGCACGTTTTCGAAGGGGATGCAGCAGCGGCTCGGCCTCGCGCGTCGCGCTGCTGGGCGATCCGGCGATCGTCTTCCTCGACGAGCCGACGTCGGCGCTCGATCCCGTCGGCCGCCACGAGGTGCGCGCGATCATCGAGGACCAGAAGCGGCGCGGAACGACGGTGTTCCTCAACTCGCACCTGTTGACCGAAGTCGAGCGCGTCTGCGACCGCGTCGCGATCGTCGACAACGGCGCCGTCGTCGACGGCGGGACCGTCGAGGCGCTCACCCGCGGCGTCGTCGGCGCGCGCCTGCGCCTCGAGGGCGTCACGCCGGCCGTCGCCGCGCTCCTGCGCGGCAACGGTCACGCCGTTCGCGAGAACGCCGGCTGGCACGTCGTGCAGGGCCTCGCCGAGGACCGAGATCCCCGGCCTCGTCGCGGCGCTGGTGGGCGCCGGCGCGCGCGTCTACGCGGTCGAACCGTTGCGCGCCTCGCTCGAGGACCGTTTCCTGCGCCTGCTCAGACGCCGACGATGTTGACGATCGTTACGCTCACACTGCGTGAGGCGGTCCGGCGGCGCGTGCTCGCGAGCGCGGGCGTGCTCACGCGTGCTCGCCGATCGCCTTCAGCACGTGGGGCATCTGGAAACTGCACGCGACGATGCTCACCGCGCATGAGCGAGGCCTCGGCGCTCGCCTCGTTCGCGATCGTCGTCCTGCTGCTGGCATATATGTTCAGCATCATCCTGTCGGCCGGCGCCGCCTTCATCGCGGCGCCGGCGATCGCGTCCGACGTCGAGTCCGGCGTCGTCCTCGCGATGCTGCCGCGGCCCGATCCGGCGCAGCGACCTCGTGCTCGGCAAATGGCTCGCGCTCGCGCTGCTCGTCGTCGCGTTCACGCTCGTCGTCGGCAGCGTCGAACTCGCGGTCGTCCGGTTCGTCACCGGCTTCTGGCCGCCGCATCCGCTGCGCGGCGCTCGGCTTCATCGCCGCCGAGGCCGTACTCCTGATGACGCTCGCGCTGCTGCTCGGAACGCGCCTGCCCGCGGTCGCCGCGCGCGATCGTCACCGTCGTGCTGTTCGGCATCACCTGGGCCGGCGGCATCGCGCAGGCGATCGCGCTGACGCTCCACAACCAGAGCGTGCTCAACGCGACGACGGTCATCAACCTGCTGTCTGCCGACCGACGCGCTCTGGCGCAGCGCCGCGTTCGCGCTCGAACCGGTCGCGATCGCCGCCGCCGCCGTCACCGACCTGACGCGCCAGTCGCCGTTCATCGTGGGGTCGGCGCCGCCCGGCCGCGATGCTCTACTGGTCGGCCGTCTGGCTCTGCGGCGCGCTCGCCGCCGCCGTGCTCAGCTTCGAGCGCCGCGACCTGTGACGGCAGCCTGCTACTGCTGGCCCGCGCCGGCCGCCTTGAGCAACGCGCGGACGCGATCGAGCGGGATCGCGTAGAGCGTCACCCCGTTCGCGCCGACGGTCGTCGTCGCGCTGAACAGCGCGTCGTCGACGGCGGCCTCGGTCGCTTCGGCGGTGGCAGCAAACAGGGCGTCCATCGTATCCTCGTCGCTGACGACGAACGTCGACGCCGGCTTGGCGGTGTCGCGCGGATAGCACGCGGCCGGTACTGAACGCGATGAACAGGTCGCCGCTCGAGATGTGCGACTCCCAGCCGGTGCGGCCGAGCCCGAGCACCGCGCGCTTGTCGAGTTCGCGCAACTGGCGGTAGTCGAGCGGCGCGTTGGTCGCGACGACCACGATGATGCTGCCGCCGCTCGGGCCGCCCGCGACCCATCGCGGCGCGGTGGGGATAGACGGGCAACAGTTCGTGCTGCAGCGCGCGCCCGACCGGCACCCCGTCGATGCGCAACTCCGAGCGCGAGCCGTCGTTGACGTTGGTCAGCACGCCGACCGTGTAGCCGCCCATCGCCTTGTCGAGCACGCGCGACGCGGTCCCGATGCCGCCCTTGAACCCGAAGCCATGCATCCCCGTGCCGGCGCCGACGCTGCCGCGCGCGAACGGGCCGTCCTTGGCCTCGTCGAGCGCGCGCACGACGTCGGCGGGGAGCACGTGCCGCCCCTGAATGTCGTTGAGCCCTTGATCGTCGCACTCCGCGACGACCGGTAACGGGACGTCGTCCTCGATCCCGATCTGCGGATAGCGTTTGATCATCCAATCGATCACGCCGTCGTCGACGCGACCGACGTTGAGCGTGTTGGTCAGCGCGATCGGCACCTCGATGAAGCCCGCCTCATCGACCCAATGCGTGCCCGTCATCTCGCCGTTGCCGTTGAGCACGTAGCTCGCGGCCGCGGGCCGCTCGTTCCAGGTGTCGGCGCTCGGAACGACGACCGTGACGCCGGTCCGCACCGGCCCGATGCCGGGCTTCAGCGCGCCGCTCCCCTCGTTCTTCGTGACTTGACCGACGCGGACGCCGGGAACGTCGGTGATCGCGTCGAGCGGGCCGGCGGGCAACACTCCGATCCGGATCCCGGCCGTCGCGCCCGACGCGCCGCGCGCGACGAGCGCGCCGCCGGCGAGGACCGCGAGTGCGACGAGCGCGGCGAGCGCGGCTGCTCCTAGGGTTCCATGCGCCCGGCCGTTCGACGGCCCTGCGACCTCCGGCCTCTTCGATCCGGGACCCGCGCCGGCGCGCTGCAGGCCCCGGAGTCGGGTCGCTGAAGAGCGAAGAAACCCGCACCTATTAGGAGGCGAACCCATTCTCACGCTGCCGGAACGAGCCACCGATCGACTGCGCACCGAGCTCGAAAGCCTCGGGCTCCACGACGTTCGAACGCTGCACCACAATCTCTCCGTCGCCGGCGCCGTCGAGGCCGCTCTCGCGAACGATGAGGGCGTCCTCGGTGCCGACGGCCAGTTCATCGTCGAGACCGGCGAACACACCGGGCGCGTCCGCCGAAGGACAAGTTCTTCGTCCGCGAGCCCGGCAGCGAGACCCGCATCGACTGGGGCGAGAGCAACAAGGAGTTCCCGGCGCAGCGCTTCGACGCGCTGTTCGACCGCGTCGCCGATTACCTGCGCGGCCGCGACGCCTACGTGCTCGACGGCTACGTCGGCGCCGACGCGCGTTACCGCCTCCCGATCCGGATCGTCACCGAGATGGCCTGGCAGAGCCTGTTCGCGCGCGACCTCTTCATCGTCCCCGACGAACTGCCGCCCGACTTCGCGCCCGAGTTCACGGTCGTCGACGCCGCCCGTTTCGAGGCCGACCCGGCCCGCGACGGCACCCGCAGTTCGACGTTCATCCTCGTGCACTTCGGCCGGCGGATGGTCCTGATCGGCGGCACGCGCTACGCGGGTGAAATCAAGAAGTCGATCTTTACGGTCATGAATTACCTGATGCCGCTGCGCGACGTGCTCTCGATGCACTGTTCGGCGAACGTCGGGGCCGGCGGCGACGTCGCGATCTTCTTCGGCCTCTCCGGCACCGGCAAGACGACCCTGTCCGCCGACCGCCACCGCAAGCTGGTCGGCGACGACGAGCACGGCTGGTCGGCCGACGGCGTCTTCAATATCGAGGGCGGCTGCTACGCGAAGGTCATCCGGCTCTCGCAGACGGCCGAGCCGGAGATCTGGGCCGCCTCGCATCGCTTCGGCACCGTCCTCGAAAACGTCGTCTTCGATCCGGTCACGCGCGCGCTCGATCTCGATTCCGAGGCGCGCACGGAGAACACGCGCTCGGCGTATCCGCTCGAGTTCATCCCGAACATCGTCCCGGGTTCGGTCGCAGGCCATCCGAAGACGATCATCATGCTGACCGCCGACGCGTTCGGCGTCCTGCCGCCGATCTCGCGTCTGTCCGACGCCCAGGCGATGTACCATTTCCTGTCCGGCTACACCGCCAAGGTCGCCGGCACCGAACGCGGGGTCACCGAACCCACCGCGACGTTCTCGACCTGCTTCGGCGCGCCGTTCATGGTGCACCACCCGACCGTCTACGCCAAACTGCTCGGCGAGCGGATCGACCGCCACGGCGTGCGCTGCTGGCTCGTCAACACCGGCTGGACCGGCGGCCCCTACGGCGTCGGCACGCGCATGTCCATCGCCCACACCCGCGCCATGGTCAACGCCGCGATCGAAGGCAAGCTCGACGACACGCCGACCGCGCCGGAGCCGTTCTTCGGGCTGCAGATTCCCATGGACGTGCCCGGCGTTCCCGGTTCCGTGTTACGGCCGCGCGACGCCTGGAAGGACGGCGCCGCCTACGACGCGGCGGCGCGCCACCTCGTCAACCTGTTCGCCGCCAACTTCAAGAAGTTCGAGGCGCAGGCGGGTCCCGACGTCCTCGCGGTCGCGATCAAGCCGTAGCGACGCCTTCGAGCGCGCTCACTCACCCATGACCTTGACGACGATTCGCTTGCGCCGGCGTCCGTCGAACTCGGCGTAGTGGACGCGCTCCCATGGGCCTAGGTCGAGCGATCCGTTCGTGATCGGCAGCATCACCTGGTGGCCGAGCAGCGAGCGTTTGAGATGCGCGTCGGCGTTGTCTTCGCCGGTACGATGATGTTGGTAATCAGGCTTGGCCGGCGCGAGCGTCTCGAGCCAGGTCATGATGTCGGACCACAGGCCGCGCTCGTGATCGTTGACGAACACGCTCGCCGTGATGTGCATCGCGCTGACAAGGACGAAGCCTTCGGTGACGCGCGCCGCCGCGACGATCCGTTCGACGTCGGCCGTGATGTCGACGATCTCGTAGCGCTCCTTGGTGTGCATGACCAGGTAGTCGGTATGCCACGTCATCGGGGTCCGTGTTCGCGGCGCGGGCCCGGCGTCCCGGGCGCTTAGGACGCGGCGTGCGTCTCTTCGACGAGTTGCGGATCCGCGACGTCCTTCTGCGCAACCGCATCGCGGTCTCGCCGATGTGCGAGTATTCGAGCGACGACGGGTTCGCGAACGCCTGGCACCTCGTGCACCTCGGCAGCCGCGCGGTCGGCGGCGCCGGGCTGATCCTGACCGAGGCGACGGCGGTGACGGCCGACGGCCGCATCAGCCCGTGGGACCTCGGGATCTACCGTGACGACCACGTCGACTACCTGAGCCGGATCGCCCGATTCATCCACGAGCAGGGCGCGGTCGCGGGCGTGCAGCTCGCGCACGCCGGCCGCAAGGCCAGCACCGGCAGGCCATGGAGGGCGGCCGCCGGCTGACGCCGGCCGAGGGCGGCTGGACGCCGATCTGGGCGCCGAGCGCGCTCGCGTTCGACGACGGCTACGCCGTACCGCGCGAGCTGACGCAGGCGGAGATCGACGGCGTGATCGGCGCCTTCGCGCGCGCGGCGGAACGCGTCCTGGCCGCCGGGTTTCGTGTCATCGAACTCCACGGCGCCCATGGCTACCTGATCCACGAGTTTTTGTCGCCGCTCTCGAACCGGCGCGGCGACGGTTACGACGGTTCGTTCGCGGGACGCTGCCGGTTGCTGCTCGAGATCGTCGCCGCAGTCCGCGCCGTCTGGCCCGAGCACTATCCGCTGTTCGTGCGCATCTCGGCGACCGACTGGGTCGAGGGCGGCTGGACGGCCGACGACTCCGTCGCGCTCGCGCGGCTGCTGGGACCGGCCGGCGTCGACCTGATCGACTGTTCTTCCGGCGGGAACGCGCCGCGCGCCCAAATCCCGCTCGGCCCGGGCTATCAGACGCCGTTCGCCGAGCGTCTGCGGCGCGAAACCGGCATCATGACGGGCGCGATCGGCTTGATCACGGAACCACGCCAGGCCGACGAGATCGTCGCCGAGGGCCGCGCGGACGTCGTCCTGTTGGCGCGGGCGGAACTGCGGGATCCCTACTGGCCCCTCCACGCGGCGCACGCGCTCGGCGTCGACGTCCCCTGGCCGCCGCAATATCAGCGCGCGAAACCGCCGCCCGCGGGCGCGGCCGGTTAGATCTGCGGTTGTCGATTCGCCTGACGCGCGAGTTCGAAGAACGTGTCGCCGCGGACGACCTGATAGTTCGGTCCGAGACTGTTCGCGATCGCGGCGGCGTCGCTCGGCCCCATGTGCCACGCGTCGAGATAGATCGCGACGAACTTCGGGCTGCGACCGTCCCAACCGGCTGAAAACTGCGCGATCGTTTCCCGGGCACCGGCGACGTCGTGCACGAACGCCTGCGTCGCCGTCATCAGGCCGCCGCCGAAGACCATCGCTTGCGGCGGGACGCGTCTGATGAACGTCATGACGCCGAGGGGCTGTGCCCCGGCGGCGAGCGCCGCGGCGTGATCGGCCGGCGGCGGCAGCGGCCCGCCGTCGACCAAGTTGTGCATCTGCATGACGCGGATTCCGGTCCGCGCGAAGTACCTACCGGTTTGCCGGGCAAACGCATCGTAGGCGTCGATCGGGAACGTTGAGACGAAGGCGTAGCCGGCACCCGACGGTCCCGCGATCAGGTAGTCGTCGGCGCTCGCCGTCTCACGATAGTAGCCCAGAAGCATCGGAGCGATGTCGGCGGCAAGCGGCTGGACTGTCCAGTTCAGCGGGACCTGGCCGCGGGCTTGATCGTTCCAAGCGATCCGCATCCGATGCTGCATGTATTGCAGGTTGTCGCCGTCGCTCATCGTGAGCGTCACGTAGATCCTATTTTGTATGCCGGTCGCTGCGGCGGGCGCTTGTGGATCGGCCAGCGACGGGGCCGGGACGCCCGAGAACGCCGTCGCGTTTTCGAACAGCGTACCGGCCACGTCGTATTGGCCGCGTTCGGTCAGGAACCGGATCCCAGGATCTCGCCCGACGCGCGCACGTGGATGTCGAAGAAGCCGACGTAGGGCGAGTTCGGCGGCATATCGTGCGCGAGCCGTTCCCACAGCGCCCGCTCGTCCGGATCGCCGACGCCGAGCGCGATCGCGAGCGCCTTGACGGCGACCGGATAGTCGCGAAACGACGCGGACTCGCGCGGCCCGATGCCGACGAACAGGCGGTGCGTCGTGCGCGGCCAGAGGTTATCGACCTCCCAACGGTCGGCCGCGATGTCGCTGCTGAAACGGCCGCGCAGATCTTCGATCACCGGAAAGTGGTCGTCGCTCTGCAGACGCGGCGCTAAGTCGGGGCTCGCAACGAGCGCGTCGTCGAGTCCGGCCAGGGTCGTCGCGACGTTGACGGTCGCCGGCACGTTGGGATCGTCGATCACGATCCCCTTGATCTCCGAACGATAGCGAGCGATCAGGTCCCACGGGTCGGGGACCGTCGCGTGCGCGACGGCGAGCGTGTCGAGCCATGCCGTTCTGCCCTCACCCGCGCGCTGCAGCAAGAAGATCCGCGGCCGCCGGCGATTCACGATCCCCTGCAGCGTCGCGAACAACACCTTCTCGTCGGCGGAGACGCGTTCGACGTCGACGACGTTGAAGTGCGTCGCCGTAGCGAACTGTGGGAAGACGCGGTCCGCGGGCCACACGATCCCTTCCGGCGTCGCTGCGGCGGGCGGCGTGGCTGCGGCGGCTCCGCCCGCGAGGGCGAGCACGATCGCCGCGCCGGCCAGCGCGAGCGACCGGACGAATCGTCGCGTCATTGCGTCGCTCCTCGTCGGCTTAGGACCCGCTCCAGATGATTCCGTTGGGCAGCACCATCGGCGGCCGCGGTGACTGATTGAAGTCGAAGTCGGTGATCAGGTTCCCGAGCACCCCCACGTTCTCGCGAACGGTTGGGCGCGGGTCGGCGCGGCCGTCCGTCTTCGGATCGATCCGCTGGCCGTCCAGGAAGTCGTCCTCGATGAACTTGAGATAGGCGTCGTGACTGAGCGTCTGGTGATCGATATAGCTCTTCTTCGCGTACGGGCTGATCACCATGCCCGGGACGCGGATCCCGTAGCCGTTCTCGTCGACGGTCGGGGGCGCCACGTGATCGTAGAAGCCGCCCCAATCGTCCCAGGTGAGGAAGATCGCGGTGCTGTCCCAGTCGGGACTCTGCATGATCGTGTTGATCACGCCGGTGACGTAGGCTTGTCCCGCGCTGACCCGCGCGGCAGGGTGCTCGCTGTACTTGTTCGACGGGCAGAGCCACGAGACGGCGGGCAGTGTGCCGGCCTTCGCGGCCGCGTAGAACTTGCGCAGGTCGTGGATGTTCCCCATCTCGCCGTCCTCACGGACGGTCGTGAAGCCCGGCAGGACGTTCCAGATCCCCGGCGTGCCCGCGCGCTGCCGGACCGGAGCGCATTGCACGTCGCCGTCGGCGCAGTCGGGTTGGGTCCCGCTCATCACGTAGTAGCCCCAGCTCACGTGGTGCTTGTGGAGAAGGTACGTGATGTCGGTCCACTCGTAGAACGCACCGCCCGCGCGCCGCCGGCGCCCGCCGGCGCCGGCCTCGGGATTGAAGCTCGGGTTGTCGACTGCGGCGAGGAAGCGGAACGGATGCCGCGGCTCCTGCACTTCGTTCTTGCAGCTCATCGGATCGCCCGGCGTCGTGCAGAGCGCGGACCAGGCCGAGACCATGAAGAGGTGTTGCGGTAGGCTCCACGAGATGTTCGGCTCGAACAGGTGATCCTGTAACACGAAATTCTTGGCGTAGGCCCAGTAGTTCGGGATCTCGGCGGCCGTGTGATAGCCCATCACGTCGAGCCCGCGCGGGCCGGCCACGCCGCCGGGACCGCCGACGCAGGCGGGATCGTCCGGCGGACACCCGGCGCGTCCGGCGCGCACCTCGCGAACGAAGCCGTCCATCTTCCCGCCGTCGACCCCACCGACGGCGTTTGCCTGCGAGTGCGGGCCGCCGCGATTGACGTTGGAGGTATCGTGATACGGATGCACGCAAGGGCCTTGCGGGTCGGGGATGCACGCGACCGGTTGACCGTTTTTCATCAGGATGCCGTCGGCCCCGGGAAATGTGCCGAAGTAGTGATCGAACGAGCGGTTCTCTTGCATGATGATGACGACGTGCTTGATCTTATGAATGCCGCTCGCAGCGCTCGGCTGAGCGAGGGCCCGCCCGCCGCCGTTCGGCGCCGGTGCGAGACTCGCCAGAAGAATACCCAACGTCGCTCCAGCGACGCCCGTTGCCCGAACCATCGACCCTCCTCGTGAACGCAAGCGGGCGCGGGCCGGCAACCCCCCACGTGCCGGCCCCGCGACACCCTCTGCTACAAGAACGTACCCACTGGCCGCTTTGGTATGAGCCCGCCGTGAGAACTTTTACTCGCCCGCCTACGTGCGCTTGCCGGTGAAGCTGATGTCGATCTTCGGGTGACCGTCGTGGGCCGGCTCGACCGCCTTGCCGCTGAAGACGCCCTTCCTGAGGGTCGCCGTCCCCTTGGCGTTCGGACCGCCCGGGTTCTGGATCACGAGTTTGAACTTCGCGCCGTGCTTGCCGACCCGCACCGTTCCGCTGAACGGGAACGAGTCTTCGATGCTGCCGATCTGCACCTTGATGATCCCCGTAAACTTGTGCTTCTTCTTTCTGATGAGGATCTGGCACGGTTCGGTGATGCTGCGGCTGCCCTCGGTTTCGGTATAGGTGCCGTCGTACTCGCCGGTGACCTTGACGGCGCCTGCCGCCCGGTCCGTCGCGATCGACGACATGGTGCGCTCCGCTCCCGTCGCGGCGCCCTGCGTGGGTGCGGAGGCGCCCGCCGCAGGGATGAAGGCGCCGCCGGCCGGCGGCGTCGCCGTCGACGAGCAGGCCGCCAGCGCGAGGACGGACGCTAGGGCGGCACCGCTGAGAAGTCGTTGCACGTGCATGAACCGCTCCTTAAAGGATCGCTCGAGTGGGATGCTCCAAGCCTACCTTCCCCGCGTGGCGGCACGAAAGTAGGGAGAACCCCCCGATTTCGGCCGCGAGCGAACGCCGCCACTCCAGGCTGGCCGCGCGGCCGACTCGAAGCGCTCTGCGGGCTGATGGTCTCCAAGCGCGTTCTCGCACGGTCGTTCGTCGGTCGAGTCCCCGAGCTCGACCACTTATTGTCGCGCCGCCGCGACGCAGCCGAGGGTCGGGGCGGGCTGGTCCTCATCGCCGGGGATGCCGGCGTCGGCAAGTCGCGCCTCGTGGAGGAGTATCGCCGCCGCTGCTCCGCCGGCCCGTCGGACGCATTTGCGACCGCGGGCTGCCGCCCGTTCGCGCAGCGCGCGCTGGACCCGATCGATCGCGCGCTCGAACAACTCGGTGGCGAGCCCCTGAGCGGCGCCCGGACCTGGTCGTCTCAGGCGGAGCTGTTCGAGGCGATCGCCGCCGCCTTCGAGCGCGTGGCCGGCCGGCGCACGCGATCGGTCGTCTTCGAAGATCTGCACTGGGCGCAGCCCGAGCTCCTCAACCTGTTGACGGTCCTCGCGCAACGGGCGGCGCGCGAGCGGCTGCTGCTGATCGGGACGTATCGCGACAACGAGATCGGGCCGTCCGATCCGATCTTCACCCCGTTCGGGCGACTCGCTAGGGAACGGTCGGTGACGACGATCGCGCTCGAGCCGCTCGACGGCCTCGAGCTGTCGGAGTTCCTCGCCGGCCTCGTCGTCGAGAGCGGCGTCGACGTACCGGGCAGCCTCGTCGAAGAGGTCCGCCGACAGTCGGGCGGCAACCCGCTGTTCGCCGAAGAGTTGATGCGTCACGCGATCGACGGGCTGCGCTCGACGGGCGCCACGACGCCGTCGCTGCCGATCTCGCTCCGCGCGGTGATCCACGAACGCCTCGATCGTTGCGAGCCGCACGAGCGTGAGTTGCTCTCGCAGGCGTCGGTGTTCGGTCGCCGCTTCCGGCTCGATCTGCTGAGCGCCGTGTTCGGCGTCGATCGCGCCGAGACGGCGGCGACGCTGCGCCGGCTGCGCGAGTTGCAATTGGTCGACGCCGTCGCGGACGAGCAAGACGTCTATGAGTTTCGTCACGCGCTGACGCGCGACGCGGTCTACGGCGAGCTGCTGCCGTCGGAAGCGCGGCGGCTGCACGAGTTGGTCGCAGAGATCATCTTGGAACGCGCCGAGTTCGCGCAGGACGTCGAGTTGCTCGCGCACAGCTTCTGGGAAGCGGGTCGGTTCGAGCGTGCCGCGCCGCACTGCGCGGCCGCCGCCGAGGCGGCGCGACGGCTCTACGCGTACGACGAGGCGATCGTCTGGTACGAACGGGCCGCGCGTGGCTTCGGCGGCCGCGGTGCCGACGCGGCGCACGCCCTGGAATGGGCCGCCTACTCGGCTGTCCGCCTGCAGGACGTTCGAGCGCGTCACCGCGCTCCACGGGCGTGCAATCGCCGCGTACACCGACGCGGGGCGATTCGCCGATGCGGCGCGGGTCGCCGCCAGCCTCGGCGGCGCGTACTTCAACGACGGCCGGAGCACGCAAGCGATCGACGTCTTTCGCGAGGCGCTCGCGCTCGCGGAGCGCTCGGGCGACGCGCAACTGCGCAACGTCGTGCTCGTGCGGATATTCTCGGCCCACGCCGCCCTGCGGCGGGTGGCCGAGGCGAGCCGCTGGGCGGCGCTGATCGATGAAGACGCGCTCGAGCCCGCGATGCGGAGCACGGCCGAGTTCTATCTCACCCGCAGTTCGCTCTCCGCGCAGTTGGGCGAGACCGGCGCATGGCGCGCGTCGTTCGAGCGTGCGCTCGCCGTCGCGCCGCTGATCGACGACGGTGGCTTCATGATCCGCTTCGGGCACGGTACGGTCGCGCGGCAGGCGCTCGACCTCGGCGAGATGGAGATCGCGCGGCGCCACGCCGCGCTCGGGCTCGAGGTCGCACGCCGCATCCGGACGGACGTCCCATATATGTCGGCGCTCCTGACCGAGGTCGAGTTGCGGGCAGGCAACCTGCGCGCCGTGCGCACGCAGTTGCCCGCGCCGACGGGCGCGCGCGAGTTCATCACGCGTCAGAGCGTCGCGGCGACGACGGTGCGACTCGCGGTGCACGCGGGCGACGACGACCTGCTGCAGGCGGCGCTCGACATCGGACTGCTCGACGAGGCCGACACCGGCGGCAACGAGTTCGCCGTCGCGACGCTGGCGGCGGCGTTCGGACTGGGGCTGGCGCGGCTCGGGAGCGACGTCGAGGCGCGCGCGATGTTCGAGCGGTCCGCGCAGGCGATCGCGTCGTCGTACGGACACGCGCTCGAGATCGCGACGATCGCGCTGGGCTGCCCGTCCCTCGCGCCGCGTCTCGACGAGATCCTGCGGAGCCGGCCGGCCGGCACGCCGGGACCGGTCGACGCGGCGCTCGCCGCGCTGATCGATGCAGTCCGCGCCGAACGCGCCGGCGAGGCCGACCGCGTGCGGAGTTCTGCGCGCGACGCGGCGGAACGCTTTTCTGCGATCGGCTGGCCGCTGGTCGCGGCCCAGTGCCGCGAGTTGGGCGGCGATGCGCTCGGGGCCCTCGCGGCCTACCGGCGCTGCGACGCCTTCGGCGACGTCCGCCGCCTCGAACGGGCGGCGCTCGCGTCGCCGGCCGCGCCGGCGCGCGGCGTGCTGACGCCTCGCGAACGCGACGTTGCGCAACTCGTCGCCGCCGGCAAACCGAACCAGGCGACCGCGGAAACGCTCGGCATTTCGCGCAAGGCCGTCGAGAAATATCTGACCTCGATCTACGAGAAACTAGGCGTCTCGTCGCGTGCCCAACTCGCCGTCTACATGGTCTCCGGCGATCGTTCCGAGGCCGGGCGACCCTGACCGGAGCCTTCGCCCCTCCGTCGAACCCGGGCTGAGATGCTTGCGCTCGACCACGTCAGCCGTTCGTTCGGAAAGGTCGCGGCCGTTCGCGACGTCAGTTTTTCCGTCCCAGCGGGGGCCGTCTTCGGTCTGCTGGGACCGAACGGCGCCGGCAAGACCACGACGATGCGGATGATCCTCGGCATCTATCCGCAGGACAGCGGCTCGATCACCTGGCGCGGCCGGAAGATCGATGCGGCGCTTCGGCTCACTTTCGGCTATCTTCCCGAAGAGCGGGGCCTCTACGGCAGCGTCCCCGTTCGCGAGCAGATCGTCTACTTCGCGCGGCTGCACGGGGTCGAGCTCGGCGACGCGGAGCGCGCCGCCGACGAATGGCTCGCGCTGCTCGACATCGAGCAGTACGCGAAGCGGCGCTGCGGCGAGCTCTCGAAGGGGAATCAACAAAAGGTCCAGATGGCGTGCGCCGTCGCGCATGGTCCCGAGTTGCTGATTCTCGACGAGCCCTTCTCCGGGCTCGATCCGGTCAACGCCGAGGCGATGGTCGCGGCGGTCCGCACGCTCGCGGCTCGCGGAACGACGCTGATCTTGTCGAGCCATCAGATGTGGCAGATCGAAAACGTCTGCAGCGAGTTCTGTATCATCGCGGCCGGCCAGGTCCGCACGCATGGGTCGCTAGCCGGTTTGCGCGCCACCTTCCCTACGCGAACGGTGCGCGTCGCGCCCGGCACGACGGAGATTCGCGCGGTCTTTCGTGGCGTCGGCACCCCGCTCGACGTGCCGTCGGACGGAGCCGCGACCGCCGAAGCCGCGTTCGTGGTCCCCGCCGCGACCGATTTCGGCGCGCTGCTGCGGGCAGCCGTCGCCGCCGGACCGCTGACGACGTTCGACCGCGTCGAGCCCTCGCTCAACGACATCTACCTGCGCGCCACCGCGGCCGCGCCGGGGGGAGCCCGGCGTGAACGCGATCGGCATCGTCTTCGGCGCGGAGTTCTCGCGCCGGCTCCGGTCGCGCCCGTTCCTGGTCTTCACGATCCTCGGCGCGCTGGTGGTCGCGTTCATCGCGAAGGCGCCGGCGCTCTTCGGCGCGGCCTTCACGTCGCAGTCCGACACGATCGTGCTCGCCGGACCGCCCGCGCTGCGGACCCCTGCGCAGCAACTCCTCGGTAAGGACTACCACATCACGGCCAGCGTCGATACGCTGCCGATGCCGGTGACGACGGCATACCTCGACGCGCACGGCAAGGCCGGCGCGGCCGTCGCGATCTCGCTGCGCGGCGGCCGCCTCCACCTCGACGTCTACGCGCGCGACCTCTCGGTCTGGAGCGACATCGAGTTCCAGGGACTCGCGCCGCTGAGCGTT
This sequence comes from Vulcanimicrobiota bacterium, assembly GCA_963743605.1. Taxonomy (GTDB): domain Bacteria; phylum Vulcanimicrobiota; class Vulcanimicrobiia; order Vulcanimicrobiales; family Vulcanimicrobiaceae; genus CAVUQJ01. The sequence goes on along the minus strand of CAVUQJ010000012.1, from coordinate 93,038 downwards.
CATTTGGCGACCGGTCAACCGCTCAGCCGAACGCGCGACTACGTCGTGGTCGATCGTGCGCTCCACGGCGTCGATCTCAGGTTCTCCGACTCCTCGAGCGCGATCCTCGCGCGCGGTCTCGCGATCGGGCTCGTCACGATCCTCTACATCTCGATCATGGTGACGTCGCAGTCGATCGTTTCGGGCGTGGCCGAAGAGAAGACCAACCGGATCGCGGAGTTGCTCGTCTCGACGATCTCGCCGGTCGCCCTGCTGACGGCCAAGATCCTCGCTGCCGTCTCCTTGGCCTTGCTGCAGATCGCCGTCTGGATCGGCGTCGCGATGCTGCTCATCCCCGGTTCGTTCGGACACGTCATGCCGGGCGGCGGCTCCGCAGCGGGCGGCCGCGCCGTGCCGGTCGAGACGCTGGTCGTGTTCGCGGCGTTCTTCGTTCTCGGGTTTTTCCAGTATGCGACCCTCTACGCCGCTGCGGCATCCCTCGTCTCGCGCACCGAGGATCTCGGCGCCGTCTCGGGACCGATCGTCCTCCCCGTCGTCGCCGGTTTTCTGATCGCGCAGTTCGCGTTCGCAAACCCGAACGCCGGCTTCGTCGTCTTCTTCAGCTTCGTTCCGTTCATCTCGCCGTTCGTGATGTTCACCAGGATCGCGCTCGAGACAGTGCCGGCGTGGCAGCTCGCGGCGTCGCTCGCGATCAACGCGGTCACGGCGATCGCCGCGTTCTACGTCGCGGGCAAGGTCTATCGAGTCGGCATGCTGCTCTACGGCAAGCTTCCGTCGGTGCGCCAGATCATCGCCGTCCTGCGGCAGTAGCGCATGACCGGCGCGTCTGTTGACGCCGCCTTCGCGTTACCACTTCGCGTGGCCCGGCCTGCGCCGCTTCGAGGTCGACACTATCTGGTAGGCCCTTCGCATCTAGGCGAAGCTTGCAGTCGACATCGAGCTGCCGGCCGCCGCTATGATCGAGCGCTCAAACCGCCGCTGTCCGGCTGCTACTCTATGCAGCGCTGAGCCGACACGAGCTCGGGAAACGACTGGGGTTCGTCGACGATCGTCAGGCGCACGTCCGAGGGAGCCGCATAAACGCGCGCCGCTATCGCAGGATGGTTGAGGGTGACGCGGCTGAGCCGGTACAGGCCCGCTTCGCCGCGCGCCATGCCGTGCACCCTATACTGGGGCAAGAGGCTGACGCGCTGGTGGTCAACGATCTCGAAGCCATCCGTTCCATCGAGGGCTTCGAATTCAACGGCTACGTCCGTGTCGTCGGCCAGCGCTCGATCGAACTCGATGTTGACCGAGAATCGCTGGCCGCGCTGGACCGGATGGAGGTCTAGCGCCTCGGCCCGAAGCGGCACGATCTTCACGACGCGGAAAGCCACGGCCGCAGGGAGGCGATACTGCGTTCGCCGCCGGTTTCGGGCTGGAAAGTGGTCGTACCGTCGGTCTCCGGGGTGATCCCCAGCCCCCGCAGCCCGCGTTCGCCGGCGATCTCGCTCACACGCGAAACGATCCCAGTCATGGCGGCGGCGTTCGTCATCATCATAAGCGCCTTCCCAGGCGTGAGCCCTTGCCAACGTACGACCCTAACCATCGGCTTTCGTTTGCAACGAAAGCCTCGGAAAGGACGTTACCTGGAAAAGCCCATTGCACCGAGTTTCCTCGAATGAGGTCTCGCATGGCCGCCTTAGTCGTTGACGAAGGCGGCAGCCTCCTGGGATACTTGGCGCGTCACTTCTGCGCGGCTCGTACAATGCGTTGTCGTTCGCGCCACCTCGAAAGACGTTCTGTATCTCCAGTTTTAACGACCTCAACCTATCTCCGGCGCTGCTGCGCGCCGCCCGAGAGCTCGGTTTCAATCAGCCGACCCCCGTCCAATCTGCGGCGATCCCCCCTGCGCTGAGCGGCAAAGACGTGCTCGCGAGCGCCGAGACCGGGAGCGGCAAGTCCGCTGCATTCGGGATTCCCCTCATCGAAGCGCTCGCGAAGCAAGCGCCGGGTACGACCCGTGCGCTCGTCTTGGCGCCGACCCGCGAGTTGGCCGCGCAGATCGCCGACCACCTTCGCGCGCTCGCCAAGCACACCCAAGTCCGTGTGGCCGTCGTTCACGGCGGCGTCGGCTTCAGCGCGCAGGCGGCGGCCCTCAAGCGAGGCACGGAAATCGTGGTCGCGACGCCCGGCCGCCTCCTCGACCACCTCACGCAGCGAACCGGGTCGCTAGCACAGATTTCGATGCTCGTGCTCGACGAGGCCGACCGAATGCTCGACATGGGCTTCATGCCCGCCGTGCGAAGAATATTGAGTTACCTTCCCGCGAAGCGCCAGACGCTCTTCTTCTCGGCGACGATCCCGAAGCCGATCGCCGCGCTCGCGAAAGAGATGCTGCACGCCCCGGTCCGGGTCGATCTTAGCCCGCGCGGGGTTTCCGTCGAGGGCCTTCGACAAACGGTCTACACCGTCGACCAGGCGCGCAAAACGGATCTGTTCGTCGAACTCCTGAAGGACGGCAAGATACATAGTGCGATCGCCTTCACGCGCACTAAAGCGCGAGCGAATCGGCTTGCTGCGGCACTGACGAAGCGTTCGGTCCAGACCGACCTCATTCACGGAGATCGCTCGCAGGGGCAGCGCACGCGCGCATTAAACGACTTCAAGCGTGGCAGATATCGCGTGCTCGTCGCGACCGACATCGCCGCCCGCGGCATCGACGTTGTCGAACTCGGTCACGTCGTCAATTACGACGTGCCGGCAGTTCCCGAGGACTATATCCACCGGATCGGCCGGACGGCCCGCGCGAATGCAACCGGCGATGCAATAACGTTCGTGTCGCCCGACGAGGAGCGGCTCTTCAGTCAGGTCGAGAAGATTCTTGGCCGGCGCCTCTCTCGCGCCAAACGCCCGGAACTGCCGGCACACGCGGACGACGTGGCCATGGCGCGCTAGCGCCGGTAGCCGACGGGTCAGCTCACGCCGTAGCCGTCTCGGTCTCGGGCCGGCCGACGAGATCCGCGAGCACCTGCTTCGCTGCGGACTGAAAGCGCCGGGCGTCGCGATACGTGCGCGCGACGAGCATCGCGCCCTCCAGCGCGCCGAGGATCCCCCGAGCGCGTTGTTTCGCCGGTCCCCGAAAGCCGAGTTCGCCGGCCTTGCGCCCCTCCTCGAGGACGCGGCCCAGCCACACCTCGTTTTCGTCGAAGAACCGTTCGCAACTCGTCCTGCATCGCTTCCGGCAGCGTCGCGTACTCGGCGGCGAGCATGCCGCACAGGCACATCCGGTCGTCGCGCAGGACCGTGTCGTAGAGTCCGACGTAGCGTCGCAGCCGCTCGCGCGCGTCCGGCGCCTGCCGATCGATCGTTGCGAGTGCGTCCGCGAACGCGCGCCGATAGCGCTCGATCAGGCTTCGCCCGAGGTCGGCCTTCGAGGGAAAGTGGTAGTGCAGGCTCGCCTTCGTGACGACCAGTTTCTCCGCGATGTCGGCATAGCTGAAGCCGTTGAAACCGCGGGTCTGGGCGAGCTGAACCGCCACGTCGAGGATCCGCTGCGAGACTGCCGGCTGATCCGCCGGGACCTGGCCTTTCTTCGTTGCCATTCCCCTTGACTTCTATCTACTGGTAAGTATACTGCCTACTAGTAGGTAGATTTAGCAGGCTGCGCTTCGACCCCTGCCACGCCCGACTGCGGCGAAGGGAGCACCCGATGGACAACCCGCTGCAACGCACCGAACATAAGATGTTCGCGACGCCCGATGAGGTGCGCGAGTTCCCCAACGGCAAGGCCGAGATCCTCGCCGTGAGCGGCGTCGAGGTCGGCCGGTTGACGCTCCGCCCCGGCTGGCGCTGGTCGACCGACGTGCGGCCGCTGGCCAACACGAAGAGTTGCGAGGCGCCGCACTTTCAGTATCACGTCGCGGGACGGCTCGGCATCCGGATGGACGACGGGACGGAATTCATCGCCGGCCCCGGCGACGTCACCTCGCTCCCCAAAGGCCACGACGCTTGGGTCATCGGCGACGAGCCCGTCGTCGTCGTCGATTGGTTCGGCGCGACCGACTACGCGAAGCACACGTAAGGAGAGTCAGCACATGCAGAACGTCCACGAGAAAGGTCATCGATTGCCGCGAGTTCCCGAGCGAAAGCGCGTGCACCCTCACGATCACCGGCACCGAGGCCGAAGTCCTCAAGGCGGCCACCGAACACGCGATCTCGAGTCATGGTCACACCGCCGGACCGGAGTTAACGGAGGGCCGCGTGCCGCGCTGCGCGACGAACGCTAGCGCCTGCCGGCATCCGGACTTCGGTTCGTGCCGAACGGAGCGCCGCCGGCCCGCGCGTTCCTGTTCGCCCGCGCTCACTCAGCTCGAGCCGGCCTATTTTGAAGTGCCCCTTGAGGATCGCTCCGTCGCCGAGCAGCGAGCCGACGATGAGGTCACTTTGCCGTTTCGTTAATTCCGTCAACTCGGGCTTCGACCCATGGAACGACTCTCAGGTGAACAGCGTGTTTCCAGAATGTGACGGGGTCGCGTCGCTACGGGGCCGGGTCTATTCAAGACGTTGAGAGCCCGCTCGGCGTGGTGCCGGCGGGCTCTCGGTTTGATAATCTGGCGTTGACCTACTCTCGAGGGACCCTGCGGTCCGACTACCATCGGCGCTGGCGGTCTTAACTGCCGTGTTCGGGATGGGAACGGGTGGGACCCCGCCGCTATCGACGCCAGAAATCTGTCGGAGTCCCCGATCGGCGAGCCGTTCGGGGCCCAAACCTGATCCTCGGTCGCGACGCCGAGCCGGAGCTCTAGACGGTCGCGAACGAGAAAGCTGCACACAGAAGAACTTTCACGGCCAAGCCAACAGCGTAGTGTATTCAAAGAATCCGGGCGATTAGTACCGGTTAGCTCCACGCCTTGCAGCGCTTCCACCCCCGGCCTATCAACGTGGTAGTCTACCACGACCCTTCACTCTTTCGAGATTGAGATCTCATCTTGGAGTCAGTTTCACGCTTATATGCCTTCAGCGTTTATCTGGTCCGAACGTAGCTACCCGGCTATGCCCCTGGCGGGACAACCGGTTCACCAGCGGTTCGTTCAACCCGGTCCTCTCGTACTAGGGTCGACACTCCTCAAATCTCCTACGCCCACGGCGGATAGGGACCGAACTGTCTCACGACGTTCTGAACCCAGATCGCGTACCGCTTTAATGGGCGAACAGCCCAACCCTTGGGACCTACTACAGCCCCAGGATGCGACGATCCGACATCGCGCGTAATTCCACCATTACTGGTGGCGCAGACTATATCTTCACCCTGCTCACCGTGCGGTGAGCGAGGGGCCGGCGTGTGATGGCGTCCGTAAATTTGCTCCGCGAGCGGAGCATGAATCGCCATCTCACCACTCGCGATCAGGATCGCGGACGGATCAGTCGTTACGGGGTCATGACCCTCGCGAGTCAGACTTCCCACGGTATTGTCCTCGTTCTCAGTCCAAAGAACGATCGGAGTTCACCGTTATAAGCCGGAACTTGCCGTAGTGTTTCCACTACGTCACCCCTGATGTTGAGGTGCCAAACCTCCCCGTCGATGTGGCATCTGCACTCTCGTGCAGCGTAGACTATACCTTCATCTCTTTCGAGATGGCAGCGTGTTATGGCGCCGGTAGATTTGCGCTCACGCGCAGTCGACACCATCTCCCGCACGTTGCGGGAAGTCGTTACAGGGATTTCTCACTCGACATGCCGGCTGGCGCCGGTTTAGTCCGCGACGTCGTCGCGGCGAGAGATCTTCCCTCGGTATTGCCCCAAAGGGTTCCACCGATATGAGCTGCTGTTTGCCGCCGGATCGCTCCGGCGGAGAGCCCAACTTGACTCTTGGGGGAGATAAGCCTGTTATCCCCAGAGTAGCTTTTATCCGATAAGCGACGGCCCTTCCATTCGGTACCGCCGGATCACTAAGCCCTGCTTTCGCATCTGCTCGACCTGTCCGTCTCGCAGTTAAGCTCCCTTTTGCCTTTGCACTCTAACGATCGGTTTCTGACCGACCTGAGGGAACCTTTGGGCGCCTCCGTTACTCTTTAGGAGGCGACCGCCCCAGTCAAACTGCCCACCTGACCCTGTCTTCCAGCCGGATTACGGCTGAGAGTTAGAATCCCGAAATCTTCAGGGTGGTATCCCAACGTTGGCTCCCCGCAAACCAGAGCCCGCGGATCGTAGCCTCCCACCTATCCTGTGCAGAAAATCTCAAAACCCAAGATCAGGATACAGTAAAGCTTCATGGGGTCTTTCCGTCCTGCCGCGGGTAACCAGCATCTTCACTGGTACTGCAATTTCGCCGGGCCCCCCATTGAGACAGTGCCCAAGTCGTTACTCCATTCGTGCAGGTCGGAACTTACCCGACAAGGAATTTCGCTCAGTTTACTCCGACGCTTTCACGCCGGACTGGACTCTATCTTCATCCAGCAACCATGGCTGGAGTCTGGCGTATAGTCTCTGAGGATCCCCTACGACCGTAGGGTTTCCTGCGGATTGTCCAATCCCGGACCATTTTTACTGACCGTTTGCTGCTACGCAACCGATCGAGTAGGCCGGGCTCTCAGGATGTTCCCGCATACAGCCAGATAATCGACACGCGTTACCGCGTGAAGAGGCAACGATTCTGCATCTCACCTTAGGACGGTTATAGTTACCGCCGCCGTTTACTGGGGCTTCGATTCAAAGCTTCGCTTGCGCTGACCTCTCCTCTTAACCTTCCAGCACCGGGCAGGAGTCAGCCCCTATACGTCCGCTTTCGCGTTCGCAGAGACCTGTGTTTTTGTTAAACAGTCGCTTGGGCCAGTTAACTGCGACCCCCCTCAGCTTTCGGCGCGAGGCCTAGACCGAAGAAGGCACCCCTTCTCCCAAAGTTACGGGGTTAATTTGCCGAGTTCCTTAACAGGGGTTCTCCCGTCGCCTTAGCATGCTCTGCCAGTCTACCTGTGTCGGTTTACGGTACGGGCACCTATGTTCCTCGCTAGAGACTTTTCTTGGCAGCGTGGAGTCAGTCACTTCGGATCCGAAGATCCTCGCATTCGCATCTCGGAGTCAGCCGTGCGGATTTACCTACACGACCCCCTACCTGCTTAGACGCACACATCCATCGGTGCGCTGACCTATCCTCCTGCGTCATCCCTTCGCTTCACACTCCAAACTTTCACGCACACTGGCGTTGCCGCCAGCCCACGTGAAAATCGAGAGTAGAACGGACATCGGTGGTTGCCGAATATGAACGGCATATCCATCGCCTACGCTTCTCAGCCTCGGCTTAGGACCCGACTCACCCTGAGACGATTGACGTAGCTCAGGAAACCTTAGACTTCCGGCGAGGGTGGTTCTCACACCCTTTTCTCGCTACTTATACCTGCATTCGCACTTGTGGTTCGTCCACCAGTCCTCACGGTCTGGCTTCGGCCTACGCCACAACGCTCCCCTACCGATCAAGTTTTACCTCAATCGCAAAGCTTCGGTTCGATGCTTGAGCCCCGTTACATTTTCGGCGCCACGTCACTCGACTAGTGAGCTATTACGCACTCTTTCAAGGGTGGCTGCTTCTAAGCCAACCTCCTAGTTGTCTGTGCGACATGACTTCCTTTACCACTGAGCATCGATTAGGGACCTTAGCTGTTGCTCTGGGCTGTTTCCCTTTTGACGATGGAGCTTATCCCCCACCGTCTGACTGCCGCGTAGTTCATCCTGGTATTCGGAGTTTGATGGGGTTCGGTAACCCGGTAAGGCCCCTAGCCCTGTCAGTGCTCTACCCCCAAGACTTAACACGCGACGCTAGTCCTCAAACTATTTCGGGGAGAACCAGCTATCTCCAAGCTCGATTGGCTTTTCACCCCTATCCACAGGTCATCCAACGTTTTTTCAACAACGACAGGTTCGGCCCTCCACATGAGTTTAATCATGCTTCAGCCTGCCCATGGATAGATCGCTTGGTTTCGGGTCTACTGATACGGACAAACGCCCTATTCAGACTCGCTTTCGCTGCGGCTCCGGCTCAACACCTTAACCACGCCCGTACCACGTAACTCGCAGGTTCATTCTTCAATAGGCACGCGATCAGCCTTGCTTGCGCATGGGCCTTTCACGGTTTGTAAGCACACGGTTTCATGTTCTATTTCACTCCCCTTCGGGGGTTCTTTTCACCTTTCCCTCACGGTACTAGTTCGCTATCGGTCATCACAGAATATTTAGCCTTGGAAGATGGTCCTCCCAGTTTCAGACAGGGTTTCTCGTGCCCCGCCCTACTCACGAACAACTCCAGAAGTCCGCTCGAGTTCGCCTACGCGACTATCACGCTCTATGGTGCGGCTTTCCAGCCGGCCTCGACTTTCGATCGGATTTTTTACTTCTGCCTCGAGAATCAGCTCGAGGATGGTTGTCGTACAACCCCGGGTACGCAACGCCTGATCGCTTACACGTATCCGGTTTAGGCTCTTCCCCGTTCGCTCGCCACTACTCAGGGAATCTCGGTTGATGTCTTTTCCTGCGGCTACTTAGATGTTTCAGTTCACCGCGTATGCTCTACCGCGACTATTGGATTCATCGCGGAGTACGTGCCCATGACGGCACGTGGGTTGCCCCATTCGGAAATCCCGGGATCATCGCTCGTTAGCAGCTCCCCCAGGCTTATCGCAGCTTGCTACGTCCTTCGTCGCCTGTGATGCCAAGGTATCCACCTGTGTGCTCTTGTTTTCTTTTTTGATACACTTAGTTTCTTGTTGTTTCGAAATTGCATCCACACCCGGACGGAAGCCCGGTCGTGGACCGCTTTTCATGCTTGACACATGAAAGTTCTTCTCTATGCAGTTTTCAAGGATCTGAAGGGCGTGACGCTTCCGGTACTCCGGCCCGATACTCGACAAGCGAGATCGCAGCACGGAGGAAGAGCTCGCTCCCTCAAAGCTGAACAGTGCAGTCTTCGGGCCGCTTTTTGCGCACCTCTTCGTCGCTCGGTCGCTCACGTGCTAAAGCACGCTTCGCTCTCTCGCTCCTCGAGTTGCATCAAAAATCGGTCCTGAATCCATCCGTAAGAATTACGGGCGTGCGCTACGACGTGTGAATCACGTCGCGTCATGGACCCTCGGCTCCCCTTAGCCTGAATTGGCCGGCGAACCCCTGGGTTTGCGACATCGTCTGTGGTCGACATAAGAATGTACGCAGTTGCGATCGCGCTAGGCGCGATCCAACGGCATGTACTCCTTAGAAAGGAGGTGATCCAGCCGCACCTTCCGATACGGCTACCTTGTTACGACTTCGTCCCCCTTACCTAGCACACCTTAGACGTCTTGCTCCTTGCGGTTGCACGGACGGCTTCGGGTACACTAAACTCAGGTGACGTGACGGGCGGTGTGTACAAGGCCCGGGAACGTATTCAACGCAGCGTAGCTGATCTGCGTTTACTAGCGATTCCGACTTCATGAAGGCGAGTTGCAGCCTTCAATCCGAACTGAGGATGAGTTTAAGAGATTGCCTTACCCTCGCGAGCTTGGAACTCGTTGTCTCACCCATTGTAGCACGTGTGTAGCCCGAGACGTAAGGGCCATGCTGACTTGACGTCATCCCCACCTTCCTCCGGCTTCTCACCGGCGGTCTCGCGTGAGAGATCCTTGCGGACCAACACACGACGAGGGTTGCGCTCGTTGCGGGACTTAACCCAACACCTCACGGCACGAGCTGACGACAGCCATGCAGCACCTGTCTCCTTGCCGTGTTGCCACGGAAACCCCGTTTCTGGGGCTGTCAAGGGATGTCAAGCCTCGGTAAGGTTCTTCGCGTTGCGTCGAATTAAACCACATGCTCCACCGCTTGTGCGGGCCCCCGTCAATTCCTTTGAGTTTTAACCTTGCGGCCGTACTCCCCAGGCGGGATACTTACTGTGTTAACTACGGCACATATGGAGTCGATACCACATACACCTAGTATCCATCGTTTACGGCTAGGACTACCGGGGTATCTAATCCCGTTTGCTCCCCTAGCTTTCGCTCCTCAGCGTCAGAACAACCCCAGGTGATCGCCTTCGCCACTGGTGTTCCTCCCGATATCTACGCATTTCACCGCTACACCGGGAATTCCATCACCCTCTGATTGCCTCAAGAACAAGAGTATCCGCGCCGGTCCCTCAGTTGAGCCGAGGTCTTTCAACACGGACTTCCTGTCCCGCCTACGAGCGCTTTACGCCCAATAATTCCGAATAACGCTCGCCCCCTACGTCTTACCGCGGCTGCTGGCACGTAGTTAGCCGGGGCTTCCTCCAAGGGTACCGTCAATATCTTCCCCTTCGACAGTGGTTTACGACCCGAAGGCCTTCTTCCCACACGCGGCGTCGCTCCGTCAGGCTTTCGCCCATTGCGGAAAATTCCTCACTGCTGCCTCCCGTAGGAGTCTGGACCGTTTCTCAGTTCCAGTGTGGCTGGTCGCTCTCTCAAACCAGCTACCCATCGGAGCCTTGGTGGGCCGTTACCTCACCAACTAGCTAATGGGACGCGGTCCCGTCGTCTTGCGGATTGCTCCTTTTATCGCCAGGCGATGCCGCCCGGAGACGTATGCGGTATTAGCCAACCTTTCGGCTGGTTATCCCCCACAAAACGGTAGGTTGACCACGTGTTACTCACCCGTCTGCCACTAGGGGTTGCCCCCTCGTTCGACTTGCATGTGTTAGGCACGCCGCCAGCGTTAATCCTGAGCCAGGATCAAACTCTCCATAAAACACCTTGCGCGATCGCTGGCGACCGCCAAAGTTTGTCGGAGCCGTTCGAGGCTCTAAATTGCTCGACCAAAGCCGGCCCGGATTGCTCCGGGTCGACCGCCCCACCTCGCGGTGGACCGGCCAGTCAAAGTACGATCAGCTCGCTTGTCTCGAGAACCGGTGGAGCCGGGTCCCGAGGGCGGCTGACAAAAAATCTCTCAAGCGAGGACAAACAAAAACGCGGCTCTCGCCGCGCCTGCCTGCTCCCCGAGTGGAGACCCACAGACTTATGCGCTACTGCACTGTTCAGTTTTCAAGGAACGAACGCCGGCGTCAGGCCCTACCCGGACCGGATCACTGACCGCGCCGAAAGAGCGGGACGCCAGAGTCACGACCGACATCATATCACCCCGAACAAGGGGCGTCAAGGCGACCCGCTGAGAGTCGCGTGAGCACCTTGGCCGCGCTCCGCCGGGCGCTTCGAGCCCGCTCAGGTCGGATAGCGGTCGCAGTCCCGGTGCCACTCGTTCGCCGGCAGCAAGCTACCCTCGTCGGGGAAGAACCGGCTCGCGTCCGGCGCGTTCCGGGCGCAGAAGGCCGACACGTCGGAGTACGTGTAGCCGCGGATCGACGAGAACCGCGGGATGTGGTCGATCAGCGCGAACGCCGGCCGCCTTGTAGGCCGTGAACATCCCGGGGCTGCCGGCGAGCCGCGCCCACGTGCTCGCGAGCAGATACTCGCTGACCGCGCGCCGCATGAGGATCTCGCCGCTGACCGTATGCTCGCCGCACAGCCAGGTGTAGCGCGCAACCTCCGCCTCGAGGACCGCCGCCTTGACCGCATCCGCCTGCGGGACCGAGGCATAGGTCAGGCCATACGGCTCGAGCCCGCTGCCCTTGAGGGCGAGCGCCTTGTGGAGCGCGTCGTACTGGTGCATCAATTGAAGGAAGACGGGCCGCTCGCGCATGCAATTGCCGACGCTCGACGCCTCGAGGTTGCTGCGCTCGTCGATGCTCCCCGTCAAGAGCGGCGCCATGACGGCGGGATCGCGCGACGACGCGCCCAGTTGCTGGACGAACGTCCGGTCCAGCCCGGGCAACACCTCTCCGAAGAGCTCGGCGGCGTCCCGGGCGCGCACCCCGACGCCGCGCCGGTTCGGCGGCAATCCCGCGTGGCGGTATGCCCGCACCGGCGTCGGAGCGCGTCGAGGTCATCTCCGCGTTCGCAGGCCCGATCGATTGGCCGGCCGTTGGGTCGCCGCTCGACGGGTCGATGCCGACCGCGCCGGCCCCGAGCGGGGGTGGCGTGGCGCTCGCCTCGTGCGCCGTCACGACTGGTGCGGCGCGACCCGCCGTCCCGACCAGTCATAACCGGGCAGCGGGGCCACGGTCCGACCGGCGGCGCCTTGTGGCTGCAGGGTACGCGAGCGCAAACGGCCACGGCGAACGTTTTCCCGTCGAAGACCCAGCGCCGACGCCCTCGGCGAGGCCGAGGGTCCACGTCAACGGGGCGCCGGGTGTGCGCGCGTCCCACTGGATCGGCGAGCGCATTGGCTCGGACGAAGAAACGTCGCGGTCCAACGCGCCGTCTGCGCGTCGACGTTGGACGCAGTCGAACGTCGACCTGGACGCCGTTTCCGGCGTCGACGGCCGCGAACTTAACCGGCGCCGTTTGCGCCCCGGCCGCGCGACCGACGCGAACGGCGCCGCCAGCAACAGCGCGAGTCCAAACCTTAGCCCGACCGCGCGCCTTCGATTCACCGCGAACCTCCGCACCGGTCTTTCCTCGCCGGCGCGGACCCTCATGCGCGGCGTCTCCTCGCTCAATCGACCAGCGTAACCGCACCGTTCGCGAGCCGGTACTCCGCGCCGACGACCTGGATGTGGCCGCTCGTGACCGCGCCTCCAGCACCGGCGGCGACGAGCGCAGTTCCGCAACGGCGGCGCGCACGTTCGCGCGAACGGCTTCGTCCTGGCTCGCCCCGGCTTGCACGCTCGCGCGCAATCCCGGGGCCCAAAGCCGTTCGAACGTCGACATGTGCCCGGGCAACGGCTGGACGTTGCGAGCGCGTCGTAGACCGCCTTCACCGCGCCGCACTCTCTCGTGACCGAGAACCATGACCAGCCGCGCGCCAACTCCGCTATCGCGAACTCGATCGATCCGAGCACGAGGTCGTCCGGATAATTGCCGGCGACGCGCACGACGAACAGATCGCCGAGCCCCTGCGAAAAGATCAAGTCCGGGATTACGCGCGAGTCCGAGCACGCGAGCACCACCGCGTGAGGCGCCTGCCCATCGAGAGCATCTGCCGCCGTTCTCGATGGCATCGAGCTGCGGCAGATTCGGCCGGCTTGGAATTTCCTGTTACCGGCGATCGAGGCGCGCGAGCGCCTCGCCGGGAGCCACGGTCCCCGCCGGCGGCGCTACCGACTATATAGGCGACGCGGTCAGCAGTGCGATCGGCGCCCCCTCGTCCCGCCTTGGGGGCCGCTTACTCGCCCGCAACGCGGCCGTTGCCGCCACCCGACCGACCTTCTTCGAAACGGTCTTCGCCTGCGTGAACAGCGCGAGGTAGTCGTAGCCGCCGGCCTTCGAATCGGTGCCGGACATGTTGAACCCGCCGAACGGGTGCGCGCCGACGAGCGCGCCGGTGCACTTGCGGTTGAGGTACAGGTTGCCGACGAAGAACTCGTCGCGCGCCTGCTCGAGCCGCGGCCTCGCTGCGCGAGTAGACGGCGCCGGTCAGGCCGAACTCCGTGTCGTTCGCGATCGCGCAGCGCGTCCTCGTAGTCGTTCGCTCTGATCACCGCGAGCACGGGCCCGAAGATCTCTTCCTGCGCGATCGTCGCCTCGGCAGCGACGTCGGCGATGACGGTCGGCTCGATCGTGAAGCCGTCGCCGGCGGCGCGCTTGACCGCCGGTCAGCAACCTGCCGCCCTCCGCGACGCCCTTGTCGATGTAGCCGAGGATCTGCTTCATCGCGCCCTCGTTGATGACCGGGCCGACGTACGTCTGCGCGTCCGCCGGGTCGCCGACGACGATCTCGTTCACGCGCTCGACGAGCTTGTCGACGAACGTGTCGTAGACGCGCTGATCGACGATCGCGCGCGAGCACGCGGAACACTTCTGTCCCTGGAAACCGAAGGCCGACGCCGCGACGCCGTCGGCGGCCGCGTCGAGGTCCGCGTCGTCGGCGACGACGATCGCGTCCTTGCCGCCCATCTCCGCGACGACGCGCTTGATCCAGCGCTGGCCCGGCTGCGTCTTTGCGGCCAGCTCGTTGATGTGGAGGCCGACCTCCTTCGATCCGGTGAACGCGATGAAGCGCGTCTTCGGGTTCGCGACGAGCGCGTCGCCGATCGTGCGGCCCGAACCGGGGACGAAGTTGACGACGCCCGCCGGTAGGCCGACCTCCATGCAGCAGGTCGACGAACGCCGCGGCGATGATCGGGCGAGTCGCTCGACGGCTTGAGCACGACCGTGTTGCCCGCGACGATCGCGGCGGTCGTCATGCCGGCCATGATCGCGAACGCGAAGTTCCACGGCGGAATCACGACGCCGACGCCGAGCGGGATGTACTCGAGCCGGTTCTCTTCGCCGGCGACCGGCGTCAGCTTCGGCGGGTCCGCGTAGCGCAACGCCTCGCGCGCGTAGAACTCGAGGAAGTCGATCGCCTCCGCGGTGTCGCCGTCGGCCTCGATCCAGCTCTTGCCGACCTCGAGCACCAGCAGCGCGTTGAAGTCGTCGCGGCGGGCGCGAACCAGGTCGGCGGCGCGCAACAGGTAGCTCGGCGCGTTCCTGCGCCGGGACGCGCTTCCACGCACTCGAACGCGCGCGGCCGCCGCGTCGATCGCCGCGTTCGCCTGCTCGGCCGACGCCGAAGCGACGCTGCCGACCGCCTCCTGCGGGTGCGCCGGATTGTGCGAGACGATCCGCGCGACGCCGTCGACGCGTTCGGCCGTCGATGACGAGCGGGAAGTAGCGCTCCGCCTGCGCCTTCGCGCGAGCGATCGCCGCCTCGAGCGACGCGCGGTCGGCGGGATCGGTAAACGTGCGGATCGGTTCGTTCGCGAAGGGGGCGAGGCGCTCGAGCGTCGTGGCCACGGTGATACCTTTCAGGGCGATGGGCGGTACCATGGGCCTTCGCGCCGGAGCCTGCGTTCCTCCGCCGCGAACGGCGCGCCGGTGACCTACGACGTGGCGATCGTCGGCGGCGGCATCGTCGGGCCTCGCGACGACGCGCGAACTGGCTACTCCGTCACCCGCGGCTGCGCGTCGTCAACCTCGAAAAGGAGCGCGCCCACGCGCTCCATCAGACCGGCCGCAACAGCGACGTCGTGCACTCCGGCGTCTACTACGCGCCCGGATCGCTGCGGGCGCGGCTCTGCATCGAGGGGCGGCGCGCGTTGCGCGGCTACTGCGAGGAGCGCGGCCTGCCGCTACGAGCGCGTCGGCAAGGTGATCGTCGCGCTGGAGCAGCGCGAGCTCGCGCCGGCTGTACGCGCTTATGGGAACGCGGCCGCGCCAACGGCGTCGAAGGACTGCGGCTGATCGACGCCGCCGAGTTGCGAGCGCGCGAGCCATACTGCGCGGGCATCCGGGCGCTGCTACTCGCCGGAGACGGCGATCGTCGATTACGCCGGCGTCGCGCAGCGGTTCGCCGCCGATGCGCGCGAGGCCGGCGCCGAGATGCTGCTCGAGCCGCGAGGTGACGGCGATCCGCACCGTCGGCGGACGCGATCGAGCTGCGCACGCCGGCCGGCACGATCAGGGCGCGCAACGTGATCGCGTGCGCCGGCCTCTACGGCGACCGGCGTCGCGGCGATGACCGGCGGCGCGCGCGACCCCGCGATCGTCCCGTTCCGCGGCGATTACCTCGTGCTGCCGCGCGAACGGCGCGGCGCTCGTGCGCGGCAACATCTATCCGGTCCCCGATCCCGCGCTGCCGTTCCTCGGCGTGCACTTCACGCCGCGCCTCGACGGCTCGGTGTGGCTCGGCCCCAACGCCGTGCTCGCGTTTGCGCGCGAAGGCTACCGTTTCAGCACGATCTCGCCGCGCGACCTCGCGCAGACGCTCGCGTATCCGGGCTTCGCGCGGCTCGCCGCGCGCTACTGGCGCACGGGGATCGGCGAGACGTATCGCGACCTGGTCAAGAGCGCGTACGTGCGCGCGCTGCAGCGCTACGTTCCGGCGCTCGAGGCGCGCGACTGCCTTCCCGGACCGGCCGGCGTTCGCGCGCAGGCGCTCGGCCGCGACGGACGGCTGGTCGACGACTTCGTCGTCGAAGCGGGCGAGCGCGTGCTGCACGTGCGCAACGCGCCGTCGCCCGCGGCGACCGCGTCGCTCGCGATCGCGAAGACGCCTGGTCGACCGCGCGGCGGAAGCGTTTGGCGCTCTGCGCGCACAGGGCTCGTGCCGCGGCGAGATAACGACCGGCTAATGGAGCCGGACGCCTTCATCGAGATCGACGAGTTCGGCAGCTGCTCGGCGATCCGAACCTGCGCATCGTCGACGCGCGCAGCATGCCGCACGGCGCGCCCGGCGTCGTCGGCCGAGACGGGCGCGCAACAGTACGCGGCCGGGCCACATCCCGGGCGCGATCCAGCTCGACTATGCCGACCAGCTCGCCGACCCGGCGACGCCGCACGCGACGCGCGTCGCGCCGCCGGACCTGTTCGCGCAGGCGCTCGGCGCACGCGGGATCGGCGACGCGCGCGCGGATCGTCGCCTACGACGCGGGACGACGCCGTATGCCGCGCGTTTCCTGTGGATGGCGCGCTACTACGGTCACGACGACGTCCGCGTGCTCGCCGGCGGATTGCCGGCGTGGGTCGCAGCCGGCGGCGAACTGACGACCGAGGTGCCGTCTTTCGCCCCGCAGACGTTCACGCCGCGCGTCGCGTCCGCGCTGCGCGCGACGCGCGACGAGGTGCTCGCTATCGCCGAGGGACGCGGCGACGCGCAGTTGCTCGAGACGCAACGCGACTCGACCTACGCGCTTCGCGAAGAGGACATCGCCGGCGCGCGACGCCTCTCCGGGTCGCTGTTGCTCGAGGACGCGCGCGGCGGCCGGCTCGCCGACCGCGCGACCGTCGACCGGCTCGTCGCCGGGCTCGGCCTCGACCGCTCGAAGCGGACGATCGTCTCGTGCGGCAGCGGCGTCTCCGCGTCCGGCGCATACGTCGCGCTGCGCGCGAACGGCTTCCGAGACGTCGCGGTCTACGACGGCTCGTGGCTCGAATGGAGGCACCACCGCCTGCCCACGGTGCCGAAAGTCCGGCCGCGCAGATCTGCTAGCGGATCGCCAGGCCCTGGATCGCCGTGGATGCCTGTCCTCCGACCGCAGATTCGTCTGCACGGGTTCGTTTTGCCCTGAGGCGCCGGCTGCGTAGACCGTAATCGATGCTCGTCTTGATGTTTGCGATGTAAGACCGGTCTGCGTGCTGTCGAGGGCGATGCCGTGGGGTTTACGCAGCAGTTATGCTGTTCACGCCATAGAGCCGCCAGAGCGGTTTGACGTTGCCCGTTAGCCCCGGGCGGAAGACGGTCATTTGGCTCGACGCTTGATACTCGTTGACATAGACGTTCCAACGACGAGTCGAGCGCGATCCCCGTCGGCATGTTGATATGGCGTTTTGCCGCCCGCGATCGTCTGCATCGGCCGGGCGTTCCCGTTTGCGCCCGGCGCGAACACGGTGACGGAGCTGGCCGTACTTGTTGGTCACGTAGATGTTGCCGCTCGGGTCGACGGCGATCCCGTTCGGGTCGGTGATGCCGGTGTTGGCGCCTGCGATCCTCCGGATCGGCGCGACGTTGCCGTTCGAGCCGGCAGCGTAGACGTTGACGCTCGAGGGAGCGCCGCTGATCGCCTGTTGGCGACGTAGATGTTCCGGCTCGCGTCGATGGCGATCGCCTTAGGCGAACTCGAGTCCGTGTTCGGCTCCGCCGATCGTCTGCACCGGCGCGGATCTGCCGGTCGAGCCGGCGGCGAAGACGTGACTTCGCTGTTCGTCGGGCTGCCGGCAACGATGTTCGAAACGTAGATGTTATGCTGCGCGTCGACCGCGATGCCGGTCGCGTCGATCAAACCCGTCGCCGGTCCGGCGATGTCGATCGCGGGCGCGACGTTACCGCTCGCGCTGATGGGGTAGGCCGTGATCGACGAGACGCGCTGCGGCTTCGTGTTCGTCACGTAGACGCACTGACTCGTCATGCACGTCGAACTCGCGCTTGCGGACGCAGAACGGTCGGTCGCGCTCGGCCGAAGCGCTGCGGGCGGTGCGCCCGTGGCTGCCGCGCTACACGCGCTCAGGAGCGCGGACCCGAAGCACGCGGTCGCGCGAATTGCGGAACGAAGCTTGTTGTCCATCGGGAAGCCTCCGGGGAGAACCCAACGCTGTGACGGCCCGCACAGTGGAACTACGACGAAGGCGCGCCTGGGCCTTGCCCCGCGCGTTCCCTGGGTTCACGCCGCGTGGTTCCGGGGCGTCAGCCCGCGGCGCGCGCTCCCACGCTCTTGAGGTCGCGCACCAGCGCCGCCGGATCGTCCGCGCGCATCATCGACTCGCCGACGAGGAAGCCGCGGGCGCCGACGCGCGTAGAGCCGCGCCGTGTCGGCCGGATCGTGGACGCCGCTCTCGCTGATGACGTGCAAGCCGGCCGGGACGCTCGGGAGCAGGTGCTCCGTCACGCCGAGGTCGGTCTCGAAGGTGCGCAGGTCGCGGTTGTTGATGCCGATGAGCGTCGCGCCGGCGCCGACGGCCTGGGTGAGTTCGTACTCGTCGTGCACCTCGACGAGCGCCTCCATGCCGAAACGCTGCGTCTCGCGCAGCAACGCCGCGAGGCGCGCCTCGTCGAGCCCGGCGACGATCAAGAGCACGGCGTCCGCGCCGTAGGCGGCCGACTGCGCGATCTTGATACGCGCGTCGTAAGGAAATCTTTGCGCAGGATCGGCCGGCTGCTGTTCGCGCGCGCCTCCTGCAGGTTCGCGAGGTCGCCGAGGAAGTGGTCGCTCTCGTCAAGCACGCTGATCGCATCGACGCCGGCGCGTTCGTACGATGCAGCGATCGTCGCGGCATCGAAGTTGCGCGTGATCAGACCGAGGGTCGGCGACGCGCGCTTGATCTCCGCGATGATCGCGGGACCGCGCGCCGCGCGCAGCGCCGGCCCGAACGGGCGGCGCTCCGTCGCGCGATCGCTCGGCCGCGGTCGAGCAGCGCTTCGAGCGGTTCGCGCTGCTCTTCCTCGGCGAGCACGCGCGCCTTGGCGGCGTAGAGCCGCTCCAGCAAGTCGCTCATAACGCAAACGCCCCGGAAAGCCCAGGGCGCGGATCGGCGGGTTCGGCGAGCGTGGCGTTCGAGCGGCGACGAGCGGATCGGTCGATCGCCCGCCGCGCTTAGGTTGGAGTGGTTCGAGACTAGAACTGTCATGTCGGCCATTGACCGGTCCTCGCTCCGACCGAGAAATTACTTGACGAGTTCGATGATCGAGAGTTCGGCGGCGTCGCCCGGACGGATCGCGCGTCTTGATGATCCGCGTATATCCGCCCGTGCGATCCTTCATCGTCGGCGCGATCTGGTCGCACACCTTCGGCGACGACCTTTGGCTCCTGCAGGTATGACGCGACCAGCCGGCGCGAATGCAGGTCGCCACGGCGAGCCTGCGTGATCACGCGCTCGACGACCTTGCTGATCTCCTTGGCCTTGGCGGTCGTCGTCTCGATCTTCTCGTGCTTGAAGAACGACGTCGCAAGGTTACGGAGCATCGCCCGGCGGTGTCCGTCGTTGCGTGAAAGACGCTTCTTTGAATCTGGTGCGGCATGTTACTTCTGGCGCTACGGCTGGCGTAGCGACAGTCCCCTCTCCTCGAGTACCTGCTTGATTTCGTCGAGCGATTTCTTCCCGAAGTTACGCATCTTGATGATCTCGTCCTCGGTCATGTCCAGCAACTCGGAGATCTTCGAGATGCCCGCCCGCTTGAGGCAGTTGAACGAGCGGACGGAGAGGTTCAGCGTCTCGACCGGGACGTCCCACTCCGAGGTGGGAGCGGAGATCGGCGGCGCCTCCTCGGCATTGAACCCGGTGAACAGGTCCAACTGGTCCTGCATGATCTGGGCCGCCGTCGCCAAGGCGTCGTCCGGCGTGATCGAGCCGTTGGTCTCGACCTCGAGCGTCAGCCGGTCGTAGTCGACGCTCTGCCCGACGCGCGTGTCGTCGACCGAGAAGTTGACCTTGCGGATCGGCGAAAAGATCGAGTCCACCGGGATCAGCCCGATCACGTGCTCGATGTTGCGCTGACGGTCGGACGTCAGGTAGCCGCGATGCTTCTCGACGCCGATCTCCATCGACAGCTTCGCCGACTTCGAGGTCAGGGTCGCGATGTGGTAATCGGGCCGCAGGATCTCGACGTCGGCGTCGGGCGAGATGTCGGCGGCCGTGACTTCACGCGCCCCGGTCGCCGACAGCGTCAGGACCTTGGGCTCGTCGCTGTTGATCTTGAGCGGCAGGCCCTTGAGGTTCAGCAGCAGGTTGGTGACGTCTTCGACGACGCCGGGGATCGTGGAGAACTCGTGGAGCACGCCGTCGATCTTGACGTACGTGACGGCGGCGCCGGGGATCGACGACAGGAGGATGCGCCGCAACGCGTTGCCGAGCGTGATGCCGAAGCCGCGATCGAGCGGCTCGACGACGAACTTGGCATAGTTGTCGCGACGTTCGCGCACCTCGACCGATGAGTTCTGGGGTGCGTCCATGACGTTCATGATTTTCGCTGGTTTCCTTTGTACCGCTTACGTTATCCGCGCCCCGCCCCGCGGGACACGATCGTACGCCTAGCGGCGGCTTGTAAGTTAGGTCTGTTTCGAGTGCGCCTTAGGTAAGCGCCTCGCGGCGAGTATCTCGGCCGCGGACGAGGAGCCACGGCCCGACGTGTGCACACGAGTACATGAGGCCCGTGGCGACGACGTCCCCGGGTGAGAGACTCACCGCGAGTAGTATTCTACGATGAGTTGTTCGTCAACCGGCGTGTCGATCTGCTCGCGGCTCGGGAGCGCGAGCACCTTCGCCGTTTTCGACTCGTCGCTCCACTCGAGCCACTCCGGCATGTGCCGGCTTTGGGCGACTTCGAAGTTCGACTTGAAACATCGGCGACTTTCGGCTGCGCTCGCCGATCTCGATCACGTCGCCGGCCTTCAGGATGTACGACGGTATGTTGACGATGTGTCCGTTCACCCGGAAGTGGCGATGCGTGACGAGTTGGCGCGCCTGCGCGCGGCTCGACGCGAGGTTGAGCCGGAAGACGACGTTGTCGAGCCGGCGCTCGAGCAGCTGCAGGAACGTCTTGCCGGTCTGACCGGGCACGCGCGCGGCCTCGCGGAAGTAATTCTTGAACTGGTCTTCGATGACGCCGTAGTAGCGGCGCATCTTCTGCTTCTCGCGCAGCTGGCGGCCGTACTCGGAGATCTTCTGACGGCTGGGCTTGCCCTGCGTCTTCTGACCCGGCGCGGTGCCGCGGCGCTCGACCGCGCACTTGCGCGAGAGGCAGCGGTCGCCCTTGAGGAAGAGCTTGATCTTTTCGCCGGTCTTGCTCGTCGCGGTTTCACGGCGGCACAGGCGGCAGACGGGACCGGTATAGCGTGACATCTTCTACGTCGCTCCCTTACACCCGGCGCCGCTTGGGAGGCCGACAGCCGTTGTGCGGGATCGGCGTAACGTCCTTGATCAGGGTGATCTCCAGTCCCGTCGCCTGCAGCGAACGGATCGCAGCCTCACGCCCCGCGCCCGGACCCTTGACGTAGACCTCGGCCGACTTCATGCCGTGGTCCATCGCCTTGCGCGCGACCGCTTCGGCGGCCATCTGCGCGGCGAACGGCGTCGACTTCTTGGAACCCTTGAAGCCGAGGTTGCCGGCCGAGGCCCAGGCGATCGACGCTGCCCTGGTTGTCCGAGATCGTGACGATCGTGTTGTTGAAAGACGAATGAACGTGCGCGACGCCCGAGCCGATGTTCTTGAACTCGCGGCGCTTGCGCGGCTTGGTTTGTTTCTTGGCGGCCAAACGGTACTCCGAGGGTTTATCTTGCCCCACGCAACGAGGCGGGGTGTCGTCGCCTCGACCGGCGCGCTCGCTCGAACGCCCGATCTCGAGTCCCCCGCCGCCGGCGATCCGTCAGGGCGCGCAAAGCACGGGCCGCCCTTCGGCAGCCAAGCGTTGAGTTTACCGAATCCCGCCGCCCCGGTCAAGCAAAGCAAGCGTCGGAGCGGACCGCTTATGCGTCGCCTTCGATGCCCAGCGCACCGACGGCGTGGTACACCCGGTAGGTCGTGTCGACCCCGACGCTCTCGACGACCGGCAGCAACTTCCGGACAACGGCTCGAACGCTTCCTTGGATTCCCAAACGTCGGTGACGTTCAGGCTGCCGTCCTCACCGAAGCACACGTGGGCGAGGCCGCCGGGCATCCCGAGGGCGCCGGCCTCGCCGAGACCCGCCATGATCTGCTCGTACTGGAGCCCTCGTCATCGACTTCGGCGTGTACTGGACGACGATCATCGGGCATGCCCCGTTTCGCTGCGCCGCTCGGGCAAACAGCAAGCCTTGTTGCAGGTCAAGTTCCCGCGGGCGGTCCACGTCCGTTCGCGCTGAGCTCGAACAGGTCCGTATATTGCGTCATGCTCGTGAACGCATACGTGTCGCGGATCTGTACGGGCTGCATCCCCATCATCGGCCCGGAGCCCGTCCCCGTCCATACCGTCTTGGCGCCGATCTGGGTCGTCGACTCCTAGCTCGAGCCCCCGTCGAAGTAGGCGACCGGATTCATCCAAGTCTTCGTCTTTGGGTCGTACGAGATGTAGCCCGACGATGTCGTAACCCTTGCCGTTCACGCGGAACCCGACCGAGCCGGGCGCGCCCGAGGGAACCGTGACCGTTAACGTGCTCGCGCCCTGACCGGCCGGCGCCAACGCGTCGTTGCAGTTCCACGTACCGATCAGCACGTCGTACCCGTGGGCACCGGCGCCGATGTCCGCCAGCGTTGCGCCTCGGCGCCGGTCCAGACAGCGGTCAACGCGCCCAAAATAATGACGAGTCCGAAGAGTCGCTTCATGTCCACTACCTCCGGCCGCTGGCTTTGGGGACGGTTCCCTGCCCCCTGGTTCGACAGCCCCCTACATCGGGTGGTCCCTCGGCCGGGAAGACCCGCCGCCGTTTGCCGGCGACGGGTCCCTAACGCGTCAAGGTCGCCTACATCGACTTGGTGCAGGTGTAGGTCGCGAGGTGCTGCCAGCCGTCGCCCATGTCGGCTTCGCTGAGGTCGCTGTACGTCGTAACGACTGGCATCGTGTAGGTGTCGCGGATCTGGATCATCTTTCCCGAGGTCGGGTCGAGCGCCGTCCCGGCCCACTCACCTTTGTGCCCGTTTGCGACGTTGTCTCGATGCCGTACGTGCCGTCGGCGAACGCTACAGGGCTCGACCAGACATGCGTCTGCGGGTTGTACGAGATGAAGTTGTAGCCGTCGAAGTCGGAGCCGGTCAGATGGATGGCGATGGCGCCGTGCGCCGCGGCGGCGGACGCCGTCATCGTGCTCGTCGCCGGACCCGTCATGGCGTTCGGGTTGGAATTCGTGCACGTCCAGTGCCGACAAGAAAGTCGTAACCGTGAGCTCCGACCCCCATCATCGGGCCGGCGCCCATCGGTTGGGCGATGACGGCACAAGGAATGAGGGCATCTGCGAGACACGAGTGCTGAGAGCCGTAAAGTCTTTTCATGATGATTCGAGTCCTCCAAATGGCCTCTTGCCGAACGAGATAGTGCATAGGCAGGGGCCGGAACGGCCGCCCGAGCGTCTCTCGGTCCGAGCAAGGGCTTGTAATGTATTCACCCTCGGGCGACGGGCCCCCCGCGGCCGGTCCAGAAGTCCCCGCCATGAAGGGCTTCCAACGTCCCGCCCGCGCCGCGGCGGCGCCGGCGCTCTCGCTCTCATCCTCCTCGGGCTGATCGCCCCGGCCTTCGCCGGGACGACCGGCCAACTGCGGGGCCGCGTCATCGACGCCGCGACCAAGGCGCCCCTGGCCGGCGTCAAGGTCAGCGTCGCGTCGCCCTCGCAGGCCGCCTCGACCACGACCGACGGAGCGGCGCGTTTACGTTCATCTCGCTCTCGCCCGACACGTACACCGTTAGCCTCGACAAGCAGGGCTACGAGTCCGTCGGTGACCGCCGGAATCTCGGTCCTTGCCGACCAGACGCAGAATCTGGCGTTCGGCATGCAGAGGGCGCTGCGCACGATCGGCACGGTCCGCGCGCGCACGACGACCGACGTCGTCCGTCCCGGCACGACGAGCGACGTCTACTCGATCAACTCCGCCAAGCAGGCCGCCGCGACGGCGGTCGGCGGACCGGGCGGCGTCGACTTCGCGTACAGCGGCCTCGCGACGGTCCCGGACTCTACATCCTGCAGGGCCAACAGGGCTGGCAGCAATTGATCTCCGTCCGCGGCGGAGACCCCGGCGACGTCGCCGTCGAACTCGACGGCGTGCCGATGTTCCGCGCTTCGGACGGCGGCACGGCGAGCACGCTATCGAGCCTCGGGCAACAAGAGTTGCAGGCATACACCGGCGGCGCGCCTGCGTCCGCCGATGCCAACGGCCTCTCGGGCTACATCAATCAGGTCATGCGCACGGGAACGTATCCCGGCTTCGTCGACGCCACGCTCGGCGTCGGTTATCCGACGTTCTACCACAAGGCCTCGATCGAGCTCGGCGGCGCGACGCCCAACCGGTCCTTCACGTACTTCTTCGCGACCTCGGGCGTCAACCAGGGCTATCGCTACTGCGGCCAGGACATGTGCGGCGGCTACACGAGCGGCTTCTTCTATCCGCTGCAGGTGACGGGCAAGAGCGGCATGGTCTACGACGGCTCGTCGCCGGCCTACTTCGCACCCGGCGCGACCTACGCGCTGACGACGACGTCCGACCGCGAGACGGTCGCCAACCTCCACGCGGCGATCCCGCACCACCACGATGGGCTGCGCGACGACGTTCAGTTCCTCTACGTCAACAGCGAGATCTTCAGCCAGTTCTACAGTTCGATCAACGACCTCGGCGGCCAGTCGATGGTCAATAAGGCGATCGGCGCACCGACCTACACCGACTACAACTACTACACCGGCGCGGTGTTCGCGCCGCCCGATCCGTCGAAAACCATTCTCGCCAGCTTCCCGAGCAGCCCGACGGACCGCCTACCGTTCGCGCCGATCCCGGCGAACGAGCGCGAGGGAAACTCGAACGGCGTCTCCGTCGTCAAACTCCAGTATCAGAAGAACTTCAACTCCAACTCGTACCTGCGGGTGTTCGGCTATACGAACTACTCGAACTGGTTCATCAGCGGCCCCGTCAGCGAGTTCTTCAACTACGGCGGCCAGATCGGCGACTTCGAGATCACCGAGCACGCCTACGGAGCGAAGGCGATCTACGAGAACCAGTTGAGCTCGAAGCATCTGCTCAGCGCGAACCTGTCGTACCAGAAACAAGCCAACCAGACCTACAGCAGTAACATCGAAGGCATCATCTCGACGAACCTGGTCGATACCAAGGGCAACTGCTACAACTTCTCGACCGGGAACTACGCGAGCTGCTTCACGCCCGTCTACTTCCCGCCGGCGAACGGTTGCAGCAGCAGTAGCAGTAGCAGCAGTTCGAGCGGCTGTACGCCGGTCCTCAACCCGGCGGGCGGCCTCAACGAGTACACCCAGTACGGCGCGACGCTGCCCGGGTTCCCCAGCACTCCCAAGCTCGTTCCCGGTAATCCGCCGGCCGGGTCGCTCGCCGCCGTCAACGGCGCGCGCTGGCTCGTCACCGAAAACGGGGCCTGGACGGACCAATACGACAACGTCGCGCCTATCTGGTCCGCGGTCGCGCTGACCGACCAGTGGCATCCCAACGACCGGCTGACGGTCAACGCGGGGCTGCGCGCGGAACGCTACGACTACGATCTCGGCGACGCGATCGCCGGCTTCCCGGCGCGCGCGTTCTGGTTCTCGGCGTTCAACCGCGAAAACTGTTACGCGCAAGGCCAGCCGTTGACCACGCCCCGCACGATCGATCCGACGACCGGCCTTCCCTCACCCTGTCCGGCCGGCTCGCATCCGACGAATCTGCAGAACACGTATCCCTCGGTCGCGAGCTACAATTCGTTCCTGCCGCGGCTCGGCTTCACGTATCTGCTCAGCCCCGACAGCGTTCTGCGCGGCTCCTACGGCCGCTACGCCGACGCGCCGTCGAGCTCCGACGAGCAGGTCAACGCCTATCAGCAAAACCTCGCCCTCGAGCCTGGCCGGCTTCCTCCCCGCCGGCTTCAACACGCCGTTCCACAACGAGCGGCCGGCGCTCGCCAACAACGCGGACATCTCGTGGGAACAGCACCTCAAGGGCACCGACTACGCGTTCAAATTGACGCCGTTCTACCGCACGACGAGCGGTCAGATCGAGAGCATCCCGATCGGCTTCGAGGGCGACGTGCTGGGCCTCAACGTCGGCTACCAGAAATCCGCCGGGGTCGAGTTCATGTTCTCGAAGGGCGATTTCAGCCGCGACGGGCTGTCGTGGCAGTTGAGTTACGCCTACACGCACTCCACGGTCCGCTACGCCGACGGCCCGACGGGAACCAACTTCATCGACGAGATCAACTCGTATATCCAGCACTACAACTCGTTCACGAGCGCGTGCAAGACGGGCAACGCGGCGCTCTGCGGCACGTACGGCTCGAGCAACGCCAAGCCGCAGTTCCAGAACGGAAGTTCGAGCGCCGAAACCACCGTCGCCAACCCCTACTATGACGACGCTCCCCAGCCGCTCTTCGACCGCAACGGCGAATACTCGCCGTACACGATCCTCATGAGCCCGTACCAAGGCGCCGTCGGCTACGACACGCCGAGCGTCTTGACCGCGCCTCGCGAACTATCGCAAGGGCAGGATCGCGATCACGCCGAGCGTCACGTTCACGTCGGGATCGTTCTACGGTTCGCCGCTCGTCTGGCCGGGCTACGACCCGACGACCTGCGCGCAAACGCTCCCCGGATCGATCAAGGCGAACACCCAGAGCTGCAACCAGGGCGCGATCCCGCTCTTCATCCCCGACCCGTACACCGGGCATTTCGACCAGCAGGGCAGCCTGCAAGAGCCGTCGCGGCTCACCGGCAACCTGCAGATCTCCTACGAGGCGAGCAAGACCGTCAAGGCGACGCTCGTGATGACGAGCCTTTTCGATACCTGCTTCCAGCGCGGCTACCCGTGGGACAACGCGACGACCTGCGTCTACGGTCAATTGCCGTCGAACCATCTGGCGCCGGTCGGCAACTTCTTCCCGATCGGGTCGCGCGCCGGTGCAACTGCGCTACCCGTACAGCAGCTGGCTCAACAACGAGTGGGTCGGCTACGTCGGCCAGCGCCTGCCGTTCACCGCGTTCCTCAACTTCGCGATCAAGGTCAAGTGACGCCTCAGCCGTTCACCCACGCCCGCGAAGCGCCGGTCCCTGCGCAACGCGTCGAAGCGCGGATCGCGCGCGAGTTGTGCGCGTTCCGCCGTGCGCACCCGGTTGAGCCACGCGAAGGCAGCGTCGGCGCGGCCAAGCCGCGCGTAGGCGGCCGCCAGGGCAAGCACGTCCCACGGGCCGATTGCGTCGGGATTCGTGCGCTTCCTCGAGCCGGCGCAAAACCGTGAGGGCTGCGCGCGGATCGCCGCGCAGCGCCGCGATCTGGGAGCGCATCGCGATCGCCTGGGTCCGCGCCGAGGGATCGCGCTCGAGGACGCCGATGACGGCAAGCGCGTCCGTGTAGTCGCGCAACTCGACGTTCCGAACTCGCTAGCGTGATGCGCGCGATCGTCGCGAGCCGCCGCGCGTTCAGGAGTTGCCGCGACAGCGCCGCGGCCTCGCCGAAGTTGCGCAATTGGAAGTCCGCCCAGGCGAGCGACGCGACCGCGCCGGGGACGCTGGGATCGATGCCGAGCGCGCGGCGGAACAGGGCGCTCGCTTCGAGCGAGCGTCCCTCGTTCAAGAGCGCGCCGCCGTACCACAACAACGCGTTGACGTTGCGCGGCTCTATCTGCAACGCGCGCGTGAAGGCGGCCGTTGCGGCCGCATCGTCGTGTTCGAGCGCGAGCGCGACGGCGCCCAACGCCGAATTCGCTTCCGCCGATCCCGGATCGAGCGCGTACGCCCGCCGCGCGAGCGCGCTGGCCTGCGCGCTCAGGCGCACGCGCTCGCCCTCGGTCCGCGCCGCGAACGTCAGGCTCGTGTCGCTCTCCGCGAGTCCGGCATAGCCGAGCGGGCTCTCCGGCCGCTCGCGCATCAGCGCTGCGAACGACGCCGCGCTGCGCGCGAGCCGCACCGGCGTCCCCGCGCGCAGATCGTCTTGGCCGAGCAGATAATGCTGCAGCGACGCGCGCGGGGAGGTCGTACGGATTGTGTTGCTGCGAGGAGCCGCCGAAGCCGTGACAGCAGCGCCGCGATCGCGACCGCCGCCGCGACCGGCACGAGCCGCGCGAGCGGGCCGGTGCGACGCGCGCTCGGCGGAGCCGCGATTAGCGGTATCGGCGTCTGCGGGGCTTGCGGCGGCGCGATCGCTGCTAGCCGGTAGCCGCGCTTCGGCACGTTGTCGATCCGCACGCCGCTGCGATGTTCTTCGAACAGCCTGCGCAGGACATAGATGTTCTGCGTGAGGTTGGCCTCGTCGACGAAGTCGCCGGGCCAGATCCGTTCCATCAGTTCTGCCTTGGAGATGACGCGTCCGGGCGACTCGAGGAACGGGATCAGGGTCGCGACGACCTTCGGAGCGAGCGCGACGGGGTTGCCCCCGAAACCGCAGCACGCGTTCGAGCGTGCCCACGGCGTAGGGACCGAATGTGCGCTCGGCAGGCTCGCTCGTGTTGCATCGCGACCCTCGATGGCGATTACCGGTGCGACGCCTGCGCCGTCTTGGGACAGTCGAGTCGCTCCGTAACCGTGTCGATGACGGCTTTCGCCGACGCGTCGCCGCCGACCGCCCACAGCCCGGCCGACGGGATCTGCGCGACGGCGTTGAGCAGCGTCGCCGGACGCTTGTGCACGTTCGCGCTCGGCACGATCGTCCAGCGCCGGCCGTTCCAGCGCATCGCGAGCGTCGCGACCTTCTTCGGTCCCGACGCCGATCTCGCCGACGGTCCAGACCTCGCGCGCGCGTCACCGCCGTGACGCCGAGCAAGAACACGCTGCCGCCGTGCGGGTCGGGGCTCGGCACGATCCGCCAGGCCTTGCCGTTCCAGTGTTCGACGAGCGGCGCAAGCACGGAGCCGCTCGCGGACTCGCCGACGGCCCACGCGTCGTCGCGCGAGATCCGCTGTCACCGGAGCTGAACCGCCCGTGCTGACCGCTGCGGCTCGGCGTCGGAACGATCGTCCACTGCGTGCCGTCCCAATGTTCCGCGAGCGGCGCGTAGAGCGACGACGGGTTGCCGTACGCGTCGCCGACCGCCCAGACGTTGTTATCCGCGGAGCCCGCGATCGCGTCGAGGTTGGTCGACATGCCGCTCACGTTGCGGCTCGGGCTCACGCTCCACGCGTTGCCGTCGTAATGGATGACGTAACTGACCTCGGTGCCGCTCGCGGGCTGCGAACCGCCGACGGCCCAGATGTCGCTCGATGCCGAGTGCCGCCATGCCGTACAAGTACGAGAAGGCCTGCGGCGCGGCGGGCGCCGGGACCGCGCTGAACCCGGAGCCGGTCCAGTGCTCGAGCAAGGCCTGCGGCTGCGCGTAACCCGGCGCGTTGTAGGTCGCGCCCGCGGCCCAGACTGCAGCGCTCCCGGGGGCGACGACGCCGGAGAGTTGGCCCGCCGTTCGTCGATGCGCCGGCCTCTTTATACGATGTCCAGGCGCTACCGTTCCAGTGCAGCGCGTAGCCGTACGACGCGCTGGGGCCGTAGGAGTTCGCCGGTCTCCCAGACGTTCTCGTGGGCCTGTGCCCGCGATGCCCGTCAGTTGATTGCCGGTCGGATAGGGATCGATCGTCGGGAAGAGCGCCCAGGAGCAGTGCGCTTGCGCCGAGGCGCCGAGCCCAAGCGCGAGGGTGAGCGAGCACGCGAGAGCGCCCGCGAATCTGCGGATGTGGTGCACGGTTGCCGTCCTTTGCCGGGGAGTGAATGCCCCGAGCCTAGCGGCGCAACCGCAACCTTTGCTTCAAAAACCGCTCAATAAAATCTCAATGCCTAGGTGTCGAGTGCTCCCAGCCAGCGCAGCGCGCTCAGGCTTGGCAGGAAACAGTACTCGCCGCCGCGCGTGACGACGAATCGCGGCAGCGCCGCGAGGACCCTGCGGATCGGCCGGCGCGGTATCGGGAATGTCCCCGCTGCCGTCGGCCGCGCCGCAGATCGGATCCTGCTCCGAGCCGCCGCCGAAGAAGGCACTGTCGTTCATCCATTCCGACTGGACGAACTCGAACTGGCGGCCGAGGTTGGCGCCGACGAACGCGAACATCAGCCCGCGATCCGCGCCGTCGTCATCGAGCACACCCTCGGGCAAGGGCGGCCCGTACGCGGTCCCACGCCGGATCATGCGATGAATGCGCGTCACGCCGGCGACCGCGGCGTCGCGCGGGTTCACGCGCCGGATGTGCGAACCGAGCGGCGTCTTGTATCCGAGCGGATCGTCCGCCGCGAACAGAAACGCGTTGTTCTTCGCCGGGTCGACGCCGAGCGTCGGGTCGTCGTGAACGGGGCACAACGCCAGCGGCGCGCCGCTGCGCCAACGCCCCATCATCTTGGCCGCGAGAAACTCCTCGTCGTCGGTGTTCGTCGCGTTGGCCTTGAGGTAGCGGCGAAACTCGGCGACTCGTTGGTAAAGCTTGCGGAACACGACGTAGCTGCCGTTGCGGCCCAGCACGTCGGGCTGCGGGAACGCGGAGACGCCGCCGTACTCGTCGGTGTAGCCCAGGACGAACTCGCCGGGTTTGAGCGGAACCTCTTCAGGGTTGGTCCCCGGTATGCCGCTGCCTTCGATCGACGGGTGGCTGATGCCGTCCTTGAAACCGAACGGCTCGGTCTCGGTGGGCAGCGCGTAACAATCCTGCCGCCAGATCGGCGTGATGCCCGCCACGTTCTCGATACGCCGCTCGCGCCCGGGCGACGGCCTCCTCCAGCTGCGCCGCATCCGTCGAGATGCCCGTCAGCACGACGTGCACGTCGCCGGTACCGAGCGGCTTCTCCCAGTGCTCGGGCGCGTTCTCTCCGACGTCGTGCAACTGGCGCGCGCGCGCCGCCATCCCCGCGCGGAACTGCGGCGAGAAACTGTCGAGCGACGCCTGCGGAACGCCCAGCCGCTCGAGCCCCGCAAACGTGAGCGATGCGCTCACCCACGTGTCGCGCGGCGGGACTCTCCGAATGGGCGGCCGACGCGACGACGCCCGCGAGCCGGGTCATCAGCGCCCGGCCCGCGGCGCGGTCGTCGATGCGCAGGATGACGTAGGTGGCAGCAAACGGCGTCGGGCGCGGGCGGAGCACGCCGCTCTGGATGTCGTCGAGTTCGAGAGCGCGCCATCGTCGTCTACTTCTCCGCGAGGTTTTTCCAGAAGCGCGTGAGGCTTCCGTCGCCGCCGAAGAGCGTCGTGAAGATCGTCAAGTCCGCGAACAGGATGTCGCCCGCGCGTTTGCCGGCGGGCGGCATCCAGAGGAACATGTTGATCTCGCGGCCGCCGGCCTCCGTGAACGGGTGCGGCTTCGACAGATCGATCGGCTGGCGGGCGAGCACGTGGATGCCCTTGGGGTTCTCTTCCGTAAGGGCGTAGTGCGGCAGGTGCATGTGGAACACGAACGACGACACGCCAGTCCAGCCAGCCGCGCGTGTCCAAATCGTTGGCCGCGACGATCGGCACCGGGCGCGTCGTGCCGGGCTGCGTCGCAGGCCGCAGTCCGTGGCGGTTTTCGACCGGCGCCCCGAGCCCTTTCATCAGCCCGCGCACGTATTTCGCGAAGCGCTGCTGGCGCGGCACGAGCGGGTCGCCGTGGTGGTAGTATTCCATGTTACGCACGTTCGGGTCCGGCGACGAGCCGACGTCGTGATGCGGCCCGAGGATCAGACACGTCCCCTCGCGGCTCAAGAACTCCTCGAGCGCCGCGATCTCCGCCGCCGACGCTTCCTCGTCCGCGACCATGTGGTCGAGGCCGAAGATCATGAGCGTGTCCGTATCGGCGAGGATGCGCTCGTCGAGCGGCAGCCGCTGGCCGGCCTGGTCGACGCGCTGATACACGGCAACCGGTTGGCCGGTGACCTCCTCGACCGCGTTCTGGAAGCTCACGAGCGAGAGGTGGAACAGCTCGAGCGTGCCCTCTATCCCCTGCAGGAACATCCGCGCCGAATACTCCTCCGTCTCGTATGCGGGCCACGCGACGCGCCGGACCTCGGTCATCGACGAGAAGCGGTTGTCGAGCTGCGTGAGGTCGCGGTTGGCCTCGAACGGATAGCTCCAGCTCCAGTAAACGCTGAACCGGCGCTTCCCCCGCACGTACGGTCGCGGCACGTGCGACTGGTTGTAGGTTCTGCCCAGTGGTCGAGTGGTCGTCATTTCGCATCTCCCCGCGCCGCAAGGCGCCGTAGCCCGTCGAGTGCCGCATATTTGTATGCGTAACTGTACGTCGGCGTGTTGAACGACATCGTGGCCAACGTATTGAGCGTGCCCCCGCAGCGGATCGCCATCTGGCCTATCCCGACGATCTCCGACGCGATCTCGCCGATGCAATGTACGCCGAGCAGCTTGCGATCTTCCGTCTGGAAGATCAGCTTGAGCATACCCGTGCGTCCTGCGATAGCGCCGCGCGGGGTCAGCGCGAGGTCGGCGCGACCGACTTCATAGCTAGTCCGCGCTCGCGACAGGCCTCCTCGGTGAGCCCCGCGCCCGACAGCTCGGGCATGCCGTAGATCGCCGACACCGGCGTCGGATCCACGTTTCCCTCGAAAGGAATCCCGAAGGCGGAACAGACCGCCGCGCGTCCCTGCTCCATCGCGATAGAGGCGAGCGTGGGTCTGAGGACGTTGCCTGCCGCGTACACGCCGTCGGCCGACGTCCTGAAGCCGGCGTCCACCTCGATCCGCCCGCGCGCGTCGACACCCACGCCGATCGCTTCGAGGCCGAGGTTCTCGGTGTTGGCGACGCGGCCCGCCGCGACCAGCACGGTGTCGGCGGCGACGTGCTCTTTCGTAGATAGCGCGACCTCGAGTGCGTCGCCCTTCGCGATGACGTCTTCGACCGTACAGCCGAACCGCACGTCGACGTCCAGTTTCCCAAAGAGTTCCTCGATGCGCGCTGAGATCTCGCCGTCCATGATCGTCGCAAGGCGCTCGCCGCGATCGACGATCGTGACCTTGGCTCCGAGCGCCCGGCAGATCGTCGCGAACTCGATGCCGACCGGGCCGCCGCCCACGATGACGATCGCCTTGCGGCGCGCCGCGCTCACGATACAGGATCGTGTCCGTATCGAAGACTCCGGGCAACGCGAACGCGCTGCCCGCCGGCCGCTGCGGGCGCGATCCGGTCGCGATGAGGACGACCTTCGCGCGTAGTGTCGCCGGCGCTGTCCCCTCGCGCGAAACCGTGACCGCGCCGTCGCCCTCGACGCGCGCCTCGCCCTCGATGTAGTCGACGCCGCGGGCAAGGATGTTCTTCTTCGTCAGGTCTTGGAGCAGCGAGCAGACGGCCCACGTTCGCGTGCGGACGACCTCCATGGCGAGTTCCGCGGGAACCGTGGCCCGCAGCCCATAAACGTCGGCGTCCCTGAAGCCCGAGACGAAGAGCGCCGCCTCGCGCAAGGTCTTCGTCGGTGCGCCGCCGGTGGTCGTGACCGTTCCGCCCGCGCGGTTCGCGTTCGACGACCGCGCAGCGCAGCCCGAAGTAGGACGCCAGCTCCGTGGCGCTTTCGCCCGCGGGACCGGCGCCGATCGCGATCAGATCGTACGTCTGCGTCGCGGCCAAACTGCGGACCTACTGCATCTGATCGAGCATCGCGCCGAGGCTCTTCTTGATCCGCAGCGCCTTCTTTATCTCGTCCGCGCTCACGTACGGATACTCGCCGTACTCCATGAAGCTGGGTCGATGGTGCTCGCGCACGAACTTGATGAAGGCCGGGACGTTCGTCTTCCAGTCCTCCGGGAAGCCCTCGAGGTTTTCGAACGCGGTGGAGACGCCGGACTCTGTGAACAACGCGACAGCGTCGTCCGTGTACATGTCGAAGTCGGTGTCGAAGATGCCCTGATACATAAAATACGTCTCGCCGCCGATATCGAAGAGCACCCACTTTAAGAAGTGCAGTTTGAGGCGCGCGAGGAACTGCGGATCGGCCTTCATCGCCTTTTCTATCGTGTCGGCATACGTGCGCATCGCCGGCTCGCGCCCCGGCTTGAGCTTCGCGATGACCGTGAAGCCGTAGTTCGCCGGCGTCCGCGGGAAGACCGGGCCGTAGTTGCCTTCCACGCGTTCGAAATATCCCTCTTTGGGGATGGCCATCGCTTGCGGATTTTCCCAGCGGTCGTCTTGGGTACTCATGACAGGTAGTACTTCCTCCTATACGCCCTTGACGAGCGCAGTTCGAATGGCGAAGAGGGCGAACTGGATGCTGAGCGCCAACTGCAGCACCGCAACCACGGTACCGAGCAGTCCGAGCGGAAGGCCCAGCACGCGCATGAAGGGCTTGACGAGGAGCATCATGATGAGGTTGATCAGCATGACGATCAGCAGCGTGATGTAGATGTCCTTGGCGCTGTCGGGCGCCAGCATCAATAGGACGATGAGTATGGCGATTCCGTAGGGAGTGGCGATATAAGGAAAGACGAGTTGCGACGCCGCCGCCGACGGACTCTGCGCCGCGCCGTCGGCGGCCGGTGGTGCCTGCGCGCACCGCCGTACAGGGCCAGAATCGCCTGCATGGCCGCGACGAACAGCGCGATCCCGCCCGTGAAGGCGACCGCCGTGACGGAGACTTGCCACTTCTCCAGCATGAAGCTGCCGACCAACGCCGACAGCACGATGGCGACGGTCGCGATCACGGCGCTTCTCACCGCGCAGCCCGGCTTGCGCCTTCATGCCGACGCCGGCCGCCATCCGGTAAAATCGGTTGATGAAATTGATCGGCCCGAAGGTCACGAACAGCATGATGAAGATTTCGCTCGACCCCAAGAACTCGCGACCGGGTGCACCGACGAAAATGTTCACGACCGTGCTCGCAGGCGTAAGGCGAAGCGACTGAGGCGCATGATTTCTCACTTCCGTACCGGCGGTTCAGGTCAAAGCCGCGACCGCGCGAGCACCTCTGGGGCTCGAACAGTCGCGGCTACGGCTACGACGCCGCGGGTGAGGACGCCTCGCTTAGACCGGCGTCAAGTTCAGCGTCGTGGTGTCGAGGCGATACTCGCCTACACCGACGTTTTCGTTCGGCTGCGCGCAGATGACGCTGTTCTCCGGTCCGTACACGACCACGAGTCCTTCAGGGCCGCACGGCGCCTGCGTCAGGTGGTACGAGGTGAGGAACGTCTCGCCCGGCGTCCCCGGCTGAACTTCGTACGAGTTGTACGTGACGTGCGTGTCATCGTCGACAACCGCGCCATAGACGAGCGCGGTTGTGGCGCCGATCGCCATCGCTCCCCAGAAGCCGCCGCCCCAATAGGCTCCTGCCGGATACCAAGCCATGCCGCCGTTCCAACCGTACGCGCCGCCGCCGCCATAGACGGGGTTGTTGACAAAGGTGTTGTTGCGTGTGTTGTTGCCGCCGATGTTGGTCGTGCGATCGCCGGTGTTGGTCCGATTGCCGTTGCCTCTGTTGCCGTTGCCTGCATTTCCCACGCCACCCGGACCGCCCGCGCCACCGACTCCGCCCGCGCCACCGACGCCGCCGGGACCGCCGACGCTACCAGGACCGCCGGGTCCGCCCGGCCCGCCGGGACGCCCGGCGCCACCAGGACCGCCGGCGCTTCCAACGCCGCCAACCCCGCCGGGGCCACCGGGTCCACCAGGGCGACCGGCGCCACCAGGACCGCCGGCGCTTCCAACGCCGCCAACTCCGCCGGGGCCGCCAGGGCCACCGGGACGACCTGCTCCGCCGGCGCCCCGGGACGCTGAGCGACGCCGGGTTGCTGCCGCCCGCCGCCGCCGCCTCCTCGCGAAAAATCTGATCCGCCGAGGTTGAAGCCGCCGCTACTGTTGCGCGAGCCGCCGCCGCCGCTGCTGCGCGCGCCGCCACCGCCGCCACCGCGCGAACCACCGCTCGGGCGTGCTCCGCCGCCGCCGCGGCTACCGCCGCCGCCGCCGCGCGCGCCGCCGCCACCACCACCCCCGCGGCCGCCGCCGCCGCCGCGCGGTCCGGCATCGGCGGCAGCCACGAGCTGCAGCACGAGAACGAGGGAAACGAAAACTGCAGAGAGCTTCTTCATTGTTTGATCAACTGGTCGATGCGACCGCCAACGTTGATGAGCGTGCCGTTCTTCGTCGTCAGTGCGAGGATGATGCTGTTCGGCGGAATCTTCGCCGACGAACGCGACAACGGCTGAGCCGTGTTCGTGTAATTGAGATAGATCGTACCGCGTTTCAGCGAGAGGGCGTTGCTCTCGCCGTCTTGCACCAGCGCTGCCGTCGTCGGCAGGCACACGATGATCTGCCCCTGATACGAGCATGCGGCGCGGGTAACGACGATGGTGCCGTCCCCGTCGTCGGTCGTCAGGAACAGCGAGCCGGAGAATATCTTGATCTCAACGTCGCGATAGGTGTTGGCCGTACCGCTCGAGTGATGGATCGTGATCGTGCCGGTCGCGTCGGCCACGACGGGAGTTGCCACGCAACTGATGACTGCGGCGATTGCGGCTGCCGCGAGCGTTGGGGGTCGGATCAAGGTGCACAGCCTCCCTGGTGTGTTGCGCCGCTCGCCTGCCTGCAGGCGACGCGACTAGCGTAGTTGGGCCCTACGGCGGCAGCAACCACGCATCAAGGTCCACCTCACAGGTGGAGCCTGCTCTGCGCGGCGATCGCCCGCGCACCGGTCGATGCGCAAAGAGAAACGTCTTCAGACGCAGGTTTATCCGCAGGCTTCCAACGGGAATGGTGCGTTCCCTACGCGATCCTCGCCGGCCGCCTCGAGACGGCGGAACTTCACCGCCGTTTCCTCGTCCGCCGGCCATTGCGTGCGCAGAATGAGGTCCGCAGAGCCGGAGGTGCCGAAGTCCCTCGAAAACACCACGAGCCTTCCGACGGCCGCATCGTTCAGAACCGTCACACCCTCCTCCGTCAGTTCGCAGGCCACGATCTCCCGGCGCCAGGCTTCCTGAAAGAGCGTCTCATCCTTGATCATCTCGTAAACGGGCAAAACGAACGGACTCGGCCGGGTGGACCAAAAGTTGAGCCGGAACATTCCCACTTCCCGCGCGACGACGCCCTCTCGCGCGGGACCGAGCAAGGCGATGTAGTCCGGATCGAGCAGGCTTCGAACGAGGCGTTGCGCGTCGCCGGGAGGTTGGCTCGAGAGTGTCCGTACAGAGCATCCGCCAACGCATTCCAGCGTAGCGGCGTGAGGATTCGATCGCCGATGGTAGCCGCGACGCCGCGCATGCTGTCCATGAGCGACGAAATCGGCCCGGCGACGCCCGTGTCGACTTCCGCCGTCGCAGGTAACGGCTGCGGTAGTCCTGCCAGCTCGAGGACGTACTCGATCTCCGCGCTCGAAAGCCGTAACGCAAACGCGATCCCAGTCAACGTTGCCACTGAAGGGCGGACATCGTCTCCGGCTTCGAGCCGCGCGTACCACTTGACGCCGATGTCCGCGAGAAACGCGACTTCTTCGCGGCGCAGGCCGGGCGTGCGGCGTCCGCGGCGCGAGGCGATTCCGACCTCTTCCGGGGCAATCTCCGCCCGACGCTCGCGAAGGAAGTGCCCGAGAGCCTGCCTGCGCGTCAGATTGAGGCCGAGACCATTGTTGGCGTTTGACGATTGAGTGAGCATCGGCCACCCCCGGTTTGGCTCTAACCGCGTTCTAATAAATCGTTCCTGGGGTTTCTCTGGGAGACCGAGCGACGGCCTGCCGCGCCTAAAAAATCACCCGAGACGAGGGGTGCGCCTGCGTGAGCGCCGTCACATCTGTAATGGGCGCTCGCAAGGGGGGTCTGGCGAGTGCACCCTGTCATAGGGTTACTAATTACGGCCTCCGGCGGCATATTTATGTCGGATGAGCACGGCGCGTCCGACAACGTGGCATGTTACTGCTTTCGAGATCGCCCTCGACCTGGAGGTCCCACGCCTTCTCGATCCGGCGACGCTTGCGTTTTCTGGAAAAGCCGAGCCGCGGATCTGTCTCGTCGCCGCCTTCGCCTCGACGACGCAGTTAAAGCGCATTGTCGCTGCGGTCGATCGGGCCGTGCCCGCGCGGCTGCCGTCCGGCATACGCATCGCCCCGCCGATGGTGCGCGGGCCTGTCCACGCGACGCCAGGAGCGATCTCGATTCAACCGATGCTCGTCCTCCTGCGCCTGCAGGCCAAACTCGTTCGCGCCATCGAGCCCGGTCTCGCAGACGACGAAAGACTCCTCTCGTTCGGCCAGGCTCGCGACATCGGAGCGGCGGCCGCGCGCTTCGTACGCGACTTCATACCGACTAAAGCGCTGCCGCGGTTCGAGCCCTCGTCTGCGGCTGCATCATTCACGGCGACCAACCTGCGGGCCGCGGGCATCACCATGTATCGCTTGGGACATGGCGGCGCGCCCGAATCGATCCTCGCCCATTGGGTCAGCGCACAGAGTCAGCGGGGCAGCATCCCCCTGGAAAGTGGACCTTAGCGCATGGTTGAAGGACATCGAAAGGCACCCTACGCTCACAACATGACGGCGCTTCGTCGCGAATCTCGCGTTCAAGGACGCGCGCTAATGCCACGCGTTGCGACGTGGGCGGCGGCTGCGGTTTTGCTGGCATTGATTGGCGCGGTCGCGCCTGCGAACGCTGCTTCGCGCTGCGTTGCCCGAGCCGCATCGCCGACCCCCGCACCGTCCCCGGCCGGCCCGGAGCCCGCGAATGCGGCAGCTACCGCCGCGGCGAGCACGTCCGCGCCTTATGCGCCGACGCACACGCCGGAGCCCGAGCCGCCGCTGTACTCGATCGGCGATCAGATCTACACGGTCGATCACGATGCGACGGCGTTCTACTACTTCCAAGGCAACCGCGACGGCTCGGGAAAGGCCAAATACGAAGTTCGTTACGATCGCAATCTGTGGGACACGTGCGCGCAACTCCAAGTGCGGCTCCCGTTCATCACGAAATGGCCGACGGCGCCCAACGCGTCGTCGCCGTACGCGAGACCATATTCGGGCTTTGGCAACGCTGAGCTTCGCTATTCCTACAACGTCGTCAGTTCGACGTTCGATCACTCGCTCGTGGGCGGTTTCGCGTTCCCTACGCAGCAAAACGGTGTCGACACGACTGACACGCAGCTCAAGTTGTTCTACGATGTTAAATGGAAATGGAACGGCGGCTCGGTCGCGTACAGCAACGAATACGATCAGTCGGTCATCGTGCCGCCCGGCGCCAGCGAGACGAGTTACTACGAAGGAAAGTTGACGCTACCAAATTATGCCTTCGTGAACGTCTTACGCGGGCTAAAAATTTCGGGCATCTATAATTATCGGACGTTCTTCGACTCGACGACGCCCAACTTCAAGTCGGCCGCCGGCGGCATCATAAACGGCAACATCAACGACGTGGCGCTCAATTTGATTGGGACGTGGGGCCTGGGCGTCAATGGCCTCTGGAAGTACAAGATCGAGGCCAGCGCGGTGGCGAGGTTCTGATGCGCCGCAGCGATGTTCTCATGCCCGGCGCCGCGATCGTCGAACCTTCTGCCACCAGTACCGGCCCTTAAGGAGCAATTCGCATGGCTACCCGCGTACCGGCCTCCGATCCGCTCGAGCGCTTCCGCAAGTACGAAACGCTCAGCCCCTTCGAGCTCAAAGACGACCTCATCAAACTCGCCAAGGATCCGGAGAGCGCGCACGTCTTTCTCGACGCGGGCCGCGGCAATCCCAACTGGATCGCCACGACGCCGCGCGAGGCGTACTTCCTCTTCGGCCAGTTCGGCATCGAGGAATCGAAGCGGGTTTGGGACGAGCCGGATCTCGGAGGTATGCCCGGCCGCGATGGGCATCGGTGCGCGCTTCGATGCGTTCCTCGAGCGCAACGCGAGCGACACCGGGCGCGGCGGCGCTTGCGGGCGGGCATCGACTACGGCGTGCGCAAGCTCGGATTCGACAAGGACCCGTGGGTGCACGAGCTCGCCGACGCGATCATCGGCGACATGTACCCCGTGCCGATGCGCATGGGCAGGCACATGGAGCAGGTCGTGCGCGCGTACCTCGTGCGCGAGATGTGCGGCGACTCGCCGCCGCCGGGGACCTACGACGTCTTTGCGGTCGAAGGCGGCACGGCCGCGATGTGCTACATCTTCGACACCCTCATGGTCAACGGGTTGCTGAAACGCGGCGACAAGATCGCGCTCGCCGTACCGACGTTCACGCCGTATCTCGAGATTGCCCACCTCGACCGGTACGCGTTCGAGACCGTCGAGATCGACGCGAGCGGCGTCTACGCGTCGGGCGCGCATTCCTGGCAGTATCCCGACAGCGAGATCGACAAGCTGCTCGACCCCGCGATCAAGGCTTCTTTGTTGTGAACCCGAGCAACCCGCCGTCGTACGCGCTGCAGCGGTCGACGCTCGAGCGCATCGCGAACATCGTGCAAGGACCAGCGCAAAGACCTCATCATCATCACGGACGACGTTTACGGCACGTTCGTGGATGGGTTCGAGTCGCTCGATGAAGTACGCGCCGCGAAACACGATTACGGTCTATTCGTTCTCGAAGTACTTCGGCTGCACGGGCTGGCGGCTCGGAGCGATCGCCATCCATCAGGACAACGTCTTCGACGGACTGATCGCCGCGCTGCCCGAGAGCGAGCGGGAACGCTTGCGCAAGCGCTACAGCCCGCTCACGCTGACGCCGGACAAGATCAAGTTCATCGATCGGCTCGTCGCCGACAGCCGGCAAGTCGCCCTGAATCATACGGCCGGCCTCTCGATGCCGCAGCAGGTGATGATGACGTTCTTCTCGCTCTTCGACCTGACCGATTCGAAGAACGCCTACCGCGACCTCACGCGCCGCATCTGTCAAAAGCGCATGGAGCTTCTCTGGAAGGGCCTGGATCTGCCGCTCGTCAGCCGACGCGAATCGGGCCGACTACTACTCGACGCTGGACCTGATGAAGTGGGCCGAGCTCAGATACGGCGAGAAGTTCATGAAGTTCTTGGTCGACAACTACCACCCGCTGCAGATCGTGTTCGCGCTGGCGACCTTCCATTCGATCGTGCTGCTCGAACGGAAGCGGCTTCGGCGCTCCGGACTGGTCGGTCCGC
The DNA here is from genome assembly GCA_963743605.1 of Vulcanimicrobiota bacterium. GTDB lineage: Bacteria > Vulcanimicrobiota > Vulcanimicrobiia > Vulcanimicrobiales > Vulcanimicrobiaceae > CAVUQJ01. The sequence goes on along the minus strand of CAVUQJ010000012.1, from coordinate 51,886 downwards.
GTGTCGCTCGCGAACTTGCCGGACATCGGCCTACGAGGAGATCGGTGCCGATCTCCTCCGACGTCGCAAAGACCGCGTACGAGCGCTGGCAGCGCGAAGGATGAAAGCCCTCGGCGGCGCGTCCTCGCTCGTCGCAGCATCCCTGTTCCGAGCCGGATGCAGCCACGGCAATGCCGAGAACGAAGCGAACGCGCCGCCGCCTCCGACGAAGGTGGTGGTGGAGACGCGTGCGCCGCGCGACGGTGCCGATTACGGACGACTACCAGGGCTCGCTCGGCGCCAGCGAGCGCGTCGAAGTCCGCGCTCGGGTACAAGGGCACGCTCGATAGCGCGCCGTTTAAGGAAGGCGAGATCGTCCGCAAAGGCGATCTGATCTTCCGCATCCAGCAAAACGAATACGTTGCGGCCCTGCGCGCCGCCCAGGCTCAGCTCGGGGTAGCCCAGGCCCAGGTCGGGCAAGCGAAGGGTAACCTCTTCTCTCGGCGAGGCCGCACTCGTTCGGCGCGAATACGACGGTCGCGCGAGATCGCCCGCTCGCCGCCGACCAGGCGATCCCGCAAAAGGATCTCGACAACGCTATTCAAACGCGCCGAGATCGCCAAGGGCGACGTTGACGTTGCGCGCGCGCAGATCGCATCGGCGAATGCCGCCGTCGTTGCCGCGCAAGCGGCCGTCGACAACGCGAAAATCAACCTCGGCTATACGCCGATCTTACGCGCCGGTTACCGGGTCTGATCGGCTTCCTCAATTACGACGTTGGCAACGTCGTCGGCGGTCCGGGCACACAGGTGCTCGACACGATCAACGCGATCGACCCGATCAAGGTCAACTTCTCGGTCGACGAAGCCGACCTACCTGAACCTCTTCCAGAACCGAAACAAGCCGAGTGTGCCAGTCGCTGCGCGATCAAGATCTGAGACATCATGCTCGCCAACGACCAGACGTATCCGTATCCCGGGCCATCTACACGTATAATCCGACCATCGACCCGAAGACCGGAACGATTACCGTCGAGGCACGGCTTCCCGAATCCCGACGGATTCCTTCGTCCGGGCGGCTTCGTCCGCGTTCGCGTCGTCGTCGAGCGCCGTCACCGACGCCCTGCTCGTTCCGCAGACCGCGATCACGAAACGCAAGGCGTCGACAGCGTCTACATCGTGAACGACAAGAGCGAGGTCGGTACTTCGCTCGGTGACGCTCGGCCCGGAGTACGAACAGGCTTCGTCGTGCAGATCGGGCCTCAACGCCGGCGATCGCGTGATCGTCGAGGGCACGCAGAAGGTCCAGCCCGGCGCGAAGGTCGTCGTAACGACGAGGTAGGCGTGGCGCATTTCTTCATCACGCGACCGATCTTCGCGATCGTCCTTTCGCATCGTTATCGTGCTTGCTCGGCGGCGTGGCGATCCTGGTGCTTCCGGTCGCGCAGTTCCCGCCGATCTCGCCGCCGCTGATCCAAGTGCAGACGACGTACATCGGTGCGAGCGCTTCGGTGGTGGAGCAATCGGTCGCATCGGATATCGAAAACGAAGTCGTCGGCGTCGACAACCTGATCTACATGCAGTCGACGAGTTCGTCGAGCGGCTTAGTACACGCTCAACTGCACGTTCAACAGTCGGCGCCGACATTCAAAAGGCGCTCATCGACGTCCAGAATCGCGTCGCGCAGGCCGACGGGAAGCTGCCGGAGCCAGGTCAACCGCTTCGGCATCACCGTTCAGAAGAAGTCGCCGCAGATCTTGATGGTCGTGGCGCTGTACTCGCCGACGAACTCCTACGACCGGCTCTTCCTCAGCAACTACACGACGTTCAACCTCATCAACCCGCTGCTTTCCGTGCCCGGCATCGGCGGCGAGAACACCATCGGCAGACCAGACTACGCGATGCGCGCCTGGGTTCGGCCCGACAAGCTCGCGAAGCTCGGGCTGCAAGCGAGCGACCTCGCAGCACGCCATCAGACAAGCAGAACGTCGCTGATCCCGACGGGCGCCGTCGGCGCAGCTACCGGCGCCGAAGAACAACCAGTTCCAGCTCTCCGTCAACGCGCAGGGCGCGGCTCGACCGATCCCAAGCAGTTCGGCGACATCGTCGTGCGTACCAACCCCGACGGTTCGATTCTGCGCTCTCGCGACGTCTCGCGCGTCGAACTAGGCGCGCACTCTATCAGACGCTCGGCATCGCTCAACGGCAAGCCGGCGACGCTGGTCATCCTCTACCAGACGCCCGACGCCAACGCCTTCAAACCGCGAAGGCCGTCCGCGCAGACGCTGGCGGAGCTGTCGAAATCCGTTTCCGCCGAGCCTCAAGTACTCCGTCGCCTACGACAGCACGCTTTTCGTCACGACCTCGATCCACGACGTTCTCAAGACGCTCTTCGAGGCGATCGTCCTCGTCATCTTCGTCGTGCTTCGTCTTCCTGGGAAGTTTCAGATCATCGTTCATTCCGATGCTGGCCGTTCCGGTATCGCTCGATCGGAACGTTCATCGCGTTCTTGCCGCTCGGGTTCAGCATCAATACGCTCGACGCTGTTCGGGCTGGTGCTCGCGATCGGCATCGTGGTGGACGACGCCATCGTCGTGGTGGAAGGGGTCGAACATCACATCGAGGAGGGCTTGGAGCCGTTAGCGGCGAGCGAACAGGCGATGAAGGAGCTCACCGCGCCGATTTTCGGCATATCGCTCGTTCTGACGGCGGTCTTCTTGCCGTCGGCGTTCATCAGCGGCATCACCGGACAGCTCTTTCGGCAGTTCGCGCTCACGCATCACGATTTCGGTGAACATTTCGGCGATCGTCGCGCTGACGCTGACGCCGGCGCTCTGCGTCCTCATCATGCACGGAAGCGACGCAGCTGTGGGGGCCCCTCGGGTGGTTCATCGACCGGTTCAACGCGCGCGTTCGGGGCGGTCACCGTCCGGCTACATGGCGTCGCTGCGCTGGCTCATGCGGCGCGTCGTTCTCGTGATCGGGCGCTCGCAGCCTTCTACGTCGCTCGGCGGCTCTATCGGCGACGAAGATTCCCGGCGGCTTCGTGCCGGACGAGGATCAAGGCGTCGTGTTACGCCTTCAGGTCCAGCTTCCGTACGGCTCCTCGCTCAATCGAAACGCCGCCCTCGCGGGCGAATCGAAGAGCCGACCTCAGAAAGTGCACGGCGTTGCAGGACGTGATCACGCTCGCCGGCTATAACCTGCTCACCTCGATCCAGACGCCCGACTCCTCGAGCTTCATCGTCGTCGCTGAAGCCATGGGGGGACCGCGTCAAGCGAACACCTCACGCTTGAACGGCATCGTCAAGGAGTATCGGCGACAAGATGGCCGCCTATCCTCAGGCCGCGACCTTCCCGTTCGTGCCGCCGACGATTCCGGGCCTCGGCAACGCGTCCGGCTTCGCACTTCGAGCTGCAAGACGTTTCCGGTCACACCGTCAACGAGCTCGCGACCGTGCCGACAAGGTCGTCGCGGAGGCGCGCAAGCAGCCCGAAATCACGGCCGTCAACAACACGATGCGCACCTCCATTCCGTTGCTCGCAGCTTGACGTCGATCGCGAAAAGGCCGCCATGCGCGGCGTTGAGGTCGACGATGTCTTCAAGCAGCTTCAGGCGATGCTCGGCGGGCTCGTCGTCGGCGACTTCACGCTACTTCAACCGGACGTGGGACGTGATGGTTCAAGCCGAGCCGGAATTCCGGGCCAACGCGAACAGCATCTCGGCGATCTACGTGCGCAACGGTTCCGGCGAAATGGTGCCGTTGAGCGCGGTGGCGACCGTCCGCCGCGGGCTCGGAACCGACTTCATCCAGCGCTTCAACACGAACCGCGAGATCGAGATCTTCGGAGCAAACGCGCCGGGATTCAGCACCGGTCAAGCGATCGCCGCGATGCAGCAGGTCGCCGCGAAGACGGTCCCCGCGCGGCTACACTTTCGGCTGGTCGGGAACGGCCTATCAGGAAGTCGCGGTCGGAAACACCCAAACGATCATCTTCGTCTTCTCGGTGTTTCTCGTGTTCCTCGCGCTGGCCGCGCAGTACGAGAGCTGGATCATGCCGTGGTCGGTGCTGCTGGCTGTGCCCACCGGCATCTTCGGCGCATTGCTTTCCGCGCTGCTGTGGCGTCTCGACAACAACATCTACGTGCAGATCGGCATCATCATGCTGATCGGCCTCGCGTCGAAGAACGCGGTGCTGATCGTCGAGTTTGCGCGCGAACGGCGCGCTCACGGGGCGTCCGCGTTCGAGGCCGCGGTCGACGCGGCGCGGCTGCGCTTCCGGCCGATCCTCATGACCTCGTTTGCGTTCATCATCGGCGTGATCCCGTTGATGTTCGCGCACGGCGCGGGAGCGGCGTCGCGGCAGTCGCTCGGCTCGACCGTTTTCGCGGGCATGATCGCGGCGACGTGCCTCGGCATCTTCTTTACGCCGACGTTGTTCGAGCTCTGTCAGAAGCTGACCGACCGCCTGATCAAGCCGAAAGTCAAGCACGAGGCCGTCGTCCCGAAACGGCCGCCGTACATCCGGGCGAGGGCCACGCATGAAGCTCTTCGTCGCCTTCCTCGCGATCGTCCAGCTCATCGCTTCGTGCGTGCCGCCGCGCACCCGACAGCGCCGCCCGACGCGCAGTTGCAGCCGGCCTACCGCGGCGAGGCGTCGACGGAAACGTCGCTGGGGAACGTGCCGTGGCGCCAGCTCTACGACGACCCGGTGCTGCAGAAGCTGATCGAACGGGCGCTGGTCAAGAACTTCGACGTCGAACTCGCATATACGTCGATCCTCGAGGCCGAGGCGCGACTCGGCATCACGTCCGCGAACCAAGCCGATCTTCGTGAACGGCTTCCTCGACACGCCGTTTCAGGCGACGGCCGGCAATAAGGCGCCGGGCGACGCCCACCTCGCAGTTCTTGCCGCAAGCTCGGCGTCGCGGCGAGCTATCAGGTCGATCTGTTCGGGAAGCTGAAGTCCGCTACCGGGGTCGCGCGAGACCAGCTCCTCTCTACGCAGGCCGGGCTCGACACCGTGCTGGCGACGGTCGTCGGCGACGTCGCCACCTCCTATTTCACCCTTGCGCGAACTCGACGAAGTCCTCGCCTACACCGAACAAGCCATAACGGTTCGCCGCACACCAACGTTCGGCTGATGGCGCGCCGCGTGCGAGGCGGCGAGTCGTCGCTGCAGGATCTTCGGCAAGCCGGAACAGGCGCTCTACGAAGTTTCCCAAAACGCCCCGACCGTTCGGCAGAACATCAAGCACACCGAGGACGCGCTCGCCGTCCTGACCGGCGACTATCCGTATGCGATCGAACGCGGCCTGCCGCTGAACGAACAAGTGAAGATGCCGGTCGTGCCGCCCACGGGCGTTCCCAGCGAGTTGCTGCAGCGGCGTCCCGACATCCAGCAGGCGGAACACGACATCGCGGCGGCTTCCGGCAACGTCGACGTCGCCCGCAAGCTGCTCTATCCGTCGCTATCGCTCGGCGCGAGCGCCGCGATCGGCGGGCAACTCATCAACGGCGAGTACTCGCACGTGCCGGCCAGCGTCTCGCCGATCAGCGGCGTCTTTCTACGGCCCGCTGGGCCTGTTTTCGATCGTGGCGCAGATGGTCCAGCCCATCTTCAACGGCGGCCAGATCAAGTCGCAAATACACCTGGCTCAGGCCGAGCGCCAACAGATCGCGATCAGCTACCTTCAGACGGTACACCGAGCCTTCGCGGAAGTCTCCGACGACGTCGCTTCGTACAACGAGTCGCGCCTGCGGAGCGTGCAGTTGGAATCGTACGCGCGCGCATCGCTCGATTCCGTCCGATTGGCCAACGAACGCTACCGCAACGGCTATACGTCGTACCTGGAAGTTCTCAACGCGCAGACGCGCTCGTACCAAGCAGAAACCGACGTCGCACAGGGTCACCTGAACGAGCGGCTCGCGCTCGCCCAACTGTATCTGGCGCTTGGGAGGCGGTTGGCAAAAGCATGATACGGCTCGCTGAACGAGAGAGGTTCGCATGGACTGGTTCGTAGCAACGCTGAGGCAATACCCCGAGATCGCGCTGTTCTTGTCGATCGGCGTCGGCTATTGGGTCGGGACCAAGAGTTTCAAGGGCTTCAGCCTGGGAGCCGTCACCGCCACGCTGCTCGCCGCGATTGCGATCGGTCAACTCGGGATCAAGATTTCGCCCGACGTCAAGTCGACGTTCTTCCTGATTTTCCTGTTTGCGATCGGCTACGGTGTCGGGCCGCAGTTCGTGCGAGGGATCACGAAGGACGGCATCCCGCAAGCCATCTTTGCCGCGATCGTCTGCGTGTTTTGCCTCGGCGCCAGCGTCATCGTTGCGAAGGTTGCAGGCTACGATCCCGGTGCCGCAGCCGGGCTCTTCGCGGGTTCGCAGACGATTTCGGCATCGATGGGCCTCGCCACGGACGCCATCAACCGCTTGGGGCTCCCCGCGGATCAGACGAAAGCGTATCCTCGACCTGATGCCGACGGCGTACGCCATAACGTACATCTTCGGAACGGTCGGGTCGGCGATCGTCCTGGCACAGCTCGGACCGCTACTGCTGCGGCATCAACTTGCGTAAAGCGTGCAAAGAGTACGAAGATGCGCATGGCGGCGAACGCGCCCTCGGGGCCTTGGCGATGCGTGGCAGGCGTATCAAGTGCGGGCCTTTCAGATCGCTCCCGACTCGCAGGTCGTCGGAAAGAGCGTCAGCGCGGTGGAGGAGATGTTCCCGAGCAAAGCCGCATGTACGTCTTGGCGGTGCGCCGCGGCGGCACCGATCCATCGAGGCCACCAGCGACCTCGTCCTGGAGACCGGCGACGTCGCCTCCGTCGTCGGGCCGCGGGCAGAAGTCATCGAGCTCGTGGGGCGCGCCAGCAAAGAGGTCGACGATCCCGAACTCCTTTCGGCAAAGATCGAGGGCATCGACGTCTACGTCACGAGCAAAGAAGTCGACGGCAAGACGCTCGAGGAGCTCGGCAAGCGCCCGGGAGCCCGGGCGTCTACCTGCGCGCGATCAAGCGCGGTATCACCGAGACGCCGATTCCCATCCTCGCGGACACGAAGCTCTATCGAGGCGACGTCGTCTCGCTGGTAGGACGAACGCAGGACACGTCGGCCGTCGGCAAGGCGCTCGGCGTCATCGATCGGCCCAACCGACGTTGCCGACGTCGCCTTCATTGGATTGGCGATCACCCTCGGCGCGCTGATCGGCGCGATCGTCCTGAAGATCGGCGCCGTGCCCATCACGCTCTCGACCGCCGGCGGCGCGCTGATCTTCGGCATCATCTTCGGTTGGTATCGGGCGACGCGGCCGACCTTCGGCCGCATTCCGTCTGCAACGTTGTGGTTTATGAACAACGTCGGCCTCAACATGTTCATCGCGGTCATCGGCCTAACCGCCGGGCCGAAGTTCGTCACGGGCCTTCAACAGCTGGGCTTCGGTCTGTTCCTGTGGGGCATCGTCGCAACGAGCGTGCCGCTGATCCTCGCGATGTTCCTCGCGAAGTACGTCTTCCGCTTCCATCCCGCCATCATTCTCGGCGCCTGCGCCGGCGCGAGAACGACGACGGCCGCCCTCGGGATGATCTGCGACTCGGCCGGAAGCCAGGTGCCCGGCCTTGGCTACACGGTGACCTATGCCGTCGGAAACACGCTGTTGACGATCTGGGGCATGTTCATCGTCATGTTCATGACGTGAGCGCCGTCTTTCTCCCGCGCATCGTCTTTTGCTGCAGCCCTAGTAACGAAAGGTCCGCAATGGCAACCGAGAGTCCCAGCGTTTCGCGACTCGACCATTTCTTTTCTGCCTCGGCCGCGCGGCTGGACCGCTGGCGCGAGGTCAACGCCAAGGCGCAAGCGTGGGCGGCGGATGCGCGGGCGGCAAGCCCGCAAGGCGGACGCGCGGCGATGGAGGCGGCGCTCGCGGAGACTCACGCGCTCGAGGACTTTTTCGCCTTCCCGGGGCCGAGGCTCATGAAGTCGCTGGCCGAGCGCATCGCAACGACGACGCGCTCGGCGTCGCCCGCTTGGTGCGCCGGCTGAGCGGCGCGCTGCTCGCAGAGAGCTATCGCTACGACAGCGGCGAATGGGAGGCGGAAGACGACGCAGCGACGCGGCGCCGGAGCGGTGTCGACCGCGCTCGGCGACGGCGAAGCCTATCGGCCGTACTTCGAGACGCTGTTCGTGACGCCGGCGCCCGCGGCAAACCGGGCGAAGATCGCCCACGAGATCCGCGCGCCTGCGACGCGCCGAGGACGAAATGATCTACGAGCCGGTGCTCGTCGGCAGCGTCGAGGACGCGCTGCTCGCCGTCATCCTGAACGCGCAAGATTCAGGCGGTCGTCATCTTCGATGGGATTCCCGTGCCTCGCAGCACGACGTCCAGCTACTCCGAGATTTGCTGACCATTCAGCACCAACTGGACACATCGAGTCGCCGCGCCGCGCGAAATCGGCGTGAGCCTGGCCGGCTCATCAAGCGCGTCCGCCCCGAGCTCGACATCTACTCTGATGACCGACCGGGAGGTCGAGAAGCTCGCGGGCGATCCGGCGGCCTCGATGATCCGGCGCGTCTTCTACGAAGTCGAGGAGCTGATGGAGGTGCATCTCAGCATTCTCGAAGGTGTGGCCGACCGTTTTTCCACGCCGCATTTCGATAACCTGAAGCGCTACGCCGCGCGGCCGATCGCGACGTTCCATGCGCTGCCGATCGCGCGCGGCAAGTCGATCATCAATTCGAACTGGATCCGCGACATGGGCGAGTTCTACGGACAGAACCTGTTCCTCGCCGAAACCTCCGCCACCACCGGCGGCCTCGACAGCATGCTCGAGCCGACCGGCACCATCAAGAGTGGCCCAGGAGAAGTTCGCCCGCGCCGTCGGCGCCGACCACGTCTTCTTCGTCACCAACGGCACGTCGACCTCGAACAAGATGGTCTACCAGGCGGTGACTGCAAGCCGGGCGACATCGTGATCGCCGACCGCAACTGCCACAAGTCCCACCACTACGGCATGGTGCTTTCCGGGGCGCAGCCGCTATACGTCGAGGCCTTCCCGATGACGGAATACTCGATGTACGGGGCGGTGCCGCTGCGCACCGTCAAGCAGGCGCTGCTCGATCTCAAGGCCGAGGGCCGGCTCGATCGGGTGAAGATGGTGACGCTGACCAACTGCACGTTCGACGGCCACGTCTACAACACGCGCCGGGTGATGGAAGAGTGTCTGGCGATCAAGCCGGATCTGATTTTCCTGTGGGATGAGGCGTGGTTTGGATTCGCGCGCTGGTCGCCGTTCCTGCGCCAGCGCACGGCGATGGGCGCCGCGGCTGCCCTCGAAGAGTGGCGCAAGAGCCCCGAGGCAAAGGCGGCCTGGGACGCGCAAGTGGCCGAACTCGGCGAGGACCTCGATCCGAAGGATGCGCGCCTGCTCGAATGCGGCATCTGATTCCGGATCCGGGCAAGATGCGCTTCCGCGTCTACGAGACCAACTCGGTTCACAAGTCCATGTCGGCCCTGAGACAGGGTTCGATCGTCGCGGTCCGTGACGAGGACTACAACCATCACGTTTCGGCCTTCCGGGAAGCGGTTTTCATTCACGCCTCGACATCGCCGAACGCGCAGATCATCGCGTCGCTCGACGTCGCCCGGCGCCAGATGGAGTTGGAAGGCTATGAACTCGTCATGCGCGCGATCGAGATCGCGCTCGCGATCCGCCGGGCCGTCGCGGAACACCCGATCATCTCGAAGTACTTCCACGTCTCGGCGCCGATTCGATGGTGCCGGCGAGTTTCGCGCCTCCGGGTTCAGCGACTTCCTCACCCCGGCAGCACCTGGCGGACGGCGCTCAAGGCGGTGAAAGAGGATGAGTTCTTCCTCGATCCGACGCGCATGACGCTCGTCTGCGGAACCGCCGGCTTCGACGGCACCGCGTTCAAAAACCTGCTGGCCGCCAAGTACAACATCCAACTCAACAAAACGTCACGCAACAGCGTGCTGCTTCAGACCAACATCAACAACACGCGCAGCGACGTCGCGCTGCTGATCAAGGTTCTGCTCGAGATCTCGCCGCGAGATTGACGCGCGGCTCGCCGAGGGCGGCGAGCGGAACGCGCGGCGTTCGCGGCCGGGTCAAGAACCTGATGGAAGACGTGCCCGACCTGCCGAACTTCAGCCGCTTCCACGACGGCTACCGCGAGGATCCCGGGCAGCATCACGCTCGAGGGCGATATGCGCGCCGCGTTCTTCGCCGCGTATGAACGAGGACGACTGCGAGTACATCCCGCTGATGAGCCCGAAGATCGACGAGCGGCTGAAATCCGGACCGGAGATGGTCTCGGCCAACTTCGTGATTCCGTATCCGCCGGGCTTCCCGATCATGGTGCCGGGGCAAGTGATCGATGCCGACACGATCGGCTTCATGCGCAAGCTCGACGTGAAGGAAATCCACGGCTACAACGCGACCCGGGGCCTCAAACTGATCAAGTTGTCGGCCATCGGACGGAGGCCATCACAACGGAAAGGGCGCGGCAGGAGGCGTGGCGGTGCGCCCGGCAAGCGTATAGAGCGAGATGACGCTTCGGGCGGCTGGAAGCGGGTGATTCCTGACAGCGCGCTGGCATTCAATGGGGGGCTGATCCCGCGGGGTCTTCAGCGTATCGGCGTGAGGGACGCGACGCTGCTGCGCCTGCGCATGATCGCATCCTCGGTCTGCCGCTGCTCGCGTGGCTTCCGCTGCTCGTCCTCTCGACGCTCGACGGCGAGCTGCTCCCCGGCAGCGTCAAGACCCCTTTCCTGCTCGATTTGTCGGCGCACATCCGCTTGCTCGTCGCGCTTCCGCTCTTCATCCTTGCGGCGCGGATGGGGGAGGCGCGCATCCTTCCGGCGCTGCAGCAGTTTCTCGTGCGGCGCCTCGTTCCCGAAGCGCAGGTCCCGAAGTTCGAAGCCGCGGTCGCGTCCGCGTTTAAGCTCGGCGACTCCTTCGTCGTCGACCTAGTTATCATCGCGATCATCTACATGGTGGACACGTACGTCGTTCGGCACACGTACATCGAGAGCGGCCTCGCGACGTGGTACGCGGGCTCGGCGGCCGACGGGTCGCAACTCACCCCGGCGGGGATCTGCTACGCATACGTCAGCCTGCCGATCTTCCAGTTCGTCTTCCTGCGCTGGTATTTCGGCTCTTCATTTGGGCGCGCTTCCTCGCCCAGGTTTCGCGGCTGAATCTCAACCTCGTCCCGACGCACCCCGACCGCATGGGCGGCCTCGGTTTTCTGAGCATCGGTACCCAGGTATTCGCGGTCTTTTCCATGGCGCACGGCGTGCTGCTCGCCGGCTGGCTTTCGACCCGCGTCATCGTCGCGAAGGCGAGCCTCTTGGAGTTCAAGGGCGAGATCGTGGCGATCGTCGTGTTCGTCCTCGTGCTGACGCTCGCACCGCTCACCGTTTCCTGAGATCGCTCACCCGCGCCAAGCGGCGCGGCGTCATCGAGTACGGCGCGCTCGCGGCGCGCTACGCCAACGAGTTTCAAGACAAGTGGATCGCCGCCGACGCAGATCACGGTGAGCCGCTCGTCGGAAGCGCCGACGTCCAATCTCTCGCCGACATGGCAGGCAGCTACGAGATCATCCAGACGATGCGCAGCATGCCGATAACCCCGCAGATGATCATCGGTTTCGCGGCGGCGACGCTCGTGCCGGTCGCGCCGCTGCTGCTGACCCTGATGCCGCTCTCCGAGATACTGAAAAAGCTGACGGGAATCTTGTTTTAGCATCCGATGAAAGGCAGCCGCGATTCTTACCAAGTTCATCTTCGAGTGGAACCCGTGGCTGCTGCCGGTGACGATGCTCGCCGTGCTGGCGCTCTTCATCGAGCTTCCTTATCGGTTCGCGGGCGCGCTCGCTCAGAGAATGGCCAACGCCGCGCGTTCAAGGCGACGCAGGCGGCGCTGCTGACGCTCGCGTCGTTCGTGCTGGGTTTGTCGTTCGCGCAGGCCTCGGCGCGCTTCGACTTCCGGCGCTCGCTCGTGGTGAAGGAGGCCAACGCCATCGGCACGACCTGGCTGCGAGCGGACCAACTCCCCGCTCCCGCAGCCGACCTTTTCCGGCGGGGGCTGTCCGACTACGCGGCGCGCAGGCTCGCGGCATACGAGGCGTCAGACAGGAGCGAGGAGTTCGTCGGCTGCCTTGAACGCGAGCAGCGTCCCCCTCTACGGCCTGTGGGCATCGCATCGGGGGCGCTACGTACGCATCCGTCCGGACCTCGGCCTCTCGCTCTTGGTGCAGGCGCTGAACGACACGATCAACGTCTCCGCAGAGCAGCGCCAAGCGCTTTCGAGTCATGTGCCGACGACCGTGGTGGTACTCACGCTGCTTTTGGTCACGCTGGGCGGGCTCTCGCTCGGTATGGCTTCGCCCTCACGAATGCGCGGCCGCCCCTCCTGAGCCTGGTCTATGTCGTGGCGAGCGTCCTCGTCATCCAGATGATCATCGACTACGACCGGCCGGGAACCGGTTTCGTCACCGTCAACCTCACGCCGCTCGAACTGCAGCTGCAAGTAATGCAGGGTGGTCGCTGAATGGATGGACGGATACGACCGTCGCCGCCCCTCGGGGTCGCACTGCGCGCGAGCGCGTTGCAGTTCGTCGGCGCAGAGGCGATAAGACCTGCTCAGATAAGCGGAATCTAGCATACCTATACCACATAAAGGTTAAGCTGCGTTGCTGCAGCTTCGAAGGAGAAACCATGCGAATCCAGCGATTTTCAGCTTTGATCCTGACGGCGGCTTTGCGTTTTGGCGTCACCGGCGGTCTGCTCGGCGTCGCCCTCGAGCGACGCGATGCAGCCCTCAAAGTTGCCATCCAGGCAATCAACAAGGGCGACATGACCGCTTTGTGGCAGCGTGTGATTCACCAGCGTTCATCATCGGTGCCTTCGATCCGTATACCTTCAGTGGCGCGACGGCTTGCACCGACTGGTGGAACGCGCGGGTGGCATACAACAAGTCGGCTCAGCTCTCGGACGCAACGGCCGGCATAGGCGCGCCGTGGCACGTCTTCGTCACCGGAGAACAACGCGTACATCGACGGCCCGTTCGACTACCACTACAACCAAAAGGGGGCAGACCATCGGGAGACGGGTGCGGCCATCACCGTGACGCTCAAGAAGGGGAGCGAACGGCTGGCTATCACATCCTGGGCCCATACCAAGCACCTCGAGGGCTAGGCTACATCCACGCTGGCTGGGCGCGAGCGCGACGCTGAGCTGGTCGCGCTTGCGCCCGGCCTCCCGCTTAGCGTGCGCCCGCGAGTCCCGCAGCTCGCCGAAGGCGGCGATCAGAGGTACGGGCGAAGCATGAAATACGCGCGAGCGTGCAAGACGACCGCGTAGCCTTGGAGGATATCATGTCTAACGCGCCGCCGGCTGAACTCCTGACCTTGATAGAGAGACACATCAACCAGGCTTCAACGCCCAGGATGTTACAGCGTGGTTCCACGTGTGTCTTCGCGGAAAACGCAATCAATCATCGACGGAATTGCGCCGTACTGCTGGCTGAACCCCAACGCTCCCGCCAAGGCTCGCTGACGTGGAAAAATGGCGTCAGGACCTCGGCGTCACGTACGAGCATCATGTCGTATGAGATGGGTTCTGGAGACGTCGAATAGAGGGGATCGTCCGCGTACGCCGCTGATTTCCGGAACCCTTACGGTGACCATAAAGAACCAGACCTCGGCTCGAACCCGGAACCCTAGCATATACGTTACAACCCGAAGAAGGTGACAAATGGAAAAGATCGAGCGCAACTGGGGGCGCGTCGTAACCCTAGTCGCCCTGCACCCCGAAGATCGCGCGGTCGAAGAACGGCGATGACCCCGGCGCGCAAGCGCGCTCTCCGGGTCGCAGAGTTCGCGGCGACGGCGCGCAACACGCCGTCGAATAGCGGAGAGCAAGCGCGCTCGCCGAGCGCCGCGGAGGTCGTCGACCGAGAACAATTGCCCGCGCCGATGCAGCGCTCGAGGTAGTCGACCGGGCGCGGCCCGGCGCTCGCCCCCGCGCCGCCAGCTCACTTGCCCCCTCCGCCGCGTCGTCGAGGTCGGCCTCGCTGACGACGAGCCACGCGCACCGTAAGAGGCCGCGCCGCTCGATCGGCGACAGGTGCAGCACGGACCCGGCCCAGGCCCGGACGCGCGCCCGTTCCTCGGCGACCGTCCCGATCGGGCCGCCGAGCGCGACGCGTTCGCGATCGGCCGCCTCGCGCACGAGTTCGATCGCGACGAGCAGCGCCGCTCGTTTGTCCGCGAAAAGTACCGGTAGAACGTCCCGTGCGCAAGGCCTGCCTCGTATCCGCGATCTGACCGGCGCTCACGTCGGCGTAGTCGGTAGCGTCGAGCAGCCGCTCGAGCGCGACGAGCAAGCGCTCGCGCGTCCGTTCCTTGGCAGGCCGTTGCGGCGCAACCGTCGCGTCCCCGGCAACGCGGCCGAGGTACGTCCAGCGGCCGCGCACCTTGCCGGTCGCGCGGTCGCGGTAGCTCTCGACGCGGTACCGGTAGGACCGATTGCCGACTTTTTTGACGACCTCAGTCGCGCCAGCGGAGGTTACCTGTTCCTTAGCGCAACGCCGGCGACGCCGCGACGTTCCGCTGCCGACGATGCGTCCCCCGCTGCCGTCGAGCAGGGTCCAGGTTCCTCGAAGCTCCTGCCGTCGGCGGCGAACGTCAGGGTGACGTTGCCGTCGTGTTCGCCGCGCCAGCGTCCGACCAGCACGCTCGAACCGCGCGGCAACGAGCCCGCGAGATGACCGTCCTTGAACACGCCGGTGACGGTCTCGCCGTTCTGCTCGAAGCGCAGGCTGCCGCCCGAGAAGGCGATGCTGCTCGACGCCGTCTCCCACAGGCCGTGCACCCAAATCTGCGCGGTGTTGACGATCGACCCGCTGATGTGCCCGCGCGGCTGCTTGTCGGCGTCGAGGCCCCACTCGCCCTGGAAGCTGCGACTGTCGGACGCGAAGCGCAGATGGAACCAGCCGCTGCCGTCCGGTCCCTTCCACGTGCCGGTCATCGCGCCGGTGTCCGGCGCCATCGTGCCGCTCGAGTTGCGTACCCGACCCGAAGTTGCCGACAACGTCGTTGCCCAATTGGTGCAGTTTCAGGTGACGCGCGGTGAACTCGGGACCGCCGTTGACGGTGACGTTGAACAGGCCGGTGACGACCGGATAGCCCGCAGAGACCGAAGCGACGCGCGTACCGGTGAAGGTGCCGCTCGGCTTGCGGCCCGCGTAGCCCCACTCGCCGGTGAAGCGGTTGCCATGTTGGACGTGAGCGCGATGATGGCCACCGGCGAATCCGCCGGGTTCACCTTGCGGTAGGTGGGGTTGCTGCGCAGGCTCGCCGGCAGGTCCGCCCGCGCTGCGTTGATGGCTGCCTCCACGTCCCGGGCCGCGCCGTCGATGTCCCGGTCCAGGCCGAACTGCAGCACGATGCGCGTGTTGCCCGCGGAACTGGAGGACGTCATCTGGGTCACGTCGGCGATCTGTCCCAGGTGCCGCTCCAGGGGGCTCGCCACCGTGGCCGCCACGGTGTCGGGGCTCGCCCCGGCAGGGTCGCCTGCACCGAGATGGTGGGCAGATCCACCTGGGGCAACGGCGCCACCGGTAGCTGCGGGAAGGCGAAGATGCCCGCCAGCGCGATGCCCGCCGTCAGCAGCGTGGTGGCCACCGGACGCTTGATGAAGGGTGAAGCGAGACTCACGGCGCAGAGCCTTCACGGGCGGCCCGGGCCTCGCGCCGCTCCTTGGCGCGTATCGCCAGCCGGTCGAAGGCGAGATAGATGACGGGCGTGGTGAAGAGCGTGAGGAGCTGGCTCACCAGCAAGCCGCCCACGATGGCGATACCCAGGGGCCGGCGCAGCTCCGAGCCGGTGCCGAAGCCCAGCATCAGCGGCAGGGCCGCGAGCAGGGCCGCCATGGTGGTCATCATGATGGGCCGGAAACGCAGCAGGCAGGCCTGGCGGATGGCATCCCGGGGCGCCAGCCCTGCCCGCGCTCCGCCTGCAGCGCGAAGTCGATCATCATGATGGCGTTCTTCTTCACGATGCCGATGAGCAGCACGATGCCGATGATGGAGATGATGTCCAGATCGTTGCCCGTGATGAACAGCGCCAGCAGCGCCCCCAGGCCCGCCGAAGGCAGGGTCGAGAGGATGGTGAGGGGATGCACGAAGCTCTCGTAGAGCACGCCCAGCACGATGTACACGGTGATGATGGCCGCGAGGATCAGGAACAGCTCGTTGCTCAAGGCTGCCTTGAAGGCCAGGCCGAGCCCTGGAAGGCGGTGATGACGCTGGCGGGCACGCCGATGTCATGCTCCGCGCCTTCGATGGCGCTCACGGCGCCGCCCAGCGATTCACCCGACGCCAGGTTGAAGGAGATGGTGGCGGCGGGAAATTGATTCAGATGGTTGATGACGAGCGGCGTCTGCTGGGTCTCGATGTCCGAGATGGCCGAGAGCGGCACCTGGGAGCCGCTCGCCACCGAGGACGGCAGGTACACCGAGTTCAGGGAAGTCAGGCTCTGCTGCAGCGACGGGTCCGCCTCCAGGATCACCCGGTACTGGTTCGACTGGGTGAAGATGGTGGACACGATGCGCTGGCCGAAGGAATCGTAGAGCGCGTTGTCCACCGTGGCCGGGGTGATGCCGAAGCGCGCCGCGGTGCTGCGGTCTATGTTCACGTAGGCGGCCAGGCCCTGCTCTCCATGTTGCTGGTCACGTCCGCCAGTTGCGGCACCCTGCAGTTTCGCCAGCAGCGCTCGGACCAGTGGGCCAGCTCGTGGGGGTGGTGTCCTGCAACACCAGCTGGTACTGGGTGGCGCTCAGGGTGTCGCCGATGTTGAGGTCCTGCACCGGCTGCATGTAGAGCGTCACGCCGGGGATGCCGCCGTCTCCTTCTGCAGGTCACGGATGATGTCGCTGGCGTTCTCCCAGCGGCTGTCCCGGGACGTGAGGTTGATGAGGAAGCGCCCGCTGTTGAGCGTGGTGTTGGTGCCGTCCACGCCCACGTTGGAGGACAGGCTCACCACGTGCGGGTCTTTCAGGATGTCGGCGGCCAGGGCCTGCTGCCGATCGCTCATGGCGGCGAAGGAGACCGTGGGCGAGGCCTGGGAGACCGCCTGGATCAGCCCCGTGTCCTGAGTGGGGAAGAAGCCCTTGGGGATGACTATATAGAGCAGCACCGTGAGCACCAGGGTCCCCACCGCGATCCACAGCACGGCGCGCTCCCGTCCAGAGCGTAATCCAGGGCGCGCTCGTAGCGGTTCAGGAGGTCCTGGAAGATGCGGTCGCTCCAGGCCAGCCGGCTCTGGTGCGCCCGGTCTCGGCTTCCGGGTGCAGGATCTTGGCGCAGAGCATGGGCACGAGGGTCAGGGACACGATGGCGGAGATGACGATGGTGACGGCCAGGGTGATGGCGAACTCGTGGAACAGGCGGCCCACCACGTCGCCCATGAACAGGAGCGGTATCAGCACCGCGATGAGCGAGACCGTGAGGGAGATGATGGTGAAGCCGATCTGCTCGGCGCCCTTCAGGGCCGCGTCCAGGGGTTCTCGCCCTGCTCCACGTAACGGGCGATGTTCTCGATCATGACGATGGCGTCGTCCACCACGAAGCCCGTCGCGATGGTGAGCGCCATGAGCGAGAGGTTGTCCAGGCTGAAGCCGATGAGGTACATCACCCCGAAAGTACCGACGATGGATATCGGTATGGAGAGGCTGGGGATGACCGTGGCCGGCAGGTTGCGCAGGAACAGGTAGATGATGAGCACCACCAGGCCCACGGCCAGGGCCAGCTCAAACTGGGTGTCATGCACCGAGGCGCGGATGGTGTTGGTACGGTCCGTGAGGGTGGCGATGGTGACGGACGCCGGCATGGAGGCCTGCAGCTGCGGCATGAGCGCCTTCACCCGGTCCACCACCTCGATGACGTTGGCGCCGGGCTGGCGTTGCACGCTCAGGATGATGGCCGGCGTGGTGTTCATCCAGGCGCCGAGCTTGTCGTTCTCGGCGCTCTGGGTGACCTTGGCCACGTCCGAGAGATGCACCGGTGCGCCATCCTTGTAGGGGCCTATCGCGTGCTTGGCCGCGGCGGCCGCTACCATTTCAACGTGTGGGATTCGTTCGACTTCAATCCGTTCGCGCGCATTTCGCACGACATTGTCGGCGGTTTCTTCAACGGCGATGCGCCGGCTTTCTTTACCGTTCCGTTCGGCTATCACCGCATCGATGAGATCAAGTCGTCGCTGCTCGCCGCCGGCTTTACGGAACTTGCAGTGCATGTACTCAAGATTGACAAAACGATCACAACGGCCCGGCAGTTCGCCGAAGGCCTGATCCTCGGTAATCCGATCATCGAGGAAATTCGAGTGCGGGGGACGACCGATTTGCTAGGATCATTGCGGCGGTCACGATGGCACTACAAAGCGCGTTCGGCGCGGACCCCGGGCGAATGCCTTTACAGGCGATCGTCTTCAGGCGCTCAAGCGGTGAAGCAGGCGCAGAACGTTATCGCTTCTGAGAAAGATGAGCGCGAGGCGCCAGCCAATGCCCGCAACGAAATCACCAGGCAAGACCGCGCGGCCGAGAAAGGCAGCCGGCCACTTTCGCATCAAGCGGATCTACGAGCCCGCCGGCAAGGACGATGGCTTGCGGGTGCTGGTCGACCGGCTGTGGCCGCGGGGCATCGCAAAGAAAAAGGCGCGCATCGATCTGTGGCTGCGAGACCTGTCGCCGAGCGACGAGCTGCGTCGCATGGTGCATGCCGACCCACAAAATGGGATGAATTCGTCAAAGCCTATGGTCGCGAGCTCAAACAGGAGCCGGCGCGGACGGCGCTTGCAGATTTGCGCAAGCTGCCGCGCAGCAAGCCGGTAACGCTGCTCTATGCCGCGCGCGATGAGGCCCACAACAACGCCGTGGCGTTGAAGCGCTGGCTGGAGCGGACGAAATAGCGGCTGCCCTGCCCGCTTTACTAAGCCACACCGACGAGGCGGATGAGCCCGTAGCTGATCAGGCCGAGAATGATCAGCGACGCGGTCACCGCGAGCGTCACCCGCACGCCGCTCTTCGCCACGACGCGAACATCGACGCCCAGGCCGAGCGCCGCCATCGAGATGGTCGTCAAAATCGCTGCGACGTGGGTGATGGTCGGCAAAACACTTTGCGGGATCAGCCCGAGCGAGCGGACAATCAGGACCACGAGGAAGCCCGCGATGAACCACGGCACCAGCTCGTGCACGTCCGGCCGGCGGCGATTGGCGCGATCGAGCCGCGGGTCGGTTCGCAGATCTCGCGCAAGCAGCGACAGTCCAAGCACCACCGGGCCCAGCATCAGCACCCGTACCAGCTTGATCACCGTGCCGACCTGATTGCTCAAAGCTCCGATCGGCAAGGTCGCCGCCAGCACCTGCGGCACGGCGTAGACGGTCAAGCCGGCCAGCACGCCGTATTGCGTTAGCGACAATTGCAGGATCGGCACCAGCAGCGGCAGGGTGAGGACAACGACGACGCCCAGCACGGCGGTAATGGAAATCGATGCGGCGATGTCGTCGCCGTCGGCGCCGATCACCGGGGCCACGGCGGCAATCGCCGAATTGCCGCAGATCGAATTGCCGCAGGCAATCAGGATGGCCATGCGCAGCGGCAAGCCGAGCATTCGGCAAATGATGAAGCTCGAGCCGAGCGCGATGGCGACGATGGAGGCGATGCCGACCAGGAGGATCGGCCCAAGCGCCAGCACAGTCGCAACGCTCACCGACGCACCCAGCATGACGACCGCGACTTCGAGCAGGAGTTTCGCAGAAAACGCGATGCCGGGGACGAAGCGCTTTGCCGGCGTCCATGCCGTGCGGATGGCGACGCCGAGCAGGATCGAGAGCACCAGTGCTTCGAGATAAGCTTGCCCGGCGAAATGAACCTCGACCACCTGCATCAGGATCGCGACAATCGTTATCGCGACGCAGAGCAAAATACCCGGAGACAATCGGCGCAAATGCTCGATCAAATCACGTCACCTTGTAAAATTTGAGTTTTACGCCGGCGGGCTCGCGTTCGCCGCTGCAGACAACGATGCATTTGGCGATCCAGCCATAGCGCGCCGCGCCGGTCTCGAAGAAGGTGGCGCCGCGGAAGTAATAGCTGCCGGGCTCGACAGGCCGGCCGGCGGCGAGCGCCGCCATCACCTCGGGCGGACCGTGGCGCAGCGCCAGGTTGCGGACATTGATCAGCGCGCCGTCGTCGGTTTGCAGCGTATAGCGCGCTTCCAGTTCCGACACGCCATCGCCGCGCAGAATCTGCCAATCGGCGCCGCCCGACAGCACCTTGCCGCGGATGCTTGGCCCGAGAAATTCGCCGCCGGTGATCGGGACGATGCGGCGCGCGCCCTTGCCGACGTCGCCGCAATCGAGCGGCGGGCCGACCGAGACGTTGGCCGCGAAGATCAACTCCAGCCGCGGCGTGGACGTATCGGCCATGGCCGGCTCCCGAACCATTGCATTGTGGGGACGAAATTCCGGATAATCGCCGCCACACGCAGTCAATCACCAAGCCACGCTTTTGCAAAGCACGCGAGGAGCGCCATGGATGTTCGCGCCGCCGTAGCCTTCGGCCCCGGCAAGCCGCTCGAAGTGACCACCGTCCAGCTCGAAGGCCCGCGTGCCGGCGAGGTTCTGGTCGAGATCAAGGCGACCGGCATCTGCCACACCGACGAGTTCACCCTGTCTGGCGCCGACCCCGAGGGGCTATTTCCGGCGATCCTCGGCCACGAGGGCGCCGGCATTGTCGTCGATGTCGGACCCGGCGTGACCACGGTGAAAAAGGGCGATCACGTCATTCCGCTCTACATCCCGGAATGCCGCAACTGTCCGTCATGCCTGTCGCGCAAGACGAATCTGTGCACCGCGATCCGCACGACCCAGGGCCAGGGCGTCATGCCCGACGGCACGTCGCGGTTTTCGCTGGATGGCAAAACGCTGCACCACTATATGGGCTGCTCGACCTTCGCCAATTTCACCGTGCTGCCGGAAATCGCGGTGGCGAAGATCCGCGACGACGCGCCGTTCGACAAGGTCTGCTATATCGGCTGCGGCGTCACCACCGGCATCGGCGCGGTGATCAACACCGCCAAGGTCGAGCCCGGGGCGAAAGCGATCGTGTTCGGGCTCGGGGGCATCGGCCTCAACGTCATCCAGGGGCTCCGCCTCGCCGGCGCCGACATGATCATCGGCGTCGATCTCAACCCGGACAAGAAGGCCTGGGGCGAGCGCTTCGGCATGACGCACTTCGTCAATCCGAAGGAGGTCGGCGGCGACCTCGTCGCGCACCTGGTCAACATGACCAAGAGCAGCGCCGATCAGATCGGCGGCGCCGACTACACTTTCGAATGCGTCGGCAACGTCCATCTCATGCGCATGGCGCTGGAGAGCTGCCATCGCGGCTGGGGCCAAAGCATCATCATCGGCGTCGCCGGCTCGGGGCAGGAGATCGCCACCCGGCCATTCCAGCTCGTCACCGGCCGGGTGTGGCGCGGCACCGCTTTCGGCGGCGCCCGCGGCCGCTCCGACGTGCCGAAGATCGTCGATTGGTACATGCAAAAGAAGATCGAGATCGACCCGATGATCACCCACACCATGCCGCTTGCCGACATCAACAAGGCATTTGACCTGATGCACGGGCAAGAGCATCCGCAGCGTCGTGGTGATATCTCAAAGGGCGTCCTATGACATGCGACTGCATGATCACGATCTGGCTGTGTTCAGCGACGTGCGCCTGCACAACATCAAACTCCGAACACGCAGGCGATGGCGACGATCAGCAAAACGCCGAGGCCGATCGTCATAATCTCGACGCCGTCATATCGTGAGGAATTTGAACGCTCGGTGACATGTGGGGGCATGACTCGTGCCTCCCTCTCTGATGTTGACGATACGAACTGAGGTTAGCGGATGTCGGGCAACCGTCCGGTCACCGCCGTGGGCTGGCCGGCCTTGACGAGTTGCGTCGTGCCAAGATCGACATCGCTGATGTGAGCGAAGGTGCCGATGGCCGCGACCAAAGTCGCGCACAAAAGGCCGACAACGACAATCTTCAAATGGGTCCGGCGGTCGGCACTGTAAATTGAATGGTTCATTACGCTCTCCCAAGTGTTCTTTCATTGTAGTCAACGCGTTTCGAGGCGTTTGGGATGTGACCCCAAACACAAATGCGCGTTTTTGTCTTATCTTATTGAATTAACTATTATTTTTAAGCGAGACACCGGTCAGTTCCGGTGCAAAAAGTCGTCCAAAGCGGCGTGCAGGCGGCCAAAAGCGCTGTTCCGCTGACGGCTATCATCCTGCCGAAACAGCCGCGCCCTCGGGTACCAAGGGCTGTCGTCGCGATCGAGCAAGCGCCTCGGCATTGTCCGGCCGCAGCGCCAACGCGCGGTCGAAGCTCGCCAGCGCCTCGTCGAAGCGCTTGAGCGCGTGGAGCGTCATGCCGCGATTGGCGAATGCCGCGTCACCGTCCGGCCACAGCGCGACCGCCGCATCGTAGCTCGCCAGCGCATCCTCGAAACGCGCGAGTGCGTGAAGCGTGACGCCGCGATTGATCAGCGTCTCCACGTAGTTCGGCCGCAGCGCCAAGGCGCGGTCGAAACTTGCCAGCGCCTCGTCGAACCGCTTGAGCGCGTGCAGCGTATTGGCCCGATTATAATAGGCTTCCGCGTGATCGGACCGCGCCGCGACCGCGCGGTCAAAACTTGCCAGCGCCTTGTCGAACCGTTGCAATTCCTGCAGCGTATTGCCGCGATTGATCAGCGCCTCGACAAAATCCGGCCGCGCGGCGATGGCGCGGTCGTAGCTCGCCAGCGCCTCGTCCAACCGCTTGAGCGCATTGAGCGCGATACCGCGATTGTTCAGCGCCAGAATGTTGTCGGGATCTTTCTGCAGCGCCAGGTCGATGTGATGGACCGCCTGCGCAGAATCGCCGCGTTGATGAAATATGAAGCCGAGCAGGTGCCGGGCGTCGAACTGATCCGGATCAAGGGCAAGGATTTGGCTATAAATTCTTTCCGCCTCGGCCAATCGCCCGGCTTGATGCAGCGCCAATCCTTGCGTCAGCAACGCGGCCACTCGGGGTGGCTCTGCGGGTCGTGAAGGAGCCATTGCGGAATCACGCTGTGCGGGACGTCGGCTTGCTGTCTAATGTCCCTGAGGCCCGGAAGCCAGGAGGAAAACGTGAAGATCACCCGCGTCGAACCCATTCTCATCGCCGTGCCCTATGAGCACGGCGGGCCGAAGCCGATGCGGCCGTCCGGGCCATGGACGCACATGGAGACATTGTTCGTCCGCGTCGACACCGATGCCGGCATCACCGGCTGGGGCGAGGCGTTCGGCTTTGCCGCTTCGGCGCTGACGCGGGAGGCGATTTTACGCGTCGTCGCGCCGCTGTGCGTGGGGCGCGAATTCACCGACGTGCCCTCGTTCATGGCCGACTTGCAGCGCAAGCTGCACGCCATGGGGCGGCATGGCCCCGTCAGTTTCGCGCTCGCCGGCATCGACATCGCGCTGTGGGACATTGCCGGCAAGGCGCAGAACACGCCGATCCATCGCCTACTCGGCGGGGCTACCCGGGATCGCATTCCGACCTACGCGAGCCTGTTGCGCTACGGCAAGCCCGATCTGGTCGCCCGCTATACCGAGGAGGCGATCGGGCGCGGCTACACCGCGATCAAGCTACACGAGCATTTGGTCGAGACCGTAGCTCCCGGCCGCGAAGCTGCCGGCCCGGACATCGCGCTCATGGTCGACACCAATTGCGCCTGGGCGCCGGACGAAGCCATCGCGATGGCGCGTAAGCTCAAGGTTTTCGATCTCGCCTGGCTCGAAGAGCCGGTCGATCCGGTCGACGATTACGACACCATGGCGCGCATCCGCCGCGACACCGGTGTCACCATCGCCGCCGGCGAAAATATTGGCCACGCCACCGAGGCGCGGCTCGCCATTGAACTTGGCGCGCTCGATATTTTCCAGCCGAGCGTCACCAAGATCGGCGGCATCATCGCCATGGGCAAGGCGATCGCGGTGGCGCAGCAGCACGGCGTACGCGTCATGCCGCATTCGCCCTATTTCGGCCCCGGCCTAATCGCAACGCTCCACGTCATCGCCGCGCGGCTTCCCGACGCCATGTGCGAGAGATTCTATTGCGAGCTCGAAGCGACGCCCTTGGGAGACGCGATCACGGCGCAAGACGGCCACATGAAGGTGCCGCAAGGGCCCGGATTGGGAATAGAGGTCGACGAAGCCATCATCGCCCGTTATCGCGTCGCCTGATGGCGACCGACCATTGTCAGGCGGCCCGCGGGTCTTGCCGGAGCGCCAAGGGGTGGTCGAAGGCAAGCTCGGATGCCGGGACCGGACGGCTGAACAGATAGCCTTGCGCCAATTGACAGCCGGCGGCGCGCAAGGCGATGAGCTGCTCCTCCGTCTCGACGCCTTCGGCAACCGTGGCAATGCCGAGATTGCGCCCGAGGCCGGCGACCGCACACACAATCGCGGCATCGGCCGCATGATGCGTCATGTTTTGAATGAAGCTTCGATCGATCTTGATCCGATCGAACGGGAACATCTGCAAATACGTCATGGACGAGTAACCGGTGCCGAAATCGTCGAGCACAATGGCGACGCCGAGGTTCTTGATGGCGCGCAAAATGGCGAGATTTTTCGCGTTGTTTTCCAACAGAACCGTCTCGGTGATCTCAAGCTCCAGCCGCTCCGGCGGCAGGCCAGAGTCGGCGAGCGCCGACTTGAGAACGCCCAACAGATCGCCGTGCTTGAATTGGGACGGCGACAGGTTGACCGCCACCTTGAAGCGCGGCGGCCATTTGACTGCGTCGGCACAGGCTTGCCTAGAATCCACTCGCCAAGCGGAACGATCAGTCCGCTGTCCTCGGCGACCGGGATGAATTGATCGGGCAGCACGACACCGCGTTCCGGATGACGCCAGCGCACCAGCGCCTCGGCGCCGCAATACTGCCGGCTTTCGATATCCACGATGGTTTGATAGTGCAGCTCGAACTCGTGGCGCGACAGCGCCTCGCGCATGTCATCCTCGAGCTCACGGCGGTTGCGCGCTTCCGCGTCCATGGCGGCAGTGAAGAAACAGTATCGGTTGCGCCCCTCCGTTTTGGCGCGGTAGAGCGCGAGATCGGCGTGCTTGATCAGCGCGTCGACGTCGTCGCCATCGTGCGGCGCCAGCGCGATGCCGATGCTGGTTTCGAGGATGAGCTTGCGGCCGTTAAAGTCATAAGGCTCGGTGACGGCCGCGAGGATGCGATCCGCCAGCGCGATCGCGCCAGCTTTCTGATCCTCGCAGGGCGCCTGCAGCACGGCAAACTCGTCGCCGCCGAACCTCGCCACGCAATCGACCTCGCGGGTGGTGTTGAGCAAGCGCCGGGCGATTTCCCGCAACAGCGCGTCGCCGGCCGGGTGGCCGAACGAGTCGTTGACGGTCTTGAAGCGGTCGAGGTCGAGCATCAGGACCGAGAACGCCTCGCCATGGCGCCGCATCCGCGCCAGCGCCGCGCCGACTTTTTCGGTAAACAGCGAGCGTTGGGCGAGGCCGGTCAAAACGTCGTGGCGCGCCAGACGCTCAAGCTCGGCTTCGATGCGTTTTTGTACCGTGATGTCCTGGTGAATCGAAACCCAGCCGCCGCCGTCCATCGCTTGCAGGCTGACGGCAACGGTGCGCCCGTCGCGCAATTCGTAGAGTGAGTGGGACAGCCCCACCCTGGACACCTGGTCGAGGCTGTCGGCGACGAAATTCGGCACGTCCCGCGGCACGCTGCCCACGGCTGCCCGTTCTTCCAGGATGGCGCGAAATGAAGTACCGGGTTTTGTCTGCTCCGGGGTCAGGCGATATATTTTGGCGAGTTGCGTATTGCTGATGATCAGCCGTTGCCAGCCGTCGAACATCGCCACGCCTTGCGACATGTTGTTGAGCGCGGCATCGAGCTGCTGCGATTTCTGCGCCAGCGAAGCTTCGGAATTGCTCAACAGGCGAACTTGCCTGCTCATCGCTCGCAGCAGATAGACCGAGAGCAATAGCAATATCGCGCTGCCCAATCCGATCGCCGCCGCGCGCTGGCGCCAGATGGCGAGAGCTGTGACCTCGGTGACCGAAATGTCGACGATCAGCGGATATTCCGGCACCTTGCGGATCGAAACGTAGCGAATATTGCCGTCGACTTGGCCGAAAACGCGAAAACCTGCGTCGCCTTTCGCCACAGCGTCGAGCCAGATGGCCTTGTTCGAAAGCGCCTTTCCCGTCGCGTCAGCGCCGTCCGGATGGCGGAATAGAATGATTTCGTCCGGATCGAGCAGCGTGAACAACAGACTATGGACCGATTGGATGGCGCCATAGATATCCTCGAAATACCTGGTGTTGACGCCGGCAAGGACGATGCCGGCAAAATTGCCCTTGGAGTCCTCGAGGCGCCTGGAAAAGACGATGGTCTGTTTGTCGTTGATCCGGTTGACGGCCGGGATCGAGGTCGTCAGCTGGCCGTCCCGGCGATCACGCGCCTTCCAGAAGAAATCGCGGCCGGCGACGTTGAAACGCGTGGCCGTCCAACCGGCAGTGGAGATGACGATCTGCCCTTCCCTATCGGCGATCGCGATACTGAAAACTTGCGGCAGGCGAGCAAGATAATTTGCCAGCGTTTCCGGAAATTCGTCGCGGTCAATAGCAGCCTGAAATGCCGAGGGCGACTCGATGCCCCGCGCCTCCACCGATCGCTTGATCTCGAGCAGGACCGTATCGGTCGACTTGAGCGAACGCGACAACTGGTCGGCAAGGACCGACGCGATGTTTCCCGTTTCGGTGATGGCAGCACTGATGGCGTCGGTGCGCAGCTGCCAAATCGTCCAAACGACGGCGCTAGCCGAAACGCCGAGCAGAAGGATCGCGGCCCACCAAAGGCGACGCAGCGGAATCGTCCGAATGACGGCTCCTGCCGCCGGTCCAGACCCTGTCGCTGCACTGTCATGCCGCGCGAATAGGCGGCGAAAATTGCCAAACATAGGGCCCATCAATGCCGGCCCCTCAACACCTTCGCGCCATTGTGGCCGATGGACCCCGAACGTCGGATTAAGGTGTTGGGTTAACCGGCTGCAAAAAATTCGTTGTTCTTTTGAGCTTTCGACCGCGGCGGCATGGCACGCTCAGCCGCCGCAATGCCCTTGATTTGGCGAAAGCCGCAAGAAAGGATTGCTGCCGGCGAGGACACAACGGGAGAATTGCCATGAGCGACGACGTTCACGAGGTCTATGCCATCCGCTACGGCCATCACTCCCGCCCGGCGTCGGCGAATTACATCGACGGCGATCCGCACGACGTGCTGCAGCCGCTCGACTTTTTCGTCTGGGCGATCGTGGGACCGTCCGGCACCATCGTGGTCGATACCGGCTTCGACGAGGCGATGGGCAAAAAGCGCCAGCGCGAGATGATCAAGCCGGTGCGCGAGGGGCTCGCGGCGCTTGGCATCGTGCCCGACAGCGTCAAGGACGTCATCATCAGCCACCTGCATTACGACCATTGCGGCAACTACGATCTGTTCCCGCAAGCGCGCTATCACTTGCAGGACCGCGAAATGGCCTACGCCACCGGACGCTGCATGTGCCATCGGGCGCTGCGGCTGCCGTTCGAGATCGAGGACGTCATTGCCATGGTGCGCAAGGTCTTCACCGGCCGCTGCGCGTTCCACGACGGCGAGGACCAGATCGTGCCGGGCGTCAGCGTGCACCACATCGGCGGCCATTCCAAAGGCTTGCAGTCGGTGCGGGTAAAAACCCGGCTTGGCCACATCGTGCTCGCCGCCGACGCTTCGCACCTCTATACCCATATCGACGGCGGCCGGGTCTTTCCGCTGGTCTACAATGTCGAGGAAGTCGTCGAGGGCTATGAGACGCTGAAGAAACTCGCGAGCGCACCGCGCCACGTCGTGCCCGGTCACGATCCGGCAGGTGCTGTCGCGCTATCCGGCGGCAAAACCCGGCCTTGAAGGCTGGGTGGCGCGGCTTGATGCCGAGCCGAAGGCTGCCTTATGACACAAGCGACCGCGGCGCCAGCCAAAGTACGCTTCATTTTGACCGGCCGCACGGAAGAATTGCCGGGTGCCCGGTGTTCTACGATGCTGCGGAAAATTCATCCGAACCATGCAGGGAGAACGACCATGATGCGGCTTCATTACGCGGGCGTTGCTGCGGCATTGATTGCCAGCGCGCTCGTTGCGCAGGCGCAACAGCAACCGCCAGCGCAGGCCCCCGCGCCGGCCGCAGCGCCTACGCCGCCGCCAACCGCAACCACCAAGGTCGCCGATAACGTCTACATCTTCCGCTATGTCGGCCATCAGGCGATGTTCATCGTCACGCCGGCGGGCGTGATCGCCACCGATCCGATCAGCCTGCGCCGGCCGGCAAAACCCTATATCGACGCCATCCAGGCGGTGACCAAGGCGCCGATCAAATATGTCATCTACAGCCACAGCCACTTCGACCACAGCGCCGGCGGTCAGCCGTTCAAAGACCTCGGCGCGACCTTCGTGGCGCAACGCAACGCCAAGGCGCGCATCCAGGCGCTCAAGCCCGCCGACGTCGTCGTGCCCGACCAGGTGGTCGACGACAAGAAAGTCATCACGCTGGGCGGCACCACGCTCGAACTGCTCTATCTCGGCAAGAACCATTCCGACTCGACGCTGGTAATGCGGCTACCCAAGGAGAAGATCATCTTCACCGTCGATTGGATCCCGATCCAGGGCGTGCAGTTCCGCGAAATGGCCGACACTTACGTCCCCGACATCGAGGACGGCCTGAAAAAGGTGATCGCGATGGACTGGGAAACGCTCATCCCCGGCCATCCCGGCCCGGGCGGCAAGCAGACCGGCACCAAGGACAATGCCCGCGACCAGCTCGCTTATCTGCAGGACCTCTCCGCCGCGGTGAAGCAGGAGGTTGACCAAGGCAAATCCTACGACGACGCGGTGAAGGATATTTCGCTGCCGAAATATTCGGCTTGGCCGAACTACAAAAACTTCCTGCCGATGAATATCGAGCGCTATTACGATTTCTGGAATCGCGGCATCTAGTTTCGACTAGCGATCCGGGTTCACCACGATGTTGACGAGGCCTCCGGGCCTCGTCTTCAATTCGACGAGCGCCTCGTTGACGCTATTCAACCTTGATACCGGCGAAGCGGATCACCTTGCCCCATTTTTCGGTCTCGTCGGCAACGAGCTTGCCGAAGTCGGCGGGCGAGCCGGGCAGCAGCGAGGCGCCGAGCTCGGCCAGCCGCTTCTTTTTATCGGGTTCGGCCAGGATGGCGTTGACCTCGCGGTTGAGCTTTTCCACGACCTCGGCGGGCGTGCCTTTCGGCCCGACGATGCCGTACCACGCGCTGGCTTCGTAGCCCGGCACGTAGTCGGCAACGAGCGGCAGATCCGGCAGGACGTCGACGCGCGCCGCCGCGGTCACCGCCAGCGGCCTGATCTTGCCATCTCTGATGTATGGCAGCGAGGTCGGCACGTTGTCGAACATGACCTGGGCACGGCCGGCGATCAGGTCGAGCATGGCCGGCGCGCCGCCGCGATACGGCACATGCACGATGTTGACACCGGCCATCATCTTGAACAACTCGCCGGCGACGTGCAGCGTCGAGCCGACACCGGAGGACGCAAAGTTGAGCGCGCCGGGATTAGCCTTGGCATAGGCTATCAGCTCGGGGATGGTCTTGACCGGCAGCGACGGATTGACCACCACCACGTCGGCAAAGCGGATTTGGCCGGCGATCGGCTCGACATCGCGCAAAAACTCGAAGTTCAGCTTGTCGTAGAGGGCGGCATTGGTGGCGTTCGCCGGCGACGCCAGCAGCAGCGTGTAGCCGTCCGGCGCGGCGCGCACCACGGCTTCGGTGGCGATATTGGTGCTGGCGCCGGCGCGGCTCTCGACGACGAATTGCTGGCCGAGCCGATCGGAGAGCCATTGCCCGAACAGCCGCGCCGTCATGTCGGCGGAGCCACCGGGCAGATAACCGATAATGAGGCGCACTGGCCGCGACGGATAGGTTTCCGCGCGTGCGATATACGGCAGTGCCGGCGCCATCGCTGCGCCCGCCGCCAGATGCAAAAAATGCCGACGCGCAAACTTGGTGCGTTCTTCGGCCAACGTCCCCTACTCCACCTTGATATTGGCTTCCTTGATGATCGGCTCCCACAGCACGGCGTCGGCGGCATTCATGGCGGCAAGCTCTGCCGGCGTTGAGCCATGGGCTAGCACGCCGAGCGGCGCATACTTTTCTTTGACCGCCGGTTGGCCCAACATCGTGACCATGTCGGCGTTTATTTTCTTGATGATGTCGGGCGGCGTTTTCGCCGGCAGGTAGAGCCCATACCAGGACGACACGTCGTAGCCGGGCACGCCCGATTCCGCGACCGTCGGCAGTTCCGGCGCGTCGGGGAAGCGTTGCGCGGTCGTCACCGCGAGGCCGCGCAGCTGTTTCGAGCGCACCGGCTGCAACAGCGAACCTGTCGTGTTGAACATGAGGTCGAGCCGGCCGGTCATGAGGTCGGTCATCAGGCCATCGGTCATGCCGCGATAAGGCACGTGGGTCATTTCGAGGTGCGTCATGTGCTTGAACAACTCGCCGGCGAGATGCGGCACGGTGCCGACACCCGGCGAAGCCCAGCTGACCTTGCCGGGATTGGCCCTGGCGTAGGCGATGAAATCCTGAAGGGTTTTGAAATTCGAATTATTCCCGACGGCGATGATGTCGGGATAAGTCCCGACCAAAGACACCGGCGCGAAGTCGGTCGCCGGGTTGAATGTCAGCGTCGAGAACAGAAAGGCTTGCACCTGGGGCGATCCCGGCGCGAGCAGCATGGTGTAGCCGTCGGGCGGGGCATGGGCAACGGCGTCAAGCGCAAGCCGCGCTCCGGCACCGGGCCGATTCTCGACGATGACCTGCTGGCCCCAAACATCCGACAAGCCATTGACGACGATGCGGGCCGCCAAATCGGCGCCGCCGCCGGGCGGAAAACCGACGATGAGTTTTACGACGCGCGACGGATAGGTATCCGCGCGTGCTGCGCGCGCCAAAGGCGCAAACGCGGCAGCACCGGTCAATTGCAAAAAACGGCGTCGCGGAAATTCCATGATGTTCCTCTTCGGTGAAGTTGATGCAGTCCGATCAATCACTCGGCCTTGAGGCCTGCGAACTTGACCACCTTGCCCCATTTCTCGGTTTCGTCGGCGATGACTTTTGTGAAGTCGGCGGGCGTGCCCGGCATGCCCTCACCGCCCAGGTTGGCCAATGCCGCCTTGAATTTTGGATCGGTAAAGCCCGCATTGATCGCTTTGTTGAGCTTTTCGACGATGTCGACCGGCGTGGTCTTCGGCGCGGCGATACCTTCGAACGATGTCGCCTCGTAGCCCGGCAGGAATTCGCCGATCGGCGGCAGGTCCGGCAGCGACAGCGTACGGGTCGCCGACGTCACCGCCACCCCGCGAATTTTTCCGGCCTTGATGAACGGCAACGCCGCCGCCGTCAGGTCGAACATGATTTGAATCTGTCCGCCCATGAGATCGACCAGCGCCGGCGCGTCGCCGCGGTACGGCACGTGCACCAGATTAACGCCGGCCATCATCTTGAACAGCTCGCCGGCCACATGCAGCGTCGAGCCGACGCCGCCCGAGCCCATATTGATCTTGCCCGGATTGGCCTTGGCGTAGGCGATGAACTCCGGAACGGTCTGCGCCGGCAGCTGCGGAGTCACCACCATCACTTGCGGTACGCGAATGACGCCGGCGACCGGCGCCGTATCACGCAGGAAATCGAAATTGAGATGCTGATAAAGCGTGGCATTGATGGCGTTTGCACCGGTAACCAGAAGCAACGTGTAGCCGTCGGACGCCGCTTGCGCCACCGCCTCGGTGGCAAGGTTGGTACCGGCGCCGGGGCGATTATCGACGACGAATTGCTGGCCGAGCTGTTCCGAGAGCCATTCCGCCGTCAGCCGCGCCACGGTATCGGCGGCACCGCCGGGCGCAAAGCCGCACAGGATGTGCACCGGGCGCGACGGATAGGTGTCGGCGCGCGCAAGGCGCGGCACAACGGGCAACGCGGCTGCGCCTGCGGCCAGACGCAGAAAATTCCGGCGGCGAAGTCTCATGGCGATGCCCCTCGCGGCGCTCCCGAGCGCGACCGAGGCTACAGGACTTGGGCCGCTGCACGGAAGGGGGCGACGGAATGCGCGGCACCGTGCCGCGCGGCCACGTGCTATTGCGGCTCGATTTTCGCCGCTTTGACCGCTTGCGCGTAACGCTCGGCCTCGGCGCGCAGGAAAGCCGCGAACTCGGCGGGCGACATGTCGGTCGGTTCATAGCCGGCCCGGACGATGGCGTCGCCGACGGCGGGCTCCTTCAATACGGCGCGGATCGCTGCGTTGAGTTTGGCGATAATATCCGGCGGCGTTTTGGTCGGCGCGAGCCAGCCCTCCCAGGAGCCTTCGATGTCGAAACTCGGCAACGTCTCCCTGATCGGCCGCACGTTCGGCAAGTCAGGCAGCGGCTTCCTCCCCGTAAATCCGATGGCGCGCAACTGGCCGCTGGTGACGAAATTCGCCGCGGTCGGCGAAGCGAATGTCAGATCGACCGTGCCGGCCAGAAGCGCGGTCATGATCGGAGCTGCGCCGCGAAACGGCACGTGCTCCATCTCGATGCCGGCCTTGGCGCAAAACAATGCCGCCGCCAGATGCAGCGTGTTGCCGACGCCGGCCGAGCCGTAGAACAGATGATGGGTTTTGGCATAATCGATCAGCTCGGCGATGGAGTGCACCGGCAGGCCCGGGCGCACCATCACCAGATAGCCGTCGCTGATGCCGATATTGGCGATCGGGGCAAAGTCGCGGAAAATATCGAACGGCAGCGTTTTGTAGACGCTCGGATTGACCACGAAGGCCGGCGGCACGTTCAATAACGTGTAACCGTCGGGATCGGCGGCTGCGACCACCTGCATGCCGACGATGCCGTTGGCGCCGGTGCGGTTCTCGACGATCACGGACTGGCCGAGCGGCTTTTCGACCGCGCCGGCGATGATGCGCGCGACGATGTCGGGCGCGCCGCCCGGCGCGAACGGCACGATCAGGCGAATGGCGCGGGAGGGATATTGCTGGGCCGCGGCGAGCGACGCGCCCGCGACCACGGCGAGGACAACCAGGGCGATATGCCATCCGATACGATGCGGCGCTGTCACGGCTTCACGTCTCCCCGATCCCCGCTAGATTACCGAACCGGCGGTGTCGCACGTTCCTAGCAGAAGCGCCCCGTCCAGAGAGGATCACAATGCGCGGCCATGTCATGCGAAATTGTCGCGTCGTTGTACCGGTAGCGCTGCTCGCCGCCTTCCTCGCCTTTTCCGCCGCCGCGCAGACGCCGGGGGCGTTCGCCGGCAAGACGGTGACCATGTATATCGGCTTCGGCCCTGGCGGCGGTTACGACCTGTGGGCGCGCGTGATCGCCCGCCATATCGGTGCCCATCTGCCCGGCCATCCGACCGTGATGCCGGAGAATTTCCAAGGCGCCGGCAGCTATCGCGCGGCCAACTTCATCTACAACGTGGCGCCGAAGGACGGCACTGCGATGGCGGCGATCGCGCGCGACGCCGTGCTCGGGCCGCTGACCGGCGCGCCCGGCGCACAGTTCGACGCCACCAAATTCTCCTGGCTCGGCACGCCGGCGATCGAGACCAATATCTGCATCGCCTATCACACCGCCGAAGTGAAGACCTTCGACGATTTGACCAAAAAGCAGCTGGTGGTCGGCGACAACGGGCCGGGCACCGGCACGCATTCCTATCCGCTGGCGCTCAACGCCATTCTCGGCACCAAGTTCAAGATCGTCGGCGGCTATCCGTCGTCGGCCGACGTCTTCCTCGCCATGGAGCGTGGCGAGGTGGAGGGCATCTGCGAAAGCCTCGACAGCGTCAAGAACCGACGGCCGGACTGGATTGCGAACGGCACGATCTCGATCCTCTTCCAGGGCGGCATCAAGCCGAATCCGGAGCTGAAAAACGTGCCGTTCGTGGTCGACCTCGCGCAGCGGCCCGAAGACAAGCAGGCGATCGAATTCCTCTACGCCGGGCAAGGCATCGGCCGTCCGTACATCGCGCCGCCCGGCCTGCCGGCGGACCGGCTGAAGATGGTGCAGGACGCCTTCACCGCGACAATGAAAGATCCCGATTTCATCGCCGAGACCAACAACTATCATCTCGCGCTCGATCCGTCTGACGGCGAGCAACTCGAAGCGCTGGTCAAGAAGACGTATGCCACGCCGAAACCGGTCGTCGACCGGATCGCGAAATTGATTCAGTGAGGACCTGTTTATCGGTGACTTGTTAGCGGTGGGTTGTTTAGCGAAGACTTGGCCGCCGCTGAAGCCGCGCTTCGCGCAGGAACAGAAACAGCCCGGTCACCACCACGATCGCCGAGCCGACCAGAAGGCTCAAGGTCGGAACGTCGCCCCAGACCAGAAATCCGATGATCAGCGACCACACCAGCATCAGATAATAGAACGGCGTCACCGCCGCCGCCGGCGCGAGGTGCAGCGCCTTGGTCCAGAACCATTGCCCCACCGCATTGGTGAAGCCGGTGCCGAACAGCAACGCGGCGTCCAGCGGCGTCGGCCAGCGCCAACCGAAGAACAGCAAAAAACTGTGAAAGAACGCCAGCACGGTCAATTGCCAAATCACCAGCGTATTGGCCGATTCCGTGCGCGTCATGCCGCGCACCGCGACCGTGACGCTGCCGTACATGATGGCGTTGACCAGCGCGAACAGCGCGCCGAGCGTCAGCGAATTGGCGCCCGGATTGGTGACGATCAGCACGCCGACGAAGCCGATCAGCAACGCCGCCCAGCGCGCGGGCCCGGCACGCTCCCTGAGCCACACGATCGACACCAAAGCGGCAAACAGCGGCGAGGAAAAATTGATGGCGACGGCGCCGGCGAGCGGCATCAGGCTGAAAGCAAGCAGCAGCGAGAGTTGCGAGACCGACTGCGACATGCCGCGCAGGATGTGATCGCGCGGCCGTTGCGTGGCGTACACCGAGAGACCGGACATCGACAGGATCATGGCGGCGCCGGTGATCAGCGAGGCCAGCGAGCGGATGAACAGCGTTTCGCCAACCGGATAGATGCCGACCAGCCATTTGCTGGCGGCGGAAGCGCCCGCGAACAGAATGGTGGCGACGATCATCAACACGATGCCGCGCGGCACGTCATCGGTGCGGCCCACCATGCGCTTGAGATCGGCGGGCGTGGCCGGCGCGGCGAGCGAAGCGCCGCGCGCATCCGCCTGATTCTTGCCGGTGAGTTCGTCCATCCCCTGACCGCGCTTATTGGCTTTCCGCGAGGTCCATCGCGCCTGCGTCCCGGGTCTAGGACGCCGCTGCCGGTTTGGCAATCAAGCGCCGGCGGACGCACGGCCGTCGGCGAGCCCGAAATCGCCGGCTTACGGTCCAGCGGCTGAAGCGGCCGTCAATACCTTCTTCTACCTTTATCCCTTCCTGTAGGTTGCATGAGCACTACGGCTCTTTCGCGTACGATTCCAAATACCCACACACCGGGCATCTGTAAGTCATAGCAACGTAGAGCTTTGCACCCCGAAGCTTGACGCCGAACCATCCCATCTCAGGCATGCCTTTAACCCATGAACTGATGTCGGTGCGTCCGTAACTGCGATCTATAAGAGCGCCATCCTCCATTTGCGTCTTGCATTTCGGGCATCTCCCTTCCATCGCCATAGTTCGACCTTCTCCGGATATCTCCAACCTATAAGTTGCATGAAGAAAAGCCGGGCTACAATGGGCTTAGCGCTTCATTGACATCGGAACGACGACGACGACAGCGAAGAATGCGCGCCCGCGAGCGGCGCGACGTGAAGCGTGGCGGAGGGCCGATGCCATCACGACCTACTGGTGCGTGCTGCTAGACTTCTGGAGCGCAGTGTCGATCACGAAAAAGCATGGCTTGAAGGAAGCCCGAGCGCACGTTGAGATCAGCGAGGAGGCGCGCGGGCCGATCCTGGACAGTTATCGCGATGCCTTGGGCAAGCAACTTCTCACTCCCGCGCCCGATGTGGCGTCGGTGAACTGGAAACGCCATAAACTGAGCAAGAGCTACATCCGTGTGAAAAAAGAGCTTGTCGAAAAGGTAATCGCCGATGACATCGCCTTTCTCGACGCGCACCCGGCGCGAAACTCTCGCGCGAACAAGCTGGGGTAAATGCACACCCTGCCGATTTTAGCCAGCGCGGGGCCGGCCGAATGCTCGCCCCGCGATTGTCAAAGAATAACCCCCAGGCGTCGGAGCACACGCACCGCCTGGGGGTCCTACTCCGGGCGTGAGCACTGGGGAGTGGGGCGCCCGAAATATCGATGGCGTCCGAATACAAGACACGAGTAAGCGATTGCTTTCGGCAAGCCGGCAACAATGTGGCGTTGTCGAGGGCGCTTCTGTCAGTTGGAACTTTGACTATACGCCGGGCGAGTTTGAACGATTGTCCTAATTTGCCGGTAATCAATTTCTGAGTCGGCCGCTTACAGGGACGCCCTGGTGAAACAGAGCCGGGGCTTCTTTCGTTAGAGAACAATCCAGGAAACCGCACACGGGAGGTACATCTATGTCTAGAAAACTGATGATTGTGCTTGCCATAGTCTCGGGCGTTACCTTTGCCTCGCCGGTCTATGCGCAATCCCTTCTATGTGGATTGAAACCTTTGCCGCCAGTCGGCTGTAAATCGGAAAAAGCCAGTTGCATTGTGATCTCAGATGGTGACAACTGTCAGTGGGAGTTTGTCTGCGGTTAGACGATTGAGATCGAGGTCAGCTCAGTTGGCAACATTGTAATTCCGGCGGCGTGTTCGGCGGGAAGTAGCCGACATCGAACCTAATTTGAATTTTGGGGTACCCTTAATTAGCCGGTATTCGCGATCTTCATGCTCTGAAATGTTCAATACGCAATCCGCATGAGCCAATTTTGAAACCTCGTTGTCCCATATCCGATATTCATGATGGCCTCAAGCCGCTTAAAGCGATGGAGACATATCGGGCATATCACTTGTGTTGGCGTTGGATTCTTTCCTTTCGGGAATAGGCCGTCTCAGTTGGCGGCCTTCTCACATTTCGGACGCACGGACATTGACACTCACGCTCAATCGTCCCGACTGGCCGAATTTGGCGGCCGGGGAATGTCCTTCAATATCTGCCGCGGCACGCTTGACAGCTTGGCAATGTTCACAGCTAAAAGGAATGCCTCGTCCCGCGATAGCCGCTTCATCGACATTTGCCGCTGCGGCTCATCCTCGAAATAGAGATAAGGGATCTGCTGGCCGTTGGCGTCCTTCACGATGAAGGATTCCTGACGTTCCTCGATCGACCAAGGTGGCGGGAAGTGGCGGGTATTGCCGCCAGGATAGCACGCCGCCGATTGTTCAATTTCCCTTTAAAGTCTCGATAAAGGCAATAACGTTTTGGCGAACTGGTTTTCTTTTGACCTCCATGAAGGCTCGCACGAGCGCGGCGCCTTCGAGGGTTCCTAGAAATGAGACGATCGCGTCTTCTGATAGGCTGGCCTTCGCTCGGCGCAGGCGCCCTTTTTCCAGCGGTGGGTGCGCCGTTAAAAAAATATGACGGTGGAACGCCAAGCGCTTCACTGAACTGCCGCAACCGACCCGCTCCGACGCGGTTTGCTCCCTTCTCGTATTTCTGAACTTGCTGGAACGTGATACCGGCGGAGTCAGCAAGTTCCGTTTGGCTCATTCCCACTAAGTTTCGGCGGGCGCGTATCTTTTGCCCAACGTGAATATCTACGGCAGTCGTGCCTCTTGGGCGGCCGTTCGTCGTCTTCGCCATGTGTCAGAAACCTTCCGATTCAAATTCAGGCGCTAGAGTTGCATAAGCCGATTATCGCGTCAAAATCGAACGCGTGTGTCGCCAGCGGCAACAGGGGGCAGCGAGTAAGGTGATGATCCCGGATGATTGGCACGATTTCGTCCTCGTCGGGGTTGTTCTGGTCGCAATGGTTCTGCTTTACGCATTAGTCGACCCGTTAGGCGGTGGTCCGCTCCAGCGTGTACGGGTCGGATTATCGTTCGTCGCCTTCATTATGGCCGCTTGGTTCGTCGCCATCTGGCTCGTGATGACCGCAGCGGCGGGAAGCGGCAAGGCGGGAGGAGCATTGGGCTATTTAGAGTGTGATGTACTCGGCTTCTCGCCGCTGGATCAATTTGAGAATACACTCCCCCGCCGTTGAATAAGAAGTATCGCCAGCAAGCTTTTTTTTTAATATTCTCGTCGCTATCGCGCATATATCCGCAAATACGTGCAAAAATATCTTCGGGTATTTGATCGTTCCTGAAAAGACTCGACTAGCGTGCAAATGGTGCTGATTGGCTCGACCCGGCCGCGAAATTCGACGGCAGGTTCTGGGCTGCCGAAGCCACCGTCTGGATAGCACACGGCAGCCGCACAAAATAGTAGCTAAGTCTCTTCGGATCGGTCCGGCTGACTGTTCTGGCATGGCACTCTCCATACGCTTGGCGCCGAGCCCGTAGGAAGCCCGCTGGTGACTCTTTGCGCTCGACGGTGAATGATAGCGCGCCGCTCGATTGAACGCACTGGCGCCGCTGCTAGGGGCACGACGCTTTAGAAAATCACCGCGGCACCAAACACGCCGGCTGCGTCAAGAATCTTCTGCGCATCGGCCGGCGATAGCTGCCCTTGAGTGCTGGCGTTGCGCATCAGCGCGACGACGCGCTCGACGTGCTGCAAGGCAGCCTCGACGCGCTCGGCTTGGCTCTTTTCGGGGACCTGTTGCAATCTTCCCACACGGTTCCCAAGCCGTTTTCTGGGAAGATTGGCGCTCCTGGAAATGCAAGAAACACCTTATTTTACTGGCGCGCTCGGAGGGATTTCGAACCCCCGACCCCCAGATTCGAAGTCTGATGCTCTATCCAGCTGAGCTACGAGCGCGGCAGCGCGCACATTAGTGCATGATCCGGAAAAAAGCATGTCCTTGATCCGGGATCGCCGCGCCGCGCTACGGCAAATGAAACATGATCAGTTGATCGGTGATGCCGCCGCCGCCCGGCTCGAGCGAGCCGCCGACGAAATAGGCGTTGTCGCCGATCGCGGCGCCGCCGAAACCGTGCCGGCCGTGCGGCATCGGCGCCAGCGCCGTCCAGCGATCGGTTTTCGGATCAAAACCTTCGTTCTCCGGGAATGTGTGGTCGGGCGGCAGCTCGCCGCCGAGCACCAGGATCATGCCGTGATAATAGGCGCCGGCAAGGCCGCTGCGCGGCGTCGGCAGCGGTGCCGCCGACGTCCATTTGTCGGTCGCCGGATCGTACACCTCGTGCAGCCCGGTGCGATCGATCGGTCCCTTGAAGCGGCCGCCGATGGCGTGAATTTTGCCATCCACCGCGATGACGACCAGATGGTCGCGCGGCGTCGGCAGCGGCGCCGCTTCGCTCCATTTTTCCGATTGCGGATCGTAGACTTCGTGGGTCGCCACCACGACGCCGTCGAGGCCGCGGCCGCCGATGACGTGAATCTTGCCGTCCACCGTAGCGGCGCCCACCGAGCCGCGCGGCCCTTTCATCGGCGGCAGCACGCGCCAGCTGTCGGCTTTCGGATCGTATTCGAAGGCGCCGGTGCCGGCGCCCTTATGCACCGAGCCGACGAAGCCGCCGAAGGCGTAGATTTTGCCGGCGGCCACGGCGACGCCGAGATGATCGCGTCCCTCGGGCAGCGGCGCGCGGGGGCGCCATGAATTGGTCGCCGGGTCGTATTCGTCGTGATAGGGGCCGGCGGTTCCGCTCACCGATCCGCCGATCGCGTGCAGCTTGCCGTCGAACGCTGCTGCGGCGACTTCAGCGCGCGGCGCCGGCAACGGCGCTTTCATGGTCCAAGTTCCTGGGTAGAGGGCCGGGCGGCGATTGCCCGTTCACTGTCGCGATCGAAGCTCAAGCTCCACGCCAGACCCGCGAGCAGCACAGTCCCGATCGCAAGACTACGTTGCGATGCAACAGAGGTTTTGTCGGCCATGGTGTTCTCCTCCCCGCGCGCGGATGCTTATCGCGCACCCATCGCGGTCGACACTCTGTCATCCACGCCGATCCGCCGCAGCAAGAATCTTGCGGTCTATCGCGGCAGACGGAACTCGGCCGGTTCCCGCTATGCCCCGCCCGCCTAGGTGCCATGCCCCGCGTGCCGGTCCAGGAACCGCACCATCAGCCTTTCGTTGTCATTGACCGGACGATGGATAGACGGAGGCCTTCATGTCGGACTATCGGAACTCGGATTACGACTACCGCAACGATCCGTTGCGGCGCGAACCAGCCTATGATCCCGACGCGCGCGCCATGAATGCGACGTGGGGATGGATTGCCGCGGCCGTGTTCATTGTCGTGGTGTTGGCGGTTGCCTTTGGCATCGGCCACGAGCCCGGCCAATCGGGCACCAATACGGCGTCCAATGACGTGACGCCGCCTGCTGCGACACGCATGGCGCCGCCGCTCACCATGGCGCCGCCAGCCAATCCGCGCCGCCCGCAGCCACGCCGGCGCCGGTCACGCCGACCCCGAACTCGCCGGCTGCCCGATAAAAAAAAAAAACTTCGCCAAGCTGCCATGCCAAAGCTGCAACGAACGGCCCCGGCTCGCTGCCGGGGCCGTTTCGCGTCAGTCCGTAACCTCGCGCGCGATGTCGAGCGGCGCGCGCGTCACCGTCACGCCGCCGGCTTCGCTCAAGCGCACGACATTGATCGTGCCGGCATATTCCGGCGAGCCGGAATAATAGGCCGGCACCACACCGTTGCCGACGCGCACGGCGCGATTCCAATGGCCGAGCGCCACGTAATCGGCGCCGGTCGCGGCGATTTCATCGTCGCCGATCAGCCAGGACGGCCGCGGGCCGATGCTGCGATCGGGTTTTGGCTCGTAATGGCCGTGCGCCATGGCGATCAGCCAGCGGGTTTGGCGCGCGCGCACCATTTCGAACGGAATCATGTCGTCATAGTCGCGGTGCGCACGGCCCCAGACTTCCAGCGACAGATCCGGAAAAGCCACAGCGTCGTCGTGGGTGACGCCGATGACGTGCAGGTTTTTCACTGTCTTAAGCGGGCCGTCGCGATAGATCGCGGTGGCGATGGCCGGATCGTGATTGCCGGGCAGGATGACCACCGGCAGCGCCGCGGCGCCGATCACCGCGGCCGCCTGCTCGATCAGGTTTTGCGGCACGCGATGGCTGTCGAAGGTATCGCCGGCGAGCAGCACCACGTCGGCCGAAAGACTACGCGCCGCATCGAGCACGCAACCGAGCCCCGCGGTGCCGTCGCCGCCGTGCAGGCGCGCGGTGTAATCGTGGTCGACGTGCAGGTCGGAGCTGTGGACGACGACGATGTCGCGGGCGGGCGGGTGCGGCATGCAAAGTAAAGCGTGGGCTCTGTTGGGCCCCCTGCTTTACTGCACGCGCGGCAAAGATGCCAACGGTTAAGTCTGAGCCCAGGCCTCAACCCGTCGCGGCAATGCCGGTGCGCCGCACGTGGCCGACGAATTTGGCGCCGATTTCGTAGCCGAGACGCCAGACCACCCGGTAGATGCGCTCCTTGGCGCCGATGTCGTCGCCGGTCAGCAGCAGGATGAAATCATCGGCCACATCGAAGCCCTCGACATGCAGCCGCACGCCGCCGTCGGAAATATCGGTGATCAGGCAATCGCGCGGCAAGGTGCCGCTGCCGAACTGGATCTTTGCCACCCGGTTGATCTCGCGGCGCCGCGACCGGCGGCGCTCCTCCACGGACGGCAAGCTTTTGAGCTTCAACGCGTTCATGCGCACGACCTTCTGTGTTGCGGTCGCGCGAATTCGGCGACAGCCCACTCGGGCGCAATACGTAACAGGCGGCAATTGCGGCGGCGCTAAGAGGCTCGCCGGCATTTGCCTCGCATTTTCTTGAAATTCGAGATTTGTCGGGTCTGGCGGCGCGCTACTTCTCGAACGCCGGATCGATCGGCACCCGGTAACCATTGGCGAGCCGGTTGGTCTCGTTGGCCATGCCGACCACGGCCATCAGCTCGCCGAACATCGCTTCGGTCATGCCGGCCTTGCGCGCCGCGGCGCCGTGGCTGGCGATGCAATAGCCGCAGCCGTTGGTCACGCTGACCGCGAGGTAGATCATCTCCTTGGTCACCGCATCGAGCGCGCCCGGCGTCATGATCTCCTTGACGCTGTCCCAGGTGCGCTTGAGCGACGCCGGATCGTGCGCCAGATATTTCCAGAAATTGTTCACGTCCTCGACGCGGCGGGTGCGCTTGATGTCGTCGAACACGGCGCGGACGTCCGGTATGGCATCGCGATATTCGATCGGGCCGGGTGCGCTCATGACACTGTCTCCTATGAGGACCACGCTCCATGAAGGACCGCGCTTCGGCGGCACGTTAACGGGGCTTAAGCCTTCGCACCATCAAGGCGCCAATTGACCAGGAACACGCCGACGACGCAGATCGCCATGCCGAAGAGCGCCAACGGCGCAAGGCGCTCATCGAACAGGAGCCACGCCATCAGCGCCGTCACCGGCGGGGTCAAGTAGAACAGGCTGACGACGCGGGTCGCCGCGGCACGGCGGATCAGGAAATAAAGCAGCCATATGGCGCCGAACGACAGCACGAGAACGAGCCAGCCGAGCGCGAACAGGAACTGCGGCGTCCAGTGCACCACGCGCGTCTCGAAGACAAACGCCGCCAACATGAACATGACCCCGGCGCTGGCATATTGCACGCTCAAAGCCGGCCGCCAGTCGATGCCGCCGCCGAACCGCTTCTGGTACAGCGTGCCGACGGTGATGCCGAGGAGCGCCACAATGGCGAACAGCCAAGCCAACGGCGTCGTCTCGCCGGTCGCCATCTTCTCGTGCACGATCAGATAAACGCCGGCGACGCCGAGCAACAGGCCAAGCCATTGCCGCGGCAACACCCGTTCGCCGAGCCAGCGATTGGCCAGTGTCGACGTCAGCACCGGCTGCAGGCTAACCACGAGCGCGATCAGGCCGGCGGACAGCCCGTTCTCGATCGCAGCGAACACGCCGCCGAGATAGAAGCC
The DNA here is from genome assembly GCA_963743605.1 of Vulcanimicrobiota bacterium. Classification (GTDB taxonomy): domain Bacteria; phylum Vulcanimicrobiota; class Vulcanimicrobiia; order Vulcanimicrobiales; family Vulcanimicrobiaceae; genus CAVUQJ01. The sequence continues at coordinate 8,686 of CAVUQJ010000012.1, read as the reverse complement.
GTGCACCAGGGTGCCGGTCACGGCGCTGTGCAATAGGCCGGCGCGGTCCGGCCATTTCGGCCGGGTGAGCATGATGACGACGGCGAGCAGCAGCACGACCGCGATCATGCGCAGCGACAAGAACGTCATCGGCTCCGCATAGGCCAAGCCGAATTTGGCGCCGATGAATCCGGACGCCCACAACACGACAAAGACGGCGGGCGCCGAAAAGATGGCAAGGTCTTCAAACGTACGTGGCATTTTTTTTCCTGCGGTTTTCTTGGCGGTTTTCTTGGCGTTTTTCTTGGCGGCTTTGCTGCACCGTCACCCGCCGCCCTTTCCCGTTTTGCGAGAAAAGCATCGCCCAACACGACCCCTGATAGCCCAGACGCGCGGCGATTTGAATTGATTTTGTGGCGCTTCGATCACCGCCCGGAAATCAGGATTGCAAATGCCGGCGAACCGGTTAACCCGACAACCATTGGGCCGAGGCAGAATGCGGTTTCACGGCGGGCGCAGAACGGCATCACCGCTCACCGCCGGCGGGACCAAGGAGATGCGCATGCCGCGCCCGATCACGATGCTCATTGCCGACGACTCCCATGTCACGGTGCAACTTCTGACCGAAGCGGCGCGGATGTCGAAACTTCCGCTCCGGCTCAGCACGACCGATAATGGACGCGACTGCCTCACGCTCCTGAACGGCTCCAATATCGATCTCGCCTTCATCGACGTGCATATGCCGGAACTCTCAGGCACCGAGGCGTTCTGGTCGGCGCGCAAGCTCGGCGTACAAGACCTTCGTGACGCTGATGTCGAGCCCGCCGGCCGCCGAGGCGGTCGACATGGCGATCAAGCTGCGGGCCTATGAATTCCTGTTCAAGCCGTTCGCGCTCGACGATGCGCTCGCAATCATGACGACCTATGCCCGCATTTCATCGCCCACCAAGGTGCTGATCGTCGACGATTTATCGTCGGTGCGCCAGATCGTCCAGAAGATCTTGCGCGACAGCGTGTTCAATTGCGAGATCGCCGAGGCCGGCGACGGCGAAACGGCGCTGACGCTGGCGCGCCGCACGCAATTCGACGTGGTGTTCCTCGATTGCAACATGCCCGGCCTGAGCGGCATCGCCACCATGAAACGGCTCGCCCTCATCCAACCGTCGCTGAAAATCGTGATGATCTCGTCCGAACATAACGCGACCGCCGAAAGCGAGGCGCTCGGCGGCGGCGCTTGCGCGTTTCTGCACAAGCCGTTCAATTCGCCGGACGTCGACCAGGTGCTGCATTGCGCCTTCGGCCTGCGTTCGCCCAATCTCAAAATGCACAGCACCGCGCCGAACTTCGATGTGGCGATCGAGGGCAGCACCATCCGCCTCGCCCACCGGACGAGCGGCCACATCTTCGAATATCTGTGGTGCGAAAAGCCGCCTTATCTGCGCAACGCCGTCGTTCACGCCGCCGCCGGCGCCATCGCACCGAGCCATGTCGCGGCGGTGGCGGAGAAGACGGCACTGCTGCAATTGCGCTCGGCCCGCCTGCTCGCGGCCTAGACCATGATCCAATTCAACTGAATTGGATCACGGTCTAGAATTCTGGTTTGCGCATGATCTTATCCGAAAACCGGTATCCACTTTTCGGGATCATGCTCTAAGCCCCAATTGTAGTCGGCGCGCCGACAAGGCACACTCGGTTCGGCAACAAACCGAGCGAGCGCGACCATGCCAAAGACACCCGACTATTTCGCCGGCAAGACCATCATCATCACCGGCGCCGGCAGCGGCATCGGCCGTGCCGCGGCGCAGATCTTCGCCCGCGAGCACGCCAATGTGGTGTGCGCCGACATCAACGAAGACGCGGCTCGCGCCACCGCCGAACAGGTCAACGGCGCGGGCAGCCAGGCGCTGGCGCTGAAGGTCGACGTCACCTCCCGCGCCCAGGTCGACGCCATGGTGACCCGCGCCATCTCGGCCTTCGGCCGCGTGCATTTCCTGTTCAACTCGGCCGGCGCCGCGATCCGCCGCGCCAAGTTCTTGGAGATCGACGACGCGCTCTTGCAAAAGACTTTCGATCTCAACGTCAACGGCACGCTCTACGGCATGCAGGCGGTGCTGCCGCACATGCTCAAGAACAAGGAAGGCGTCATCGTCAACATGGCGAGCATGGCGCACCGCCGCGGCGGTCCCGGCTCCTCGGTCCATTACGCCGCGGCCAAGGGCGCCGTGGTGTCGATGACCATGGGCGTGGCGCGCGAGTTCGCCACCCAAGGCATCCGCGCGCTGTCGATCTCGCCCGGACCGATCCAGACGCCGTTCCAGGACGCCGCGCAATCTTCGCCCGAGCTGGTGCAGCGTTTCCTGGAAGACGTACCGATGAAGCGCTTCGGCGAGCCGGAAGAGATCGGCGAACTGGTGCTGTTCATGTGCTCGGACGCCTGCGCGTTCATGACCGCGGACACGGTCTATGTGAACGGCGGCGGCGGCTGGCGCTGAGCGGACGTCGCTCGGCACCGCGGATGCCGCGACGTCAACCCGTCCCACATGCTAATTCGTGCTCCGCGCCGACCATGGCCACGACCATGATTTTGCCGGCGCCGTCAGGCCATTGACGATGAAGATGCCGCTACCGAAGGGCGATTGCGGCTGTTGTTGGCTGACCACGTATGCGCCATACGCCGAAACCATTTGCTGGGCCTGAAACTTGAGCAAGGCAACCGTAGCATCGGCGTCGCACAATGAATGCGCGACGCACGGCCCGACCGCATCGTAGAACACGACGACGCGGGACAGCGCCGCATTGGCTTTGGTGTCCTGCAGAAGAGTTTTTTCCAGCTCCGTGAGACCGGCCTCGTCGTTATTCGCCAGAAACTTACTGACCTCATCGGCCTTCGTGTTGAACTTCTCGACCAGCAAATTCACATCGTCTTGCAACTCGGCAGCGCGGAAGTCCTTGTAAAATTCGAAGGTCCTATCCACGCGGCTGGATTGCTGGGCGGAAAGATACCCGTACAGCGCCACTGGAATTCCGAGAATTGTCGTCATCGAGACAAGATAGGACAGCACCGTGCCCAGTCTCTCGGAATGGCGTTTGCGATCAGTGTTTGCCACAATACGACGGTGGGTTTTTGGCTTTGCAGGGATCGACGAGGATCGCCTTGGGTGCGGTGTTGGACAGCGATTTCGTGCTGGGAGCCTGCTGGGAGCCGCTGTTTTGCTGCGCCGGCTTTGGCGCATCCTGGGCGTGAGCTTGCGCTGCCCACAGCGCCGGTGCCGCAAGCAACGCGGCACTCACACTGAGCTGCAAAATGCAGCGGCTCAAAGAACCCATCACTGCCTCCCTCACGTCACCGCGCGAATTTAGCGCGATTGAGTCCAGTCCGCAATCATCGGTAACGCGGTTCCGCAACCGACATCGCGTTATTGCGCGCTGCGCTCTTCGGCCAAATTCACCATATCGCGCGTGCGCGTGACGCCGCTCGGCCAGGCCTGGTCGAAATCGGCGACCAACCCCTTGAAACCGTCGGACTTGAGCGCCGCATCGAGCCGCGCCATGTCGGGAAACTGATAGGCCGCGTAGTGCACGCCGGCGTCTGCCGCGCTCCAGAAGCGCCAGCATTTCTCAGCCTTGAATTCGGCAAGCGCCATCGGCAGGTGGTGGGTCGAATACCAATGATCGAATTTCTGCCGCAGCGGTTCTTCGACCACCGAGCGCACCATGAAATAGGCTTTGGGCATCGTCCCCCCTACTCGCCGCGGATGCCGGCGGCCTTGATGATCGGCCACCACTTTTCGATTTCGGCCTTGTGGAACGCGGCAAGCCCCGCCGGGGTCTGCTGCGCGCGCGGCAGCGATATCGAGCCCGAGCTCGGCGAACCGCATGCGAACTTTCGGATCGGCCAGCGCCTCTACCATCGCATCGTTGAGCTTGGCGATGATGGCCCGCGGCGTGCCTTTGGGCGCGAACAGGCCGAACCATCCCGACATGTAGAGCCCGGGCACGCCGGCTTCGTCGGAGGTCGGGATGTCCGGGATCGCGCCGGAGCGTTGCGGCGACATGTTGACGATCGCCTTGATGGCGCCGGAGCGGATCTGCGGCAGCGTCACGGCGCCTTGCGCGACCAGAAGGTCGACCTGGCCGGAGATCAGATCGGTCATGGCCGGGCCGGCGCCGCGATAAGGAATGAACAGCACTTTGGTATCGGTGAGCTTTTGCAGCAAAAGTCCGCTCACCTGCGCCGCCGCGTTCTGGTTGACGAATTTTGCGTCGCCGGGATGCGCCTTCATCCAGGCAACCAGTGCCTTGAGGTCGTCCGCCGGCAGCGCCTTCGTGGCGACCAGAAGCTGCGGATTGAGCGAGATCAACCCGATCGGCTCAAAATCCGTCTGCAAATCGTAGTTGAGATTGTAGATGATGCTGCCGACATGGGTGTCCCACTGGCCGATGTCGATGGTGTAGCCGTCGGGCGTGGCGCGCGAGAGCCGCCCGACGCCGATCGAGCCGCCGGCGCCGCCGACATTCTCGACGATCACCGGCTGGCCGAGGAACGCCCCCATCTTGTCGGCGATGATGCGCCCGGCGACGTCGGTCGAGCCGCCCGGCGGGAATGGCACGATCAACGTGATGGGACGCGAGGGAAAAGTCTCCTGCGCGTGAACGGGTGCGCTGGCGGCCAAGAACAACGCAATTGGCGCCAGCGCGATGACAATGAGATGTTTCTGCAAGTGATGGTCCTTCCAGCGGTCGGTTAAGACGGGGGCATTCCCGGGAGCGCATAGGCAATGGTCTTTGCGGACTTCTCGCGCAGCGGAATGATCGCCTGATAGGCCGGCGAATTCCACCACGCTTTGAGATCGTCCATGCTGTTGAACGCCAGGATCACGGTGCTCCCGGCCGGCGGTGTCGAAGCATCCAGGGCCACGCCAGGCGCGCGCGCCAGCGTCTTGACGTGATAGGGCGCCAGCGTTGCGGGCAGCGCCGTCACGTATTGTTTCCACCCCTCGGGATCGGTCACCTGCACATGAGCAATCAGATAGGCCGGCGGCACTGCGGTCTGAGCATGAAGGAATGCGCCGCCAGCGCCGCCGATGGCGAGTGCGGTGGTGGCGACGATGATGGATTTTTTGAGCATGGCATGTTTCCTTCCGGTTATTTCTGAGCGGATCATAGGCCATCCCCGGCGCACTTTACAGACCGCAGTCCACATGCTCCCGAAATACCTCGCTCGCGGATCAATCAGAGCATTTATCTTGATACTCCGACACCGCGGATTCAAAATCGTCCTGGGCGGAATGTAACGTCGAGAATTCGGAAGCGCAGTCGTCGTGACCTTTGCTCTCGGACACGCACCGTCCGTATTGGCGCAGCGCGCTGGAAACGTCGCTCCGGGCCGCATTGTAGTGGTCGAGCGCATCCCGGCATTCGTCGGTGTCGCTTCGTGCCGCGTTGCCACACAGCGCCAAGAAAATTCCGCAAGCCATGGCGGTCGCCCAAATACGCATTCTAAGCCTCCCAACGTCGCAGGCTGGCGCGCCTTTCACACTTTCCCTTAAATTGCACGGCCACATTGGAGCGCAGAGAGAATTTGAACTCAAGGACGACCCATAGGGGTCACCGCCTGCGGCGGTGGCCCTAAGCGCGTTTACGTGCGTCTTTGACGGCTAAGGGCCATCCTTGACTTCAAATTTCTCTGCGCTTGCGGTCGTCCGTGCGATTTAAGGGAATTCCGCTGCTGCGTCATCCCAAATGTGCTGAGCCCACCACCCAAAAACATCGCACTCACGCCGGCGGCAGCACGGCCACCACATCGACCTCGTAAATCGCCTTCTCGTCGGTCAGCGCGCCGACCTGGATCATGGTCGAGGCCGGCATGCGCGCCGGATCGAAATATTTGAGCCGGATATCGCGCATCATGCGGAAGTGCGCCTGCAGGTCGATGAAATAATGGCAGAGTTTTACGACGTGCTCGAAGCCGCCGCCGGCCGCGCCAAGCGCGCCCTTGATGTTGAGGAACGCCTGCTCCGCCTGCGCCCGAAAATCGCCCGGCGCGCCGACGATCTTGTTGTCGATGTCGCGGCCTTGCTGGCCGGCGATGTAGAGAATGCGCCCCGGCCCGGTCGCCTCGACCGCATGATTGAAGCCCGGGTTCTTGAAGCTGGTCGGCGGATTGAGGAAGCGCAAATTCCCCGCCGCGCCTTGCGCCAGGGCATCGGTCGTTACGCCGCCAAGAGCGGCGACTACGGCCGCGCCGGTGACGAGGTAGCGGCGGGACGGGTTGTCTTTGGTTGGCACTATTGCTTGTGACTTCAAATTCGGCTGCCCTGACATTTCGATTCTCCTTCGCTGATAAGACTGGCTATTGTAAGCACGTTGGGTGGGCTGAACGCAGCGAAGCGCACGGCTTATCAATCACTGGGGATTCGTTGGACCTCATCATGGACAGAATCGTCCGCTTGTTCGCCGTCAGCCGAGGTGACCGCGCGGGGCGGCCATGCGTGGCTACGCGCGAACCTATGCGACCGTTTCTGCAAAGAAGGGCGTAATCCATCGACCATCCCTACCAGCCTGGCAAAGCCACATATTCCTCAACCCTTCCATTCGATCGGTGAGAACGATGTGCTTCGAATCGATTTCAGGCGCATCCCCTAGAAGCCGTCGCTGACGGGGATAATAGTGATCGAAGTAAGCTCCAATAGCCTCTTCGGCCGAGGTTGCTGTTATCTGACCCGGAACATGCTTGTCACCGAAGGTCGCGACGTAGCTGAACAGAGCCACGTCCACTCCTAATGCTTCTTTATCCGGGGCCTGGGGATTCCCCGAAGGTCTCAAGGAGCGCGATATGGGTCCACGCGGAACTCTACCGCGCGCGGTTTCAGGTCGCCGACATCAAGCTCCAAAGTGCTCATTCCACGCGCTCGTAACGCCAGAACTCTTTTTTCGAGCTGCCGCGACCGCTTTGCCTACACCGGCAAATTATCGTGCTTCCGCCCCGGCATCTCCACCGTCTTCCCCCGCAGCATCGCCAGCGCCCGCGCAATGCGCGGCCGCGTCGCCTGCGGCATGATCACGTCGTCGATGTAGCCGCGCTCGGCGGCGATGAACGGCGACAAAAACCGCTCTTCGTATTCCTTCGTGCGCGCGGCGATTTTTTCGGCGTCGCCGATGTCGGCGCGGAAGATGATCTCGACCGCGCCCTTGGCGCCCATCACCGCGATCTGCGCGGTCGGCCAGGCGTAGTTGACGTCGCCGCCGATGTGTTTTGACGCCATCACGTCGTAGGCGCCGCCGAACGCTTTTCGCGTGATCACGGTGACCAGCGGCACGCTGCGCCTGCGAATAGGCGAACAACAGTTTGGCGCCGTGCTTGATCAGGCCGCCGTATTCCTGCGCGGTGCCCGGCAGAAATCCCGGCACGTCGACGAAGGTGACGATCGGGATGTTGAAGGCGTCGCAGAAGCGCACGAAGCGCGCCGCCTTGCGGCTGGCGTCGCTGTCGAGCACGCCGGCCAGCACCATCGGCTGGTTGGCGACGACACCCACGGTGCGGCCGGCGATGCGGCCGAGCCCGATGACGATGTTGCGGGCGAAGGCTTCGGACAGCTCGAAGAAGTCGCCCTCGTCCAGAACTTTGAGGATCAGTTCCTTGATGTCGTAGGGCTTGTTTGGGATTGTCGGGGATCAGCGTATCCAGCGACGGGTCGGTGCGCTCGGTGTCGTCGAACGACGGCCATTCGGGAGCGCCGGCGGAAAAATTCGCCGGCAGGAAATCGAGCAGCCGGCGCATCTGCAGCAGACATTCCACGTCGTTGTCGTAGGCGCCGTCGGCGATCGAGGATTTGGTGGCGTGCACGGACGCGCCGCCGAGCTCTTCGGCGGTGACGATCTCGTTGGTCACGGTTTTGACCACGTCGGGCCCGGTGACGAACATGTAGCTGGTGTCGCGCACCATGAAGATGAAATCGGTCATCGCCGGCGAATAGACGTCGCCGCCGGCGCACGGGCCCATGATCACGGAAATCTGCGGGATGACGCCCGAGGCGATGACGTTCCTCTTGAACACCTCGCCGTAGCCGCCGAGCGCCGCGACGCCTTCCTGGATGCGGGCGCCGCCGGCATCGAACAGGCCGACGATCGGCGCGCGGGCGCGCATCGCCATGTCCTGGATTTTGATGATCTTCTGCGCATGCGTCTCCGACAGCGAGCCGCCGAACACGGTGAAATCCTTGGCGAAGGTGAAGACGGTGCGGCCGTTCACGGTGCCCCAGCCGGTGACGACGCCGTCGCCGGCGATGTGCGACTTCTCCATGCCGAAATCGGTGGAGCGGTGCTCGACGAACATGTCGAGCTCCTGGAACGAGTCGCGGTCCATGAGCAGCTCGACCCGCTCGCGCGCCGTGAGCTTGCCGCGCTTTGCTGGGCGTCGATCCGCGCCTGGCCGCCGCCCGCGCGGGCGCTTTCGCGGCGCTCTTCGAGCCTGTCGATGATGTCTGCCATGTTTTCGCTCCGCTCGGCGCCCGGCCGGCCGGATTCTCTTGCAGACGATTTCATAGCAAGGCCCGCGCCAAGCGTCACGGGCACCGCCTTTTAGCCCCTCCCCCTTGTGGGGAGGGGTTGGGGTGGGGGTCGGGAGGTGACGCGAGATGGTGGAGGGCTTTTGCAGCGCGTCTTCGCCGAGGGTCACCTCCCGACCCCCCACCCCCCCCTCCCCACA
>CAVUQJ010000011.1:0-113923 GCA_963743605.1 Vulcanimicrobiota bacterium | reverse complement strand
CGGCACGGCCCAGACCGGCGGAATCGGCCCACCAGGCGTCGGCGCCATTTTCACGCTGATGCCAGGATCCCACGTATACTGAGAAGATGATCTACGCGTTTCCCTTCAACAAAAACGGGCCGCCCGATCTCCCCCAAGGCTCCATTCCCGCGGCGCCGCTCATCGCCGACTCCAGCGGGGCGCTGTACGGAACGGCGCAGTACGGTGGCAATGAGAACACCTGTGAGGACCAAAACGAAGAATGCGGCGTAGTCTTCAAGCTTACGCCCTCGGCAAGCGGATATTCAGAGAGCGTCCTGCACTCATTTGCAGACCGCACCGACGGTGCGTTTCCCGTCGCGGGCGTCATCCTGGACGGCAAGGGAGCCCTGTATGGAACGACGCCGTTCGGTGGCACGCCCGGCCAAGGGATCGTTTTCAAACTGACGCCGTCGGGATCGACCTACAGCGAGAGCATCCTGTATACGTTCCAGGGCGGCAGCGGCGACGGGGGCCTGCCGATGGCGAGTCTTATCTCCGACTCCAGCGGCGCGCTCTACGGTACGACGGCCTTGGGTGGATCGGCAAACCTTGGGATCGTTTTCAAATTGACTCCATCGGGATCGAACTATACCGAACACGTTCTGTACTCGTTCCAAGGCGGCGCCGACGGCGCCGTGCCGTACGCCGCCCTGATCGCCGACGCTAGCGGAGCGCTTTACGGGACGACGTTGCACGGCGGAGCCGCCGACGCCGGTACCGTCTTCAAGTTGACGCAATAGGCTGTGGAGGACCTTGCCATGATGTTTCTATCACGCGCCGTCGCCGCAGGTGCGGCGTTGACGCTCGGACTGTCCGGAGTCGCCGCAGCGATGGCCGCCGACTCCGGAGGGCAACAGGGAGTTCGCGACCTCGGACGTGCCCCCAGATCCGTCCGCGTTCACGTTGCGGTCATGCTCAAGTACCACAACGCCGCCGAGTTGGACCGGCTCGTGGAGGAGCAGGCGAGCCCCAAGTCTGCGCTGTACCACCATTTCCTCGCACCGGCGCAGTTTCGCTCGTACTTCTCGCCGACGCCCGCGGAATATGGCGGCGTGGTGTCGGCCCTCGTGCGCGGGGGCTTTACGATCACGCACGTTTTCGCGAACCGCAGCGTCGTCGACGCGTCCGCTCCGGCCCCGATCGCGGCGCGATTTTTCGACACCGACATCCATCGCGTTCTGGCGCCGGGTGTCGGGCTGGCATACACCAACGTAACGCCGGCCACCGTCCCCGCCGAGATCGGGTTATTCGTGCAGGCCGTCGCCGGGCTCGATACGACGATCCGGATGCACCCGGCCTCGGGGCGGTCGCCGATTGGTACTCCGCCTCCGATTCGTCCCAACACCCGCTTCAACGGCGTGCCGCTCTTCGGCCCGAACGGCGGCTACGGGCCATCGATATTCGTCAACGCCTACGACCTGCCGGCGCTAAGCGGCGTCACGGGGACGGGGCGCGCCACCGGCGTCGCGACCGACGCCGATTTCCTCGATTCGGACCTGGGGAAGCTCCTGTCGTATTTCGGAGTCACGCGCACCGGACCGGCCACGGTTCGCGTGCCCGTCGACGGTGGCGCACCACCCGGGCTAAGCACCGACTCAACCGAAACGACGCTGGATGTGGAGACGATCGTCTCGCTGGCTCCCGGCACGGCGCTCTACGTCTACCTGGCGCCGTACAGCTTGACGAACAAAGATTTTATCGATATCGATAATACGGTCGTCAACGACAATCTGGTCGACACGGTGAACGAAAGTTACGGGTATTGCGAAACCAAGTTGAACTACCATAACCCGGGCTACTCCAAAGCCGTCGACGCGATCATGGAGCAGGGCGCCGCGCAGGGCATCACCTTCAATTCAGCCACCGGCGATAACGGCGCGATCCAACCATACGGCTGTCCGCATAAGGTCAGCGTCTCAACTCCGTCGGATGTCCCGCATAACGTCGCCATCGGGGGCACGACCCTTCAAGTGAACCAGGCCACCGGCCAAGAGACCAGCGAAGTCGGCTGGAACACGGTCGACGGTGCGTCGGGCGGCGGCGTCTCCGTGATCTTTCCCGTCCCCACCTATCAGCAGGGCGTCCCGAACGTGATCGCGCGCGGACGAAACATACCGGATATTTCCTTTGATGGCGGTTCGCAATCCGCCACGTCGCTCTATTACAATGGAAACTTCGAGCGGGAGTACGGAACGTCGCTCGCGTCGCCGATCTTCTCAGCGGCGCTCACGGAGATCGACCAACTCCAAAACTCGCGGGCCGGGTACTTCAACGTCACGCTCTATCAAACGTGGCTCGCGAACGGTTACGGCAACCCGGCGGCACCGTATTTGCGCGACATCACGATAGGGAACATCCCGCCCTACGGCGCCGGCCCGGGCTACGATCAGATGACAGGAATCGGAGCGATGCGAGCAGCGACCTTCGCCACTCTCCTCCCGCACTGAGCGCTTCTAACGGAGGTGGCGATGAGAGGGGACATCACGCTAGCCTCCGCGGCGCGAGGCGATGTAGGCCGCAAGTTCGGTGCGCGATCGGAGGCCGAGTTTCGCGTAGATCGAGGTCAGGTATTTCTCGACCGCCTTTTCGGAGATCGAAAGGGCCGCCGCCGCTGCGCGATTCGGTTTGCCGGCGGCGACCTGCGCGGCAAGCTCGCGTTCGCGCCGCGTGAGCACACCGCCCGGAACCGAGCCGGCGGCCGCGTGCCGCTCCAGCCGGCGAACGTCGCGGACGGCGCCGATCCGGCGATAGATCCCAAGCGCTCCCGATGCGTCGCCGGCGAACTCGCGACAGCGCGCCTCATGCCACGGCCAACCGATCGCCTCGAAGGCCCGCGCACCGGCGAGTCCGGACGCCTGCGCGGCAGCGCCGTCGCCGCGAATCCCGGCGAGCGCGGCGTCGACGACGTTCAGCAGCGCCATGCCGATGCGATCACCGCCGCGCGCCGCCGCTTCTGCAATCGCCGGGCGGAGCGGCTCGACCAGTTCCGGCGCGTTCAGCGCGATCGTCACGATGGGCTGCGCCATGCCGAACGGTGTGTGGATCCCGTCCCGCGCGCGCGCGAGCATGGCGTTCGCCTCGCCGCTCCGGTCTAACGCCACGAGCACCGGCGCGAAGGCGCAGGCGAGGCGTACTCTAACGGCCTCGTCCCCCGCAGCTTCCGCCTCCTCGAGCAGCGCGGGGTCGAGACAGTCGTGGAGCGCCTTGTCGGCGGCGAGCAACGTCAGCGCCGCATCGACCATGGCGACCTGGGCGCGCGCCTGGAAGCGCCGGGCCGGTTGCGCGTGGCGCAGCAGCTCACGCGCGGCCGAGTAGTTCCCAGCGTGCAATTCTACCTCGCCGAGCGCGGCGGCCTCGAACGCGACCCCGACGCCGGTCGTCCGCGCCAACTGCAACGCGCGCGTCAGATACGAACGCGCGAGCCACGTCTCGCCGAGGTGCAGGGCTTGGAGTCCCGCGTTTGAAAACGCGACGCGACGGTTGTCGGGCAGCGCGCCGCTCAAGTCGAACGCAACGATGCCCCGCTCGGTCAGTTCGCGCCAGGCTTTCGAGTCGCCGCGACGCGCGTGCAGTTTGCTGCGCAGGAACGCGTACTCCGCCTCGAGGGTCGAACCGGGCTCGACGCTCGCCGCATCGACGGCCTCGACGCAGCGCCACGCGTCGTCATCCCTGGCGGTGAGCGCGTAGAGGTTCGCGAGGCGCACCAGCAACCGGTGGTGGAACGGTGGATCGACTCGATCCGCCGCGGTGCGGAGCGTCGACTCGAGGATCGCCACGGCCTCGCCCGGTCGCCCGTTGTCCGCGATCGGCCCCGCCATCAGGACACGCGCCTTGACGAAGTCGTTGACGTTGCCGAGTTCCAGGTGCAGGTCCGCCGCTCGCGCGTACAGCGCCGCCGCCCGGTCGACTGCGTCTCCGAGCACGACCGCGAAGCCTGCCTTGAGCAGGACGCGCGCGATCTCGGGTTTCTCTTCGCCGAAGCCGGTGACGGCGCGGTCGTACCACGCCGCCGCATCCTCGTACGCGTGCACGGCCGCCGCCGCGTCGCCGGACGCTTCGCAGTACGGCGCCGCTTGCGCGAACATTCCGGCGTGCCAGAAATGGTGGGCGAGTTCCTCGGGCTCGTTACCCGCCTGCGCCGCCGCCGCCAGGAACTCCGCGATCTGCGCGTGGAGGAGCCGGGTCTGCGTCGCTTCCAAATCGCCGTAGACGATGTCGCGAGTCAGCGCGTGGCGGAATCGGTACTCGGTTTCGGTCGCGTCGGTGGAATCGATCAACTGGAGTTCGCGTAGCGCGTCGAGCGCCGCCGACTGCTCCTGAGCGCTCTCACCGAAGATCTCGCGCAGCAGTCTCGCCCGAAAGCGCACACCGAACAACGAGGCGCGCGCGAGCAATGCGCGCTCCCCGACCGTGCAGCGCTCCAATCGGGTCATCACGACGGCCTGGAGCGAGAGCGGCACCGCGTTCGGCTGCACCGCATCGCCCGACGCGTAACGGTCCACCGCGTCCCGCAGCAGTTCCTCGGCGAAGAACGCATTGCCGTCCGCCCGCCGGCGGACTTCGTGCAGCACTGCCGAGGGCAGCGTCGCGCGATCGGCGAGCGAGGCACGAATGAGTTCGTCCATCGCAGCGGCGCCGAGCGGCTCCAGCACGACGAGCGACGCGCTCGGCTCGCGCAAAAGCCGTCCGAACAGCGCGAACCCGGGGCGCGCTGCGTCGACCTCGTTGCCGCGATAGGTGGCGACGAGCAGCAATCGCTGCGACGCTGCCCGCTGCGCCAACACGGCCAACGTCTGCAGCAGCTCGACGTTGGCCCACTGGAGGTCTTCCAACAGCACGACGGCCGTGCGGCGCGCGGCCAACGCGGCGAACGTGGACGCGATGACGTCCAGTTGCTCGGCCTTCGAACGTGCGTGCCATTGAGCCGGCGCGCCGAAAACCTTTGCGGCGAGGCGATCGAGCACGTCCGCGATGGGACCGAGCGGCTTTTGTGCGAACTCGCGGCACGCACCCACGCCGACAAGCGTCGCGCGCGGATTCACGTGGTCGCGAAACTCCGTCAGCAGTCGCGACTTTCCGATCCCGGCGTCGCCGCTGACGAGCACGAGGCCGCCGTGCCCGTCTGCCGCCGACGCGCGCCGGGCGGAAAGGTGCTCGAGTTCCGCCGTGCGTCCGACAAACGCAGGGCAAACGATCCTGCGCGAAACCATAGGGTGCGAACGAGTCGCACCCGGTGGTTCGCCCACCCGGGAAGCCATCCTGGCCGCCCGGTCTCCGCAGTGTTAGAGCTTGGCGGCCGGAGAAACCGCGACGCCACCGACGAACGCCCCGGTGATATCCGGAATCGTTCCGACCCGCGCGCCGCTCGGGTACGCGTACACCTCGACGGCGTCGGTATTGTTATCGGCGACGTAAACGTCGTTCAACCCTTTGTCGAAAGCGAGGTAGGTCGGCTGCCCAATCTGCGCAAACGCTCGCGACGCTGCCGTCTGCCCGACCGCGAAGACGTTGACGGCCGGGGCGTTCGTATCGACGACCAGGAAGTTGCCCGAGTGATCGAAGGCGAGTCCGTACGCGAGCACGAGCCCGGTCAGTCCTAGGTCCGTTCCCTTCTTGGCGTCGCGCTTGAACGCGACGACGTGCGGGAAAGAGCCGGCATCGCGCCCCGAAACGTACAGCACGCCGTTCGCGTTGAGGGCCACGCCGTAGACGCGCAGCAGGTTCGAATTCGTGAGCGAATAGGCCGGCGAGGTCTGCCCCGGCCGGTAGACGTTGACGCTGCCGCCGATGTTCGCGACGTACACCGTGCCGTCGCCGCGCACCGCGACGTTGACCGGCTGCTGACCGGTGTCGGCGAGGGTCGCCATGCGGGTCGTCGTGCCGGGGGCAAACACCGTCACGTCGGCTCCGGCGGTGTTAGCGACGTACAGGTTGCCCGCCTGGTCGACGGCGAGCCCGTAGGGTTCGGCCATCCCGTCGGTGATCTGATACATGATCTGGCCGTTCGCCGGATTGAACGCGTCGACGACCGCCGAAACGGTGTTCGACACGAAGACGAGTTTCGTGTTCGCATCCGAGACGGGCCGCCGAAAGACGCGGTCCGGGTGCCGGCTCGCCTGGCCATCCGCCGGGAGCACGCCCGCTGCAGCCTGGCCGCCCGCGGGTTGGCTCCCTCCCGAGCACGCGCCCAACGCGAGCGGCGCCCCCATGAGGCTTGCGAGCCCGAGGCATGAAACCAATCGTCGCGTGCCGGTGAATGTCAACATCTGCGCGTCTCCCATACGTCGTGTGGATGGACGCATCGTAGCGCGAAGCCACTCCTCGACGTAGTGGGAGAACCCCCACAATCGGGAGCTGGAACCCTCCAGATGGGCGATTGCGGCGCCGCGACACCTGGAGTACGCTGTCTCCAACCTCGATTTCCGGAGGACGTACGTGGTTGGTCGTGCGATGGTTGGTGTTTGGCTCCTCATGCTCGCGACGTGGGGGCACAGCCGCCGCGGCAATCCTCACCAGCGGCGCGTCGCGTCGCCATCCGGGCAGCCGCAGCCCAACGCAATTCCAGTCGCTGTTCTCGTTCGATTTCACCAACGGCTACAGCCCGAACGAACTGCTCGCCATCGCCGGCGGGTTCATCGGCACGACCTACGGCGGCGGCAACTCGGGCAGCGGATTTCCCTGTTCCATCGTTGGGTTGCGGCTTGATCTTCACCTTCGTCAACGGTCAATACAAGGTTCTGCTACCGCTTCTCTGGCCCCGATGGAGCGAATCCTGCGATGGGTTTGCTCGCCGGCGGAACGGCGGGTATTTCGGCACGAGCTATTACGGTGGCAGCAGCCGGCAACGGCACCGTGTTCCAGTATCCGTGGACACCAGGCTCAAGACGCTGTACGCGTTCAGCGGCGACGCAGACGGCGGTCAGCCCAAGACCATGGTTTCCGGTGGCGAGCGCCGACTTCTACGGCATCACGCAGACGGCGGGCCTCGGCTCCGAATATGGGACGATATTTCACCTCGCCGGCAGCGTCGCTCACCACGCTTAAGACCTTTGGAACGGGCGACCCGAGCGTCGGCATGGTGCCGAGCGGGATCATACGCGCCACCGATGGGAACTTCTACGGTACCATCGAGCAAGGCAGACGCAACGCACACGGGTTCCGTCTTTGCGAGTGACCCCCTCCGGTGGATATGCGACGCTCCACACCTTCATGCCGACCGACGGGAGCTATCTAGCTGCCGGCGTCATTCGAGCGAGTGACGGCAACTTTTACGGAGCTGCGTCCGGCGGCGGCGACCTTTCGACGTGTCGCAAACGCTTCATCCGGGGCTGCGGGACGGTTTACCGCCTAACGCCTTCAGGCACGTTAATGGTCGTCCACAATTTCGCGGGCACGGATGGAACCGGCCCGTCGGCGCCGCTGGTGCAGGCGTCCGACGGCAATCTCTACGGCACGACTTCGAGTGGCGGCAAGGCTCGATGCGGTCCGCTACACGCACGGCTGCGGGACGATCTTTCGGATCGGACTCGATGGAAGCTTCTCGACGCTGCACGTCTTCAAGGGCGCGACGGCTCCAACTCGGAGGCGGCGATGATCCAGGGCTCCGACGGCGCGCTCTACGGAACGACGAGCGGGGGCGGCAAGAACGGCGACGGCTCGATCTTCCGCATAACGGTGCCGGGGGCGCGATAGTGAACATAGAGCTCGGCGGCGCGAACGCAGGTAACGCCTCGCCCACCTGAGGGAATCTGGAGCATGACGAAATGGCGTTTGGCGGCGGCAGTCACGGCCGCCATTGCTATCGCAGCCGGTACCGGCGACGCAAAGGAGCCGGTCGACAGCGTCATCGTCTACGCCCCGGGTGCCGCCAACGACGCCGTGCCGCTGCGAACGATCCGAGGACCTCGCACCGGGCTGGCGTTTCCCAGCGCCGTGATCGTCGGCGGCGATGCGCTCTTCGTCGCCAACCGCGCGAGCAACAGCGTCACGGTGTACGCCTCAGATGCCGACGGCGACGCTGCTCCGGTCCGGACGATCGGCGGTCCGCATACCGGGCTCGATAAGCCGACCGGGATTGCCGTCGATCACAGCGGCGACGTTCACTCGTCAACCGGTCCGGCAACGACGTCACCATGTATGCTCCGGGCGCCTACGGCGACGCCGTTCCGGTGCGCAGGATCCGCGGCCGGCGCACGCATCTCGGCGCTCCGACGAGCATCGCGCTCGACGCTGCGGGAAGCCTCTACGTCGCGAATTTGAAGCCGAGCAGTGTGACGATCTACTCGCACGATGCCGACGGTGACGCGGCGCCGGCGCGCGTGATCAGCGGTGCGCACGCCGCGTTAGCGGAGCCCTACGGTATCGCGACCGATGCTGCGGGGCGAATGTTCGTCGTGAACGCACCCCGCGGCGGTTCGAGCGTAACGATCTACGCCGCCGGTGCGCACGGGAACGTCGCGCCCACGCGGACGATCGCCGGACCGGCTACGGAGATGGGCGCCGCCAGCGGCATCGCCATTGGTCCGCGCGGGGACGTATACGTCAGCGACCATGGACTCCCCGGCACAGTGGGCGCGATTCTGATCTACGATCCCCCGCAAGCGGCGACGTTGCCCCGGTGCGCAGGATCGGCGCCGCGCGCGGGGGTGTCGCAGCACCGTTCGGCATGGCGCTCGACGGCGCGGGAGCGATCTTCGCGGTCCACCACGGCGACTGAGGACGGGGCCCGAGACTACGTTCCCGGAGCGCGGTAGTGAACGTGAAGCCCGACGGCGCGGTCGATTTCCTCGACGGGCAGCAGCGGAGTATCTTGCTGTGGATCGCGCCCGTAGCGCGCACGCTCATCGCGACGGCCAAGGCGCTCTCGGGATCGGGAAGATCGATGATGAGGATCGCGTCGTGCTCGCCAAACGTGAAGTAGAACGCTTCGAGCTTCCCTTTCAGCGAAGTCATGAAATCGGCGACGGCCTTGTACCGGCCGGTCCCGCCGTCTTTCAGCACGCCCTTCGTGCCCTCGGCCGTGTATCGTACTTCCACCAAGTATTTCGCCATCGTCAAGACCTCCAGGCGGTGTATCTACGATACGGCGACAGCGCCACCTCGTGCGTCGAGCCGCCCGCGGAGGTCGTCGCCTGCCATTCCCGAGCGACTCGTACCGATCGCGCCGTACCGTCCTTGCGCACGTTTGTGGGACGGGGCGGCGATACGCCCGCTAGATCGACCATTCCCAGGTGTTCCAAAATGGCGTGACGACATGAGCGGGGCGATAGCCGCGCAGGTCACGCTCACGAGATCCAGCGCCTCGACACCGACAGCACGATCATCGGCACCTGGTCGGCGACGACCTCCTGGACCCGGCGATAGGCGGCGCCCGCGTCCCTCGGTCGTAATTCGCCAGCGCCGTGCTCCGCTCGTCCAGCCGGGCTGCACAAATGATAGATATTCCAACCGGCCGGCGGCGCCATCCAGCAGGCGAAGATGACCGAGTCGTCGGGATCCGTTCCGGTGGCCCAGCTCTCGAAGGCGACGTCGAACTTGCCCGACTGCTCGATGCCGCCGGTCGAAGTGCCGTAGAGCTGCGCGGCGGAGTAGTTCTTGATCGTCGCGTCGACTCCGAGTTCTCGCCACTCTTGCTGGACGAGAGCCTCGCGCCGTGCTGCCTCCCGAACTTTCGCTCCCCGCGAGTGCTAGCCGCAGCCGCCGTCGCGCCGCCGGAACCTCGGGTCCCAAACGCCACCCGGCCGCGTCCAGCAAGCGCCGCCGCGCCGCGGATCGTGCGGTATCGTGCGAATCCCGCGATCGTCCGCCCAGGAGAACGACGGCTGGTCGCCGTCGGCCAGAGCTGACGCCGTGGATCACCTTGGCGACGAGGGCAGCGCGATCGGTTGCATACGCGAGCGCCCGCGCACCCGCACGTCGCATAGCGCGGGGACGCTCATATTGAGCCCGATGTCCCGACCTGCCAAAGGGGTGAGGATCATGCGCATGCCCAGACGACGCGCAAGATCCGAGCCGCGCCAACGAAGTGCCGGGCATCAGCGAAGGACCACCGACGCGCCGTAGTAGAGATCGATCTCGTGCCGCTCGCATCGTCAGAATCGTGTTGGCGTTCGGGATGAAGCGAATGTCGACCTCGCGCAGCTTGGGGCGCCGCGCCAGTAGCCATCATTGGCGACGAAGTGGATGCCCACGCCCTGTTCGTACGTGACCATGCGGACGGTCCGGTTCCTACCGGCAGCGATTGTACGGAACGCGGTTGAGGTCGGCATACCCGCTGAGTAGGTGCCGCGGCAAGATGCAGTCCATATGGTTCCCCATTGCAAAGAACGTCGCCACGAACGGCGCGAAGCGGCGCCTCAGGTGTCCGGCGATGGTCTGCTCGTCGCGCCGCTCGATGGCGCGCACGTTGTCGTAGCCTATGCGGTTACTACGAGGTTTCGCGGGTTCATCACCTGACGCCACCTGTAGATGACGTCATCGGCGTTGAACGGTGCCCCGTCTTGCCAGCGACGTTGTGACGCAAGCGATAGACGATCGTCAACCCGTCGCGTGAAATGTCGCCGTTCTCCAGCGTCGGAACGCGGTCGGCAAACTCCGGAACGAGTCGTCCGATCGCTCCAGTTGGACAGATAACCGGCCCAGAACATCGAAAGGTCGGGGTCGGCCGACATTTCCCCGTCGGGGTTCAAGTCGTCAGGTTCGTTGAGACCCGCGAGCGGATACCCTGGATCGTTCCTGGCTTCCCGCGACGCTGACCTGGCCCCCGACGCGAGAGCATCCCAGCGCCGCAATCGAAACTGCGGCAACGAGCGCCGGCGCTCGCAGCCACGAGCGCATCTAGTCGCGCTCCACCGTCAACGCGTCCTCGATCGCCTGGTCTTCCGTCATCGTCGCGCCCACCGTCATGAGGTTCGCGACTTCCTCGGCACCGAGGTCGGCGTGCAGCACGGCCAAGACACGATCGGGCTCAACGTCTTCGGCGGACCCTTCAGCAGAGTTGGGCGCGCCGAGCCGGGCGCCGGCGAAACCCAAAAGCCGCGGCTTGGCTGTATGCCTCAGAGCGGCGCTCAACGGTCTCGTGCGGCCGTAATACCGCGATTTCCGCCAGGCGTTGAAGCGCACGCGCCGCATCGCCGGGTAACTGGTGCTCGTGCGCAACGCCGAGCGCCTCGACGGCGCAAGATTCCGCATCGTCGTATTGTCCGAGCGCGATGTGATACTCCGACAGATTGATGAGGAGGCCTGAGAGGTTCTGGGTGTCGTTCATTGCACGAAGAATCCGAACTGCGTCGGTGGCGTGCCGCAGTGCCAGTTCCACGTCGCCGGCCATGAACTCGAGATCGGCGAGATTCCAAGAAACGTTGACGGTCCCTGATTCTTCGGCGCCGATCGATGCGAAGATGCTTGCTGCCTCGGCGAGGTCGCTGCGTGCGGAGGCGAAGTCACCGCGCAGAGTCCGAACGTTAGCGATGAAGCGGAGTAATTCAGCCAGGCATCGGCGAGCGCCGAGCCTGCGTGCTGTCAACAGGGCTTCGAGGAGCAGGGGCTCAGCCTCTGCAATTCGACCTAGTGTGACGAGCGCTTTGCCCGCGAGGCCCTGAGCGCGGACGGCTCCGAACTCGTCGCCGAGCTCCCGGTATAGCCCCCAAGTCTCCTCGCTGCTAGCGAGGTCCACATTGGCGTCCGCTCCGAGGTAAGCCCTCGCATAGTTGAGCTTTGCAATCACATTCAGGGACGTTCGGTCGTCGACGAGATCGAGCGCCGTGACGATCCAGCGCCGCCCCTCGTTGCGCGCGAAGAGCATCCATACGTAGCTCAGGTCGCCCACTAGGCGTCGCCCCAGTCGACGTTGCCGCGGGCCGCGAGCGCCCACTCCAAGGCCGCTCGCCAGTTGTCCAACTCCGGTTCGAACAGGTCCGCCCAAGTGTCTGAGGCTGTATCCCATGATTGTTGGGCCCGTCCGGCTAGGTCAGCATACGCCAGAGCATGACGTTGCTCGACGATGCCTGCTTCGCCCCGCGCCGCAAGCTTCTCGCGCGCATACTGCCGGAAGGATTCCAAGAGCCGATAGCGCGGCTCGCTCCATTCGAAATCGGTGACGACCAGCGACTTATCTACCAGCGACGATAGCAACTCAACAGAACCGGCCTCGTCGCCTTCCGTACCCCCATCCCCGCAAACAGCGGCCGCGACGGCGAACGTGCAGCCGCCGGCGAACACTGAGAGATGCTCGAAGAACCGCTGCTCGCGCGCAGATAGCAAATCGTAGCTCCAGTCGATGGTCGCACGCATCGTCTGCTGACGCGGCAGCGCTGTTCGGCCACCACTGGTAAGGAGGCGAAAACGGTTGTCCAGCTGCTGCGAAAGGGCTTCGATCGGGAACGTGGTCACGCGCGCTGCGGCCAGTTCGATCGCGAGCGGAATACCGTCCAAGCGCCAGCAGACCTCAGCGACGGCCGGCGCGTTCTGATCGCTGAGCGCGAAGCGATGATCGACGGGCTCGGGCGCGCTGGGCAAAGAGCACGATCGATCCGTAGTTGGCGGCCTCATTGGCGCTCAGACGACGAGCGTTTTCCAGCGAAGGAGCACCAAGCGAGGGCAGCCGATACGCGTGCTCGCCGACGACCCTAAGTGGTTCGCGGCTGGTCGCAAGGATCCGCAGCTCCGGGCATGCACGCAACAGGCTTTCGGAACCGACGCCGCGGCGGCGATGACGTGCTCGCAGTTATCCAGAATCAAGCAGAGTTTCCTATGTTTAAGGTACGTTATGAGTGCCTCGACCAGCGGGCGGTTGGGAGATTCTTGGACGCCTAGCGCAGCCGCGATCGCAGGGGCAACGAGGGAGGAACTACCGCAACGGGGGCGAGTTCGACCAGCCACACGTGCGCAGCGGCGGAGTCGACGAGAGTAGCCCCAACCCGCAAAGCCATCTGAGTCTTGCCGATCCCGCCGGCCCCGGTCAACGTGACGAACCGATGCTCGCGCACGAGCGCTCCGATTTCGCGAACTCTACCTCTCGGCCGACAAAGGTGCTCAGCGCGAGCGGAAGGTTCGAAGTCGCGGCCTCGCGCCAGGGACCTGCCGTAACCGAGGTTTTTCCCGAACGCGGTCCGCCCGTACGCGTGGCGGCCGCCTCGAAAGCCTGGCGCTGCTCGGTACTGAGCCCCAGAGCCCCGGCGAGCAGCGCGAGCGTTTCGCGTTGCGGCGTGCGCCGCTCTCCCCGCTCGAGTGCACCGACGCCATCCGCACTGATCCGAGCCCGCTCGGCGAGGGCCAGTTGCGAGAGCCCGGCACCCAGGCGGTAGCGCCGCAGAAGGATGCCAAAGGCCGACGAGCTCGGGGTACGCGCCTCGTGCACGGCGTCGTGCTTCGCGCTACCGCGAACTGCATCCTTACAAGTTGGCCGCTAAGTGTCCGGTTAACTTGTCCGGTTGTGGGTTCCAAGTGGCGTCGCCGGGCGGCACTATATTAGCACTCACGTTCAGAAAGGGATAGCATGTCGCAAGCAACGGATGCGGTGCGCCTGGCGACCGCGATGCGCCGAACCACTTACCGTGCAGTCTGGTCAGTTGCGGCGGTCGTATTCGTGACAGCCGCCGCCTCGGCCGTGGGCGTAGCGGCTGAACGGACGTACCCGCTGCGGACGGGTGAGCATCGGCACTCTCCTCGCGCGCAATATCAAACACTCTACTCGTTCAAGGGAGGCCAAGACGGTGCATTACCGGCTGCGGCGCTTTTGGCTGATAGGACCGGTGCACTCATCGGCACGACGCAGTCCGGTGGTGGAAAGAACCTCGGAACCGTCTTCAAACTCACGCCGGCGGTATCCGGGTACGGGGAAAGCGTCCTGCACGGGTTCAAGGGCGGCAAGCGCGATGGCGCCTGGCTCGTAGCCGGCTTGATCGAGGATAAGGCAGGGGCGCTGTATGGAACGACGCTTGCCGGCGGACTGCAAAGCCCTAGCAGCGGCTGCACGGGCGCGTATCAAGGATGCGGCACCGCATTCAAGCTCGCGCCGTCGGGCAGCAGGTACATCGAGAGCATCATTTCCTATTTTCAAGGCAGCGCGAATGGATACGATGGGTACTGGCCGTACGGTGGCTTGATCGCCGACACGTCAGGCAACCTTTTTGGAACGACGACTTGGGGCGGTTCCTCGGCGCTGTTGGGCACCGTTTTTAGACTGACCCCGTCGGGAAAAAAATCGGCGTACTCGGAGGCGGTGCTTTACGCATTCCCGTTCCTTTCGAGTGGCCCAAACTACGCTGATGGAACCGGTCCGACCGGCTCTCTTCTGGCCGACGGCTCGGGTGCGTTCTATGGAACCTCACAGATGGGAGGAAACTGTCCCAATCACTACTACGCGTGCGGAGTGGTGTACAAGCTAACGCCGTCCGGATCCGGCTATACGTTCAGTCGTCGTCTACCTCTTCCAAGGCGGTCCGCGACGGTGGGTGCCGCTAGCGGGGTGATCGCCGACAAGAACGGCGCACTCTACGGGACGACCGAATACGGCGGCGCTGAACGATCAAGGTACGGTCTTTAAACTCACTCCCTCCGAGTCCGGGCTACACGGAGAGCGTTCTCTATGCGTTTACGCGGCAACGACGGAGCGTTGCCCGTCGGGGGGTTGCTCGCTGGAGCAAGGTGGTGCATTATACGGCACGACCTCGTCGGGCGGCAGCGGCCAATCAAGGTACGATTTTCAAGTTGACGCCCGCGGGTCGCGTTATGCCGAACTATTTCCCACTCGTTCCGAGGCGGCATTGATGGTGGCAGCCGTTGACCGGCCTCGTCACCTGCGCGAACGGGCGGCATCTACGGGACGACGATGGTCGGCGGCGCGTACGGTCTCGGTACCGTTTTCGTGCTGAAACTATAGGAGGGATCCTTCCTACTCGTTTGCTTCCTGGCCGCTACGACTTGTCGCGTTTGCAACCGTTACGGCCGCAGCCGCGGCGAGTCTCCCTCGAGACCGGCAACCTGGAGGGCTTGCGCGATCTCGGCTCGCGCCCGCTTCCGTACGCGTGCAGATCGCGGTCGTCTCTGAAGTACCACCACGAGGCCGAACTCGACCGGCTCGTCGAGGCACAGGCCGATCCCCGGCTCGCACTCTACCACCGGTTCCTCACACCGTCTCAATTTGCACTACTTTCCCCGACGCGGGCGGAGTATCGCGCACGTCCTCAGCGCGCTGCAACGCGAGCGGATTTATGATCACGCACACGTTCCCCAACGGTTCCGTTGTCGATGCGTCTGCGTCCGCCCCCGTAGCGGCTCGATACTTCAACACCGAATCCATCGCGTGCTTTCCCTGGGGCCGGGCTGACCTACACCAACGTCAGTCCCGGCGGCGTCCCGCCTGGAATCGCCGACTCGCCCTAGGGCGTGTTCGGACTGGACGATGCCCACGTCTTTCACGCCTCCACGACTTCTCTGTCCACCGGGGTCCTCACGCCTCGTCCGGCGCGCTCGTCGGCACGATGGTTACCCCTTGTTCGGTCCTGTCGGCGGATACGGGCCGCAGATCTTCGTCAGCGCCTACGATCTGCCGGCCGTAAACGGAAACGACTGGAACGGGCCGAGCATCGGGGGTCGACATGGACGCTAGATTCCTCGACAGCGATCTGGGGGCCCGCGTACTTCGCCTATTTCGGCGTTACGCGTACCGGACCGCCGTCCGTACGCCTTGCGGTCGACGGTGGCGCTCCGCGTTCCCGCGGGGAGTGCCGACGGAAACTGCGCTCGACGTCGAGACGCTCGTTTCCCTTGCTCCCGGCACGGCGCTCTACTTGTACGAGATTCCCACCTGACAGACGCTCCGACCATCGACGTCTTCAATCGGGTGGTGAGCGACGACCTCGTCGACACGCTCAATTCGAGCTGTGGCGGCTTGCGAGTAAGCAGGCGACGTACAGTTGGCGAGAGCACTCGATGCCATCGAGAGCCAGGGCTCGGCCGAAGGGATCACGTTCCACTCGGGCTACCAACGACTTCGGGTTCCATCGGCTTCAGCTGCTCGGCGGAGGATAGCCAGTCGTCCGCTCGCCGCAACCCACTCCCCATAACATCGCGCCGTGGCGGCACGACGTCCTCACGGTCCAAGACAGGACGGCCAAGAGACCACGAATGGTTGGACCAGGCAAGTCAAGCGCCGGCAACGGGCGGTCGGCGTCTCAGTGGTGTTCAACTTCCCTCGTATCAGAAAAACGTGCCAAATATCATCGCGCGCGGCCGCAACTCCCGGACCTGGCCTTCGACGCGGACCCGCTTACCGGCGAGGCGGCTACTTCAACGGCTCATTCATCTGCCCGGTCGGGATGGAACGTCTCTATCGTCGCCGACCTTCGGGGCGGCGCTAGCCGAGATCAACCAGCTCCAAAATTCGCGCTCGGGATACTTCGACGTGACGCTGTACGCGACATGGCTCACAAACGGCTACGGAAGGAAGGGGCTCTTCGCTGTACTTCCGCGACATCATCCAAGGAAGCATCCCGCCCTATTACGCGCAAACGGGTTACGATCAAATGTCGGGGATCGGTGCGATGCAAGTGAACAACTTCGCCGGCCTTCTCCATCGGTGAATGGCGACCTTAACACGTAGGGATTCCGCGGTGACGACGGCCCCAGCCTCGCCAACGCCCTCTAACTCGTCGGGGACGCCTTGTGCATGGCGAGGCAAGCCGCCGAAGCCGCGCCGTTCTGCCTCGAACCCGTCGAGATCGCCCGGGCACCTTCGAACCTCGCAGTTGCCCTATGCGCTCGGGTCCCTCCAAAGAGGCGGCGACAAGAAGGGAGCATTACGATGGAGCTATTTCGCGAACCGCGGAGCGTCCTCACGTCGGCGTCGTTGCTCGTGACAGCGCGGCGTCCGGGCGGTAGCGAGCGTTACGAACGCCGAGGGAGATTTCCACAGCGGCGCCAAGGCCGGTTCTTCCGCTTACCTCGCATCCTTCGCCCAGAGTCCGTCCGAGGGTACCGGGCACGCGAAGGTCATTCAGGCGACCACTCAGTGCTTCAACGGTGTTGAAAAGCGATCAGGCGGCCCAAGACGCCGAACAAGTGCGTGATAGACCAGATCAGCACCGGCGCAATACCGCCTGCAGCGAGCGCCAGCGTCGCATTACGGAGATTGTTCTGCGCCGCACTCAACGCTTCCATCAGCCTGTTTATGATCTTGTAGTTGGCCGTCACAAATCTCAGGCGCCGAATCGCGATCCCACGCTTGTACGCCGCGACCGTGGTGACGGCGGCGTTCGGAATGATCTCATCGGGCCCAAGAATATTATACGTTTGCTTCCCTTGAAGGCCGAGGACCAAGACTCCACTGCGCACGAGGTAGACGACAGCGCAGAAGTAGAAAGCGAGCATGAGGACCTGAGTCGCGACCGGAATCTTCGCAAAGTCGTCCTGCTTGACGAGCAGCCCGTATCCTACGGTGCCGATGAGCGCGGTGGCGATCCCGAGTCCAGGCAGCAACGCCTGGCCTCGAGAGTACACAGATGACAGTCGGTCAGCGTTCTGCGCAGCCAACTCCTTAGCCATGTCCGCGACGGCGTCGTCGACATCGGAAGGGGAACTCTTCATACGCGTCGATGAGCCGGTCGTAGCGTGCAGATTCTCGGCGGATTGACGTAATCGCCAGGTCTAACCGTTGGCCAAAGCTGATTGCGCAAGTTATCAGCTCCGCGAGACAAGGGTGGCCGCAATTGCGCCCGAGATGCCTTGGCCGGTCGCTCGCTCGAGCCACGCCCACTGTCCCGATGGATTCAACTCGAGGAAGAAAAATGCCCCGGCCTTGTCGACGACCATGTCGATCGCACCGTATGACAGGCCGAAAGCAGCTAGTAGCTCGAGGCACTTTGCCGAAAGGTCGTCGGGAATGGTAGCCTCCTCGTATTCGACGCTGTGCTCGGGAGCCGCGCGCCAGTCAACAGGCTCAGATGGCGCGACGATACGAGTGGCGAAGAGACGCTCGCCGACTACGGTAATCCGCAGGTCATACGCCTTGTCGATGCGATCCTGTACGATTATAGGGCAGGCGGCGATGTGGCCGTCGATGATCTCCCAATCACTGTCGAAGGCGGTCGTGTACAGGAGCCTTGCGCCCCCGTCAAAGGCGACTTTGCCAGCCGATACGGGCTTTGCGACCACCGCGCGATCGCCTCGGAAAAGCTTGACGCTCGCCGGATGGTTAGTGACGATAGACCGCGGCACGGTAAACCCCAACTGGGCCGCGACCTTGAGCTGAACGGCCTTGTTCTCGGCGTAGAGAGCACGCCACGGATTGTTCATCCAAAACGACTGTACGTTCTCGAGCACGCCGACGATGGCCGTCGCGGCCTCGTGGGCCATGTATAGCTCGATCGATGGGCGGTCGCTCCTCGAAGCGAGGCGCGTGGGTCCGAACCGCCGGCACCAAACGCTCGTACGATAGTCGAGGCTGTGCATCCGACCGTCCACGTGCGCGAACGACTCGGCTGCCCCCCAAGTGAACTGCGTGGTCGATGGATCCAAGTCCTCATTGAATCGAATGAAATCGACACCGAGGCGCTGCAGGGCCAGAACCACAAAATCAGCTGCGACATCCTGCGTTGTCGTCAGGAGCAGGATCGTAGAATGCCCTTTGCTCGACACGACGAGCCGCCCAGGCCGCGTCAGTCCTCGCCGTGCTCGACTTGTTGCGTCTTAGCGAAAGCCATCGATTGCGCGGTCAGCGCAAACGGAACCACGGTCCCGCCGTCATTGATCAGATTCAGGCGCTGCTCGGCATCGTACCAGAAGTCCACTTTGCGCGGGGTGTCAACACGGCCGTGACGAAGGAGCAAAGCCCCACCTTCGCCGCAATCGTCTAGAGTCATGGATCCCTCCCACAGGCGTGCGCACCCGTGCTTAATGTTCGTGCGCGAGGCGCGAGGCGCGCCGCTGTTAAGGACGACGTTGCATGTAACGTGACACGATGTTACCTGGGGCGCCACTGCATTCCGGGGACGCGATATAGGGCGTTTACGTGTATCTGCGCGGTCGATCTCCTCGACCGGCAGCAGCGAGGTCATCTCGCCATGAATCGCGCCAGGCGCGCGAGCGCTCAAACGCGACGGCCAATGTGCTCGTGGCGGCCGGGAGATCGATGACGCGGAAGAAGGGCGACGCGCTCCTCGACGCTCTTTGTCGCCGACGGCACGCGCTGAGGAGGCTTTCGCCGAATCTGAGCCACCAACGTCAAACGTCGGCTTGCACTCGTCTATTAAGGGAAGAACGGCCCGGTTCGCGAGCTTGAATGCCACGTAGGCGGTCGCCTGCGACACCTCCTCCAGCACGAACGGATCGTTGTTGGACAGGTTGTCGCACCAGCGGTGCGGCTTGTCGACGCAACCGCCGTTGCGGGCCGGGATTTCGCCTTCGTAGTTGCCCAGTAGCCTCCCCACAGCCGCGTCTCCCAGCGCCGTTTGCAACAATCCTGTTGGGTGAGGATGCCCGTGTTCGGCACGCCGGCCAAGCTGAACGCATTGGAATCCGTCCCGTCGTTGCCGAACCAAGCGTTGCGCCACACCACGCCGCCGGTATTGAAGAACCTAGCGTACTCGTCGTTGCCGACCTTCGACTCCGGCACGACGTTCGGAGGAAAGCGCTTGACGTTGTGGGCGTATTGCGGGTCGGCCACGAGAATGTCGAAGTTGGGCGTCGCGGTGACGTTGACGTCCAGGTCGAATGCGATTTTCTTGCGGCCGGATCGCGACAGATGCCGCGTATAGTAGTGCGAGCCGAGCAAGCCGAGCTCCTCGCCGCCGAACCAGATATACCGCAGCCGATTGCGCGTCGGCGTCTTCGCCAGGTTGAGCGCAATCTCGAGAATCGTCGTCGAGCCGGATGCGTTGTCCAGCATCCCCTCGCCGTAGATCGAGTCGAGGTGCGCGTCGACCACGACCGTGCGCCTCGGATCGCCGTAGGGCGCGTCGGCGATGACGTTATAGTCGAGGTCGCTCTTGTGCCGGATGGCGACGTCGATCTGCACCGTGGGCCGGGCGCCCGAACGATATTGACGCATGAGGTCTTCGCCCACCGCGTACGGCGTCACGCCGATGACGGGAATGTCGATGGGATCGACCAGTCGCGCTTCGAACGCGCCGTAGAGCACGACGGCGGCGGCGCCCGCCGCTCGCGCGTTGGCGACGTCCGCATCGAAGGCGCAGTCGCCGCGTTCGACCAGCGCAACGTTGCCGCGCTGGAATCCGGCGAAGTCGTTCGGCGAGCACCCATCGCTCGCACCGCGCGGCGGCTCGAGTGCAGCGCTGACCCTACCGCCCGCGGATCCCCTCGCGATGAACCAGTCGCGCCCCATGACGTAACGTCGTGGTCCCGCGCCAAACGTCGGCACACCCACCGCGACCGATTTCCGGTACACGAACTGCTGGATCGTCACGTGGTAGCCCGCGCGCTGCACGAGTCCGGCGACGTACGCGACCGAGGCGAGGTAGCCGGGCGTCCCCGTGTCGCGATTGGGATGACCCTCGGGCCCCGGATTTTCCTCGGCGATTCGCTGAAACTGCGCCAGGTGATTCCAAAGGGCGGTCTGCTGGATGCACGCCTCGAGCTTAGCGACCGTGTCGTTGACGCGGTTCTCGCACGCCTGCTCCGTGATCCCCACACCACGGCTACTGCCGCGGAGGGGCTCAGACCGTACGGTCCCCGACTGCATAGCGAGGAGCGTCCCGATGACGACACCGATAAGCACTCGTAATCGCATATGGCGCATCCTTTCCTAAGCGGCCAACAGCCGTTCGTAGATCGCCGCGTCGGCGGCGCTCAGAAACGCGAAGAGCACGCGGTCGGGCTTCGGATTTGCGTTCACCCATGCGCGCGCGGAAGCGATCGCGATCGGCGCGGCGCGATCGAACGGAAAGCCGTAGATGCCGGTCGAGATGGCGGGGAACGCGATCGACGCGCCGTCGACCGACGCCGCGAGCCACAGCGCCGCGGTGTAGGCGCCCGCGAGCAGCGCATCCTCGCCGTTCGCTCCGCCGCTCCAGACGGGACCGACCGCGTGCGCGATCCAGCGCGCCCGCGCCGCGAATCCCGGCGTGAGCCGCGCGGAACCGGTCGGGCACGGTGCGAGGGCCGGGCACGCCGCGTCGAGGTGTGGTCCCGCAGCGCGAAAGATCGCTCCGCACACGCCGCCGCCGCGCGCGAGCGCTTCGTTCGCGGCATTGACGATGACGTTGACGTTCAGCGCGGTGATGTCGCCGACGACGACCTCGATGCGCCCGCCCTGCGACGTTCGGCCGGTCGTCGTCCGCAAGCGCTGCCTCGACGGCGTCGACCAGCGCCGTCAGGCGCTCGTCCGTCGCGGCCACGATCAGGATTGCCGCGCCGTCGACAGCCGGCGCGATGAAGCCAGCGACGGACGCGAGGTCGAAGTCGCGCCAGTCGTTGCGAAGCCACAGGTCGTGCGTCTGCGCGGGCGTCAAGTGCGCGTCGAGCACCAGAACGACCTGACCCTGCAGTTCCCAATCCTGGTCGAACGCGCAAGCGGCGACGGCGGCCGCCCGCGTCGCCACCAACCGTTCACCGCCGGCGAGGCGGACACGCAAGCGTTCGCCGATCCCCTGGGGCCGCAGTACCTCCGTATCGCCGTCGGACCACATCGCCGGCCCGCGCCAGCGAAAGGCGACGGGGCCGAGCGAGGTCAGCGCACGCGCTACCGCCTGTCGTATCCCGGACGGAACGCCGCCGTCGACCAGCGGCGGATCCGCGTCCCACGTCAGCAACGCGGCACGACTACCTGCAGGCGTCATCTCGGCCGTCTGCCACATGTGCGCATCCCACGCGCGGAGCAGCGTCGTGCGAATCACCGTCGGTGCGTTCGGCGGCGACGCGATGCAGTCATTGTACGGAAGTAACACGCTATCGAAGACCGTGCGCTTTATCGCGTGAACATTGCGGGAGGCGACCGGCTCGCAGCGAAGGGGAGCCGACCCGAGAGGAGATGCGTATGAGGAAAGTCGTTTGGCTGCATGCGGCTCGCGAGTTCGTTCGTCTGCCCTGGGCGATCGTCGCGCTCGCGGGCGTCGCGGCCTGTGCGGCGGCCGGATCATCGTCCGTCGCGCCGGCGCCGTTGCACGCGCTAGCGCAGACGACGCACCTTTCATCGCACGCCGCCGGACGCGTACGCGCCGATGCGGCGCAGTGTCCGGCCTCCGTCCAGTTCGTCGTCTCGAGCTATGCGGCGTCGGTCGAGATCTATGACCCGGCGCACCTCAAGGCGGGGCCGTGCGGGAGCATCACCGGATTCGGCGATCCGCAGGGGCTCTTCGTCGACGCCGCCGGCAATCTGTGGGTCGCCGATGCCGCTGCGAAACAGGTCTTCGCATTCGCACCAGGCGCCCAAACGCCGGCGCTCACACTCGCCGACCCGAGTGGCGTACCGGTCGACGTCGCCGTCGACGCGACGAGTGGAACGGTCTACGTGACGGACTACCAGAATAGCGTCGACGCCCACGTGCTCGTCGAGGTCTACGCGAAGGGCAGCACGACGCCGACCGCTACGCTGAGCGACCCGGAGGCCCGCAACGGGGGATACGACGCGGTCGACGATCACGGCAACCTCTACGTCACGTTTATGACGCAAAGCAACAAGGCCAAGGTCGATCGCTGGGCTGCCGGCGCGGGCGACCCACAAGACCTCCATCTCGCGTTGGTCTCCGACGGCGGCATCGCGACGACCGCCAACGGCGCGCTCGCCGTATGCGATCCGTTCGACTTCCGCTGCGGCGTCTTCGAGCGTGGCGCGACAACGATGTCACACGTGTTCGCGCACATGGGCCGTCGCATCCGCGGACCCGCGGACAAGCCTCCGTGGCTCCATCCGGATACGCTCGCGCTCGATCGCAACGAGCACTTCGCATACGTCGTCTCCGAGACGCTCTCGTCGTGGCGCTATCCGGGGCCGCCGAACCGGCAAAACCACCGGCCCCTCACGGAGATCAAGGTCCCCGGACTCGCGGGCCAAGGCATCGCGGTCCGCCCCGCCGCCCGGCCGGGCTCGCCCTACTGACGCCGGCCAGTCTGAAACGAAGTGCCGGGTTTCTCGTGCAGCATGGATGAGAGCGCGCGCATTTTCGTGTCCGAGCCGATCGAGCCCGGCGGAGAGTTCGTCGACGGGGCCGCCCTGAGCCGCGGCGAGCCGCCGCTGCCGCGGACCTTTCGCTGGCGTGACGCCGAGCTCGCGGTCGAGGGCGTCGTGCGCGCGTGGCGGTCGACGAAGACGGACCGCGGCGACGATTACCTGGCACGGTTCTGGTTCGAGTTCACCACGCGCGACGGCCGAACGGCGGTCGTCTATTTCGACCGCAAGGCGCGTCGTGAGACGCCGCGCTGGTGGCTCTATACGATTTCCGAAGACCGCGACGGTTAGAAGTTGTGGTTCGTCAGCTGGTCGACCGCCGATGCGTGCAACAGGTCGTGCGTTAGCTCCGGGCAATCCGCCACCGGTTTCGGTTCCGGCGACGCGCTCGACTGGGTCAACCAACATTTGCCCGGAATGATCGCGCAGTAGCACAACCGGAAGTTCAAGCGCCGGTAACCCCGGATGAAGGGTTGCGCGTAGTGTTTGCTCGTGAGCGAGAAGCCGACAACGTGGTCGCCCGGACGCAGCACCGAGCCCGGCGCGCCCTCGTCGATCGTGAACGCCATGTGCTCGCCGCGCGGTGCGCGCGCGACCAGGTGCGGCCCGAGCAGCGCGTGCAGAACGTCGATGAAGCTGGAGCGCGGAACGCCGTCGACGAGCGCGGTCGCGCTGCGCAGGATCGCGGGGCCGAGGCCGTCGTTCGCGATGGTGATATGGACGGTGTCGCCGTTCAGACCCTCCGAGACGGAGACGTACGGCCAGACGGTCGCGCCGAGCTGCTCGCGCAGCACCTCCGTCTGTGTAGCAAGCACGCGCGCCTGCCACCACGAGGCGCCGGCGGCGACCGACGAGATCAGGAGCGCGCCGATCGCGATCGCGAGGTCGAGTCGCACCCCGCGGACGACCTGCGCGATGCTGTCCTGTACGCCCTTCGGCATCGCACAGACTTCGCGCCGCAACGGCTGATGCTCTGCCAAGCGAAGCGGCACTTGGTCGTGAATTCCCGGCGCCTCGTGCGAGGCCGCCTGGGCCTGCGAGCCAAGTGGTGAATCGGCGCGCACCCCGCGAAGACGCGTGCATCGTCAAACGATTGTGCGCGTGGGGTTTCGTCCTTGCTACGAGCGTCACGCTGGGCTGCTCGGGGGGTGCCTCGTTGCCCGCGAGCCCCGGCCCGGCAGGCGCGGCGACGGCGTCGCCCGTCCCCGCTCCGGCGGGTGCCCTCGGGATCTCGTGGCCGCCGGGGCAGGCACTCCCGCACTTCGCCGAGCCGCGCGCGCTCAACGTCGCGAGCGTCGTCGACGCGCCGAGCAACGTCGCGATCATGCTCGCGACGCTGCAGGGCGTCGTCAATCGCTGGCAGCCGCGCATCTATCTGTTACAGAGCGCCGAAGAAGGCCCGCTCACGTGGCTGACGGCGCTCGGCGTTCCGACGACGACGTACGCGCCCTACGACCTCGTCGGTCGCTATCGCCGCTTCGTCCAAGGTCTCATCGTCTACGATCCGGCCGTGGCGGAGACGATCAACGTCGCAACCTCGCTCGCGGGCGAACGCGGCGACCTCGCGGTCGACGGCGCGCTCGCGACGCGCCTTGCGACGTCGTACGAGATGCGGATCGACGCCGACCTGCGGGGCCGCTTCGCGAACGCGATCGCCGCCGACACGTGGGCGCTCGCGAACGTCGCACCGGGCTGTTCCCATCGCATGATCGTGGGCCTCGATCCGCGCGTCGACGAGGCGGACCTGCGCGACTACGCCGTCGCCAACCGGGCGTGCGTCGTCTGGCTCGACGCCGGCGTTCCCTCCGAGGCGTCGCTGCTCGGGCGGTTCCTCGCGCAACTGCCGGCGGACGCGCCGTACCTGGGCTGGTGGCCGCAGAACGACGAGGCGCCGGGCGTCGGCTTCGCGTCGCGGCACGCGGTCTACACGATCGCGGCAGATCTCTCGCAGAACATGACCGTCTTCTCCGGCGGCGCAGCACCGATCGCGTCGCACCAGGCGCCGGCGCCGCCGGTTCCGCTCTCGAACGCCATCTACCTCACGTTCACGTTCAGCGACGGCGACAACACGCAATACATGCAGCA
This sequence comes from Vulcanimicrobiota bacterium, assembly GCA_963743605.1. Taxonomy (GTDB): domain Bacteria; phylum Vulcanimicrobiota; class Vulcanimicrobiia; order Vulcanimicrobiales; family Vulcanimicrobiaceae; genus CAVUQJ01. Next base: position 88,695 of record CAVUQJ010000011.1, on the reverse strand, counting down.
CCATCTGCCGCTGATCTGGGACGATCCGGCGCGCGGCAGCGTCCCGCTCAACTGGACGGTCAATCCGCTGCTGCTGGATCTCGCTCCGGCGATCCTGGCGCACTATCAACGCACCGCGTCGCCGAACGACCTGCTCATCGCGGGACCGTCCGGCGCGGGCTATCAGTACCCGTCGTACTGGCCCGCGAGCGCGCTCCCCGTCTACGCGCAACGGACCGCGGCCTACATGCGGGCGGACGGGCTCACCGCGCTGACGATCCTCAACGACACGCCCGCCGGGACGGGCTTCGCGCCCGACCCGAAGACGCTCGCCCAATACGTCGATGCGATCGCGCCGGACGGCATCGAACTGAACGCCGCGACTTCGCTCGTGCCGCGCGTCGAGGGCGGCACCGCGATCGTCAACAACGTCTTCGCGTCGACGACGGACGACATCGATGCCGCGATCGCGCAGGCGACGGCCGGCTGGAACGGCGACGGGCCGCTCTTCCTGTCGTTCTACGTCTACGGCTTCACGCTCGCGCCCAGCGACGTCGCCTCAGTCGTCGCCGCGCTCGACGGCCGCTACCACACCGTGCGCGGCGACCAGTTCTTCGCACTCGTGCGCGACGCGCTCGGAAATGGTACGATGCCCTCACGACTCTCGCGCCCTCGCTGGTAAGGTGGACCATGCAATACAAGCGGTCGATGTTCCGGTTCTTCGCGACGACGTGCACGCTGGTGGTCGCGATCGGGGCGGCCTGCGCGCAATCGGCGCGGGCGCAGAGCGGCGCCGTGTATTACGTATCGACGGCGGGAAGCGACGGCAACCCGGGAACGTCCGGCAAGCCGTGGCGCCACATCCAGTACGCCGCCAACCAAGTCTCGGCCGGCGCGACCGTCTACGTGTTCGGCGGCGTCTACACCGAAGCGGTCAGCTTCCCACGCTCGGGGATGGCCTCGGCACCGATCACGTTCGAGAGCTATCCGGGCCAGACGGCGATCCTCGACGGCAAGAATCTTCTCTGCTGCGGACCGAGCGGGACCGAAGGTTTGTTCACGATCGCGGGCAGCCGCAGTTACATCACGATCAGCGGCTTCGAGGTGCGCAACCTCACAACGAGCAGGCGCGGCCCGACCCCGGCCGGCATCTGGGTCACCGGCTCAGGTACCGGCGTCCAGATCCTCAACAATGTCGTACACGACATCACGACGACCGCGGCCAGGGGCAACGCGTTCGGCATCTCGGTCTACGGGACGTCGAAGACGCCGCTGACGCAGATCGTCATCAGCGGCAACTCGGTCTACGACCTGCTGACCGGCCAGAGCGAGTCGGTCAACGTCGACGGTAACGTCACCCACTATCGCATCACGAACAACCTCGTCCACGACGACGACAACATCGGCATCGCGGCGATCGGCTACGACAACGCCGGGCCGGTCGGCTACGACGAGGCGATGTACGGCGAGATCGGCGGCAACACGGTCTACAACATCAGCGGCATCACGAACAAGGGCGAGGGCCAGTCGTACGACGCCGACGGCATCTACTGCGACGGCTGCGCCTACGTCACGATCGAGAACAACTGGGTGTTCAACGCCGACCTCGGCATCGAGGTGACGAGCGAGAACCAATTCTGCCAGCCCAACGGCACCGAGTGGACGGGCCCGAGCGGCAGCGGCTCGCCCGGCAAGAGCAAGTACCCCTGCTACGGGCGCTACGCGACCGTCCGCAACAATGTCTTCTCCAACTCGGAGAACGCCGGGCTCTCGATCGGCGGCGCCGCGGCAGCGACAGCGCGCGGCGGCTCTGAGACGCTCGGCGGCAGCACGCTCGCGACCGCCTTCGTCAACAACACGATCTACAACGACGTGAAGCAGACGCAGAACAATCGCCAGAGCGCGCCCGGCGGCGAGATCCAGATCCAGCATCAGATCGGCAACGCGCAGGGCGACTACTTCGAGAACAACCTCGTCTACGCCGGAAGCTGGAACCATTGGATCTACTCGTTCGTCAAGAGCACGCCCACGTATCCGGCGCCGCCGGCGACGACCGACAACAACCTGTACTTCTCGGGAGCGGGGTACGTCGAGCACGCGTCGATCGACTGGGACCGCGTCAGCGACTACGCCACCTTCGCGGCGTTCCAGAGCGCCACGGGCGAAGACCTCGACTCGCTCGGCGGCGTGAACCCGCAGGTCGGCAGCGTGTCGTCGATCCCGACGGACCTCGACATCGCCTCGTCGTCGCCGGCCGTCAACGCGGGCGGCACGAGCCTGCCGTGCAGCGTCGCCTGGTGCGACCCGAACGGCAACTCGCCAAACTCGATCTACGGCGCGACGGACTTCCTCGGCAACCCCCGGATGAACGGCTCGCGCATCAACATCGGCGCGTACGAGGTCACCGGGATCGCGAGCAACTCGGTGAGCGTCAACCTGACGTCGGCGCTGCACACGATACCGGCCGCGCAGTCGACGACGCTGCTCGCGACGGTGACCGCGTCACCCGCCGGCGGCGGCGTGCCGAGCGGGACCGTGCAGTTCGTGCAGGGCTCGCAGGTGCTCGGCACCCAGCCGCTCGTGCCGGCCGGCGCGAGCCAATCGGTGGCGAGCCAACCGGTCGCCGGTTCGCAGCTCTACGCCGGGAGCAACCCGATCGTCGCGGTCTACTCCGGCAACACGATTGCGATCGGCTGCTGCTCGCCCTCGTCGCCGCCGGGCGGCGGCACGCAGGTGCAGATCTACCCGAGCGCCGAGTCGCCGCCGCTGACGATCACGTGCGTACGAAAGCCGTTTTCGTCAAGCACCCTGCGAGGTTCCGACATCCGCCTTCTCTACGGGCGACTCCGCTGCCGCTAAGGCGGTAGCGTCAACGGCGCCGCCCGTCGCACGTTACTGGATCGGCTTCGGCGGAATCTTGCTGTTGAACGAGTGGCCCTTCTTCGGCAACCGGGGGTTGCGCCACTTCGTGCCGTCGGCGAACGTGATGAGCAACGGCACGCACCGCGAACTGCCCGGGATCATCGCGCTGAGGTTGAGCCCGAGTTTGTGCTTGACGAGCACGCCCGGCTCGAACGTCCCCACGTCCTGCACTTCGCCCGCGAGAATCTCGTCGGAAAGCAACCCGAACTGGATGCTGTGCATCGTCTTGTGCGAGATGTTCGTGTAGGAGATCAGCAACTGCGGCCCCGCCGTGTTCGACGGCGGCTGATAATACGTGCTGCCGTAACTGTCCGGAAAGTAGCCGTTACCGGGATTGCCCGGCGCGTAGTCGATGAAGCCGGGGCCGCCCTGCGGGTTCGTGTGGCGCGGGGTGCAACCGCTCACGTGGACCAGCGCCGAGCCTGCGGGCACCGGCGCCTTGGCGGGTTGCGGCGCGGTCGCGGCTGACGGCGTGCTCGGCTGAGCGGCGGCGGGCGTCGCGGACGATCCCAGAACGGCGAGCAACAGCGCCGTCGCCGTTGGCTGTAACATGCGCACGGACGATCTCCTCGAGAAGACGGTTGCGTACCGGTTGGCGGAACGGCTGCGAGTTACCCGTCGAACGGGCAGGAACGCCGTCGCGCGAGGCGTCAAGTCCGCGTCCGGAGGTCCGCATGCGTTCGTCGCTCTTCGCGCTGCTCGCGCTGGCGCTCATGACCGTCCCCGCGGCCAGCGCGCCGCCCGCGCCGTCGCCGTCGCTGCCGAACGCGATCGCCACGATCATGCACAAGCCGCGCTACGCGAAGGCCTCGTGGAGCCTGCTGGTGACCGATCTGCGAACGGGCAAGGCCGTCTACGCGCTCGAGCCCGATCGCCTCGCGTTCACGGGTTCCGTCCGCAAACTGTTCTCGGTCGGCGTCGCGCTCAACCGGCTCGGCGCTGACCACCGCTTCCGCACGCGCGTCTACCGCACCGGCGCCGTCGACGCGACGGGGAAGCTCGCCGGTAATCTCTCGCTGGTCGCCGCCGGCGACCTCACCTTCGGCGGGCGCCTCACCCCCGGCGGAGGCGTGCAGTTCACCGACTTCGATCACAACGACGCCAACAATCTCGACACCGCGATCCTGACGCCGCAGGATCCGCTGCGCGGGCTCGACGACCTCGCGCGCCAGGTGCGCGCGGCCGGGATCCGCGCCGTCGAGGGCGACGTTGTCGTCGACGACCGTCTGTTCGAAGCCTATCGCGTCCCCAACGGCAACCTGCTCGTCTCGCCGATCCTCGTCAACGAGAACATGGTCGACGTCAGCGTGAAGCCGGCGCGTCCCGGTCAGGCTGCGCGCGCCGACTGGCGTCCGAAGACCGCCGCGTTCCGGGTCGCGGCCAACGTGACGACGGTCGCGGCCGGCAAGCCCGACGACGTGACGCTGTCGGACAAGGGCCTCGTGAACTGCATCGGAGCGAGCGGCTGCAGCGGCACGGTGACGGGCACGATCCCGGCCGGCTACAAGGCCCCGCTCTCCGGCAGCGCAACGTTCGTGCGCACCTTTCGCGTCGAGGATCCACCGGCGTTCGCCCGGATCGCGTTCATCGAGGCGCTGCAGCGCGCGGGCGTTACCGTCGGCGCGCCAATGCTGGAGCAGAATCCGTCGAGCATGCTCATCGCGCTGACGTACGCGCCCTCGCAGCAGGTCGCGGAGTTCGTGTCGCCGCCGTACGCTGAGGACGCGAAGCTCATCCTCAAAGTGAGCCTGAACCTCGGCGCCAACTTGAGCCTGTCGTTGTTCGGCGTAGATAACGGCGTCCGCACGATCGACGGCGCGCTGGCGGCCGAACGCAAGACGCTCACCGGGATGGGCATCGCCGGCAACGCGTTCGCGTTTCCGACCAACGGGAGCGGTTCGCCGGACAGCCGGGCAGCGCCGCGCGCGGTCGTGCAACTGCTGGCGGCGATGGCGAAGGGTCAGAACGCCGCGCCCTACCGCGCGGCGCTACCGATCCTCGGCGTCGACGGCTCGCTCGCAGGTACCGGCAAGAAGCTCCCCGCGAGGGGACACGTCTTCGCGAAGACGGGCACGACGCTCGACGCGAGCGGGCTCAAGGCCCAGGTGCTCGCCGGGTACATCGACGCGAAGAGCGGCCGCAAACTGGCGTTCGCGCTGTTCGTCAACGACGCGGGTCCCATCAAACAGATCGCCGACGTCGCCGAAGTCTTCGACGACGAGGCCGCGATCACGAACGCGATCTACGGCGCCAACTGATGGCCGGACCGCCGCGCCGGCGGCCGCGCGCGTCAGTCGTCGGGCGGCAACAGCGACGGAGGCCGGCTGAGGATCTCTTGGCGGGTGTAGGGCGCCGCGATGGTCTCGAACGGACGCGGCGGCTGCGAGAAGTCGAACACGTCCGCGCCGAACGCGTTCGCGCGCGCGTCGCTCGCTGCGAGCGGGTTCAAGCCGAACGTCTGCTCGGCGAACTTCAGCAGGCTTCCGAACTCGTACGGCGTGTGGGTGACGGTGTGCTTCTTGCCTCTGGGCGCGAGCGCGTACGGCGAGATCACGATCAGCGGGACGCGAATCCCTAGGCCGTCGTAGTCCAACAGCGGCGGCGCGACTTCGTCGTACCAGCCGCCCCAGTCATCCCAGGTCACGAAGATCGCGGTCGAATCCCAAAACGGGCTGTTGCCCACGGCGTTGACCACGCTCGCCACCCACGACGGGCCCATCTTCGAGCCGATGCCGGAATGGTCCGATTCGGCCAGGTCGGGGATCACCCAGGTGACGTTGGCGAGGAAACCGTTCCCGATGTCCTTCAGCACGTTCGTCTGCGGCGAGACGACGTTGGTGGTCCAGTCGGCGCCGTTGCGGATGTGCGCGATCGCGTCGTAGGCCGACCAGATGTACCCGCCCACACCGACTGCGGGCGCATAGTACCGCCACGTGTACGTTTGGGTCGCGTCGAGTTCGTCCGCCAACGTCGTGTCGAACGGCGTGTTCGGTGGGTCGAAACACGGGAAGATCGTCTGCGACGTCTCCGTCGCCGGCTCGGAGCCGGCGTTCAGTAGGCCGACCGCGGTGTTCGGTTTGGCGTCGCAACCCCAGATGCCGCCCGGCTGCGGGATTCCGAACGTCTGCTCAGATTGCCCCGCGATGAGGTATTGGTGACCTTCGAAGCTCGCGTCGAGATCCGAAGCGAAGAACTCGTCGGCGAGGACGTACTGTTCTGCCATGTCCCAATACGGTTTGATCTGCCCGCGTGGCACGTAACTGTAGGCCAGATCCGGCGGACAGGTGTGGCCGGGCGGCGCCGTGCAGGACTGGCGATCGAAGCCGTCCATCGCCTCGCCGTTGGGATAGTCGACCGCGGTCAGGGCCTGCGTGAAGCCGTGCACGATGTCGTACCGCGACGCGAGCCCGACTTTTTTCAATGCGATCTTGTTGCCGCTATGATCGTAGCCGTACGACCGCGTCGCCGCGCCCGGATACCCCATGAAGAGGTCGTTGAAGCTGCGGTTCTCCTGGACGATGAAGACGACGTGTTGGATCGGCGACGCCCCGAACGGTCGCCCCCACGCGGGGCGCCGCTGCGCGATGCCCGATGCGCGCGCCCGCGCGGCGGCGTCCCGCGGCGCCGGCGCCGAGGCGGCGGCCGCATGCGGCAGCGAGAGAAACGCGCCGCACAGCAGGCCGATCGCGATCGCATTGAGAGGTTTGCGTGCGATGGTGAGCCTACAACGCGAGGGCGGAGGAGGAGCGTTCATGAGACGGCCATCGTTTCTAGCGGGCACCGGTGCGCTCATTGCGGCAAGCGCGCTTGCGGGCGTCGCCCGCGCCGCCGCGAGCGACTCGCGCGCTCGACTGGCTGCGCTCGAAGCGCACAGCGGCGGCAGGCTGGGCGTCAGCCTGATCGACGGACGCGGCGCGCACCTCCTCGGGTACCGGGCGAACGAGAGATTCCCAATGTGCAGCACGTTCAAGTTCCTCCTCGTCGGGCTCGTGCTGACGCGCGTCGACGCCGGCACGGATCGTTACGGCGAACGCGTCCGCTACGGCAAGGGCGACCTGCTCGCCTACGCCCCCGTCACGACGAAAAACGTCGACCGCGGATACATGACCGTCGAGGAATTGTGCCGGGCGGCGATCTCGGAGAGCGACAACGCCGCGGCCAATGTGTTGCTCGCCCTCGTCGGCGGCCCACCCGCCGTGACGCGCTTCGCGCGCTCGATCGGGGATGCCGGAACGCGCCTCGACCGGCGAGAGACGGCCCTCAACAGCGCCATCCCGGGCGACCCGCGCGATACCACGACGCCGGCGTTGATGGCGCGCGATCTTCGGACGGTCCTCGGGGCCGACGTCCTCTCGCGCACGGCGCGCGCGAGACTCGAAGACTGGATGATCGGCGCAGAGACCGGAACGGCGTGCATCCGGGCCGGCGTGCCGAGCGGCTGGATCGTCGGAGACAAGACCGGACTAGGCGAGAACGGCACCCGCAACGACATCGCGTTCGTGCGGCCGCCGTCGCGAGCGCCCGTGTTCGTGACGGCCTATCTGACCGGAGCGACCATTCCGCCCGGCGCGCGCAATGCCGTGCTCGCAAGCGTCGGGCGGGTCGCGACGTTCCGTCATCCAAGGGTAAGCGTCGCCGCGTTCGGGTTATTGCGTGTCGACCGGACGGTCGTCGGGGAGGGCGTTCAGGAAGTAGCGTTTGTCGAGCGAGTTCGGGATCGGCACGAACGGCCGCGGCGTCGCCTTGAAGTCGAAGACGTTGGACTCCGGGTTGGTCGCGCGCCGGTCGCTGCCTCTCTTGCCGAAGCAGCAACTGAGTGGCGAGACCGGCTCGATCCCGAAGTTGTGCTCGATGAACTTCAGGATGCTGCCGAACTCGTACTGCTGGTGCGTCACGTAGCCTTTCTTCGCGTACGGTGAGATGATCAGCATCGGGACGCGGAACCCGAGCCCGTCGAAGTCCAGCCACTGCGGCGGGACGTGGTCGTACCAACCGCCCCAGTCGTCCCAGACGACGAAGATCGCCGACGAGTCCCACAGCGTCTTGTTCTCGCCGATCGCGTTCACGACGTTCGCGACCCACATCGGTCCCTTCGCCGAGCCGGAGTCTGCGTGGTCCGACCACGCGAGCCACGGCGTCGCCCAGATCACGCCGACCGGGATGTTCCCGGCCGTCGCATCGGTGAGCAGTTCCTGCGGACCAGGCGAACTGAGGACCTTCGGGTCGCTGCCGGTCGTCCACTCGGGCCCGTTGCGGACGGCGTTGATCGCGTCGAACGCGGACCAGTAGTACCCGGTCGGTCCGCCGTAGTGTCCCGCCACGGTGTAGTAGCGCCAATCGAAGTTCTTGTGATCCAATTCGCTGGCGATCGTCTTGTAGTTGAAGCAGGCCGACTCGTTGGGCCCGTAGGCGCGATCCTTCGTCACCGTCGCCGTCTTGTCGGGATTATCGCAGCCCCACGAACTTCCGGCAGGGAAGTCGGCGGCGTGGTCGGCCCACCCGGCGATCAGGTATTGGTGCGCCACGAACGACGCGTCGACGTTCGATGAAAACATGTTATCGGCCAGCACGTACTGCTGCGCCATGGTCCAGTACGGAACGGTCTCCGACGGCGGCACGTAGGCGTACATCGGATACGTGTCCGGCGCCGGGATCGAACATTGCGGCGTGTAGCATGCGGTCCCCTCGAGGCTGAAGCCGTCCATCGCACCGTTGTTCCAATCCGTCAACCACGACCCGAGGCTGTGGATCGGATCCCACAGTTCGGTTTCAAACGGCAGCGAGTGCAGCGGGATCATCGTCGGCGACGCGTTTGGGATCGGCGTTCCCGACGCGCCGACCTGAACCGCCAACCCCTCCTGTACGGTGTTCGCACCGGGATAGCCGTTGAACAAGTTGTCGAACGACCGGTTCTCCTGGATGATGACGAACACGTGCTGAATCGGCGTCTTCGTGCGACGCTTGAGTTGGTCGATCGGCGCAGCGACGCGGCGTTCGGTCTCGATCCCCGGGCCTTGCGGCGCCGGCGCGATCGTGCCGCGGCCACTGCATGCAATGAGCAGCGCGAACGCCGCGAACGTGCCGGCGGCGACGATCGTGGGCGTCGGTGAAAAGCGCGGAGTCATGCGAGGTACTCCTCGGTCGTTGGAGGGATGCAAGCTATCCTTCAGTACGGGATGACGCCGTCGCCGGATCAGCAGGCACGCATTCGCCCCACCCGCATCCGGCGCCCGCCCGGCATGAAGCGTCGATCGCCTCCGTGTTCCCAGACTTCTCCAACGTTCACAGCAGATCGCGCAGGGCTGCTTGCGGAACCGCAAGGACCTAGGGTGTTCGATAACCTGTCGTGAAGGAGAGGCGCCTTCTCCCTCTTGCCCAGGAGGCGCGACCACGATGCGCATGCTTGTGAAAGTCAACATCCCCACGCCGGACGGGAACGCCGCCATGAAAAACGGTGGAATCCCCGGCAAACTGCAACAGATCCTCGAGGATATCAAACCCGAAGCCGCCTATTTTGCCGAAGACGGCGGCGAACGTACGGCGTACATCTTCGTCGACATGGCCGAAGCGGCGGATTTGCCCCGCATCGCCGAACCGTTCTTCCATGCCTTCAACGCGCGGCTCACGGCTCGACCGGCCATGAAGATCGAGGACCTGATGAAAGCCGGGCCGTCGATCGAACGGGCCGTCAAGAACTACGGCTGATCCCACGCGCGCGTTGTTCATCGTCTTCGAGGGCCTCGACGGCGCCGGAACGACGACGCAACTGCACCGCTTACACGGTTCGCTGCTACGGCGTGGCCTGCGCGTCGACGCGACGAGCGAACCGACGAACGGTCCGATCGGTCGCGTGTTGCGCGACGCCATCGAGGGCCGGATCGCGCTCGACGGCGTGACCCAGGCCCTCGCCTTCGCGGCCGACCGCGCCGACCACGCGTTCGGCTCCGAAGGCATCGTCGCAGCGCTGCGCGACGGACGCTCAGTGCTCTGCGACCGTTACCTCGCCTCGGGGCTCGCCTACCAGGCGAGCCTCGGGGTCGACCTCGCCTGGCTGACGGCGATCAATTCGCGCGTCGTCCGCCCGGACGTCACCATCTTCATCGACACGCCGGTCGCCGTCTGCTCCGCGCGCATCGCCGCCCGCGGCGGCGGCGCCGAACTCTTTGAGGACGAGCGGTTCCTCGCGACCGTGCGCGACCGCTACGAGGACGTGCTGGCGACGAGCGACATGCTCGGCACGTTGCTGCGCGTCGACGGCGACCGCCCGGCCGACGCGGTCGAGGCCGCGATCGCGGACGGACTCGCGCCGATCCTGAGCGAGCGCGGCCTGGCGCCGCCCTAACCCGAGAAGGCGCGGTGCGGCTCCCCGGGCAAGACGGGGGGCGATGGGGGAGGCCAATCAACTGTGGGCGCTGACCGCGTGGGCCGGCGACGCCGATGCGACGTCGCGCGCCGCGCTGGCGGGCCGGATGGCCGCGTGGATCGCCGCGGGCGGTAACGGGATCTCGCTGCTCACCTGCCACCGCGCGGAACTCTACGGCATCGGTGACCGGCCGGTGCTCGGTGCGCCGACCGAACTGACCGACGGCGCAGCGATCCGGCACTTGCTGCGCGTCGCGGCCGGGCTCGAGAGCGCGATCGTCGGCGAGGACGAGGTCCTGCACCAGGTCCGCCAATCGCTGCGCGACGCGCGCGAGCAGGGAACCCTCGACTATCGGCTGGGACGGCTGTTCGACGTTGCGATCGCGACCGGCCGCCGCGCTCGTGCGGCGCACCCGCGCGCCTCGATCAGCCTCGCGGACCGCGCCGTACAGTGGCTCGGCGAGCGCCTTTCCTTCCGCGGCTCGGAGATCTTGATCGTCGGCAGCGGCCGCGTCGGCGCCGCCGCGATGCGCGCGGTCGTCGCGCACGGCGCACGCGTCGCGGTCGCGAGCCGCAGCGCCGAACGCGCGCAACGGCTCGCGGCGATCTACGGCGTCGAGGGATACGACCTGCGCGAGGCGGCGCTGCGCGCGCAACAGTCGGACGGCATCGTGATCGCGCTCGCGGGCACATGGCCCGAGACGGCCGAGATCGCCGCTCCGCTCCCGCCCATCGCCGACCTCTCCGCGCCGCCGGCGCTCGCGGACCACGTGCGCGCTTCCGCCGCGCATCATTTGAGCATCGACGAACTCGTCGGCGGCGGAACGCTGCCGCCGCCGGGCTACGTCGCGGCGGCGACGCGCGAAGTCGATCGCGGCATTCTCGAACTGACCGACTGGCTGGAACAGCGCGACCGTCTGGAACTGCGCAAAGCCGCGTCGCGATGAGGCGGCTGCGCCTCGGGACGCGCGGTTCGCGGCTCGCGCTCGCGCAGAGCGCGACCGTCGCGGCGTTGCTCAGCGAACGCGGCGTCGACGTTGAGGTCGTCACGATCGTCACCGCCGGCGACACGCGCGCGCAGGACGCGCCGATCGGCGAAGGCGTGTTCGTGAAGGCGATCGAGGCTGCGCTCGCTTCCGGCGAGATCGACGTCGCGGTGCACAGCGCGAAAGACGTTCCGCTCGAGAGCGACGCGTCGCTCGTCATCGCCGCGTTCCCCGAACGCGCGGACCCGCGCGACGCGCTCGTGACGCGCGGCGACGCGACGTCGCTCGAGACGCTGCCCGCCGGCGCGGTCGTCGGTACCGACAGCCCGCGGCGGGCGGGCTTTCTGCGCGCGCTGCGTCCCGATCTGCGCGTCGTCCCGCTGCACGGCAACGTCGACACGCGCTTGCGGCGGCTCGACGGCGGCGAGGCCGACGCCTTGCTGCTCGCGTGCGCGGGGCTCGATCGGCTCGGTTTCTCCGCGCGCATCGCGGCGCGCATCGATCCGCAGGTCGTTCCGCCTGCACCCGGCCAGGGCGCGCTCGCCGTGCAGGCCCGGGCCGCCGACGCGGACGCGCTCGCGGCGCTGCGCGAACTCGACGACGCAGCGGTTCGCGGCGCGGTCGTCACCGAACGCGCGGTCCTGCGCGCGCTCGGCGGCGGCTGTCGCGCACCGGTCGGCGCGCTCGCGACGGCGCGCGACGGCGGCTTCGAACTCGTCGCGGGAAGCGCGACGCCGAACGGCAACGCGCGCGAGGTCGTGCGCGCGCACGTCGCGGCGACCCCGCACGCGCTCGCGAACGCCGCGCTCGAGGCGGCGCGGGCGTTGATGCGCGCCGTGCCGCAGCCGGCGCGGGCGCTGCTCGATCCGCGGCCGAACCCCGACCACGCCTTCGCCGAGAACATGCGACTGCAGGGGTTTCGTGTCGTGCATTCGCCGACGTTCGGCACGGAACCAGTGCGCGAGCCGGGCGCGCTCGCGCGCGCTCGCGCAGCGCTCGGGTCGTACGACTGGATCGTGCTGACGAGCAGACGCGGCGTCGCCGCGTTGCTCGACGACAACGTTGCGCCCGCAGGCGCCGCGCGCTGGGCCGCCGCGGGTCCCGCCACGGCGCAGGCGATTCGCGCGCACAAGCTGACCGTCTCCGCCGTCCCGCACGACGCCGGCGCGCGCGGCATCCCCGACGCGATGGCGGAACACGGCTCGCTGAGCGGCGCGCGCGTGCTGCTCGCGCGCGCGGACGCGGCGGATCCGTGGCTGCCGGAGGCGTTGCAGCGGCGCGGCGCGCTCGTCGACAACGTTGTCGCCTATCGCACCGTCGAGGGCGCGCCGCAACTCGCGCCCGCCGTGCACGAGGCGCTGCGCGATCCGGAGCTCGACGCGGTCGTCTTCGCATCGGGATCCGCGGTGCGCGGCCTGGTCGCGCTCGCCGGCGCGGAGCGCGAACGCGCCTTGCGCCTCGCCGCATTCACGATCGGGCCGCAGACGAGCGCGGTCGCGCGCGAACACGGTTTCACGGTCGCCGCGGAAGCGAGCGGCAGCGGCGCGCTCGCCGCGACGATCGCGGGGTGGTACGAAACGGAGGTCGCGCGGTGGGTCGAAGCGCAACTGCGCTGCGCGTAGCGACGCCGGGCGCCGAGCGGCCGCGCCGTCTACGGAGATCTGCCGGCGCTGCGCGCGCTCGTGCGCGAGACGCGGCTGCACGGTAAGCAGTTGATCGCGCCGCTGTTCGTCGTGCCGGGGAGCGGCCGGCGCGAGCCGATCGGCTCGCTGCCGGGACATGAGCGGCTCAGCCCCGACCTCGCGCTCGAGCACGCGCGCCGGCTCGCCGGCGCCGGCGTCGGCGGCGTGCTGCTGTTCGGGATTCCCGACGAGAAGGACGACGAGGGCGGCGGCGCGTCCGATCCGCGCGGCCCGGTCCCGGAGGCATTGCGCAGCATCCGCGCGGCGGACCTCGGGCTCGTGCTCGTCGCCGACGTGTGCCTGTGCGAATACACGAGTCACGGTCACTGCGGCATCCTCGCCGGCGAGGACGTTGACAACGACGCGACGCTGCCGCACCTGGCGACGGCGGCGCTCGCGTACGCGCAGGCCGGCGCCGACGTCGTCGCGCCCAGCGCGATGATGGACGGTCAGGTCGCTGCGCTGCGCTGCGCGCTCGACGACGAAGGCCACGGCGCGACGGCGATCATGGCGTACTCGTCCAAGCACGCGTCCGCGTTGTACGGGCCGTTCCGCGAGGCCGCCGGTTCGACGCCCGCCTTCGGTGGCCGCCGCGCCTACCAGATGGACGCGGCCAACCGCCGCGAGGCGCTACGCGAGATGGAACTCGACGCCTCCGAAGGCGCCGACGTGTTGATGGTCAAGCCGGCGATCACGTCGCTCGACCTGCTTGCACGAGCTTCCGAGCGCTTCGACCTGCCACTTGCGGCATATCAAGTCAGCGGCGAAGCGGCGATGATAGAGGCGGCGGCGCAGCGCGGCTGGCTCGACCGCAGGGGAGCGATCCTCGAGACGCTCACCGCGATCGCACGCGCCGGCGCCGGCATCATCATCACGTACTTCGCGCGCGACGCCGCGACATGGTTGAAAGAAGGATGAACGGCGAACAGATCGTCCACGCGCTGACACTCGGGCTCGACCCCGCGTGGCGACGCCTTCCCGCGGTAGAACGGCGGGCCTCCGTCGCGGCGCTCGGCGACGTCGTCGCTGCCCCGAACGGCGTGCGCACCTTCACCTACTCGTCCGTCGGTCTGCAACCCGGTGCCGACGTGCTCGTCTGGAGCCTCGGCCCGTCGCTCGAGGCGGTCGAGGAACGCGCGGCCGAGATCCTGCGCACCGGACTCGGCGCGTGGATGTCGGTCGACCAGAGCCTCATCGGCATCATCCGGCCGTCGCAGTACGTCAAGAAGCCGACGGCGCAGGAGCAGTCGCTGTTCGCCGGCGAGCGCTCGAAGTACTTGATCGTCTACCCGTTCACCAAGAGCACCGAGTGGTATCTGCTCGAAGCCGCGACGCGCCAGACGGTGATGAACGAGCACATGAAGATCGGTCATCGCTATCAGCAGGTCAGCCAGTTGCTCGCGTACTCGTTCGGCATCGACGACATGGATTTCATCGTCGCCTATGAGACCGACGACCTGACCGCGTTCATGGAACTCGTCCGCGAATTGCGCGCGACCGAGAGCCGCCGGTCGACCGTGCGCGACACGCCGATCCTGACGGCGGTCCACCGATCGATCGACGAGATCGGCCGGCTGCTCGGCGCGTGAAGCTGCAGCGGCCGGCGCAGCGGCTCTTTCCGGGCGGCGTCAACAGTCCCGTGCGCGCATACCTCGCCGTCGGCGGCGAGCCGCCGGTGCTCGTGCGCGGCGCCGGCTCGCACGTGTGGGACGACGAAGGCCGCGAGTACATCGACTGCGTCGGCGCCTACGGCCCGCTCGTCCTCGGCCACGCGGATGCGGCTGTCGCGCGCGCGATCCGCGAGGCCGCGTTCGACGGCGGACCGTTCGGCGTCACGAGCCCGAGCGAGGAACGCCTCGGCGAACTGATCCGCGAGACGATGCCGTCGATCGAGCGGCTACGACTCGTCAACTCGGGCACCGAGGCCGCCATGAGCGCGTTGCGCCTCGCGCGCGCAGCGACCGGACGCGATCTCGTGCTGAAGTTCGACGGCGGCTATCACGGCCACTCGGACGGCCTGCTGGCGCGCGCCGGCTCGGGGCTCGCGACGCTCTCGCTGCCGGCGAGCGCCGGTGTGACCGCGGCGGTCGCGGCGCAGACGCTCGTCGTCCCCTACAACGACCTCGCCGCGGTGCGGCGTGCGTTCTCGGAGCACGGCCCCGCGATCGCGGCGATCGTCGTCGAGCCGGTCGCGGCGAACATGGGCGTCGTCCTGCCCGACGCCGGTTTCCTGGCAGGTTTGCGCGAGATCGCGACCGCCTCCGGCGCGCTGCTCGTGTTCGACGAGGTGATTACCGGTTACCGATTGGGCCGCTCCGGCGCCCAGGGCGAGTTCGGGGTGCCGCCGGATCTGACCGTGCTCGGCAAGATCATCGGCGGCGGTCTTCCCGTGGGCGCCTACGGCGGCCGGGCCGACCTGATGGCGCTCGTCGCGCCGGCGGGTCCGATGTATCAGGCGGGAACGCTCTCCGGGCATCCGCTCGTGATGGCCGCCGGGATCGCGACCATCGAACAACTGACGCCGGCCGCCTACGAACGGCTCGACGCGACGGCCGCACGGCTCGAAGAGGGGCTGCGGCGGGCACTACCGGGCCGCGCCGTCGTGCGTGCGGGCTCGCTGTTGACCGTATTT
This sequence comes from Vulcanimicrobiota bacterium, assembly GCA_963743605.1. GTDB lineage: Bacteria > Vulcanimicrobiota > Vulcanimicrobiia > Vulcanimicrobiales > Vulcanimicrobiaceae > CAVUQJ01. The sequence goes on along the minus strand of CAVUQJ010000011.1, from coordinate 73,132 downwards.
TTCCGCGAAACGGCGCCGCGCAATTTCGCCGAGGCGTCGGCGAGCGACACCCAGGCGTTCGCGCGGTTCTTCCACGCGATGCGCGCCGCCGGCGTCCTGCTGCCGCCGTCCCAATTCGAGGCGTGGTTCTTGTCGACCGCGCACGACGACGCGGACGTCGACATCATCGTCGAGGCGGCGCGCCGTGCCTGAGCCGCGTTTTCTCGCCGCCTGCCGGCGGGAGCCTGTCGACGTCACGCCGGTCTGGATGATGCGTCAGGCCGGCCGCTCGCTGCCCGAGTATCGCAAGCTGCGCGAAACGCACCGGCTGGTCGACATCGTCGCGGACGCGGAACTGTGCGCCGAGGTCACGCTACAGCCTGTGCGCCGCTTCAACGTCGACGCCGCGGTGATGTTCGCCGACATCATGCTGCCGCTGGCCGGGATGGGCGTCGACTTCGAACTCGTCGAGGACGTTGGTCCGGTCATCGCGGCCCCGGTCCGCACGCCTGCCGACGTCGCCGCCCTGCGCGTTCCGACGGCGGAAGAATCGGTGCCGCAGATCCTCGCCGCCGTGCGCGCCGTCGTCGCCGAATCGCCGGTCCCCGTCGTCTGCTTCACGGGCGCGCCGTTCACGCTCGCGAGCTACTTGATCGAGGGCAGACCGACGCGCGACTTCAAGCTCGCGAAGTCGTTCATGTACAACGAACCCGCAGCGTTCGCGCAACTGCTCGGCAAACTCGCGCGAGTCGCGACCGGCTACCTGCGCGCGCAGGTCGGCTGCGGCGCGGCCGCGATCCAGGTGTTCGACAGTTGGGTCGGCGCGCTCGCCGTCGAGGACTATCGCGAGCGCGTGCTGCCGCACACGAAGACGATCCTGGACGGGACCGCCGATCTCGGCGTTCCGCGCATCCACTTCGGCGTCGGCGCCGCGACGCTGTTGCCGTCGATCGCGTCGGCCAATCCCGACGTTGTCTCCGTCGACTGGCGCCTGCCGCTCGACGACGCCTGGGACGCGATCGGGCACGACAAGGGCATCCAGGGCAATCTGGACCCGGCCGTGCTTTTGGGCCCGCCGGAACTGGTGCGCGAACGCGCGCGCGACGTACTGCGCCGCGCGGCCGGGCGGCCGGGACACGTCTTCAACCTCGGCCACGGCGTGCTCCCCGAGACGCCGCTCGAGAACCTGCAACTGCTCGTCGAGATCGTCCATGAAACCTATGCACGAATCTGAGCAACGCACCGGCATCCTGTGCATGGCCTACGGCAGCCCGGCCGACGACGACGCCGCGGTAGCAGCATACTACACGCACATCCGCGGCGGCCGGGCACCGTCGCCCGAGCGGCTTGCGGACCTGACGCGGCGTTACCGCGCGATCGGCGGATCGCCGCTCAACCGCATCACCGCGGACCAGGCGGCGGCGCTCGGCGAGCGACTCGGGATCCCGGCGTTCGTCGGGATGAAACATGCGCCACCGTTCATCGCCGACGGCGCGGCCTACGCGGCGGCCAACGGCGTCGAACGGCTCGTCGGGTTGCCGCTCGCGCCGCACTACGCGCGCATGAGCTTCGGTGGATACGAGACGGGCCTGCGCGCGGCGTGGCCGGACGCGACGCTCTTCGTCGCCGGCTTCCACACGCACCCTGCGTTCGTCGCGGCCGTGCAGATGCTGCTGCGCGAAGCGCTCGCGGACTTCGCGCCCGAGCACGTCTTCTTCACCGCGCACAGCCTGCCGGCGCGCATCGTCGCCGAGGGCGACGACTATCCGGGACGCCTGCACGAGAGCGCCCAGCTCGTCGCCGCCGGACTCGACCTGCCGCACTGGACAGTCGCGTTCCAGTCGGCGAGCGAGACCGGCGAACCGTGGCTCGGGCCCGATCTCGTCGCGGCGATTGCGGCGAGCGGCGCGCGCAAGGTGCTCGTCTGCCCGATCGGCTTCGTCGCCGACCACCTCGAGATTCTCTACGACATCGACATCGCGACCGCCGGCTGGGGACGCGAGCATGGGGTCGACGTGCGCCGCACCCGGTCGTTCAACGCCGATCCGGTCTTCATCGGGTCCCTGGCCGACGTCGTGCGGGACGCGTTGCGAGAGCCGCGCCGCGTCGCCGTCCGTTAAGGACGGCGCGGGAGCCGTTGGAATCGAGCGCCACCGGGCGCTAGCGCTCGCCGTCGCGACCGTCGCCGTCGCCGGGCTGGGCGCGGTCGCGATGCTCAACTTGGCGTCGTCGCTGGAGCGCGCCGCGAACGGCTTCATCTCGCCCGCGTGGTCCGAGGGCCCGCTGCTGCTCGAGCTGCGGCGCATGGCCGCAGGCGAGGCGCCCTACACGCCGACCGTGCTGGTCAACGCGTACGACTACGGCCCCGGTTACGTGTTCGCACTCGACGCGATCAGGGCGCTGCTCGCGCGCGGCCCCGGCGTCGTCCTGCTCCGTCACATTTCCATGGTGCTCGGGCTGCTGGCGGCGGTGCCGCTCGGCATCGCGTCCGCGTTCGTCGCGTTGCGCGCGAACGTCACCGGCCGGCTCGCGCTATGGACCGCGATCGCGTTCGGCGCAGTGCTCGGCGCCAACGACATCGTGCGGAACACCACGTTCGAAATGTTGCACCCGGACGATCTCGTTTTCACGCTGATCGCCTGCGCGCTCGCGCTGCACTGCGGCATCGCGGCGCGGCGGCTCGCGCCACCGTTCGCCTGGGGCATCGTCGTTTTCGGCGTCGCCGCGGCATTCACCAAACAGAACGCGCTCGGGGTCGCGCCCCTGCTGCTGCTTGGGCTCTGGGCCGCGCGCGCAATCCGCGCGCGATTGCTCGTCGCGACCTTGCTCGCTACCGGCGCCGCGGTCGTCGCGACCGTGATCGCGATGCCGCCCGCGATGCGCGCCTGGACGGTCGAGGTGCCGCTTGCGCACAGCTATCAGTTGACCGCGAGCAAGTTCGGCGATGCCGTCGCTGCACTCACGATACGCGAACCGTACGTCGGCGCGACGATCCTGCTCGCCCTTCCCGTGCTGATGCTGCTGCGCAGCGCCGGTAAGCGCGCGCTCTGGGCCGATGGCGCCGGTGCGGCCGCCGTCGCGGTGACTGCGTTCAGCGCGTTTTTCAAGGAGCTCGGCATTTCGAACAACGTTGCCGTCCTCGCCGCCTGGGCCGCTCCTTACGCGGGCGCGTCGTTCGGAGCGCTCGCCGCAGCGGTCGCGACCGGGCGCCGTCCGTTCGCCGCCGCCTGCGGCGTGCTCGCGGCCGTCGCGGCGCTCGGCTTCGCGCTCACGAATCACGCCGGGGACGTACATCCCGCGCTCGCGGTCGCCATACCGGAAAACCAGCGGCGCATGGAGGCGCTCGCCGGCGACCTGTGTGGGCAGCGTGCACCGATCGTCGTCTTGACGATCTTTCCCGAGTTCCTCGACTGTCCGACCGTGCGCTACGCGCTCGCCGCGAGCCTGACCGAACTCCAACTTGCGTATCCGCGCTACGACCCGGGTCCGACGGTCTTCGACCGGGCCATCGACGCGCGCTACGTCGTCACGCCCGAGATCGTCGGCCTCCCCGATGCCTGGTCGTCCTACTACCGTCAGGTCTTCCCTGCGATCACCCGAGCCGGACCCGGTCGCTACCGGCTGCACGTCGGACTCTACGAGCGGATCGACGCGCGCCGCCGCCCCGGAACGACAGGGTCCAATTTACGCTGACGGCGAAGGGTCGAGCGCTCGAAACGAGGTGTTTCTATGCTTCGGCTCCGCGTTGCGTTTGCTACTGCGCTGGCTTCCGCTCTCTTGGGTGGCATGTTTGCGCTCGCGTCATGTAACTCGCGCCCGTTCGTCGGTGACGGAGGCACGCCGTCGTACGCCTCGGGAACCGAGTCGCTTTCGCTGGACGGCGGCCACGGCGACGACGCGCCGTTCATTCAGCAGCACGGCGATTCTCCGCAGGGCTGGCAGATCATGAAGATCCCTAGCGGGGAACACTACGTCTCGATCACGCCCGACCCGGGCGGTAAGTACATGTGGTTCGCCGATGCGGGCCAGCACAAGAGCCTCGTCAAGATGACGATGACCGGCTCGACGACGTCCTACCCGCTGATGACGGGGAGCGGGCCATTCACCCCCGCCTTCTTCACGTTCGGCAGCGACGGGAACATCTACATCGGCGGCTGCATCACCAGCCAATGCAACATGGTCGGCGTCTTCTCGCCGAAGACCGCCACGTTCAATACCATCAAGACGCCCAGCGGCGACGGCCCGGCCGCGAACCATGAGTTCGTACTCGGGCCCGACCTGAACGTCTGGTTTACGGAGTCGTCGCACGTCGCCAACATCACGCCGCAAGGCGTCATCACGGAGTACGCGGCGCCGCAGTACGTGGGGCAGAACATCGTCGTCGGCAGCAACGGAAACATCTGGTTCGACGGCCAGACCAATAGCTCGGGCTGCGAGTCGAGCGCCTATCGCGGCACGAACTGTCCGTGGGTCGCGCAGATGGTTCCGTCGACCGGGGCCGTGACCGGGCCCTACTACCTCGGCGTGTACTTCAGCTCGTTCTTCCAAGCGTTCGCGTACCTGGCGGGCGGCATGGAGATCGGACCGAACGGCGACGTGTGGGTCCTCGGCGCTCTGAACGAAGGGTGCACGTACGGCGATCAGTTCCACGCCTACTTCGACGACGTCGCGCCGAGCGGCGACCAGACGCCGATCAGAGTGCTCAAGTACAACCTCGGCCCGACGCAGGCCTCGCTCACGCGCGCTTCCAACGGCGACCTCTGGTGGTCGGCCTCGTTCTACGGCAGACATCAGGGCCTGCTGCGTTACAACGCTAGCGGCGAAACCAAGTTCCCCGCCCCCGGGAATGCACTGCCGCTGATCGTGCAGATGGGCGGCGACGGCAACGTCTGGACGATCGACAAGCAGGACGACATTGCCATCTATTTGATCAACCTGCTCAACGTGTCGCCGAACAAGCTGATCGTCGCACCGCAGGCGACGAGCCTGTTGACCGTCACCTACGGGGGAACGTCCAAGCTCACGGCCACGTCCGCGAACCCGCGCGTCGCGTCCGTCGTGCCGGCCGGCAACCTCCAGTATAAGGTGACGGGCCGACGGGTCGGCACGACGCATGTCACGGTCAAGGACACGCTCCACAACAGCTACATCGTCACCGTCACCGTTCCGTAGCCCACACGAACGCCGTCCGCCGCTTAGCCTGGACGGCGCTCGGCACCGTCCTCGTCGCGCTGCTCGTCTGCGCCGCGCTGAGCGTCGTCCACCAGGTGGAACGCTCGGCCGTGTCGTTCATCGGCGGCGAGTGGTCCGAAGGCCCGCTGCTGCTCGAGCTACACCGCATGGAGACCGGCGGGCCGGCCTACACGCCCCCGGCGGCCGTCAACGCCTACGACTACGGGCCTGTCTCCGTCGTCGTCCTGAACGCGTTACGCGCCGCGGCGGGCTTCCACGCGAACGTGGCCGCGTTCCGGCTGTTGACGGTCGCGCTCGGGCTCTTCGCTGCGCTGCCGCTCGGCTACGCCGCGGCGGCGGTCGCGCGCCGGGCAGGCCTGGCCGGGCGCGGCGTTGCGTTCGCGAGCGCGGCCGTCGCCGCCGCGTTCGGCGTCGCGGTCCTATCGCACAACGTCACGTTCGCGCGGCTGCATCCCGATAACCTCGCGTTCGTGTTGGTCGCCGCCGCGGTCGCGCTCCACTTCGGCATCGCCGCGCGCATGCTCGGCGCGCGCTTCGCGTGGGGGATCGTCGCGTTCGGCCTCGCGGCCACGTTCACGAAACAGAATTGCGGCGCGGTCGCGCCGCTGCTGCTGGCCGGCCTCGCGAGCGCGGGCGCGATCTCGCTGCGGTCGCTCGCCGCGACCGTCGCGGCGTACGCGCTGCTCGTCGCCGCCGCGATAGCGGCGATGCCCGCCGACATGCGCGCGTGGACCGTGTCGATACCGCTCGCGCACCGCTACGAGTTCACGGCGGACAAGTTCGGCGACGGGTTCGTCACGCTCACCTGGCTCGAACCCTACCTCGGAGCGACGATCCTGCTCGCCGTCGCGATGGCCTTCATGCTGCGCGCCGCGGGCGGCGCGCGGACGCTGTGGATCGACGTCGCGGCGGTGACGGCGGTCGCGAGCGCCGCGCTCAGCGCGTACTTCAAGGAACTGGGCATCTACAACGACCTGACGCTACTCGCGGCGGCGACGGTTCCCTATGCGGGCGCGGCAGCCGGCGCGCTCTTCTCGCCGGCGCGCGCGGGTTCGCTGCGTTCGGCCGCTTTGGTGCTCGCGCTGGGGGCGGGCCTCGTCGCGAGCCTGCAGACGCGCCCGGACGAACCGCGTCCGACGCTCACGAGCCGCGACGAACGTAACGTCGAGCGGACCAAAGCGCTCGCCGCGGAGCTGTGCGCCGGCGGTCACACGATTCTCGTCTTCGCGCCGCTCGAGGAATTCTTCTCGTGCCCTTCCGCACAGTTCGCGCTGTCCGCGAGCTTCACCGAATTGCGCCTCGCGTATCCGCGCTACGAGGCGGGCCCGACCGCGTGGTCGGAGGTGCCCGATGCCGACTACCTCGTCGGCCCCGAGGAACCCGAACCGCCGGCCGCGTGGCTCGCGCGCTACCACCTCGTCTACCCGCCGGTCGCGCAGCCTTCGGGCGATGCCGGCAGCCTGCACGTCGCGGTCTACCGCCGCGACGGCTAGGCCCGGCTCGCGCAAAGTCGAAGCGCGTCTGCGGTGAACGCGATCGATTGCGAATACGTCGTCGTCGGTTCCGGCGCCGGCGGCGGAACGATCGCCGCGCGGCTCGCCGAGGCCGGCCGGCGCGTCGTCGTGCTCGAGGCCGGCGGCGATCCACGGGCGCTGCAGGGCGGCGACGCGCTCGAGCCCGATCGCAACCGCCTGCCGTTCGATTACGACGTCCCCGCGTTCCACGCGTTCGCGTCGGAGAACGAGGCGATGAAGTGGGACTTCTTCGTCCGCCACTACGGCGACGATGCTCAGCAGGCGCTCGATCCGAAGTACGTTCGTACCTACGGCGGCGTGACGGTCGACGGCGTCCTCTACCCGCGCGCGTCGGCGCTCGGCGGCTGCACCGCGCACAACGCGATGATCTTCGTCGCGCCCCACAACGACGATTGGAACGCGATCGCCGCGCTGACGGGCGACGCGAGTTGGCGCGCGACGGAGATGCGGCGTTACTTCGAACGCATCGAGGACTGCCGGCACCGCCCGTTCTGGCGTTGGCTGGGGAAACTCGGCATCAACCCGACGCGTCACGGCTGGCGCGGCTGGCTGAGCACGGAGTCCGCGATCCCGCTCGCCGCGCTCGATAACGTAACGCTGCTGCGGACGCTGTTCGAGTCGGCGCGCACGGCGATCGAGCGCGACGGCCAATCGCTGAAGCAACTGTCGTGGCTGCTGCAGAGCCAAGGCGATCCGAACGACTGGCGCGTCGCGGGAGACAAGGCGGTCGGGATTCGCTATCTCCCGCTGACGACGCGTGACCACCAACGGGTCGGCGCGCGCGAGCGGCTCCTCAACGTCGCGCGACGCCGTCCGGATCGGCTGCGCATCATCACCGGCGCGCTGGCGACGCGGGTGCGCTTCGACGGCGACCGCGCCGCCGGCGTCGACTTCTTGCGCGGCGACCGGCTATTCGGAACGGCCGCATCGCCTGACGCTCCTGCCGCCGCCGGGACGGTCGACGCGAGCCGCGAGGTCATCCTCGCCGGCGGCGCGTTCAACACGCCGCAACTGCTGATGCTGTCGGGAATCGGGCCGCCCGAGGTCCTCCGCAGGTTCGACATCCCCGTCCGCGTCGCGCTCGCGGGCGTCGGCGCGAATCTTCAGGATCGCTACGAGGTCGCCGTCGTGAACCGCATGCGCAAGAACTGGGACGCCTACGACGGCGCGCGCTTCGAACCGGACGACCCCATCTTCGAGCAGTGGCGGCGCGCGCGCGACGGCGTGTACACGACCAACGGCGGCCTGTTGACCGTCGTGCGGCGGTCGCCGGTCGCCTCCGGACCCCCGGACCTGTTCTGCATGGCGATGTTGACGCGTTTCGTGGGCTACTACCCGCAGTACTCACGCGACCTCGCGCAACACCTCGACTGCCTGACGTGGCTGGTCCTGAAGGCGCACACGCGCAACCGCCGCGGCGAAGTCACGTTGCGCTCCGCCGACCCGCGGACTCCGCCCGCCGTCAACTTCCGCTACTTCGACGAGGGCGGCGACGACGATCTCGCCGCGGTCGTCGACGGCGTGCGCTTCGTGCGCAGGGTCGCCGCGCCGCTGCGCGAGCAGGGCCTGATCCGCGAGGAAGAGCTGCCCGGCGACGCGGTCCACAGCGACGACGACCTGCGCGCCTACGTCCGCAACACGGCGTGGGGTCACCACGCCTCGTGCTCGTGCCCGATCGGGGCCGCCGCCGCCGGCGGCGTGCTGTCGAGCGACCTGCGCGTGCACGGCGTCCGCGGGCTGCGCGTCGTCGACGCCTCCGCGTTCCCGAAGATCCCCGGCTTCTTCATCGCCTCTGCCGTGTACATGCTCGCCGAGAAGGCCGCCGATGCCGTGTTAACGGACACGAAACACGTGCCGGCGACAGGTGATTTTTCGCACCCGATAAACTGACCGACCACGCCGGAAGAGAGGTGATGAAGCATGGCCGTCATCGGAACCGCCGACCTGTTACGCATGAGCGGCGCGGAACTCGACCAACTCTTCGGCGATAGTCCGAGCGGCCCGATCCCGGACGGCGCGGCGAAGGGCACGGCGATCATCGCGCCCGGTACGCCGTTCGGCGCCGAGATCGCCGAGATCATCAACATCTTCGCGTGGCAGGGCAAGACGTTCGACGCGCAGCACGGCACGCTCACCAACCGCATCCTGCCGTTCGGATTGAACGCGATACTCGCCCAAGTCTACACGGGGCCAAGTTTGTTCGACCAGAAGGAATGCATCGTCCTCGACTACTCCAGAACGTCGACCGTCGCGCACTGGATCCGCGACGAGATCAGGCTCATCGCACCGTCCCTCTATCTCGGCCGCGTCTACTGGGACAAGACGTCCCTTATCCACTTCTCGCTGGAACTTCAATAGGAACGGCGCGCCGCCGCGCGCCGCCGTGGTGCCACGGATGACTCCACAGTCGACCTTTCTGATCCTGGCGCGCGTCGCCCCGGAACGGGAACCGGCGTTGCGCACCCTCCTCGCGTCGATGAACGGCGAGCCCGGCACCGCCGAACCGTCGAACGCGCTCGTGCCGTTCGGGCAGTTCGACCGGTTGCACTTCGCGCGCTTCGTCCTCCTCGACGACGCGACCGGCGACGACCTGCGCCTCTACGGCCTGACGCCGCCTGCCTACCCGCGCTACCTCGCGTTTCTGGGCAACGTCGACGGCGACGGCGCGTCGTTCGTCGACGAGCTGGCCGCCCGCGCCGCAGCGGGGCTCACGGCGATCTTCTCGCACTGCGAGGGTTCTCGACGGGCTCTGGCCTCGCGCAATGGATGCGCGCGAACGCGCACACGCCAGCGGCGAACTACGTCAACACCATGGGTCGAACGGTGCGCGCGGCGCGCGAGAACGCGGCGCTCCGCGATGCGCTCGTGGGCTACGCCGCCGCCCAGCCCGATCTCGCGAGCGCGCCGCCGAGCGAGATCCATCGCCGGTTGCGCGCGTTCGCGCTCGCCGAAGCCGCCGCCGGCCGCCTCGCGCTGACGCCGGAGCCGCCGACGCCGCTCGGGTGGACCGTCCGCAACGCCGTCCACGTGGTCGGAGTCCCGTTGCTGCTGCTGATCGGAGCGATTCCGCTCGCGGTCGTGGCCCTCGCGTTCTGGGTGCGGATCCGCCGCCTCGAGGCCACCGACCCCGTCTACTGCCCGCGCGCCGTCGCCGAGCACGTCGCGCAACTCGGCGCGCTCGAGGACCACGGCGTGACCAATCAGTTCAGCGCGATGGGCTCCTTCAAACCGGGGCTCGTCCGGCGCTGGACGGCGCTCTTTCTCCTCTGGCTGCTCGACTGGGCGGCGCGGCACGTCTACGCGCGCGGCCACCTCGCGCGCGTGCAGACGATCCACTTCGCGCGCTGGGTCTACCTCGACGACGCGCACCGCCTGCTGTTCGCGAGCAACTACGACGGCAGCCTCGACAGCTACATGGACGACTTCATCAACAAGGTCGCGTTCGGGCTGAACCTCGTCTTCAGCAACGGCGTCGGCTATCCGCAGACGAGCGACCTGATCATCGGCGGAGCGAAGAACGAGCAGCAGTTCAAGAACTTCATCCGCCGCCACCAGCTGCCGACGGAGGTCTGGTACAACGCGCACCGCGGACTGACGGCCGTCGACCTCGCGCGCAACGAACGGATCCGGCAAGGCATCGAACGGGCGACGCCGTCGGAGCACGACGCGGCGGCCTGGGTCGCGCTGCTGTGAGGTCGCGATGACGGCGCGCCCCGTCGATTACGGCGACGTCCAAGGAGTCGTCCGCTACGGCTACGGCGCGCTGACGCAGGCGAGTTATCTGCTCCTGCGCGTGCGCGACGCCACCGCGGCGCGGCGCTGGCTCGGATCGGCGTCGTTCGCGGACGCGCGGGCGGCGGACACGGCGCCGGCGAGCGCGCTCCAGATCGCCTTCACTGCGCCGGGGCTGCGCGCGCTCGGTCTCGCCGCATCGGCGCTCGCGGGGTTCTCCGCCGAATTCCTCGGCGGGATGGCGGGCGATCCCAGCCGTTCGCGCAGGCTCGGCGACACCGGCGACAGCGACCCGTCGGCCTGGCGCTGGGGATCCGGCGAAGCCGTCCCCGACGCCGTGCTCATGCTGTTCGCCCGAACCGGCCTCTCCGATCTGCAGCGCGACTGCGAGAGCGCGCTGAAAGGGGCGTTCGACATCCTCGCCACGCTCGACACGTCCTACATCGGTTCGCACGAACAGTTCGGCTTCGCGGACGGCCTCAGCCAACCAAACCCGGACTGGGAGCAGCGGCTCGAACCGGCGCGCGAGAACACGTCGTATCGCGTCACGGTCGCGCTCGGCGAATTCCTGCTCGGCTATCCCAACGAGTACGGGCAATACACCGACCGCCCGCTGATCGCGGGCGACGCCGCGGCCGATGCCGCGCTGTTGCCGGCGGCCGACGCGCCCGGGTCGCGCGACCTCGGCTTGAACGGCACGTACGCCGTGGTCCGCGACCTCCGCCAAGACGTGCGCGCGTTCTGGCGCTTCGTCGCCGGCGCCGCGCCCGGCGCGAACGTCGGAGTCGAGCAACTCGCGGCGGCGTTCGTGGGCCGCGCGCGCGACGGCACGCCGCTGGTCGCGCACACGGGGCAGAACGCGTTCGGCTACGGCGACGATCCGGAGGCGCTGCGCTGCCCGTTCGGCGCGCACGTCCGGCGCGCCAATCCGCGCAACGAGGACTACGCGCGCAAACCGCAGGGCGCGCTCGGCGCCGTTCTGGCGACGCTCGGGTTCGGCCCGCGCGCACCGCACGAGGACTTGACGTCGCCGGTCCGCTTTCACCGGATCGTCCGCCGCGGCCGCGAGTACGGCCCGGAGCTGACGCCCGAGGATGCGCTCGCGCAGGCGAACGCGCCGGACCCGGCCGGAGATCCCGAGCGCGGGCTGCGTTTCCTGTGCCTGAACACGAGCATCTTACGACAGTTCGAGTTCGTGCAGAACGCCTGGCTGACGAACACCGCGTTCGACGGCCTCAGCCGCGAGAGCGACCCGCTGCTCGGCACGCGCCTGCCCGGCCCCGACGGCGCCGCGACCGACGGCTTCACCCTTCCGAGACGCGACGCACTGCCCGCGCGCGTGACCGCTATGCCGCGCTTCGTCACCGTACAGGGCGGCGCGTACTTCTTTCTCCCAAGCCTGCGCGCGCTGCGCTATCTGGCAAGCCTGGGGCCCGCGAGCCCCGGAGGGAACGCGAGTTGAGACGGATCCTCGGTGTGGTGCTGGTCGCCGCGATCGTCGTCGCGATCGTCTGGGTCGCAAACCTATTACGCAACCCAAGGCCCGGCGCCGTCGTCGACGAGGCGCTGAGCGCGGGGCGCGAGGCTGCGTCGTTCCCGGCCGCCGGCGAAGACTACTTCCACGACATGGACGGCGGCATCGCGCTCACGCCGCACCAGATCGCGGGGCGGAACACCTGGCTCGTGTGGACGGGCGGCAACGACCGGCTGTGGGACCTGTTGAGCGTCGAGAGCTTCGGCGCGCTCGATTTCCTGAAGACGATCTCCTCGCACGGCAGCCTGCTTAAGGCGCGGCGTTCGAACCGCTGGGAATACCTCGGGCTCGTCAACGAGCCGTGCTTCAAAGAGGCGACCGGACCCGACCCCAAACGCTGGAACCTGTGGCTCGACCAGCGGATCACGGGGCCCGGTTGTCCGCCCGATCCCTTCGAAGACGAGCAGAAGTATCCGGGCGTCAAGATCGGCGCGCGCGGCTCGACGGTACCGGTCGGGTCGTACTACGGCTACGCGACCGGCGTCGTGGGGCTGCGAATGTTTCCGAACCCCGCGTTCGACGACAAGGCAGCCAAGGCGTGGGACGCCGAGAAATACTACACCGACCCGTCGTACTACGACTCGAAGAGCCTCATCAAGCCGTACCGCGTCGGGATGTCGTGCGGCTTCTGCCACGTCGGCCCGAGCCCGGTCGATCCGCCGGCGGACCCCGACAATCCGAAGTGGTCGAACTTGAGCACGGTCGTCGGCGCGCAGTACTTCTGGATCGACCGCATCTTCGACTGGAATCCCGACGAGCGCAACTTCATCTTCCAGCTCTTCCACTCGTCGCGTCCGGGAACGCTCGACACGTCCCTCATCTCGGCGGACAACATCAACAACCCGCGCACGATGAACGCCGTCTACCTCGTCGCGCCCCGGATGGCGCTGGCGAAGCGGTGGGGCAAAGAGACGCTCGCCGGCGGCGAACTCGACAACAAACAGTTCAACGACTACGTCCCGGCCGACAACCCGCTCGCGGCGTACTTTCAGGCGCCGAGCACCGTGTTGACCCCGAAGTCCTCAAGGACGGGTCGGACTCCGTCGGGGTGCTGGGTGCGCTCAATCGCGTCTACTTGAACATCGGCACCTTCAGCGAGGAGTGGCTGTTGCACTTTCGGCCGCTGATCGGCGGAAAGACGGTGACCCCGATCCGGATCAACGTCGCGCGCAAGAACTCCGCGTACTTCGCGGCGACCGAGGCGCAGACGTTCGGGATGGCCGACTTCCTGCTGAGCGCCGGCAACCCGGATCACCTGCGCGACGCGCCCGGCGGCGCGAAGTACCTGACGAACGACGCCGCGGTGCTGACGCGCGGAAAGGTCGTGTTCGCCGAGACGTGCGCGCGCTGCCACTCGAGCAAGCTGCCGGCGGCGCCGGTTCCGGGCCTCGATCCCGGCGGCTGCGCCGGCAAGGACTACCTGAACTGCTGGAACCGCTACTGGGTCTGGACGCACACGGCGGACTTCAAGCAGAAGATGCGTGCAATCGTGCTCGCGCCGGACTTCCTCGACGGCAACTACCTGTCGAACGACATGCGCATCCCGGTGACCTTGCTGCACACCAATGCCTGCAGCCCGCTCGCGACCAACGCGATCGCGGGGAACATTTGGGACAACTTCTCGTCGCAGTCGTACAAGGATCTGCCCTCGGTCGGCACGATCTCGTGGTATCACCCGTACACCGGCAAGCGGATGACGTACGCGATGCCGGCCGGCGGCCGCGGCTACACGCGCGTGCCGTCGCTGATCGGCGTCTGGTCGTCGGCGCCGTATCTCCTCAACAACACGGTCGGCCACTTCGAGGAGAGCCCGTCCGTCGACGCGCGGATGCGCGCGTTCCAGGACGCGATCGAGCAGCTCCTGTGGCCGCAGAAGCGCGAGCACGACACGCTGCTCGGGGACAAGGTTCCGGGCACGATCGATCGCACGACTGCCACGTCCTACCTCCGAATCCCCGCCGGCTACGTGCCGGACTTCCTGCAAAAGCTGCTACCGCCGCTCCCGGGCGCGACCGGCGCCGGCGCGGAGCGCGGGTTGCAGATCGGCCCGATCCCGGCCGGTACGCCGGTCGACCTGCTCGCCAACCTGAACCCGCTTTCGGAGAGCGCGAGTCCGACCGAGCGGCTCGCTTACCAGGCGCGCGTCGGCGGCGTCGTCGCGCGTTTGGTCGCCGACCTCGCGCGGCTGCCCCGCGCCGCGACCGACGCACAGGCCAAGGCCGTCTTCGCGAACGCCGTCGATCCGCTGCTCTCCGTCAGCAAGTGTCCGGATTTCGTCGTCAACCGCGGCCACTATTTCGGCACCGGCTACGCCGAGCCGGACGATCCCGCGCCGCCCGACGAACCCGGGCTGAGCGATCAGGACAAACGAGCGCTCATCGAATTCCTCAAGACGTTCTGACCTCGCTTTCGTACGAGCCGCGAAAGCGCGCGCTCGACGGATAGACTGCCCGCCGCGTCCGCTGCACGTTGCCGATCGGCCGGTGCGCCGTAATGCCGTGCCAGGCGCTGAACGCGGCGCCGTCGAGCGTGCTCTCGGCGGCGTGCGTCGCCGGATCCGCGAGGTCAACGCGTTCGATCGCCAACTCGCCGAACTTGACGTACGGTGCGGCCGACACGCTCCAGGCCGTCGCGCCGTCGACCGGCGTCGTCTGCGGATCGGCGTAGAACTGCACGAGAAAGTCGAAGACAACGTCGCCGCCGGCCAGCCGGCGCGCCAGGTCTTCGCGCAGGTAGTTGCGTCCCGCGAAGGGGCCCATCAGGCGACTCCGCGCGGGTTCGCGCGGCCGCCAGGTGAACTTGACCGCGTGCGGGCCGATCGTGATCGGCGCGACGCCGTAATAGGTTTCGGTAGCGGCGCTCGTCGTCCAGAGGCGTTTCCAGGCGAGCCGGATCGACCACCACGCGACCGCGAGCGCCTGCGCGAGGCCGAGCGCGCGCGCGACGACGAACGGCGCCGTGAACAGGTTCGCGATCAACGTCGACACGACGAACAGCTGCGCGCCGTCCTTCGCCGGCAGCGACGGCTGGTCGAGCGCGACGAAGTCTTGGATCGCGCCGGCCGCGTCGTCGACGAGCCGCGGCCCCGCAACGTCGAGCAGCCGAACGCTAAAGCCCATCAGATCGGGCCACCAGTCGGCGCGCGCGGCGCTGAAGCCGTTGGAGATCCGAACCCATGCGTCGAACGAGCGCTGTTCCGCGAAGACGCCGAAGCGCGCCTCTTCCGGCACCGCGCCGACCGTGAAGCGGGCGCGCAACGCCGCGTGGCTCTTGACGTGGAACGCACGCCGCGGCCGCCCGTCTCCGCGCCGTGCGTACGTCTCCTGGAATCGATTGATGGCGCGCGCGAGCCGCTCGTTCTCCTCCTGCTCGCCGGCCGGAACCGTCTCGACCCAGGTCGTGCTCGCGCCGCCGATCACGACGGCGCGCAACGCGCCGTCAGGATGTGATCGCGCCAGGCGCCGTCGATGAACAGCAGATCGCGCGCGAACCCCTCGCGTACGAAGCCGAGGCGCTCGAGCAGCCGGGCGCTGCGCTCGTTCTCGGGGCGGTACGACGCGGAGACGCGGTGCAGTCCGAGATCGGCGAACGCCCAGCGCACGGCCGCCCCCACGGCTTCCGTCATGTAGCCGCGGCCCTCGTAGGCGCGGTCGACGGAGTATCCGAGAAAGCAACCCTGCAACGGCCCGCGGATGATCTCGCTGAAATTGACGCGACCGACGACGTCCGCTTCGCCGGCTTGCCGGTCGAACAGCAACAGCGCCGCCGAGCGGCCGTCGAGGAACGCCGTCCGGCGCTGCGCGAGCAGCAGCCGCTGCGCGTCGAGCGTGTAGAAGTCCTCGCTCGCGCGCGGTTCCCAGGGGCGGTGGTATTCGCGGTTGCGCACGAAATAGTCGAGCACCGCACGCGCGTCGTCGTCACGGCCGAGCCGCAAGAGGGTGCGCGCCGTCTCGATGCGCACGTCGTCGGGGCGCACCGCGCCGCCGACCGGCGTCACGTCGCTGCTCGCGTCAGTTCGCGCACGCCCTCGCGACCGGCGACGATGACGTCGTCGGTGATGCCGACGAACAGCCCGCAGCCGACGACGCCGTGGATCGCGCGGATGCGCGCGTCGAGCGCGCCGGGATCGACGATGCGGCCGAACCGGCAGTCGAGGATCCAGTTGCCGTTGTCGGTGACGTACGGCGCGTCCCCGCCGCGGCGCATGATCCGTCGTGCGCCGAGCCTGTCGATCTGCGCGGTCGCGTAGGCCGCGGAAAACGGCACGACCTCGACGGGCGTGGGGAACGCGCCGAGGTACGGCACGAGCTTCTTGTCGGTCACGATGACGACGTACCGATCGGCCTCGAGCGCAACCGCCTTCTCGCGGAAACACGCGCCGCCGCCGCCCTTGGTCAGCGCGAAGTCCGGACTGACCTCGTCGGCGCCGTCGATCGCGACGGCGATCTCGCGCTCCATCAACGCGACGAGCGGGATGTTGCGCTCTCGGCAGAGCGCCTCGGTGCCGAGCGACGTTGCGACCGCGACGATGTCCTCGCCGGCCGCGACGCGCTCGCCGACGCGCTCGATCGCCCAGTGCGCCGTCGTTCCGGTGCCGAGACCGACGCAGGTCCCGTTCTCGACGAACCGGTCGACGGCCGCGTAGCCCGCCGCCTTCTTATAGGCGTCTTCGTCCGTCATCGAGCGCGCCGCTGTTACGGAACGCCGAAGCGGCCGGTCAGTTCGCGGACGCGCTCGCGCAACGCGGCGACCCGTTCCCGCGCCGCGATGTCGTCCAGCGCGGCGCCGATGATGCGGCCGATCTCGCGCACCTCCGCCTCGCCCATCCCGCGCGACGTGATCGCCGGCGTCCCGATCCGGATTCCGCTCGTCACCATCGGTTTCTGCGGGTCGAACGGGATCGCGTTCTTGTTCACCGTGATCGCAATCTCGTCGAGGTAGGCTTCGACCGCCTTGCCCGTCAGCTCGCGCGGACGCAGGTCGACGAGCAGCAGGTGCGTATCGGTGCCGCCGCCGACCAGCCGCAATCCGGCGCGTTCCAACTCCTCGCCGAGCGCCTTCGCGTTGGCGATCACCTGTCGCTGATAGTCGGCGAACGCCGGTTCGCAGCGCCTCGCGAAACGCGACGGCCTTCGCGGCGATCGCGTGCATGAACGGGCCGCCCTGGATGCCGGGGAAGACGCTCTTGTCGAGCGCCTGCGCGAACTGTTCCGTGCACAGCACATAGGCCGCCGCGCGGGCCGCGCAGCGTCTTGTGCGTCGTCGTCGTGACGAAGTCGGCGACCGGAACGGGCGACGGGTGTAGGCCGACCGCGACGAGCCCGGCGATGTGCGCCATGTCGACGAAGAACGGGACGCCGACTTCGTCTGCGATCTCGCGGAACGGCGCGTAGTCCATCGTGCGCGGGTAGGCGCTCGCGCCGGCGATGATCAACTTCGGCCGGTGTTCGCGAGCGAGCGCGCGCACCTGATCGAAGTCGATCAGTTCCGTGTCCGCGCCGCACGCCGTAGGCGACGCTGTGGTAGAGCTTGCCGCTGAAGCTGATCTTCGTTCCGTGCGTCAGGTGACCGCCGTGCGCGAGCGACATGCCGAGCACCGTGTCGCCCGGCTGCAGCACGGCCATGAAGACGGCCATGTTCGCCTGCGCGCCGGCGTGCGGCTGGACGTTGGCGTGGTCGGCGCCGAAGAGCCGCTTCGCCCGCTCGATCGCGAGCCGCTCGGCCTCGTCGACGTACTCGCAGCCGCCGTAGTAGCGCCTGCCGGGATAGCCCTCGGCGTACTTGTTGGTGAGGACCGACCCCGTCGCTTCGCGGACCGCGCGGCTGGCGTAGTTCTCCGAGGCGATGAGTTCGAGGTTCTCGCGCTGGCGCCGCTCCTCGCCGGCGATCGCCGAGGCGATCTCGGGGTCTTCGGCGGCGATCGCTCCGCCTTCCAACACTTGCATGGGGCAGGCTTCGGCGCCCTCGGAACAGGGTCCGGTCGGCCGGGACGATAACGGCGGCTGCCATGAAACTGGCCTCTTCGAGCGCCTCGTTCGACGCCGCCCTCGCCGCGGGCGCGCTGACGCAGCTCGAGTGGCTGGACCTCTGCGCGCGCGAACTCGACCTCGACGGGATCGCGTTCGATGCGCGGCACTTTCCACGCGCCGACGACGACTATCTCGCGCAACTGAAGAAGCTCGCCGTCGATCTCGGACTGACCGTCGCCGGTCTCGCCTGCGACGTCCTCGCCGCGGCGGCCGGCCCCGAGGACGAACGCGTCGGCACGGCCTGGCTCGAGGCGGCGCGAACGCTCGGCGCGCCGCTGCTCGTCAGCGGCGTCCCCGCCGCAAACCCGGACGACCCGGCCGGCTGGAACGACCTCGTCGCCGCCGCGAAGGCGGCCGCGCTCGTCGCGAAGCGCTGCAACGTCGTCCTCGCGATCCGCAACGCACCCCGGACGCTCTGCGCGAGCGTCGCCGACCTGAAGCAACTCGGCAAGGAAGTCGACAGTTCGTGGCTGCGCTACGCGGTCGACGCCGCCGCCCTGGACCCCCCGGAACCGGTTGCGACACTGCTGCCGCGGACGGTCGTCGCGGTCCACGCGGCGGGCGGCGACACGGCGGACGGCGCGCTCGCCGCGCTCGCCGGCTTCCGCGGGTTCCTCGTCATCGACCGGGCGGTCGCAGAAAACGACCCGGCGCCGCTCGCGCGGACGATCTCCGCCGCGCGGCGCGCGCTCGCGACGGCGATCCTCGCGCGACCGGAATGAAAGAGAGCGGAACCGGAGTGACCCGGTTTCGCTCGCCGACGAAAACCACACTCGCCGTCTGCAGGCCCGGTTTGAACCTGCTTTTTTGCAGGTGGGTGCGGCCCGGGCGCTAGGGCGGCAAACGCATCGCTGCGAGTGCCGGCTCACCTATCGTATCCGGAGCTGATGCTCCCTTGGTCTTGACGTTGGTCCAACACCAAGGCAAGTACGCGGGCGAGCGCAGTTATCGTCTGTCCGCATTATCGCACCCTCGGTCAAGACTTGACAGGACGTTCTGGGAGCCCTCCGGTCACGGCGAGGACCCCCTCGCTTCACCGGGTAACAGCGCGTCGTGCGCCTGTCGATCGAAACCCTCACGCTCCCGCTCGTGCACACCTTCACGATCGCGCGCGGCTCGGAGGAGGTCGCCCAGACGGCGGTCTTTCGCCTCGCGCACGGCGCCCTCGAGGGGCTCGGCGAAAGCGCGCCGATCGAACGCTACGGCGAGAGCATCCCGTCGCTGGTCGCGTATTTCGCGCGCGAGCCGTTTCAGGGCGACGATCCGTTCGCGCTGGAGACCGCCCTCGACGGCATCCCGCCCGGCGCGCGCTGCGGGCTCGACGTCGCGCTGCACGACCTGATCGGTAAGATCCTCGGCCGCCCGTTATGGCAACTCTTCGGGCTCGACCGCGACGCGACGCCGGTGACGTCCTTCACGATCGGCATCGACACGCCCGAGACCATGCTCGAAAAGGTCGACGAAGTGCGCGACCATCCGATCCTCAAGGTCAAATTGGGCGGCACCAACGACGACCTCGAGATCATCAAGGCGATCCGGTCGCGCTACACCGGCACCGTGCGCGTCGACGCGAACGAGGCTTGGACGCCGGAACGCGCCGTCGCGATGCTGCGCGACCTGCGCCGGTACGACGTCGAGTTCTGCGAGCAGCCGATCCCCGCCGGATCGCCCGAACAACTGCGCTTCGTGCGCGAGCGGTCGCCGATCCCGATCGTCGCCGACGAAGACGCGGTCGAGGCCGCCGACGTGCCGGCGCTGCGCGGCTGCGTCGACGGCGTCAACGTCAAACTCGCGAAGTGCGGCGGCATCCGCGCCGCGCTCGCGATGATCCACACGGCGCGCGCGTGCGGACTGCGCATCATGCTCGGCTGCATGCTGGAGACCGCGATCCTCTCGACCGCCGCCGCGCATCTCTCGCCGCTCGTCGACTGGGCCGACCTCGACGGCCCGTTCCTGACCGCCGGCGACCCGTTCTCGGGGATCACCTACGAACGCGGCAAGATCGTGCTGCCCGACGGCGCCGGGCTCGGCGTGCGCGAACGAACGCCGGCGTGAGGGTCCTGCTGCTCGGCGGTGGCATCTTTCTCGGCCGCCACCTGATCGACGCGCTGCTCGCCCGCGGCCACCAGGTTACCGACGTTCACGCGCGGCCGCCGGCCGATTCCCGGAGACGGCGCGGTCGTCCGGCTGACCGGCGACCGCGACGGCGACCTCGCGGCGATCGGCCACGGAGATTGGGACGCGGTCATCGACACGTGCGGCTACGTGCCGCGCGTCGTGCGCCAAAGCGTCGAGCACCTGCGCGAGGCCGGCCGCTACGCGTTCGTCTCGACCGTCTCCGTGTACGACGACAAGCTGCCGGAACCGCACGAGGATCACCCGGTCCAGCCGTTCGACGAAATCACGACGGAGACGGTCGATGGGGAAACATACGGCCCGCTAAAGGCCGCCTGCGAGGCCGTCGTGCGCGAAGCGTTCGGCCACCGCGCGCTCATCGTGCGCCCGGGCCTGATCGTCGGACCGCACGATCCGAGCGACCGCTTCACCTACTGGGTCGAGCGCGGCGCGCGCGGCGGCACGATCGTCGCGCCGGCCCCGCCGGAACGTTTCGTGCAGTTCGTCGACGCGCGCGACCTCGCCGCGTTCGCCGTGCGCGCGCTCGAGGACGGACGAGCCGGAACCGTCAACGTCACCGGCCTTGCGAACCACACGACGATGGGCGACGTCGTCGCGGCCGTCACCGAGGCCGGCGCCGGCGACGCCGAGCTCTGCTGGGTCGACGACGATTTCCTGTTACAACACGAGGTCGAGCCCTGGATGGGCCTGCCGCTGTGGCTGCCCGCGAGCCTCGGCCTCGAGGGGTTCTCGAACACGAACGTCCGGCGCGCGCTCGACTGGGGCCTCGCGCTGCGCCCGTTGCGCGAGACCGTCGCCGACACGCTCGCGTGGGTGCGGGCGCTGCCCGCGGAGCGCGAGCGAAAGGCGGGGATCGATTCGCAGCGCGAGGCGAAGATCGTCGCCGCGTGGCGCGCCGCTACGTAGCGCTCGCGCCCGGTGCGTTCGCGTCGCGCTCCGCCAAGACGGCGCACGGCGTGATCGCGTACGCGGCGGATCCGACGGTCGCGGTCGTCGACCCCGAGCACGCAGGCCGCCGGGTCCGCGAGGTCGTCCCGCATCTCGCGAGCGACGCGCCGATCGTCGCCGACGTCAGCGAGCGCGCTGCGCTTCGCACCGACGTCGCTGCTCGTCGGCGTCGCGCCGACCGGCGGCGCGTTGCCGCCGGACTGGCGGCGCGCGATCCTCGCCGCGCTCGACGCCGGCCTCGAGGTCGTGAGCGGGCTGCACGACGAGTTGGCGCGCGACCCAGAGTTCGCCGCGGCGGCGCGGCGCGCGGGGACCTCGATTTGGGACGTCCGCGTCGCCGCCGCCGGTCCCGCTGTTCTCCGGCCGCGCCTACGGCGTGGCGGCGCGCGTCGTGCTGACGGTCGGCAGCGATTGCGCGGTCGGCAAGATGACCGCCTCGCTCGAACTGACGTGCGCGCGGCGCGCGAGCGCGGCGAGCGCGCGCGCTTCGTCGCGACGGGCCAGACCGGGATCCTCATCGCCGGCAGCGGGATCGCGATCGATCGCGTCGTCACCGACTTCGCGCCCGGCGCCGCCGAGCAACTCGTGCTCGACAACGCCGACGCCGATCTGCTCTTCGTCGAGGGCCAGGGCGCCATCAACCACCCCGCCTACGCGCCGGTCTCGCTCGCGCTGCTGTTCGGCGCCGCGCCCGACGCGCTGATCCTCGTCCATCGCGCCGGACGCGCGTCATCGAGGACTTCGCGACGCCGATCCTGCCCTATCGCACGCTGATCCGCACCTACGAGGCGCTCTGCGCGGGCGTCAAACCGGCGCGCGTCGTCGGCGTCGCGCTGAACACGGCGGACCTCGACGACGCGGGCGCGCGCGCCGCGATCGCGGAAGCGCGCGCGGCGACCGGCCTGCCGGTCGACGACGTCGTCCGCTTCGGGCCGCAGGCGCTCTACGACGCGATCGCGCCGCACGTCGCACACAAGACGCGACCGTTGCGCGCGGAGGCGCTCGCGTGACGCGCGCGCTCGCGGCCGGCGCGCTCGCGCTGCTCGTCGCGACGGCGTGCACCAAGGTCGAGACGAACGCGACCTCGGCGAACGGCCGGCATCCGTGGACGGTCGAAGGGACGTGCGCATCGGCTTCCCCGACGAACCGGACGGCCTCAATCCGATGTACACGAACACGGCGGCGGCCGACGAGGCCGACGCGCTGCTGCTCGCGCCGGTGTTCCGCTACGACCAGTACGGCGAGTTCTTCCCAGAGCTCGCGACCGTGGTGCCGACGTACCGCAACGGCGGAATCTCCGCCGACGGGCGCACGATCACGCTGCACTGGCGCCGCGGCGTCGTCTGGGCCGACGGCGCGCCGCTGACCGCACGCGACCTGCGGTTCACCTGGCGCGCCGTGATGGACCCGCGCAACAACACGAAGACGCGCGCGGGCTGGGACGACGTCGCGACGATCGACACGCGCGATCCGTACACGGCCGTCGTCCGCCTCAAGCGCCCCAACGCCGACGTGCTCGGCATCTTCGCCAGCGGCGGCGCGGCCTATCCGCCGCTGCCCGAGCACCTGCTCGGCAAACTGGCCGACCTCAACCACGCGCCGTTCAACGTCGCGCCGCTCGCGAGCGGGCCGTGGCTCCTCCAGCGCTGGAACCACGGGTCGTCGCTCGAGTTCGCGCCGAACCCGCACTACTGGCGCGGTCCGCCCAAGCTCACCCACATCACCTGGCGCGTGATTCCGAACGCCGACACGCAGTTGGCGCAACTGCACGACCCACGAGATCGACGTCTACCCCAACGTCAGCGAGAATCAGATCGCGCGGCTCGGCTCGATCGCCGGGATCGCGACCCAGACGCGGCTCGTCGCGAACTGGCGCCACCTCGACTTCAACACGCGCAAGGCTGCGCTGGCCGACGCGCGCGTCCGGCGGGCTATCGCGCAGGGCGTCGACTGGGACCGCATCAACGCGACCGTCTATCTCGGGATCAACCAGCGCGCCGTCAGCGACATCGTGCCCACCTCGTGGGCCGCGCCGTCGATCCGGCAATGGCGATACGATCCGGCGGCAGCGCGGCGGCTGCTCGACGCGGCCGGCTTCGTGCCGGGACCGGACGGGATTCGCCGGCGCGGCGACCTCGCGCTGCGCCTCGGGCTGTCGACCGGAACGAACAAGCCGGCCAACGAGCGCGCCGAAGTGCAGATCCAGCAGGCGCTGCGCCCGCTCGGCATCGACGTCGTGATCAAGAACTATCCCGTCAGTTATCTGTTCGCGCAGACCGGCCCGTTGTACGGCGGCACCTACGACATGTCGTGGAGCGTCGACACCAACGGCCCGGACCCCGACAACCAGGCGCTGTGGAGCGGCGACTTCATCCCGCCGCACGGCGCCAACACCTCGTTCTACGCTGACCCGGTGATCACGCAGACGTCCGAGGCCGCAATCCGGACGTACGATCGGGCCAAGCGCAAGGCGCTCTACCAGCGCGAGGAGGAGCGCATCCACGACCTCACGCTGGCGGTGTTCATCTATTGGGAGAACGCGACGAGCGCCTACAACAGCGACCTGCACAACTATCGTCCCGCGCAGTACATCACCGACGACTGGAACTCGTGGGAGTGGGAGATCTAGCGCGCGGCGCGACGCAGCCGGCCGAGCGCGTCCGCTCGCACGGCCCCGCCGGCGCGCCGCTGCACATCGTCCTCGTCGAACCGGAGATCCCGCCCAACACCGGCAACGTGGCGCGGCTGTGCGCGGCGACCGGCTGCGCGCTGCACCTGGTCGAGCCGCTCGGCTTCTCGATCGCCGACCGCGAGCTCAAGCGGGCCGGCCTCGACTACTGGGACGCGGTCGACGTCGTGCTCCATCCGTCGCTCGACGCGTTCCTCGAAAACTGGCCCGGCCCGCTGTGGTTCGCGTCGACGCGCGGCACGGTTCGCCACGACAGGGCGACATACGCAGCCGGCGACGCGCTCGTGTTCGGCAAGGAGACGGCGGGCCTGCCGGCCGCGCTGCTCGCCGCGCACCCCGAGCGCACGCTGCGCATCCCGATGCGCCCGGGCGCCGTGCGTAGCATCAATCTCTCGGTCGCGGTCGGCATCGTCGTCTACGCGGCCCTCGCGCGCATCGGTTACCCCGGACTCGCGTGAGCGACGGCTCCAGCGCGATCGGCGCGATCGAGCGCCGCGTCGTCACCTGCACGCGCTGCCCGGAGCTGCGCGCGTACTGCGCGCGCATCGCCGAGGAGCGCAAGGCCGCCTATCGCGACCAGGTCTACTGGGGGCGGCCCGTTCCCGCGTTCGGCGATCCGAACGCGCGGGTCGTGCTGGTCGGGCTCGCGCCGGGCGCGCACGGCTCGAACCGCACGGGACGCATGTTCACCGGAGACGCGTCGGGCGAGTGGCTCTACCGCGCGCTGTTTCGCGCCGGGTTCGCGAACGAGCCGCGGTCCGTCTCGGCGGACGACGGGCTCGTCCTGCGCGACGCGCTGATCACGGCCGCGTTGCGCTGCGCGCCGCCCAAGAACAAACCCGCGCCGTTGCAGTTGGAACGCTGCGCGCCGTACTTGCGCGAGGAGTTCGAGGCACTGCGGCGGATGCGGGTCGTCGTCGGCCTCGGCGCGATCGGGACGCGCGCCGCCTATCAGGCCCTCGTCGCCCTCGGCTTCGCGTTCGCCGAGCGCGCTCCGTTCGCGCACAACGCCGAGTCGGTCGCAACGCGTGGAAAGCGCCGCGTGACGCTGCTCGCGTCGTACCATCCGAGCCAACAGAATACCAACACCGGCGTCCTCACCGAGCCGATGCTCGACGCGATCTTCACGCGCGCCCGCGCGCTGCTCGCGCGCGCAGGCGAAGGTCAGGGCGCGGGCGTGCGGGCCGCGAGATAGGCGCGGGCGGCATCGTAGGCGGGCTTCGGCGTTCCGTCGAGGTTGACGAGCCCGAACCGGTAGGTCTTGCCGCTCAAGACGTCGTCCTGGATTTCGTACCAGGAAAACACGGGGACGCCGAGCGCCTCGACGGCGGCGAACCAACCGTCGACGTCGCGCGGCTGCGGATCGACGAGACCGTACTCCGTCAGCCAGACCTCGATCCCGTCCGGCAGGAGCGCCTTGAGCGTCGCGAGGTCGGGGGCTAGCCCGCCGCGCCGCACGCGCTTGCCGGGGAGCGGTTCCTCGTATGGATGCACGGCGACCGCGTCGATCGTGCCGTCGGCGAACGCGCCGTCGGCCTCGATCGCGGCGATCAGCTTTTTCTGCCAGCCGAAGTCCATCCCCGACGTGCCGCCGGTCGCGATCCGCGCCTTCGGGTTGCCCGCCGCGCCACGCGCGCGCGAATTGCCGTTCGATCGCCCAGTAGCCGGCCGGGTCCAGCCGCTTGGACGCGTGGGGAGGATAGAAGCCCGGCCACTGGCCTGGGTTGTCGGGCTCGTTCCCGAGCTCGAGCAGCGCGCGCGGGTAGCGCTGCGCCGCCTGCTTCGCGAACTCGACCATCGACGGCACGTCGTCGGGCGTGCGCGGATTCTGCAGCACGAACAGCGGCGCGCTGCCGTGCGCGCCGAGCCACGCATAGATCGCGTCGAGGTCGGACCACGACCGCTCGCCGCTCTTCGTTTGCGCCCACCACGGGACGAGCGGCAGCCGCACGACGTCGAAGTGCGCCTTCGCGATCCGCGTGAAGTACGCAACGCCGAGCCGCCGCGCGTGAGCCTGCACGCCGATCAGTGTCGGTCCGGGCCAGAGTTGGGTCGGCTGCGGAGCCGGCGTCGCGGCCGCGATCAAGGCAGCGGCGAGCGCCGCCGCCGGCTTCAGCCGCCGGCCCCCTGCGGCGGACGCACGACCGAGACGAGCATCAATTCGTCTAGCTGCTTCTTCGCGACCGGCGCCGGAGCGTCCATCATCAGGTCGCGCGCCGCCTGGTTCTTCGGGAACGCGATCACGTCGCGGATGCTCGTTTCGCCGCACGCGAGCATCGCGATGCGGTCGATGCCGAGCGCCATGCCGCCGTGCGGGGGCGCGCCGTACTGCAGCGCCTCCATCAGGAAGCCGAAACGATCTTCGATCTGCTCGTCGTCGTAGCCGAGCAGGTTGAAGATCTTGCGCTGCACGGCGGGATCGTGGTTACGGATCGAGCCGCTGCCCAATTCGTAGCCGTTGAGGACGAGGTCGTAGTGCTGCGCGCGCATCGCGAGCGGATCGGTGTCGAACAGCGTCTCCTCGCCGGGACGCGGCGCGGTGAACGGGTGATGCGCGAACGTGATCTCGCCGCTGTCGGGGTCGCGCTCGAACAGCGGGAAGCCGACGATCCAGCAGAACGAGAACGCGCTCGGCTCGCGCAGCCCGAGGCGGTCGCCGACGACGAGCCGCAGTTTGCCCGCGATCTCCGACGCCTCGGCGTAGGGTCCCGCGACGATGAGCAGCGCGTCGCCCTGATCGGCGCCTGCGGCCTCCACGACCCGCGCGACCAGATCGTCGTTCAGCAACTTCGCGATCGACGACTTGAAGCCGTCGCCGCCGAGCGAGATCCAGACCAGGCCGCCCGCGCCGAAACCCTTCGCGGTCTCCGTGAGTTCGTCGAACTCGCGTCGCGACAGCGTCGCGCCGCCGGGAAAGCGAACCGCGACGATCCTGCCGGCCTCGCCCGCGAACTGTTCCAAGAACTTGATCCCCGAGCCGGCGAACGCCGCGCCGACGTCGCTCAGTTCGAGCGAGAAGCGCAGGTCGGGCTTGTCGCTGCCGTAGTCCTCAATCGCCTCGGCGTGCGTCAGCCGCGGAAACGGCGCGAGGTCGATGTCGAGCACGCGGCCCCACACCTCGCGCATGCAGCCCTCCATGACCTCGAGCACGTCGTCCTCGCCGACGAACGACATCTCGACGTCCAGTTGCGTGAACTCCGGCTGGCGGTCGGCGCGCGGGTCCTCGTCGCGGAAACAGCGCGCGATCTGCATGTAGCGGCCGAGGCCGCCGATCATGCAGATCTGCTTGAGGATCTGCGGCGACTGCGGCAGCGCGTAGAACGTGCCGGGGTGGACGCGGCTCGGAACGAGATAGTCGCGCGCCCCCTCCGGCGTCGACTTGATCAGGATCGGGCGTCTCGATCTCGAGGAAGTCGGCCGCGTCGAAGTAGTCGCGCATCGTCTTGACGATCTTGTGGCGGATCGTGAGGTTGCGCTGCATCCGGGTGCGGCGCAGGTCGAGATAGCGGTACTTCATCCGCAGGTTCTCGTCGACGTCCGCGTCGCCCGGGATCGAGAAGGGCGGCGTCAGCGAGCGTGACAGGACCTCGAGCGTCGTCGCCGGCACCTCGATCGCGCCGGTCGCCAGTTTCGGATTCTCGGTGCCCTCGGGCCGGAGCCGCACGGTGCCGCCCACGCGCACGACGTCCTCGCTGCGCAGCGACTCCGCGAGCGCGAACGTCTCCGCGAGTTCGGGGTGGAACACGATCTGCGTCAAGCCGTCGCGATCGCGCATGTCGATGAAGATCAGGCCGCCGTGATCGCGCCGCCGGTGGACCCAGCCGCTGAGCGCGACGTCCGCGCCCGCGTCGCCGGCGCGCAACTCGCCGCAACTCACCTTACGCATCGGCGGCCAGCGCGGACTTGATGCCGGTGACGTAATGATATTGGAGGACGACCGTCCGCGCGAACGCGTTGCCGGCGTCGCCGGCGCGCTCCAGCCGCGCGAGCAGCGCGGGCGCGCGCCCGACGGCCCCGTGCAGCGCGAGCGAGACCGGCGTCATGCCGAGCCGCGCCTTGACGGTAAAGTCGGGGTGCTTGCGGTAGAAGCGCACCGTCGAGCGGCCCGCGAGTTCCATCTTCCTCTTTCGTTCTTCGTACGGCACGGGATGCCAGTGGTAGTTGACGGCTCGCGGTTCGTAGACGATGGCGACGCCCGCCCGTTGCAGCCGGTAACCGAGTTCGAGGTCCTCGTGCCCGTATCCGGTAAACGCTTCGTCGAAGCCGCCGACGCGGTCGAGATCCTCGCGCCGCACCGACGCGTTGCCGGTCAGGAAGTACAACCAGGTGAGCCGCTTGGGCCGCTCGCCGTGGAGCGGGGCGCGCAGCGCCGCGTCCGCGCGCTTGCGCTCGTAGTCGGCGAGCGAGTCGACCTGGACCTCCATGCCGACCGCGGCGATCGCTTCGCCGCGCGTGTGATGCTCGAGGTGGCGCGCGATCAGATCGGGCGAAGCGATGATATCTGCATCGGTGAACAGGACGACCGGGCCGCGCGAGGCGGCGACGCCCGCGTTGCGCGCCATCGCGCGGCCGTTGTACGGCCCCGGAAGATGGCGCACGTTCGGATGCTCGGCGGAGATCGCCGCCAGGTATGCGGCCGTGCCGTCGTCCGACTGCGAATCCGCCACGACGATCTCGAAGCGGTCGGGACGGACGTCGCTGCGCAGCAGCGCAGGGATGACCTCCCGCAACGAGTCGAGGCGGTTGTAGGTGGGGATGACGACCGAAATTTCGAGGGACATCACGCGAGCAGCGCTTCGACCCCGCGGATGACCTGCTCCCGCAAAGCGGCCAGTGACGCCGGCGACTCGTCCGCCGGCTTGCGCAGGATCACGGAGGGGACGCGGTACGGCGCCCATTCCTGCGAACTCAGATTGAAATAACGCCGTTCGAAGAGGACGACCGTCGGGCGCTTCGTCGCGCTCGCGACGTGGGTTGCGCCGGTATCGACGGTGACGACGAGCGCGCTCTTCTCGAAGACTGCCGCCCAGGCCGCGAACGGCAGATCGCCCACGACGACGTCGGCGACGCCGGCCGACCGGACCGCCTCCGCCAGGTCGATCGAGTCGGCGCCGTACGTCGCGACGATCGGTAACCCGAAACGGCGCAGTTCGCCGATCAGACGGAGCGTGCTCTCGAGCGTGCTGCCGTCGCGCAACCAGCGCGGCGCGAGCTGGAAGACGATTGCGCCGGCCGGCACGGCGGCGACGCGCGCGCGGTCGGCGTTCGTGATCGCGAGGACGAGATCGTGGGACAACGCCTCGCCGCCGGCCCGCGTCACCAGGCTCAACACCTGATCGACCTCGTGCCGCACGGCGTAGTGCTCGTCGCGATCGCACAGTTCCGGATCCGCCTCCGAAAGGAGGACGTCGGTGAGGTAGAGCCGGGCGGTCATGCGGGTCGCGTAGCGCCGGACGTAGGTGTACCCGATCCTGCGCCGCGCGCGCGTCGCGCCGACGAGCACGAAGTCCATCGTCCGCGGCGCGAGCGCGATCGCCAAGTCGGCCTCGCCGCGAAAGCGCTCGCCGAGCGCGCGAATCGAATCCGCGGGCTCGGCGATCACGAGGTCGTCGATGTCGGGATTGCCCTCGACGACGCCGCTGTTGTGACGGCTGCAAACCATCGTCACGCGCGCACCGGGCCACGATCGGCGGACGGAAGCGATCGCGGGCGTCGACAGGATCAGGTCGCCGACGCGATCGAGACGCGAAAGGACGATCCTAATCGGCCCGTGCTCGCGCCAGCTCGTCGTAGTACGCGATGCGCGCGAGCGCCCGCGCCGCGCCGCGCTCGCGTGCCGACAGGACGCGGTCGGTCGCGCGTTCGCCGACGCGCCGTTCGAGCCGCTCGGCCGACTGCAGGCGGCCGAGGGCGTTGTGGAACGAGACGAGCAGCGGGTGATCCCCCGTCGCGAGCACGACGCGCCAGTGCGGATGCATCGCCCGGAGCTGGCGCGCCGTTCGGGCCTGCGCGCGCGCCTGCGCCACCATCTTGTCGACGCCGTTCGCCCGCGCCGGCGGCTTGTAGTGATAGGCGAGCGCACGCACGTTGAGCAGCGAACGCGCCCCGGCCTCGCGCAGCCGCAGCCCGAGTTCGATGTCCTCCCAGCCGTACTCGCGGAAGCTCTCGGTGAAGTGGCCGACGGCGTCGAGCCGCTTGCGTCCGACCGAGACGTTCGTCGTCCAGAAGAAGTTGCCGCTGTAGTTTCCGAGCGACCACATCGGCGGCGGCAGGTCGTCGAACGACGCCGTGTTGATCACCCCGCCCCGCACGACGGCGCCGGGCGTGCGCTCGTGCGAGCCGAGGTGTTGTGCGACGAAGACCGGCGTCACCAGCACGTCGTCGTCGATGAAGATGATGCGCTCGCCGCGCGCCCGCCCGATCCCGACGTTGCGCGCCCGCGCAAGTCCTGCGTTGGCCTGATCGACGACGGTGAACGCGCAGGTCGCGCGGTCGCGCGCCGCCGCGATGACGGCCGGCGTCTCGTCGCGCGACCCATCGTTGACGAGCACGACCTCGTAGGCGTCGAACGGCACGCCCTGCTGCTCGAAGCATGCATCGAGGACACGGCCGAGAAGCGCCGCACGGTTATAGGTGCAGAGTTGGATCGTTGCGCGCACGAAACGCTAGACTTCGGCTCCGCGGGCGAGCAGTCCGCCGACGGCCGCGACGACGGGCTCGGCGGCTAGGGCGCGCACGCACGCGAAATCGGGACAGTTTTCCTTGCGGTGCCAGGCAGGGCAAGGATACGTCGGGCGAACGATCGCGACGCGCGGACCGAGCGGCCGCCAGCGATCCGGTTCGTCCGACTGCAGCGCGAAGATGCCGACCGTCGGTGCGCCGACGGCGGCGGCGATGTGCATCGGACCGCTGTCCATCGCGACGACGTAACGCGCCCCGGCCGCGAGCGCGCCGAACGCGCCGAGCGTCGTCTTGCCCGCGAGGTTCGCGCCGCCCGACGCGTCCGCGACGGCCTGCGCGACCGCGGCGTCGGCGGCGGACCCGCTGACGACCAGCGGAACGCCGAAGGCGGCGACGAGCGCGCGTCCGAGCGCGCCGAGCGGCGGCGCCGGCCACCGCTCGCGCGCCGCCGAAATCCCGCGCGTCGGATGCAGGACGGCATACGGCCCGCGCACCCCGGCCGCCGCGAGCGCCTCGCGCGCGGCCTGCTCCGCGGTAGCATCGAACCGGAAGACGGGCGTCGCGTCGGCGGTGTCGCAACCGATCGCGCGCGCGTAGTCGAGCAGGATCTGCGTCCAGTGGGTCGTCCTGTCGCCGAGTTCGCTGCGCACGACGACGCGGCGCGTGAACAGCCGCGAGTAGAGCCGCCGGTCTTGGCCGGCGCGGACCGGGATGCCCGCGAGAAACGGCAGCGCCGCGCTCCGTCCGGTCGCCCACGTGACGACGGCGGCGTCGAAGCGTCCTGCGCGCAACGCGCCCGCCATCGACCACAGCGGGCCGCCGTCGACGAGCACCTCCGCGAGATCCGGGTTTCCTGCCAGCACGTCGCGATGGGCCGGCGCCGTGAGCGCGACGACGCGCTCGTAGCGCGTCCGCAGCGCGCGCATGACCGGCGTCGCGAGCAACACGTCGCCGATCCCGCCTCCGGTGCAGACGACGAGCGCGTTCAGGAAGCGACCTCCGCCGCCGGCAGTTCCGCGACCGCGCGGGCGACGTCGCCGGCGAGCGACGGCTGCGGCGGAGCGGTGACGACGAGCGCGCGATAGGGCGCGGCCCACGGCGACCAGCGCCGGATGTCGGCCGCGACGTGCCGGTCCGCGGCGAACAGATCGACGCACGGCACTCCGAGCATCCCGGCGACGTGCGCGGCGCCCGAGTCGAGCGTCACGAGCGCGGGCGCACCGCCGATCAGCCGCTTCCACGCATCCAGCGAGGCGGGCGTCGCGTGCTCCGCGCCGGATTTGCGCGCGACGACGCCGGCGAACTCCTCGTCCGCACCGCCGCCGGCGACGGCTACCGCGCGACCGCCGTCCGCGAGCGCGCGCACGATCGCGGCGAACGCGTCCGCGCCGACGCCGCGCGCGCCGTATTTCGACGACGCCTGCACGACGACGCGGTCGTGGCGCGGCACGTTGCCGGCGAGGACCAGCGGCGCGAGGCGCGCCACGTCGCGCGTCGGCGCCGGCTCGTCGTGCAGGCCCGCGCCGAGCGCGAACAGCGTCTCGACCTCGTGCTCGTTTACGCGTCCGGCCGACGCGGTGCGGGGCAGCGCACGGGTCAACTGCCCGCGCGTCCAGAGACCCTTGAACGGCTTCTCCCAGCCGTTCGTGAACCCGACCCGGCGCAGCACGCCGCTCTCGCGCGCGAACCTGTAGGCCTCCGGCTCCTCGGATGCGATCAGCGCGACGTCGTAGCGCGCGTCGCGCGCGCCGGCGAGCGCCTGCGCGAACGAGTCGCGGGTCGAGCCGTGCTTGGGCCACGGGATGCGCTCGAGGACGTGGACCCGTTCGAAGACGTCCTGCGCGTAGACCTGCGCGTTGCGGGTCGACAGCACGGCGCCGAGCGCGTGGCCCGCGTCGCGCAGCGCGGCGACGAGCGGCGCCAGCATCAGCGCGTCGCCGATGCCGTCGCCGCGGACGATCAGGATGCGTTCAGCCGGCATGGTCCCGCAGCGCGGCGCGCAGTTCCCGGACGTAGGTGCCGTCGAGAAAGCGCGCACGCGCGAGCGAGCGCAGCGCCGGCGGGACGGCATCATTGCGGGCGAGCGCCTCGTAGTGGCGCAGCGACCAGCCGGGCGTCATCAGCGCGGCGCGCAGCAGGTTCGCGCCGTAGGCCCCGGTCGCGAGGCGTGTTCGCGTCGAAGGATCCTTGCGCACGAGGCGCGCCGCCATGCGCGCCTTCTCCGTCGTCTTGCGCAACACGGCGTCGAGCGTCTCGATCGCGGCCGGCTTGATGTGATAGAGAAAGGCGTCCCACGAGAAGCGCCTGGTCACGCCGCGCCGCCGCAACCGTATCCCGAGTTCGGTGTCCTCCCATCCGTACAGTTGGAACTGCTCGTCGAAGCCGCCCGCCGCGTCGAACGCGGCGCGCGAGACGGACGCGTTGCAGGTGCAGAAGAACGCTCGCGAGCCGTTGTGCGGCCCCGGCTTCGGCCGGTCGGAGAAGCGCGGCACGTTCAGGATCGGACCGGCGACCGTGACCAAGCGGGACCCGGCGTGTTCGCGTGCATGGGCGGCGAGGAATCCCTCGGGCAGCACGACGTCGTCGTCGACGAACGCGACGACGTCGCCGGTCGACTGGGCGACGCCGCGGTTGCGCGCCGCGCCGCGGTTCGGCTCGGGGACGTACACGCGCCGCACCGCAAACGGCGCCTCGGCGGCGTGACGGGCGACGACCTCGGCCGTCGCGTCCTGAGACCCGTTATCTGCCACTGACCACGTCGAACGGCGGTGCGCCGCGCTGCGCGCGCAACGAGGCGAGCGCGTGGTCGAGGAACTCGGCGCGGTCGCGGGTCGCGATGACGACGGAGATCGTCACGCGCGACTCGCGACCGCGAGCAGCGACGCGACCATCCGCTCGGAGGCACCGCGGTGGCCGGCGTAGAGCGCGCGCAGCCGCTCGGCCGCGACCCGCCGCACATCGTCGTCGGCCGCGTAGTCGGCGACGATCCGCGCGACGCGGCCCGGCATCAGCGCGCTGCGCAATTCCGGCATCAGCGGCGCGCCGGCATCGATGTTCGGTTGCGCGAGCGCCGGATAGCGGCGCCCGAGCTGGTTGACGACCAGGCGCTTGAGCGGGATGCCCGCGAGCGGGATGCGGTCGAGATAGGTCAGCGGTCCGTTCACGACGATCAGTTCCGGCGCATTCACCGGGACGCACACGATGCTAGGAACGCCGAGCGCGGCGAGTTCGATGCACTTCGTTCCCGGGATCGTCAGCGCGACGCCGCGCCGCGCGCGCGTAGCGCAGCGACTCGCGCACGAGGGGGAAGCGCACGTCCGAGCCCTCCGCGGCGAGCGCGCCGTCTTCGAGCGGCCGCGCGTTCCCCAGAAGCGCGGGTCGCCGCCGGTCGCGCAGGGCGGCCGTCAGCTCGTCGTCGGTCGTGAACGGCGAGACGCCGAACGCGATCGGCAGATCGGGTGCGAACCGCCGCAGCCAGCACCGCGGTCTGGAAGAAGAACGGCGACCATGTTCTGCACCTCGCGGCGGCGCGCGCCGGGCATGATCAGCACGCCGCCGTCGCGACCGCCGGCGACGGCGGTCCGCTCGCGTAGCGCCCCTCAGCCTCGTCGAACGCGCCGTCGATCGCGAGGTTGCCGACGACCTCGATCGCGGCGGGACGACGCCCCAACCGCCGAGTTGCGCGGCGTTGGCGGCGTCGACGGCGTAGACGCGCTCGAACAGCGCGCGGTAGCGGCGGCGCGAAAACTTGTAGGCCGCCGCGCGCCGCCCAGCCGGCGGTGCAACCGCGCCGCGTGCATCAGATCGCCGCCGAGGTAGAGCACGACAGTCGGCGCCGTCGGGACCGTCCGCGAGCGAGCCGCCCAGCGCGAACCGCACGTAATCGCCCGGCGCGAAGCGCGCAGCCGCGGAAACGTCTCGCGCGCGACGTCGGGTTCGTGTCCCGTCGCGTAATCGTCCGGCACGAAGAACAGCGACGCGTCCAACGCCGGGTCGGCGGCGTAGAGCGCGTGCAGCAACGGGCGCACCCACCCGGCGAATTCGCCGGGGCCGTTGCTCGTCATCGCGAGCCGCACGGTTAGGGAAATCTGCGCCGGATCTCGGCGATCAGGTCGGTCGTGCTGCGACCGGCGACGTGCGGTGCGAACGCGATCTCGCCGCCGTACGCCTGCACGACGAGCCGTTCGGGCAGATCTTCGAGCCGGTACTGGGCGCTCTTGACGTGCACGTCGGGCCGGAGCGCGTCGAGCAGCACCTCGGGCGTGCGCTCGCCGAACTCGACGACGGCGTCGACGCTGCGCAACCCCGCGAGCACCGCGGCGCGGTCGGCCCAGGTGACGAACGGCCGCGTCGCGCCCTTGAGCGCGCGCACCGACGCATCGCCGTTGAGGCCGACGATCAGCGCGTCGCCCAGCGCGCGCGCCCACTGCAGGTAGGCAGCGTGGCCCGCGTGGAGCACGTCGAAGCAGCCGTTGGTGAACACGACGCGCTTGCCGGCGGCGCGCAACCGCTCGCGCCACGCGACCGCGGCCTCGAGGGTGAGGATTTCGCCGCCGAGCTCAGCCACGTTGCGCCGCCTCGACGTGCGCGAGGATCTCGTCGGGAGCGGCGGTCGCCGTCCCCAGCTTCTCGACGACCGCAGCGGCCGCGAAGTTCGCGAGTTGCAGGGCCGCGCTCCACCGGTGCACCGGCCGCGAGCGCGAGCGTGAGCACCGCGATGACGGTGTCGCCGGCGCCGCTCACGTCGTAGACGGTGCGCGCGACCGACGGGACGCTCAGGCGTTCGCCGTCGCGGCCGAACAGCGCCATCCCGCGTTCGCCGCGCGTGATTACGACGTAGCGGCAGCCGAGTTCCGTCAACAGCGCGACGCCGGCGCGTTCGAGCGACGCGTCGTCGACGATCGCGAAACCGCACGCCGCCTCGGCCTCGTGCACGTTCGGCGCGACGCAGGTGACGCCGGCGAAGAGCCGGATGTTCGCCGGCTTCGGATCGGCGGCGACCACGCGCGCCCCCGCCGCCGCCTCGACGATCTCGCGTCCGAACAACCCTTTCGCATAATCGCTCAGCACGATCGCGTCGTACGCCGGCGCCGCGGCGCCGACGCAATCGGCGAGCCGCCGGCGGTCGGCCGCGGAGAACGGTTCCGGCGACTCCCAGTCTGCGCGAACGACTTGCTGGTTGTGCGCGACGATGCGCGTCTTGCGGGTCGTCGGCCGGTCGTCGAGCGTCGAGCACCGCCGAACGGTCGACGTCGATCTTGTCGAGCAGTCCGCGGACGCGCTCCGCTTCCGGGTCGTCGCCGACGCCGCCGGCGATGCCGACCCGGCGCCGACAGCGCGCGCAGATTGTTCGCGACGTTGGCGGCGCCGCCGAGCGTGAACGAGTGATCGTCGACCGCGACGACCGGCACCGGCGCCTCCGGCGAGATGCGCGTGACGCTGCCCCACACCCACTCGTCGAGCATCACGTCGCCGACGACGAGCACGCGGCGGTCGCGCATCGCCTGCAGCAGCGTGCTGGCGCGCTCGATGGTCAGCACGTCAGGCATGCACGCGGTCGAGAAAGAAGCGCACCCCTTCGAGCAGCGAGCGAACGCGCACGAGCGGCTCCGGTCCACGATACGCGTCGCCCGCGTCGATCAGCGATCCCGGGGATGCTCGACGCCGCCGGCCAGCGCCATGTCCGCGTCGCGGTCGCCGAACATCACGCTCTCGCGCAGGTCGATCCCGAGATCGTCGACCGCGCGCCGCACGAGCCCCGGCAAGGGCTTGCGGCAGTCGCAGCCCTCGAGGTGCGTGCAGTAGTAGAACGCGTCGATCGTCGCGCCGTCCGCGGCGATCGCGCTCGCGAGCGCTTCGTTGACGCGCACGACGTCCGGTTCGCCGAAGTAGCCGCGCGCGACGCCCGACTGATTCGTCACGACGACGCGCAGGTAGCCGGCGTCCGCGAGCAACCGCAGCGCCTCGGGCACGCCCGCGAGGACGCGGACGCGCTTCGGGTCGCCGATGAAACCCGAGTCCTCCATCAGCGTGCCGTCGCGGTCCAGAAACGCTGCGCGCCGCAGCGTCACGCCAGCGCCTGGTCGACCAGATCGCAGATGATGTGGCCGAGCGTGATGTGGACCTCTTGCACGAGCGCGGAGTAGCCGTCGGGGCCGACGAGCTCGATATCCGCCATCTCGGCGACCGCGCCGCCGCCGTTGCCGGTGAACGCGATCGTCGTCGCGCCGAGGCGCTTGGCCTCTTCGAGACCCGCGTACGACGTTGCGCGAGTTGCCGCTGGTCGTGATCCCGACGACGACGTCGCCCGGCTGCACGAACGCCTCGATCTGGCGCGCGAACACGCGCTCGTAGCCGTAGTCGTTCGAGATCGCCGTCACGGCGGACGAGTTGACCGACAGCGCCTCCGACGGCAGCGCGCGGCGCTCGCGCAGGAAGCGCCCGCTGAACTCCGCGGCGAGGTGCTGCGCGTCGGCGGCGCTTCCGCCGTTGCCCATCCACAGCACCTTGTGCCCCGCGCTGAACGCCGCGATCAGCGTGCGCGCGATCCGTTCGACGACCGGTTCGTAGCGGTCCGCGTCGAGCAGGCCGCGCCGGTCGTCGAGCATCTCGCGAAACGTCCGCTTCGGTTGCGTCACGGTTCGATCCAAAACATCTCCTCGCCGAGTGCGACGATCTGGCCGTTTTCCGGCAGCACGCGCGTGACGATGCCCGCGTAGTCGCTCGTGATCTCGTTCATCAACTTCATCGCCTCGAGGATGCACAGCACCTGACCGACCACGACGCGGTCGCCGACCGACACGAACGGCGTCGGCCTCCGGCGACGGCGAGCGGTAGAAGACGCCGATGATCGGCGCGGTGACGCGCTTGACCGCCGGACCCGCGACCGGTCCGGGCGCGGCGCTGCAGCCGGCTTGGCCGCCGCCGGCGCCGGCGCGACGCCGGCGGCGCCGGGTTGCTCGCGCGCGACCAGTTCGTAGCCGCGGTCGCCGTCGCGCACGTGCAGCGCGTCGAGGTCGTGCTCGCGCATGATCTCGAGCAGGGCGTCGATGCGTCTCGCGATCGGACTCCACGTCAGGCCGCGTCCTCGGCCGGAAGCCGGCCGTACCACTCGAGCACGGAGCGCGCCGCCGCGCCGTTCTGCCCCGCCGGCAGCGACTGCTGCCGGCGCGACACCAGGTCGCGCACGACGAGCGCGCCGGCCGCGATCTCGTCGTCGCCGAGGATGATCGCCGCGCGGCGCGCCCGCGCGGTCCGCGCGCTTGATGTGCGCGCCGATCTTCGCGTCCTCGAAGTCGATCGTGATCGGCACGTCGCCGGTCCGCCGCAGTTCCGCGACCAGCGGGATCGCGTGAGCGCGCGCCGCGCTGCCGAGCGCGATCACGGCGATCCCGCGCGCGCGGCGCCGCGCGCCTCGGTTCCGCTCGCCTCGACGACCATCAGGAACCGCTCGAGCCCGAGCCCGAACCCGACGGCCGGCGTCGGCGGGCCGCCGAGTTGCTTGACCAAGTCGTCGTAGCGGCCGCCGCCGCAGACCGCGCTCTGCGCGCCGAGCGCGGTCGAGACGAACTCGAAGACCGTCCGCGTGTAGTAGTCGAGTCCGCGCACGATGTACGGATTGACGCGGTACGCGAGACCGACCGCGTCGAGCAGCGACGCGCACGCCCGCGAAGTGTTCCGCGCACGCGCTCGCACAGGTGATCGACGACGTGCGGCGCCGACTCGACCGCCGCGCGATCCTGCGGCGCCTTGCTGTCGAGCACGCGCAGCGGGTTGTGTTCGAGCCGCCGCTGCGAGTCTTCCGACAACTCGTCCTTGCGCGCGCGCAGGTGCTCGAGCAGCGCGTCGCGGTAGCTCGGCCGGCAGACCGCGTCGCCGATCGAGTTGATCTCGAGTTGCGCCGCGACGCCGTACGCGCGCAGCAGTTCGTGCGCGATCTGCATGACCTCGACGTCCGCCTCGGGACCCGCGAAGCCGAACGCCTCGCCGCCGAACTGGTGCGCCTCGCGGAAGCGCCCGCGTCTGCGGGCGCTCGTAGCGGTAGAACGACCCGACGTAGTACAGCCGCTGCGCGCCCTGCGCCAGCAGGTTGTGCTCGAGCAACGCGCGCACGACCGGCGCCGTCATCTCGGGGCGCAGCGTCATGCGCCGGCCGCCGCGGTCGGTGAACGTGTACATCTCCTTCTCGACGATGTCGGTCGCGTCGCCGACGCCGCGCTCGAAGAGTTCCGTCGCCTCGAACGTCGGCGTCCGGATCTCGCCGTAGCCGAAACGCCGCGCGATCCCGTGGATGCGCGCCTCTAGCGCTTGCCAGCGCGCGCTCTCCGGGGGATAAACGTCTGCCGTTCCGCGCGGGGCGGCGAGCTTTTCCACGCTGCTTCCTTTATCACTCGTGCGACCGAAGGCCTCGACGACGCTCGCGCTGCTCACGCTGATCGCGTGTGGCGCAC
Source organism: Vulcanimicrobiota bacterium (assembly GCA_963743605.1). Lineage (GTDB taxonomy): Bacteria > Vulcanimicrobiota > Vulcanimicrobiia > Vulcanimicrobiales > Vulcanimicrobiaceae > CAVUQJ01. The sequence goes on along the minus strand of CAVUQJ010000011.1, from coordinate 34,226 downwards.
CTGCCGTGCTCCCCGCGACGCTCGCGGGCGCCGCCGGACTCCTGTTCGAGGCGCTCCCCTTCGTCCTGGCGGCGGCCCTGATCGAGCGGGCCGCCGATCGGGCCGGTCCACGCGCCCGCTGTGTCGCCGGCTGGGCCCTCCGCATCGCGGGGTGCGGCTGCGGGCGGCCCGCGGGAGCGCTCGGTCTGCCCGCGGTCGGCCTCTGCTGGCTCGCCTTCGGCCCATGGGTCGCCCTGGCCCGAGCCGCAGCGGCGTTTCTGGTCGTCTCGCTCCCGGGCCCTTGGCGGCAACGTCTCCCGGCGAATCGCGGCCGCGAGAATGCACCGTCGCCGAAAGCGTTGCCCGCCGCGAAGCCCGAGCAAAGCGAGAGCGTGACGGACGTACTTGCGGATCTCACGTTTCCGGCGCTGGTCGGAGCGTTCGGTGCCGCGATGGCCCCGAGTCTGTCCGCTCACGCCCCTTGGCCGATCGCGTTCGGCATGGGCGCCGCGCTTGGTGTCATCATGCCGTGCGTCGCGGGATCGGTCGCGGTCGCTGCGGCACTGAAGTACGGCGCGGCAGGCCTGGCTATGGGCTTACTCGCGACCGCTGGGATCATCACGCCCGTCCGACGCGGAAGCTGCGATGCGGGCGTCCGTGGCGACGCACGCGACGAGCCGGCGGTTCTCGGAGCCCTGGCCGTCGCGTTCGCATGGCTCGTCGCGCGACACGGCGCAACGCTCGTGCATCCGCGACTGCTGCCGCTGATCGGCGTGGCGGCGATCGTCTGCGCGTGGCTCGCGCTCACGTCGCGAACGTCAGGCGAACGCGTCGAGCGCCCGTCGCCCGCATCATGGATGGCGCCGGCGTTGTTGCTCGGCGTGCTCCTCGCCGGTTCGCCGGCGCCGCAGCTTGCCGCGCGCTGACGCGACGACGCTCGGCGATGCGTATGCGGGTCAGCCGTTGCGCTTCTGTGGTATGACGCGACGCGACGCAGGCGGTGCGACGACGCTGGTGCGCTACGCGATCACATGTTGCCGCGCGGACGCGACGCCCGTCGGCATCCGCCTCGACCGCCCCATCGATCGCCCGGACGGCACCTGGATCGAAGCCGACGGCGTCGTCGCCGCCGACGCACGTGGGCTATTACTCAGTGTGCGCACCGCGCGTGAGGTGTCTGTTCCCGCCGATCCCTTTCTCTATCGATGACTACGAGCGGCCCCGGCCCGGATCAGGTCGGTCCGCGCCTATGACGAAACCTAAACGCCGTCGTGGCGACGGTCAGAGCTCGGACCACCCCGCGTGGGAGGTTGCCTACACGAAGTCGGCATGGAAAGACATGACGAAACTACCGCCTTGCGCGGCCGAGTCGGTTAGAGCGGCGCTGGACGGATTTGCCTTGAATCCGTTGAACCGGAAGGTCGACATCAAGAAGCTCAAAGGCGAAGAAAATCTGTGGCGCTTGCGCGTGGGCAAGTGGCGCGCCCTATTCGACCGCGACAAAGCATGCCGCCGCCTTGTCGTCTTCAAGGTTGACGATCGCAAAGACGCGTACTATCGGCGCGACTCAGCCGGCGGCGGTGCGTGACTTCCCAGCGTCGTTCACGGTCGCTGGATCAACGATGTAGTCGCCACGTGCATAGGCCTCGCGGCCTTTCGCGACCGCCTTGCGGTCTGCGGCCGCCAACCCTTCGTCGTCGAGCGGTGCGGAGTCGAGCGCGCAAGGAGCTGATCAGCCGCGCAAGCCTTCGTTGCAGCAAGACCGCTAAGCCCGGAGGCTCCGCCGGGTCGCGATGACGACTTCTTGAGTGACGACATGAAGTTCCATATCCTTCGCGCACATCAGGGCTCCGCCTGCGGCCGCCAGCCGGACCGCATCGACAGCGCGCGCCGGAGGCTCCCCCGCGCATCCATATAGAGCCCAGGAACCTTTCGGCGACCACTTCGGCGCCGCCTACAACAAACTCTGATGAAGCGCGGTTCGACGTTGCCGATCTCGAGCAGGCGGCGGTTGAAGCCGGCGAGGTCGTAGCGCTTCAGGCTCGCGGCGCGGGCGCGCTCGATCGCGTCGAGGCCGACGAAGTACGTCGACAGTTGATCGTGCGAGAGCGAGAGCCGGTGCCACTTCGTCAGCGCCTCCGAGCGCTCTTGGAACGCCCCGCGCTGCAGCAGGTCGATGCACTGGTCCTCCGTCATCGTCCCGGCGTGGTACTCGGCGTCGATGATCAGGTCGGAATACTCGCGCAGGCGCCACTTGAGTTGGAAGAGGCGCAGGCGCGGGTCGTTGTCGCCGTAGCCGGCGCTCGAGCATCATGCCCTCGCCCCAGACGGCCCAGCCCTCGACGAACGAACCGTTGCCGAAGACGCGCCGCACGATCGACGGCAACTGGTTGTTGTAGCGAAACTCCACGTAGTGACCGGGGACGGCCTCGTGCATCGTGAGCATCTTCATCTCGTAGTCGTTGTTCTCGCGGAGGTACGAGTCGACGCGCTCCCGCGACCACGACTTCGGGATCTCGTCGATGTAGTAGTACGACTCCGCCAGCGGCGTGAACGTGCCGGCCGGGTCGGCGCTGGCGCCGGAGAAGCCGGCCATGAAGGCCGGCGTCGGCACGACCGAGAGCGTGTCCGGCACCGGCAGCACGACGACCGGATGCGCCGTCAGGAACCCCTCGACGCTCGCGAGGTCGGCCCTGGCCGTCGCGAAAACCTGGTCGCGCTGCGGGTGATCGCCGGCCAGACGGTTCAACACGCGGCCGACGACGCCGTCGATCAGCGCGTCGCCGGTGCCGTCGCGCGAGCCGTTCGGGAAGTACTGCGCGTCGAGCGGCAGCGCGAGGCGCAACATCTCCGCGCGGGCCGCGCTCATCGCCGCGCGGGCCCGCCGCAGCAGATCGGCGCGCGACGCGTCGGTGCCCGCCGATAACACCAATTCGCGATCGTAGACCGCGGCGCCGACGCGCGGATTGCCGTCGGAGCGCGCGAGCAGCGGCCCGGCGAGGAACTTCTGAAAGCGCTGCAACGCCGCGACGGCGGCCGGCGCGCGCGCCGCGATCAGCGCGCGGGTCTCCGGGCTCGCGTCGCCGTCCGTCGTGGACAAATCGCGGTACATGTCGACGTTGCCGGCGTTGTCGTCGACGGCGAACTGCGTGACGACCTGCGCCGGCCGCTTCAGGTTGGCGATCGCGGCGTCGACGAACGCCGGGACGAGCGGCAGGCGCGCGGCTACGTGCCGATAGCGCTCGTCGGCCGGCGCGTAGCGGCGGCTCGTCAGCGCGTAGACCGCGTTGCCCAGCGCGTCGACGTAGAGGCCGGGGTTCGTCGACCACGGGTCGATCGTGCCGTCTTCGTAGAGTTCGAGTTCGATCGCGTCGAGCAGGCCGGTGCGGTCGGCGTTCGCGCCGGGCGAGAGCAGGGTCGCGTCGACGGCGGCGATCTGCGCCTTCCAGGATTCCTGCCACCGGCGGCGCTCGGCGAGCGCCGGCGCGGAATAGTCGGGCAGCGCGTCGTCGAACGCGTGGATGCCGATGCCGTCCGCGAAGAGCGGGTCGCGCTGCGCGAACTCGCCGGTGTAGCGGCGCGCAAGCGCCTCGAAGCGCGCGTCCGCGGCGGCCGCCGGCGTCGGGATCGCGGGCACGACCGCGCTCGGATCGCCGGCGGGCGCCTGGGCGAGCGCGGGCGCGAAGAGCAGCGCGCACAGCGCCGCGAGCAGCAGGGCTCTCACGTAATCGGGCCGGTGCGCGCCTCGAGCAACTCGACCGGAATGCCGTTGGGGTCTTCGACGAACGCGATCGAACGCGATCCGCCCGGCGACCTCTTCGGCTCGCGCAAGATCGTCACGCCGAGCTGCCGCAGGCGCGCGATCTCGGTCCCCATGTCGCCCTCGACCTCGACCGCGAGGTGCTCGTAACGGTTTCCGAGTTGGTACGGCGGATGGTCTTCTAAGTCGTACACCAGCTCGACGTACGAGTTCCAGTCCGAGCCCACGAACGCCATGTCGCAGTTGCCCGGATAGTGGATCGGCCCGTCGAGCAACTTGAGGCCGAGTTTGTTCGTGTAGAAGTCGATCGACTGCGCCATGTCGTTTACGAAGATCGACGTATGCAGGTAACGTGGCACGAGCGTTTCCTCCCCGCGAGCGGTGCGCGGCGAAAACGTTCGTTCCCGCCGAGCGCTCGCTTGACCCGCGACTCCTGGATGGTCCGGCTGCAGCCGGCGAGAACAGAACGGCGAGGTCTTCAGCCCATGCAGATGCTTCGTTTCCGCACCCTCGCGCCGCTCGCGCTGGCGTTCGCCGCTTCCTCGTGCGCCGGTGGAACCGCCAACATTCCGCAGACGCCGCCGGGGACGCTTCCGCCGTGCAGCGTCGGCACGCAGGTGCAGTTATCGAACCCCCAGTCGGGTTCTGAGGGCAATCCAACCAACGGCGGCTACGTCCAGATCATCGTCAACGCCGAGAGCAACGTCCTCGGCGGCCAGTGGAACGTGATGCTGCTGGATTACGCGGGCAACCTCGCGCAAGGGGGCATCTTCGTGCCGGTCGCCGCCGGCATCGAGCACCCGTTCCCGCACAACCAGTTCTACAACGCGACGATCCCGACGCTGTTCCCGCGCGACGTCTACAAGGTGTTCCTGAACAAGGTCACCAGCAAATGCCAGCCCGCGCTCGTGGGCTCGTTCAGCACGAACAGCGGCGCAGGGACGTAGGTCGTACCGCTACTATGAAGCCCGGCTGACGCGTCCGTCGAAGGTTTGTTGTGCTTTGCGCACCTGCGCCATGTTGCGCTCGACCCATGCGGCCAGCGCGCCGAGCGGCTCGTGCAGCGTGCGACCGAGCGGCGTGAGCGCGTACTCGACCCGCGGCGGGATATCGGCGTAGATCGTGCGCACGACGAGGCCGTCGCGCTCGAGCTCGCGCAGCGTCTGCGTCAGCATCTTCTGCGAGATGCCCTGGACGGCGCGGCGCAGTTCGCCGAAGCGAGCGGGCTCGCTGCGGGCGGAGAGCGTTCCGATGATGAGCGCGGTCCACTTGTCGGCGATCCTGTCGAGCAGGTCGCGCGCGGGGCAGACGCCCGAGTAGACGCCGGGCTCCGCGACGGGAGCGTTAGTTTCCATGAGGTGCCTATGTAACCGGCAAGTGGCTACTTGTCGGTGGAGAGCGAGTATGCGATAGTAACCGGGCCGAGGATACCACGCCTCGGGGTAAACCGGCAAGTGACTTACGACCAGAGGAGTCTTTCGTGAACACCACCACCACCAGCCGCACCTACGCGATCGATCCGGTCCACACGACGGTCGAGTTCGTCGTCCGTCACCTGATGATCACCAAAGTCCGCGGCCGTTTCACGGCGGTCTCCGGAACGATCGCCGTTCCCGACGATTCGAACGTGCCGACCAACGTCGACGTTGAGGTCGACGCGAAGACGATCGACACGCGCGAAGAGCAGCGCGACAACCACCTGCGTTCCGAAGATTTTCTGCATACGGAGCAGCACGCGACGCTGACCTTCAAGAGCACGTCGATCGCGGGCGACGGCGACGAGTTCAAGGTCCATGGCGACCTGACGATCCGCGGCGTGACGCGCAAGGTCACGCTCGATACGACGTTCGAGGGCCGCGTCAAGGATCCGTGGGGCGGCGAGCGCATCGGCTACTCCGCAACCACGAAGATCAATCGCAAGGACTTCGGGCTGTCTTGGAACGTGATGCTCGAGGGCGGCGGGCTCACCGTCGGCGACGAGATCCGCATCGAACTGAACGTCGAGGCGATCGCCCAGCCCTAAGCCCGCTCGGCCTAGTGTAAGAAGTAGCGGTACGTCGAGAAGACGAGCGCGAGGCCGCGCTCGTCGGCGGCCGCGATCACTTCGGCGTCGCGGATCGATCCCTGCGGCGCGATGACCGCGCTGCAACCGGCGTCGGCCGCCGCTTCGAGTCCGTCGGCGAACGGAAAGAAACCGTCGCTCGCGCACGCGAGTCCGTCGCCGAACGAGGCGTCTTCGGGGCCCCACCCCGCGCGCTCGCCCGCGATGCGCACGGCGCTGACCCGGTTAGTCTGACCGGCGCAGATGCCGCGCGTGACGCCGTCCTGCGTCATGACGATCCCGTTGCTCTTGACGTGGCGGACCACGTCCCATGCGCAACGCAGGTCGCGCCACTCGCCGTCCGTCGGCATGCGGTGGGACACGACGCGCCACGTCTCGGGCGCGGCCGCCGGATCGTCGTCCTCGGCGAGGACGCCGCCGAGCGCGCTGCGCACGCGCAGCTCCGCCGCGAGCCTGCGCGGCAGCGCGGGCTGGTAACGGATGATCCGTAGATTCTTCTTCTTGCGCAAGCGCGCGAGGCCGCCGTCGCTGAAGGCCGGCGCCGCGACGATCTCGAGGAAGAACTTCGCGAGTTCTTCGGCCGCCGGCTCGTCGATCGTACCGTCGACGGCGACGACGCCGCCGTAGGCGGAGATCGCGTCGGCCTGCAACGCGTCCCGCACGGCGCTCGCGACGTTGTCGCGTTCGGCGACGCCGCACGGAACCGTGTGCTTGACGACGGCGGCGCGGATCGCGCCCGCCGCGAGGCGCTCCGCTTCCGGGAGCGGGACGCGCGCGCGGACCAGCAGGCGCAGCGTCGCGTCCAGGTCGAGTAGGTTGTTGTACGAGAGCGACTTGCCCCACAACTGCTCGGGAAGATCGTCCGTGCGCGCGAGGTAGAAGGCGGCGCGCGACTGCGGGTTTTCGCCGTAGCGGAGCGCGGCCGCGAGCGGCATCGCTAGCGCAAGCGAGCCCGGCAGGTCGATCGCGCTGAGACCGGCTTCGAGGTAGCGCGCTATCGCGGCGTCGTATTCGGCCGTGCGCTCGAAGGCGCGGGTCGCCATGCGGCGGCGCGTCGCCTCGTCGGGTCCCGCCGGCAACGTCGCGCGCAGCGCGTCGTACTGCGACGGATCCACCGCGACGGTCACGCCGGCATAGTTCTTCGCCGCGGCGCGAATCAGCGCGACGCCGCCGACGTTGATCTGTTCGATCGCCTCTTTCAGCGTCGCGCCCTCGGCGGCGACGGTCGCCTCGAACGGGTAGAGGTTGACGACGACGGTCGTGATCGGGACGATGTCGTGACGCGCGGCCTCCGCGCGGTGATCCGCGTTCGCCCAGTCCGCCAAGATCGCGCCGAAGATCATCGGATGCAGCGTCTTGACCCTACCGTCGAAGAGCGGCGGGAAGCCCGTCAGCTCGCCGATGTCGCGGGCGTCGACGCCGTTTTCGCGCAAAAACGCGCAGGTGCCGCCGGTGGCATAGATCGCGACGCCCGCGCCGGCGAGGTCGCGGGCGAGCTCCGCCGCGCCGGTTCGGTCGTAGACGGAGAAGAGCGCAGCCCCGGGCACCGGCGCGGGGCTATCCGGCAAGCGCCTCCTCCTCGGTCTCGGCCGGCGAAAGGTCGACGCCGATGATGCTGCTCGCGCCCGGCTCGGCCATCGTCACGCCGTACAGCCGGTCCGCGAGTTCCATCGTCTTCTTGTTGTGCGTGACAAGCACGAGTTGCGCCGCTCCGGCGACCTCGCGCACCATCGTCGAGAAGCGGTCGACGTTCGCGTCGTCCAGCGCGGCATCGACCTCGTCGAGCAGGTAGAACGGCGACGGCCGGACTTCGATCAGCGCGAAGATCAGCGCCGCCGCCGTCATCGCGCGTTCACCGCCGGAGAGCGCCGCGAGCGCGGTCATCTTCTTGCCGGGCGGCTGCACGGCGATCTCGATCCCTGTCTCCGAGAGCGACTCCGGGTTCGTCTGCCACATCTTCGCCTCGCCGCCGGGGAACAGCCGCGGAAAGATGCCCTCGAACGCGCGCTTCACGCGCAGGAAGGTCTCGTTGAACTTCGCCTGCGACGAGGACTCGATCTCCGCGATCGACGCGATCAGCGTCTCGCGCGCCTTGGCGAGGTCGTCGAGCTGTTCGCGCAGGAACGTCTCGCGCTGGGCGACCTCCTCACGCTCCTGTTCGGCGTTGAGGTTGACGTTGGCGAGGCGCGCGAGTTCCTCGCGCAGGCGCGCGACCTCCGGCGTGAAGTCGCCGCTCTCCTTCGCGTAGCGCTCCTCGACGTTGGCACACTCGTCTTCTGTGGCCGGGTTCTGCGCGAACGACGCCGCCAGCATCCCGAGCTCCGCTTCGATCTCGGCGAGCCGCAGATGCGCGTCCTCGCTGCTGCGCGCGATCGTCCGCTCGTCGTTCTGCGCGTTGCGCAGATCGGTCTCGCGGCGCGTCGCGCGTTCGGTCAGCGCGTCGCGCTCGGCGCGCGCCGCCTCGACGGCACGGTCGGCGGCCGCAACCGCCGCGCGCGCCTCGTTCAGGGCGGCCTCGGCGCCGGCGACGTGTTCGGAGACGGTCCGCAGTTCGCCGGCCTCGCTGGAGCGCTCGGCCATCAGCGCGTTCGTCGACTGCACCTCGGTCAACAGCCGGTCGCGCTCCGCCGTCAGTGCGGTGGCACGCGCACGCAGATCGACCAGTGCCAGCGCCGCCTCGTTCGCGAGTTTGCGCAACCCGTCGTGCGCCTCGATCGCGACGGCGACTTCTTCGGCGCGGCCGCGCACTTCGCCGGCCGACCGCTCGAGCGCCGTGCGCAGCGCGGGGATCTCGCGGCGCAGCGCCTCGGCCTGGGCGCGCCGCGACAGGATCGACCGCTCGCGCTTGTAACGCCCGCCGGTCATCGCGCCGCCGCCGGTGATCTGGTCGCCGTCGAGCGTGACGATGCTCTCGCGGAAGGCGCCGTTGGATCCGCGCACGATCTCGATCCCGATCCGCATCGACTCGACGATCAAGATGCGGCCGACGAGGAACGCGACGATGCCGGCATACTCGGGCGCCGCGTGCACGAGCGTGTGCGCGTAACCGATAACCCCGGGCACCTGCGGCGCCGCCGCCGGGTCGCGGCCCGTGCGCGTGCCGAGCGTGTCGAGCGGCAGGAAGGTCGCGCGGCCGAGTTCGCGCTGGCTGAGGTAGGCGATCGCGCGTTCGGCGTCTTCCGACGTCGCGGTGACGATGTTTGAGAGCGCGGCGCCGAACGCGATGTCGAGCGCGCGCGCGTACTTCTCTTCGACGCGGATCAGGTTGGCGACGACGCCGACGATGCCGCTCAGTTCGTTGCGCTGCTGGGCCTGCAACACCGCGCGCGTCCCCGCGACGTGGCCTTCGAGGTTGGCCTCGAGTTCCTCGATCGTGTGGAGTCGCGCCTCGGCGCCGGCCAGTTCGCTCGAGGCGCCGCGGTCGATGGCCTGCGCGCCGTCGAGCAGCCGGCGCGCCGCGCGGGTGCGCTCCTCGCTCTCGGTCGCGCGCGCCTCGGCTTCGGCGAGGCGCCGCTCGAGCGCGGCGACTTCGCCCGCGGCGGCTTCGACCTCGCGCGCCCGTTCGGCGGCGGCGGCATCGCGCGCGAGCGACTCGACGCCGAGCGCGGCGATCTCCGTCTCGAGGCGTTCGACCAAAACGTCGCGCCGCGCCGCGAGCGCCGCCTGCTGCGATTCGACGTCTGCGAGCCGCGCCCGCGCGTCGGTCGCGGCCCCACGCCGTTCGTCCAGCGAAAGTTCGACCGCATACAATTGTGTCCGCGCGGCGCCCAGGTCGGCGTCGAGCATCGTCGCGCAGTTGCCGGCGGCGACCCGCTCGCCCTCGAGCCGTTCGAAGTCGGCGCGCAGCCGTTCGCGCTCGGCGCGGCGCGTCGCCGTCGAGCGCAGGTACGTCAAGATCTCGAGGTCGCGCAAGCGCGCCGACGCCCGCCGGTAGCGGCGGGCCCGCCGCACCTGCGTCTCGAGTTCGGGGATGCGTGCCGCCAACTCGCCGATCAGGTCGCTGATGCGGATGCCGTTCTGTTCGGTCTGCTCGAGCCGGCGCAGCGTCTCGGCCTTGCGCGCGAGGAACTTGCTGATCCCGGCCGTCTCTTCGAACAGACTGCGCCGTTCGGTCGGCTTCTCGACGAGGATCGCGTCGATCTGTCCCTGCGAGACGATCGAGTACGAACCGGGTCCGAGGCCCGTGCCCATAAACAGCTCGTGGATGTCGCGCAGGCGCACCTGCGAACGGTTGAGGTAGAACTCGCTCTCGCCGGCGCGGTAGGCGCGGCGCGTCACCTGCACCTCATTGAAGTCGAGGGCGAGCGCGCCGTCCTCGTTCTCGAACGTCAGCGATACCTCGGCCATGCCGAGCGGCTTGCGCTTGTCGTTTCCCGCGAAGATGACGTTTTCCGTCTTCGTCGAGCGAAGCGACTTCGGGCTCTGCTCGCCGAGCGCCCACCGAATCGCGTCGACGAGATTCGATTTGCCGGACCCATTCGGGCCAACCAACGCGGTGATCCCGGGCTCGAAAACGAGTTCGGTCTGATCGGCAAACGTCTTGAAGCCGAACAACCGCAGCGACTTGAGCCTCACGGACGATGTTGCTTCGACGGCGGGGTTGCCGAGGACTTCAAACGCGCGGCAGTTTTCTGCGGAACAACGTCCTCTTCGCGCGCGACGAGGTGTTCGAGCGCGCGAGCCGCGGCCGCGCGCTGCGCCTCCTTCTTGCTCGGCCCCGCGCCCTCGCCGGCAGGCGCCCCGTCCACGAACACGGTCGCCGTGAAGACGCGCTCGTGGGGCGGTCCCTCCGCGCGGTCGGCATAGCGTGGCGCCGAGCCGCGGTGCGCCTGGGTCCATTCCTGGAGCACGGTCTTCGGATCTGCGGCCGGGAGCGCGCCCTCGTCGACGGTCGCGACGTGTTGGCGTTCGACGAACGCAGCCGCCGTCTCGAGGCCGGCGGCGTGCGCGAGCGCGGCGACGAACGCCTCGAACGCGCCGGCGAGCATCGAGCGGGCCGGCGCGGACCGGCCGCCGGCGTAGCCACCGCCGAGCTTCAGCAGCGGCCCGAAGCCGAGCCGCTCGGCGGTGACGGCCAGGACGGCGTCGCTCACGAGCGCGGACTTGCGCAGTGCGAGTTCGCCCTCCGGCGCATCCGGATACTTGTCGTAGAGCATGCGCGCGACGATGAAGCCGAGGACCGCGTCGCCGACGAACTCGAGCCGCTCGTTGGAGCGGATCGGCGGGCCGGCGCCCTGCTTGGCCTCGCGCGCGGCGCTTTCGTGAACGAATGCCGCTTCGACCCGCGCCGGATCGAGGCGGGGCGCGCCCGCGGCGCGCAGAAGCGCTTTGAGCCGGGCGGTCCTAGTCGCGATACTTCCCGAAGACGAGCACGCTGTTGTGGCCCCCGAACCCAAAGGCGTTGGACAGCGCGACGTTGACGGTCGCGCGGCGCGCGACGTTCGGGACGTAGTCGAGCGTGCACTCCGGGTCGGGAAATTGATAGTTGATCGTCGGCGGGATGATGTCGTTGTGCACGGCGAGGACCGTCGCCACGCCTTCGATCGCCCCCGCGGCGCCGAGCGCGTGTCCGTGCATGCTCTTCGTTGAGCTGACGGCGAGGCGGCGAGCGGCATCGCCGAAGACCGTCTCGATCGCCTTCGACTCGGCGGGGTCGCCGATCGGGGTCGAGGTGCCGTGGGCGTTGATGTAACTGACGTTTTCCGCCGCGACGCCCGCGCTCTGCAACGCCCGCTGGAGCGCGAGTTCGACCCCGCTCCCCGTCGGATCGACCGCGACGAGGTTATAGGCGTCGGCAGACTGTCCGTAGCCGAGCATCTCGGCGTAGATGCGAGCGCCGCGCCGTTTGGCGAACTCGAGCTCCTCGAGAACCAAGATCGCGCCGCCCTCGCCGAGGACGAACCCGTCGCGCTCGCGATCGAACGGCCGGCTGGCCTCAGTCGGCCGATCGTTGCGCGTCGACAGCGCCTTCATCGAACAGAACCCGCTCATCGCGATGTCGCTGATCGTGGCTTCGGCGCCGCCGGTGACCATCGCGACGGAGTCCCCACGCGAGACGTACTCATACGCGACCGCGATGGCGTCGTTCGAACTCGCGCAGGCGCTCGAGACCGCGAACAGCGGCCCCCGCAACTTGTAGGCCATCGAGATCTGCGCCGGTGCGGCGTTCGCCATGAGCATCGGGATGAAGAACGGGCTCGTCTTGGCGACGCTGCCCGCGGCGCGCGCCTTGGTGACGGTATCCTGAATCGTGATCATCCCGCCGATCCCGCTCGCGACGATGGCGCCGGTGCGGTCGCGGATCTCAGGATCGTCGGGGAACTGCGCGTCTTCCAGCGCCTCTCGAGCCGCGACGAACGCGAACTGGGCGTAGCGGTCCATGCGGCGTGCCTCGCGCCTGCCGATCAACGCCTCCGCATCGAAGCTCTTCACCTCGGCGGCGATCGTCGTCGAGAGATCCTTCGGATCGAACGACGTGATCTGCGCCACGCCGCTGTGCCCCGCGATCAGTTCGCGCCAGAATTCGTCGCGGGTGTTGCCAATCGGGGTGACGGCGCCGAGACCCGTCACGACGACCCGTTTGCGGTCCAAAACAGGCCGGGATTACCGCGTGCTCGGCCGGGTCCCTCCCCGGGGGGTCAGCGGATGAAGCCGAGCCTGATCGGATACACGTAGCGCACGCCGGCCCCCGCACGAACCGCGGCGATGATCGCAAACAGCACGTCGAAGGCCACCACGAAGGGGAACAGCCGCAACCCGATCGCCGACAGGGTCCAGCCCAGCATCCCGCAGATCGCGAGCAGCGCGGTCACCGTGAACTGGAAGTTCAGGGCCTCCTTCGCCTGGTGCGCCAGCCAGTTATCGCCGGGCTCGTTCCGGGTCCGCATCCAGACGACCAGTCCGGGAAAGAAGAGGAACGGTATCCCGAGCAGGTGGGTGACGGCGGCGGCGACGCGCTGGCCGTCCGGGACCTCGCTGGGATGGTGGTGATGGGCCGCCGGATGGTGGGGTGAGGACACCGCGCCGACGTACGGCGGGCCTCCGGGCTGAGCCTGCTTTGAGGAGCCTGTCGGCCTGCCCCCGTCGGGAGCGTGGCGGCCCGGCCTTGGCAGGGGTTTGGGCCGTCTGCTATACTCGGGTCCTATGTTCACCTTCGACCTGCAACTGTTCGCCTCCAAGAAGGGCGGCGGTTCGACCCGTAACGGCCGCGACTCCAATGCTCAGCGACTCGGCGTCAAGCGCTTTGGCGACGAGCAGGTCGACGCCGGTAACATCATCGTGCGGCAGCGCGGCACCCGCTTCTATCCCGGCGACGGCGTCGGGATGGGCACCGATCACACGCTCTATGCATTGATCGGCGGCCGCGTTCACTTCGCAGAGCGCCGGAACAGGAAACACGTCCACGTCGTCGCCGACGCCTGACGCCCGCCCGAGTCCGTTTGCCGAAAGCGCCGCCCTGGAGGCGGCCTTTTCGTTTTTGCCCCCGCCGCGCCGCCGCTAGCTCGTGCAGTTCATCGACGAAGCGACGATCACGGTCGAGGGCGGGCGCGGCGGCGACGGCATCGTCGCGTGGCGCCGCGAGAAGTACGTCCCCAAGGGCGGACCGGCCGGCGGCGACGGCGGCCGCGGCGGCGACGTCATCCTCGAGGCGCAGCCCGAACTCGGGACGCTCATCGACTTTCGTTTCAAGAAGCACTTCGCGGCCGAGTCCGGCAAGGCGGGCTCGAGTTCGAACAAGTCGGGACGGTCGGCGTCCGACTTGATCATCCCGGTTCCGACCGGCACGCTGGTCTATCGCGTCGATGAGGACGGCGAGCGGCTCCTCGCCGACCTGAGCGGGAGCGGCGATCGCTATCGCATCGCCAAGGGCGGCCGCGGTGGCCTCGGCAACCAGCATTTCGCGACGAGCAGCCGTCAGGCGCCGCGCTTCGCCGAGCGCGGCGAACCGGCCGAGCGCTGTACCGTTCGGCTCGAACTGAAACTGCTCGCCGACTGCGGCATCGTCGGGCTGCCGAACGCCGGCAAGTCGACCCTGTTGTCGACGGTCTCCGCCGCGCGCCCGAAGATCGCCGACTATCCGTTCACGACCCTCGAGCCGCAGCTCGGCGTCGTTCGCCTCGGCCCCGATGAATCGTTCGTCATGGTCGACGTGCCGGGCTTGATCGAAGGCGCCCACGCGGGCGCCGGTCTCGGCGACCGCTTTCTGCGCCACGTCGAGCGCACGCGGGTGCTCGTCCATCTCATGGACGGCGCGCGGCCGCGCGCCGAGATCCTGCGGGACAAGGCGACCATCGAGCGCGAGCTCGGCGAGTGGAATCCGGTGCTCGCCACGCGGACGACGATCCCGGTCCTTTCGAAGCTCGACCTGCCCGAGTCGCGCGAACGCTTCGAAGAACTCCGTAACGAAATCGACGGCCTGCGCGGCATCTCTGCGGCGACCGGCGAAGGCGTCACCGACCTCCTCTACGCGACGTGGCGCGCGATCCAGCAGGCGCCGCAACCGGCCGCCGCCGTCCCCGCGCCGCCGCGCTTCGTGCTGACCCCGGCCGACGCGTTCGAGATCGTGATCGAAGACGGCGTCTACGTCGTGCGCGGCGACCGGATCGAACGGCTCGCGGCGATGACCGATTTCGAGAGCGACGCCGCGCTCGGCCGGTTCGAAGCGGTGCTCGCGCGGCTCGGCGTCGACAAGCGGCTGCGCGAACTCGGCGCGCGCGACGGCGACACGGTGCGCATCGCGGGCAACGAGTTCGACTTCTCGTGACAAAGGAGCGACTCGGTCTCTTCGGAGGGACGTTCGATCCGGTCCACAACGCCCATCTGTTCGTCGCCGAGGGTGCGCGCGAGGAACTGGGCCTCGACCGCGTGCTCTTTTTGCCCGGCAACGGATCGCGCCACCGCGACGCCGCGCCGTCGGCGCCGGCCGGCGAACGCGTCGAGATGCTGCGCCTCGCGATCGCCGGAAACCCCGGCTTCGGACTCGACGAGAGCGACCTCGCCGCCGAGGCGACCGGCTACACCGCGGACCTGATCCCGCGGCTGCGCACCCGTTACCCGGACGCCGAGTTGACCTTCATCGTCGGCGGCGACTCGCTGATCGCCACGCCTTGGTCGCGCTTCGACGTCGCCCTCGACGCGCTCGACGCGTTCGCGATCGCCCCGCGGCTGGACCGGCCGCTCGACCCGCTACACGCGCTGCTGGCGCGACTGAGCGCCGAGCGACGGCGCAAGGTGCGCATCCTCGGGTTGCCGATGTTGGGCGAGTCGGCGACCTTGGTGCGGACGCGGCTCGCCGCGCGAGCGAGCGTGCGCTACATCGTCCCGGAACCGGTCTGGCGCTACATCGAACGGCGCGGGTTATACCAGGAGGTTTCCACCGGCCGCCGGGCGGACCCGTCGCCGCATGCCGGCTGAGGCGATGCGGACGGGCCTGTGCGGCGTTGCGTTGATCGCGGCGCTCGCGGCGTGCGCCGGCGGCGGCGACAGCGCGTCGAACGGCGCGGTCTACGACGCCTGGCGCGCGCATCGTTCCTACGTCGAGGTCACCGCCAACGGTTCGGTCGCGCGCGTGCTCGGCTCGCGCCTGGGTCCCGCCGGGATGCACGAAGGTTTTCTATTACATCTGACCGGCGCGGAAGGCCGCGGGCTGACGGTGCGCGTCGAGGACAACACCGACCTGACGGGCCCGATCCCGATGCGCGCCGGCGACAGCGCGGTCGTGCGCGGCGAGTACATCTACGATCCGCGCGGCGGCATCATTCACTACACGCACCGGGATCCGCGCGGCCGGCACGCGTCGGGTTACGTGCAGGTCAACGGCCGGCTGTATTCGGCGCGCGAGGTCGCGCGCCGTGCGTGAGCTGCGCGCGGTCATCCTGGCGAGCGCGTCGCCGCGCCGCCGCGAGCTGCTCGGTTCGCTCGGCCTCCGCGTCCTGGTCATGCCGGTCGACGTCGAAGAGGGGCCGCGCCCCGGGCTCGGTCCGCGCGACCTCGCGAAACTGCACGCCGGCACCAAGGCCGCCGCCGCGCGCGCGCGAATCGGCACAAGCGTGATGATCGCTGCCGACACCGTCGTCGACGTCGATGGAACGTCGCTCGGGAAACCGCGCGATCCGGCGGAGGCGCGCGCGATGCTCGCAACGCTCTCGGGCCGCGAGCACGTCGTGCACACGGCGTTCGTCGTCGCCGATGGAGCGAGCGGGCGGACGGTCGAACGCTGCGCGTCGACGCGCGTGCGCTTCGCCGAACTCGCGCCCGACGAGATCGACGCCTACGTCGCCACCGGCGAACCGCTCGACAAGGCGGGCGCCTACGGGATCCAAGGGCGCGGTGCGGCGCTCGTCGAGTCGATCGACGGCGACTTTTACACGGTGATGGGGTTCCCGCTCGGCCTCTTCGTGCGCACGCTCCCCGAACTCGACCTGTATCTCCCGCACGCCGCGTACGACGTGGCGCGCGAACGGGCGGCGACCTGATCGTGCTGCTCGACGCACTGCGCGCGACCCTCAGCCCCGAAGTCGGGCTCGACCTCGGCACGGCGAACACCGTCGTCTACCAACGCGGCAGCGGCGTCATCCTGAGCGAGCCGTCGGTCGTCGCCTTCAACGCGCGCACCAACGAGGTGATCGCCGTCGGCCGGGCAGCCAAGGAGATGGAAGGCCGCGCCGCGCCGGGCCGGGTGCGGGTCGTCCGGCCGCTACGGCGCGGAACGATCTCCGATTTCCGGGCGGCTCAGACGCTCGTCGCCACGCTCGTCGATCGCGCGCTCGCCGCGCGGCCGCGCTTGCTGCCGCGCATGGTCGCCTCGGTCCCCGGCTGCGCGACCGACATCGAGTGCAAGGCCGTCGAGCAGGCCGTCCGTACGGCCCGCGCCGGTCCGACGACCTTCGTGCCGCAGGCCGTCGCCGCGGCGGTCGGCGCCGGGCTCGACATCTCGACCCATCGCGCGCAGATGGTCGTCGACATCGGCGGCGGCACGACCGAGGTCGCGATTCTGAGCCTCTACGGGGTCGTCCGGTTGCGTTCGTTCCAGATCGGCGGCGACGAATTGGACCGCGCCATCGCGCATCGGCTCGGCGCCGACCGCTTCCACGTCGGCCCGCTGACGGCCGAGTCGCTGAAGATCGGCCTCGGCTTCGCCGGCCGCGCGCCCGGCCGCGCGCCGATGGTAGCCAGCGGGCTCGACCTGGCGGCCGGTGCGCCGCGCTCGCACGAGATCACCGAGGCCGTCGTCGGCGAGGCGCTCGCTGACGGCATCGCGACGATCGTCCGCGCGGTGATCGGCGTACTCGAAACGACGCCGCCGGAGGTCGCGGCCGATCTCGTCGAAACGGGAATCACGCTCACCGGCGGCGGCGCGCTGATCAGCGGCCTGGCCGCCGAACTCGGACTGCGGACCGGCGTGCCGGCTACCGTCGCCGAAGAACCACTCCTGTGCGTCGCGCGTGGCGCCGGCGAGATCCTCGGGTCGCCGACGTTGCACGAGCGGCTTCGTCCTTCTGCCGACCGTCTGACCAGGTGGTATCAATCTTTACGTATCGGGATGAGAGAAAGCTTTTCGCCGTAGCCGGCGCGATCATCGTCGCGGCGGTGATCGCCCTCGTCCAAATCGCCTCCGCCCGGTCGGGCCGCACGAGCCCGGTCGCCGTCGTCGTGCAGTCGGTCGCGGTGTTCTTCGAGAGCGCGACGACGACGGTCACGAGCGGGCTGCGCGGCGCCGTCGATTGGGTCGCGTCGGTCCCGCGCCTGACCGGCGAGAACGCGGCGTTACGGGCTCGCGTCGAGACGCTGCAGAGCGAGAACCGCGCGTTGCAGGAGCAGCTCTCCCGCGTTCCCGACGCGGTCGCCGCGCAGGCCGCGCTGGCACGCGACCCCGACGGGATCGCGGCCACGGTCGTCGCGTACGATCCCGAGGATCTCGCGCGCACGGTGACGGTCGACCGCGGTTCGCGCAGCGGCATCGCGCGCGACGACGCGGTGCTCACGGGCGACGGCGCGGTCGGCCGTGTCGCGGCCGTGACGCCGTTCGCGGCCACCGTACAACTGATCGTCGATGCGACCAGCAAGATTCCCGCCGTCGTACAGCGGGGCCGCTGGTGGGCGATCGCGACGGGCGTCCCGCAGAGCGACGGTCTGGCGCTCGAGTACGTCTCGCAGGACGCCAAGCTGCGCGTCGGCGACGCCGTCGTCACCGGCGAGGGGCGCTCGTTTCACGCAGGCTACGCGCTCGGCCGGATCGCGAAGATCTTTCGCCCCGAGGGGGCCCTCTACCAGACGGCGATCGTGGCCACGGCGGTGAACTTCGGCCGCCTGCATGACGTCATCGTCCTCCCGCGAGCGATTCGTGTTACCGCGCCCTAAGGCCGCGGCCATGCCGCCGATGCCGGCACTCGACGCGCCGCCGTGGCGCTGGTCGTTCGTCGCGCTCGCGATCGCCCTGCTCGCGCAGGCCACCGTGATGGCCCGCGTCCACGTCCGCGGCGGCAGCCTCAGCCTCGTGCTGCTCGTGACCGTCTGGTTCGCGACCCGCGCCGGCGTCGCGCGCGGCGCGCTGTTCGCACTGATCGCCGGCGCCTGCGAGGACGCAGTAGCAGGAAATACCGGGGCCGCCTGGACCGTCGCCA
This sequence comes from Vulcanimicrobiota bacterium, assembly GCA_963743605.1. GTDB lineage: Bacteria > Vulcanimicrobiota > Vulcanimicrobiia > Vulcanimicrobiales > Vulcanimicrobiaceae > CAVUQJ01. The sequence goes on along the minus strand of CAVUQJ010000011.1, from coordinate 15,802 downwards.
CGCCGGTCGCCGCCGTGCTGGCCGGCCGCATCGTGCGGGCGCTCGGCTCCGACAACCCCGTGATGTTCGGGGCGGTCGTCGGGCTCGCGGCGCTCGTGCGGATCGTCGTCTTCCGGCTCGTCCTGCAGGCGCAACAGATGGCCGCGGGCTTCGATGCCGGCAGTCTCCACGCGGCGCTCTGGTCTGCGGCGTTCGACGCCGTGCTCGCCGCGCTCGTCCTGCTCGCCGCTCCGCGGCTGCGTCCGTTGCGTGTCGAACGTCCACTGAGGCGCCGCGCCCCAAGCGCAGGCCCACCTGGCGGCTGATCGGGTTCATCGCGGCCCTCGTCCTCGCGCTGTCCGGACTCGTCGCCAGGCTGACGCAGGTGCAGTTGGTCGACGGGGCCGCCTACGCGAAGGCGGCGCGCGCGAATCAGATTCGTCAGATCCCGATCGCGGCGCCGCGCGGACGCATGTACGACCGCACCGGCCTGGTCCTGGTGCGCAGCCGGCCGTCGTTCGTGTGCGCGCTCGTGCCCTCGGAGGTGCACGGCAACATCGAGCACACGATGCGCGTGCTCGCCCACACGCTCGGACTCCCGGAGGCGGGGCTCTGGGATCGCCTGCTGCACCATCGCGGGGTCACCTATCGCTCGTACGACGAGGTCGCGGCATACGAGCCCTACGGACCGGTGATCCTCGCGACCGATCTGTCGACGGCGCAGGTCGCGCGGCTCGCCGAGGAACAGAGCGATCTCCCCGGCGTCGACGTCGAGGCGCAGCCGGTTCGCAACTATCCGTTCAAGTCGCTCGGTTCGCACATCTTCGGCTACGTCGGTCAGATCACCGAAGACGAATACAAAGCGTTGCGCGACAAGGGCTACACGCCCAACGACGTCGTCGGCAAGGACGGGCTCGAGGCCCACTACGACGACGCGCTGCGGGGCGTCCCCGGCGGCGAGCGCATCGTCGTCGACGCGCAGGGCCAGTTGGTCCGCAGGCTGGGTCCGATCGCGCCGGTCCCCGGCGATGGGCTGATCCTGGCGCTCGACTGGCGGTTGCAGGCGCTCGCCGACCGCGCGCTGCGCACCGAGTTACGCGCGCGTTCGAAGGAGATCGGCCGGCGCGTCGCCGGCGCGGTCGTCGCGATCGATCCGCGCGACGGCGGCATCATGGCGATGGTCTCCTATCCGAACTTCGACCCGAACGACTTCGCGCTCGGGATCAAGGCCAAGACCTACGCGCGCTACCTCCAGGATCCGTTGCAGCCGCTCTTCAACCGCGCGATCGGAGCGGCGACGCCGACCGGATCGACGTTCAAGATGGTCACCGGCAGCGCGGCGATCTCATCCGGCGTCATCGGCACCAACCAGGTACTCTACGACAGCGGCGCGTGGAACTGCCACGGCAACCTCTTCCGCGACATCGCGGCCGGCGGACTCGGCACGACCAACTTCGTGCACGCGCTGGCCGCGTCGAGCGACGGCTATTTCTACCAACTCGGCGACCGGCTCGGCCACGCCCGCCTACGCTACTACGCGTTGCAGTACGGGCTCGACAAGACGCTCGGCATCGACCTCCCCGGCGAGTATCCCGGCAACTGGCCGACCAACGCGTGGTCGATGAAGACCTACGGGCTCCCGCTCGAGCCGAGCGACGTCTGCCAGCTCGCCATCGGGCAAGGGGCGATGCAGGCCACTCCACTGCAAATGGCCAGCACCGCCGCGGCCGTCGTCAACGGCGGGACACTCTATCGACCGCACGTCGTCGAGGAAATCCGCGACCCGAACGGCCGCATCGTCGCACGCTTCGATCACGAGATCATCCGGCACGTCGCCGTCACCCAGGAGGCGCTCCGCGAGGTGCGCGAGGGGATGGACCAGGTGACCGAGCCGTGGGGCACGGCCTACGGCATGGCGGTCCCGGGCGTACCGTACGGCGGCAAGACCGGGACGGTCGAGACCGAGGGCGGCAACGGTCCGAACACCACGTGGTTCATCGCCTACGCCCCGTCGAAGAACCCGGTCTTCACCCTGGCCGTCTTCATGGAGAAGACGGGCGGCTACGGCGCGGAGGTCGCCGCGCCGGTCGCCCGCGACATCATCGCCGGCTATCTCGCGCCCGCACCGAGCCCCTCGCCGAAGGCCGCCGCCGCGCGCTAGGATTTGCTCCTAGGCGCCCGGCCCGGGCGTCCCGAACGAGGCCGCCATGCTGACTGCGCCGACGATCAACGCCTCCTCCGCCTCATCCCGTCTCGGCACCGAAAGTGCCTTCAACGTCCTCGCCCGAGCGCGCGAACTCGAAGCCCAGGGCAAGCGCATCGTGCACATGGAGATCGGCGAACCCGACTTCGACACGCCGGAGCACATCAAGCGCGCCGGGATCGCGGCGATCGAGATCAACCAGTCGCACTACACGCCGTCGGCAGGCATCCCGGAGCTGCGCGACGCGATCGCTTCCTACGCCGCGAAGTTTCGTGGCATGGAACCGTTCGCGCGCGAGAACGTCGTCGTGGCGGCCGGCGCCAAGCCGATCATCTGGAACATCCTGTCGGCGATCCTCAACCCCGGCGACGAGATGGTGTACGCGGATCCCGCCTACCCTGCCTACGCGTCGTGCGCGAGCTACCTCGGGGCGAAGGCGGTTCCGGTCCCGCTGGTCGAGGCGAAGGACTTCCGGCTCGATCTCGACGAGCTGGCCGCGAAGCTCTCGAACAAGACGCGCGTGCTGGTCCTCAACTCGCCGCACAACCCGACCGGCGGCGTGCTGACGATCGACGACCTCAAGACGATCGCCGACATGGTGCAGCGCTACGACATCACGGTGATCTCCGACGAGATCTACAGCCGCAACCTGTACGACGGTGAGTTCGCGTCGATCGCCACGCTGCCCGGGATGCGCGAGCGAACGATCATCGTCGACGGTTTCTCGAAGGCCTATGCGATGACGGGCTGGCGCCTCGGCTACGCGATCATGCCGCCGGACATCGCGCGCACCGTCACGCTGTTCAACAACAACACGTTCTCGTGCGTCGCCACGTTCGTGCAGTTCGCCGGCATCGCGGCCCTCGAGGGCGACGATGCACCGATCGTGGCGATGGTCGAGGAATTCCGCAAGCGCCGCGACGCGCTGATCGCCGGGCTGAACCGGCTGCCGGGCGTCAGCTGCAAGGTGCCGCAGGGCGCGTTCTACGCGTTCCCCAACGTCTCGCAGATCACCAGCGACGACAAGAAGCTCGCGTCGTTCGTGCTCGAGCAGGCCGGCGTCGGCAACCTCGGCGGGTCGTGCTTCGGCGACGCCGGACGCGGCTATCTGCGCTTCTCCTACGCGTGCTCGCTCGACGAGATCAACTTCGCGCTGGAGCGGATGGCAGAGGCGCTGCCGCACTACAACGGCGGTTGACCTCCGCGCCGAATCGGAACCGTTCCGGTTCGGGCGTCAGACGCTGTACCGCGGCGACTGCCTCGAGTGGCTGGCCGGCGCGCCGCCGGACGGCATCTCCGCCGTCGTCACCGATCCGCCCTACGGGCTCGTCGAGTACACCCCCGAACAGCAGCGCAAACTGCGCGCCGGACGAGGCGGCGTCTGGCGGATCCCGCCGTCGTTCGACGGCGCGCGGCGGCGTGCGCTGCCGCGCTTCACCGTCCTGACGCGCGACGACCGCGACGCGATCGCGATCTTCTTCGAACGTTGGGGCCGCGCGCTGTTGCCTGCGCTGCGCCCGGGCGCGCACGTCGCGGTCGCCGGCAACCAACTCGTGTCGCCGATCGTCGCGGCCGCGCTGGAGCGCGCCGGCTTCGAACGGCGCGGCGAGATCGCGCGCCTCGTGCGGACGCTGCGCGGCGGCGACCGGCCGAAGGGTGCCGAGGCCGAGTTCGCCCACGTCAGCACGATGCCGCGCACCTGCTGGGAACCGTGGGGGCTCTATCGCAAGCCGCTGAGCGAGCCGACGGTGGCAGCAAACCTACGGCGCTGGGGCACGGGCGCGCTCCGCCGCCTGTCGGGCGAGACGCCGTTCCTGGACGTGATCGCGAGCGGAACGACGCCCAAGCGCGAGCGCGCGATCGCTCGGCACCCGAGCCTCAAGCCGCAGGCCTTCCTGCGCACGCTGGTCGCGGCGCTGTGCCCGGAGCCCGGCGAGCTCGTTCTCGATCCGTTCGCGGGCGCGGGCTCGACGCTCGCGGCATGCGAGGCGCTCTCGCTCGCCGGCGTCGGCGTCGAGCGTGACGCCGCCTACTTCGAGGAGGCCTGCGCGGCGACACCGCGACTGGCGCGTGTGCGCGTCGCCGGGTCGGGATCGCGAAACATCCCCGCCGCCCGGGCGTAATGCGAACAACTGCCACCCCAAGAGGTTCCGCTCATGATGATCGTCCTCGTGACCATGGTCTGCGCCGCCGTCGCCATACCCATCGTCGCCATCGCCCTCGCGTGCCGCCCGCAACACTGCCCGCACTGCCACCAGACGATCGAGGCGGACCCGGCGCTCGTGCGTATGCTCACCTGCGAGCCGGCGCCGAAGGGATAGGCGTCGGGCGCTCAGTCGAGCGCTAGAGTTTCATCGCCGACTTCACGTCGGCGATCGTTTGGCTCGCGACGCCGCGTGCGCGTTCACTGCCGTCGGCGACGATCGCCTCGACCGTCGTCGCGTCGAGCGCCGCGCGGCGCTCGCGGATCGGCCGCAGCATCGCATTGAGGTTCTCTGCCAGTTCGCCCTTGCAGGCGACGCAGCCGAGTTCGCCCGAGCGGCAGTCGCGGTCGATCGCCTCGACCCGGTCGGCGTTCGCGAGCTTCTGCAGCGAGAAGACGGGGCAAATCTCGGGCCTGCCCGGGTCGTTGCGCCGGATCTTCTGCGGGTCCGTGATCATCGAGCGGACCTTCTTCGTGGTCGTCACCTCGTCGTCGGCGATCTCGATCGCGTTGCCGTACGACTTGGACATCTTGCGTCCGTCCAGGCCCGGCACGTCGGGAAACGCCGACAGCGTCGGCTGCGGCTCGACGAGCGTCTCCCCGTAGAGGTGGTTGAACCTGCGCACGACCTCGCGGCCGAACTCGAGATGCGAGACCTGGTCCTTGCCGACCGGGACCGTGTCTGCGCGGAAGGCCGCGATGTCGCACAGCTGCAGCAACGGGTAGCCGAAGAATCCGTAGGTCGCGACGTGCGGGCCGAGTGCGGCGATCTGATCCTTATAGGTCGGGACGCGCTGTAGCCACGACACCGGCACGATCATCCCGAGCAGCACCTGCAGTTCGCTGATCTCGGGCACCAGCGACTGCTGAAAGATGGTCGCCTGCTCCGGGTCGATCCCGGCCGCGAGCCAGTCGAGCACCATCTCGTCGCGGAGTTTGCCGAGACCGGTCGGGTCCTCGTAGGCGGTCGTCAGCGCGTGCAGATCGGCGATCTCGAAGTAGGCTTCGAAGTCGCGCGAAAACGTCACCCACTGGCGGAGCGCTCCGACGAGGTGGCCGAGGTGCAGGCGGCCGGTCGGTCTCATCCCCGACATGATCCGCCGACGGTGCGGTGCGGCTTGCACGGCCTCAGGGGCTATGCTACTATCCTCGCATCAACGGGTTCGAGTCCGCGCGCTGCATCGTAATCTTGTACCGAGCGAGTCGAAGCCTTCCAACCAACCACAGAGGATCCTCGCTTTGTATAACGACGAAAAACTGACCTGCACCGACTGCGGGACCGAATTCACCTTCAGCGCCGGAGAACAAGAGTTCTTCGCCAGCAAGGGCTTTCAGAACAAGCCCAATCGTTGCCCCGATTGCCGCTCCGCCCGTAAGGCGCAGCGCGGCACCGGCGGTGGCGGCGGCGGCGGCGGGGTGCCCGCAGCTACGGCGGCGGAGGCGGCGGCGCCGGTTACGGCGCACGCGAAATGTACTCGGTAACGTGCAGCGAGTGCGGGCAGCAGGCAGAAGTGCCGTTCCAGCCGCGCGGCGACAAGCCGGTCTATTGCCGCGACTGCTTCGCAAAGCAACGCGCAAGCTACCGCTAATCGCGCGCTAATACGCGACACGAAAATCGCCGGAGCCCCGCGCTCCGGCGATTTTCTTTCTCACGAACGCCCGCGCTTCGTCGACGGCAGCGCGCAGCGGCAGTCCGCGTGCGAGCCCTGCGGCGAGCGCCGCCGCTAGGACGCAACCGCTGCCGCGCATCGTCCCGTGGATGCGCGTGGCGCGCAAGATCGTGTCGCCCGCGCCGTCGACGAGCACGTCGCGGGGGTCGCCCGCGACGTCGCCGCCGGTGACCAAGACCGCGCGGGCCCCGAGCGCAACGAGCGCGTGCGCCGCGATCACCATTCCCTCGGTGCCGGCTCCGCCGGTGCCGGCGAGTTCGGCCGCCTCGGCGGCGTTGGGCGTGCAGACGGCGACGCGCGGCAACAGCCGCTCGCGGATCGCGGCGAGCGCCGCGGGATCGGCGAAGCGCCCGCCGCGACTCGCGCCCAACACCGGATCGTAGACGGCCGGAACGCCGGCCGACGCGACGATCGCGGCGACGGCGTCGACCGTGGCGGCTCCGTGCAGGGCGCCGATGCGGATCGCCGCCACGCCGGCTTGTGCGAGGCAGTCCCACTGCGCGGCGATCGCGGCCGGCGCGAGGGCGATCGGGGTCCGCAGCCCGGCCGCGTCTTGCGGCGCGATGCCGGCGACGACGGTCAACGGCCGGACGCCGCACTCGGTCAGGACGAGCACGTCGAGCCCGAGTCCCGCCGCGTTCCACGGATCGATCGTCCCGATCGAGCAGACGGCGGGACGCTGCGAGGTCCGTCCCGCGCGCTCAGTCACGGGTAGGTGGTTCGACGGCGCGGGCCCAGCGCGCCACCAGCGCGCGGGCTGCCGCCTCCGGATCGCCGGCCGCCGTCAGCGCCGACGCGACGGCGGCCAACAGCGCGCCCGCGCGGGCGACCGGCGCGAGATCGTCGAGTCCGATGCCGCCGATCGCCGCGACCGGCGTCGCGCGCGCAACGGCGACGACGGCCGCGACACCGGTCGCGCCGATCGGCTCGCCCGCGTCGGACTTCGTTGCCGTGCGTGCGTACGGTCCGACCCCGTAGTAGTCGGCGTCGAGCGGCGCAAAGCCGGGTATCTCATCGGGCGTGCCGCACGACAGCCCGAGGATGCGATCGCCCAGGCGCGCACGCAGGTCGCGGCCGAGGAGCGCGAGATCCTCGGGACCGGCGTGGAGTCCGTCGGCGTCGTGTGCGGCCTCGATATCGTCGTTGACGACCAGCAAGGCGTCCGCGGCGGCCGTCTCACGGTGCAGCGCTCGCACGAGCTCGCGGTCGACGCCGGACTTCGCACGATACTGCACGATCCGGACGCCACCGCGCAGCAGCGCGCGCGTCAGGGCGAGCGGGTCGCGCGCCGCCGCCGCGTCGACGATGGCGTAGATTCCCGCCGCGCGCCGCGCGACGAGGTCGGCGAAGCGGCCGCGCGGACTAAAGCGTGTTGGTGACGGCGACTTGAACGTGCGCGGTGTTACCTTCACCGACCGCGGTGACGGTAATACAATAGTTCGTGTAGCCGACTTGGGTCGTCACGCCGATCGGCGGCGTCATGTAGACGGTCGACACGATCTGGTCCGGCACGAGCGGCGCGTACCCGCCGCCGGGCGCCTGATAGTACAACACCGGCGTCGAGCTGAACGGGCTGATGTCCGGCAGCGTGATGCCCGAAGTCGGAAGCGGCAAGCCGCACTGCTTCGTGAGGCCGGCCGCGTTGGCGATGTAGACCTGCTGCGTGTTCAGGTTGAACGCCGCCGTCCACGTGAACGAGGTGTTGGGGACGAGCGTGTTGTTCGGGCCGCGAACGCCGGTCGCGTTGATCTGGACGAGCGGACCCGGTGCGCCGGGGCCGGCCGGCGGTCCGGTCGGTGTGACCGCGAAGACGTTGGTTACGCCCGAGCCGTTCGTGAAGATGATCGCATCGATCGAGCCGGAGTTGTTGTTCGGCGAGAAGCCGTAACCGCCACCGCCGCAACCCGAGAGGAGTCCGGCGACCAGCGCGACCGCGACGAGGTGGTATGCGCGACGACGCATATACGAAACGCTCCCTAGACACAAGAACAGGGCGGCGACCCGTCTGCCGATCCCCGCTGAGGACAGGTCGCGGTTTAGCGTTGGCCGCTGGGGGTTCCTGTACGAGCGAGCCCCAGGATTCGCTAGGGTGTCGGGGGGACGTCGATTGGCGGGATCGCCACTTCGAACGGGGCATCGGCGCCGTCGCGCAGCACAGGTGCGATCGTCAGCGTGAGACGCTTGGGAACAAGGCGAGCAGGCACCTGAAAGTTGAGGGCACCGGTATAGCGCGCGTCGGAGGCGAGCCGCAAGCCCTCGTACAGCCGCCGGTCGGTCAGCGCCGGGAGCTTGGTGGCGAGCGGATGGTAGACGGCGCCGTTTTGGTCGCGCAGCACCGTCCGCAGATAGGGAAGGATCGTCACGAAGCCGGGACCCTGATTCGTGAAGGTCAGCAGCATCTCGACCCGGCCCGCAAAGAACGACACCTTGCGCACGTCGGCCCGGAGACCGGAGACGATCGTCTGGATGCCGGCCGGGCGGAACGCCTTCCAGGGATGGAACGGGTCCTTGATCGCCCAGCCGCCGCCGGCGTGCACGACGCCGTACGGGACGGTGACCGTCGCCGATCCCTGCGTTTGATGCGCGTTATCGAGAAAGTGAATGTTTTCTGATACCAAACCCAGGGTGCCGAGCGACCCTTCGGAACGCGACGCGATGATGCGAAACGATTGGATGCGCAGGTCGTCGGCGCTGAAGATCGACGCGAAGTTGCCGGGCGTCTTGAAGTAGTCGCGCTCGTTTGGCGCGAGCAGCTTGAACGCGTCGGCGTAGCGTAGATCGCGCAGCGCGGAGACGTACGCGGCCAGCACGGCCTTGGCGCCCGGATCCATGTGCGACGGCGCGGGCGACGCGGTGGCGAACGCGCCCCGCGGACCGGCGAACAGCGCCAGCGCGGCGACGGCGGCGACGATGCGGATCATGACTCCTCGGGCAGGATGACGTCGACGATGCGCGCGAGATCGGCGTCGTCCGCGTAGCGAATCTCGATGCGTCCGCCGCGGCCGGCGGGGATGATGGCCACCTTCGCCCCGAGCCGATAGCGCAGCCGCCCCTCGGCGCCCTCGACGTGCGGGTCCTTTGCGCGCGACGGCCGCGTCACGCCGCGGCGCCGTGCGTTTGCGAGCCGCTCGATCTCGCGGACGCTCAGGCCTTCGCGCACCGCGCGTTCGGCGATGGCGGCGCGTTCGCCGTCGGGGATCGCGAGGAGGGCGCGCGCGTGGCTGGCGGAGAGGACGCCACCGCGCACGTGGACCTTGATCGCGTCGTCGAGCGCGAGCAGCCGCAGCGCGTTCGCGACCGCGGGCCGGCTCTTGCCGAGCCGTTCGGCGAGGCGCTCCTGCGTGTAGTCGTACTCGTCGATGAGGTGCTGGTAGCCCGCGGCCTCCTCGAGCGCGTTCAGATTCTCGCGCTGCAGGTTCTCGACGACGGCCAGTTCGAGGCTGCCGCGGTCGTCGGCGGGCCGCACGATCGCGGGGATCGTCGCGAGGCGCGCAGCCGCCGCGGCGCGCCAGCGACGTTCGCCGGCGATCAGTTCGTAGGTGCCGTCGGCGGCGTTACCGATCTGCCGCACGATGATCGGAACCAGCACGCCGAGTTCACGAATCGATTGCTCGAGTTCGGCGAGCGCGGCCGGATCGAACGTCTCGCGCGGTTGCTGCGGGTTCTTACGGATGCGCTCGACGGGAATCTCGGCGACGCCCTGCGTGGGCGGCGCCGTTTGCGCTACCGGCTGCGCCGGCGCGTCCCCGAGCAGCGCGCCGAGACCGCGTCCGAGACGGCGGCCCGTCGTCACGCCCCGACCAGCTCGTGGGCGAGGGCGAGGTACGCCTGCGCCCCGCGGCTGCGTGCGTCGAAGAGCGCGATCGGTTTGCCGAACGACGGCGCTTCCGAGAGTCGCACGTTGCGGGGGATCTGCGTGCGAAAGACCTGCTCCGGGAAATGGGCGTTCACTTCGTCGAGCACTTCGACCGCCAATTTCGTTCGCCCGTCGAACATCGTGATCAGGACGCCGCCGATGCGGAGGGTCGGGTTGAGCGCCGAGCGGATGCGCTCGACGACGCCCATCAGGGCCGAGAGTCCCTCGAGCGCGTAGTACTCGGCCTGGACCGGGATCAGCACTTCGTCGACCGCGGTCAGCGCGTTGATCGTCAGCAGTCCGAGCGAGGGCGGGCAGTCGACGAGGACGTAGTCGTACCGATTGGCAAAACCTGCGAGCGCTTGCTTGAGTTGAGTCTCACGCGAGAGAGTGGACACCAACTCGATCTCCGCCCCAGCCAAGCCGATGGTCGCCGGCACGACGCTCAGCCCCTCGATCGCGGTCGGCTGGACGACCCGTTCGATCGGGACGCCACCGAGGAGCACGTCGTAGATACAGTATTCGAGCGCGTCCTTCTCGAGCCCGAGGCCGCTGGTCGTGTTCCCCTGCGGGTCGGCGTCGACGACGAGGACGCGGTGCCCGAGCAGCGCCAAGGCGGCGGCGAGGTTGACCGTGGTGGTCGTCTTGCCGACCCCGCCCTTTTGGTTCGTGATCGCGATCGACCTCACGCCGCCCCCGCGCCGCCGGCGTCGGGTCGCGTCGAGCTGGTACCGGCGCTTCATCGCCTCGTAGCGCTCGAACGTGTGGGGGTCGATCTCGCGCCAGGGCAGACTGTCGAGGAGCGGGACGAGCCGGCTGCGGAGCGCGGCGCCCCGGATCATCAGTTGATAGAAGGACCGGCGCTCGTACTCGTATGGTCCGTAGAGGCGCGCTCCCGGGCACCGGTCGAGTAGCCAGTCCAGCAGCGGTTTGTGCCGGGTGTGCATCTTCAGCGTGACCTGCGGCTGCAGCCGGTCGCCGCCGAAATGGGCCTCGCCGATCAGCACGCCGAGCAGGACGCCGGTCTCAAACTGATCGCCCCGGTCAGACCCCACGCCGCCGCAGTTTCGTTCCTCGTGAAACGGCTTTGCCCCTAAGTCGGTCGCGGTCAGGGTTTTTGGGGCAGGTGGCAGTTTTGCCCCAAAAATCGGCAATCGTTATTTCACCAATCGAATCGGGGGGCCGCCCGTTCTCATATCGCCGTTGCCGCCGCCTCCGGGAAGGGCTGTAACCACGAGGCCGAAGATCACCGCGTCGAGATCGTCAACGTTGATTTTGAGATCATGCGCGACAGCGGCCTTCGTAACGCCCTCTGCCCTAAGTGCGGCAAAGACCTTCTTCAAGACGAGGGACATTTCTCGCGCGGCGCTCCTGCCGGTTCATTGATGCGATAGCCGCGCTGGGCGATTTCGATGCAGAGGCTACGATAATGCCAATCTCGCAGAACCTTAAGCCCGTGCAAGCGGTGCGCCAGGGCTCCAACCGAGACTATCCACTGGGTCTTCAACTCAATTAACATTGGCAGGCTCGGGAGGACGGGCGCTCGCGCGAGCACGCTGCCACGCGGCATCAGGAACGCCGAAGCGAACCGATTGGCTTCAAGTTCGGCCTCCTTCCCATGAGCCTTGGCACGATGGAGCACCAGGTGCCCGAGTTCGTGAGCGGCATCGAAACGGCTTCGCTCTGCCGACTTCATGGTGTTGAGGAACACAAAGGGCGTCGTTCCGCGCCAAAAGAGTAGGCATCAATCTCGGCCGTATCCTCGGCCAGCGAGAAAACCCGAATACCCTTAGATTCAAGCAAGTGAATCATGTTGCGGATTGATTTTTCGCCAATCCCCCACTCGTGTCGCAGAATGCTCGCTGCTGTTTCGGGGGCCCCAATCTCAAGGTCGGGTAGTTCGTTAGATGGTAACCCGAAACGCTGCGCGACCCAATCGTGGAGCAGAATCGCCAGCGCGCCGGACGCCAAGGCGGCCTCACGATTGGCGGCCGTCATTCGAGCCAACGAACGAAAACTCGCCGTCGCCAATGCCGGTTCGTCGAGATTGTCGCCTAGCAGAAACTCCTTCGGGAAATGCAGCGCCTGGGCGAGCCGTTCGAGCGTTTCAAGACCGGGATGCCAGACTCCCCGTTTTCAAAGCCCGAAACGGCGCGGGCGGAATGACACCGACCCGCTCCGCAAGTTGAGCCTTTGTTAGGCGGCGCCTCTTTCGCGCGACACGAAGGCGCGACGGGTTAAACATCGGGCTACGCGCGACGGCTGATATTGATATCTAAATCAGGTCCGAAATCGGGCCCCTGGACGCGCTTCCGACCGCCGCCGTCGTCGTCAAACCGAATTACGGGCAGGATGATGCGCTCTCGCCACTTTCTGATGCGCCCCTGAGCGTTCATGGATACCGGAGGGAGTTCGGACCTGATTCCCGATTGCTCGAAAGGAAAAGCAACGCCCAAGTATCGCGACCGTTCTCGGACTCCTGTATGTCCTTAACAACGGTCGCGATGGGAAACGGAAACTCCGTTCGAGCGTTGACCTCGACCGCGGCCGCAGTAAACGGACCCTTGCCGTACTTGGGACTCGGGATTCCGCGAGTACTTCCGGTGTACTCATTTCCGGAGAAGACGACAATCGCGCAGGTGTCGTCTGGATGGACCACTCTTGGCAGGCCGCCCGAGTCATCCCGCGTCCAGCCGATTACCACCAACCCTTCCCGGAGAACGCGGACGCTTTCGTTCCACTGATAAAAGCCCGCCGCATTTGGAGCGTCGTTCCCCGTCCTGGAAAGTCGGGCGACGCGGCCGGCGATCAATGCGTCCTGCAACGGATCCAAAGTGAGGCCCAGCCTACTCAGGGCCCGCTGAACGTCTCTCGGGGTCTACGATACGGTTGCTCCAAGTTCATCCTCCGGTCCGCTACTACCGTTATTATACATCATCTGATGTGGAAAAGAAGTAGTGCTCGCCCGGGGACGGCCCTTAGGGTTCGTCCCTCGCGCTATATCCCAGTAGGGCGACTCGCATTTAGGGCATACGCGCGGCTCCTGATCGCGCCTCCCGCGGCAGCCATTGGTGCCCGCACCGTTCGCAGCGGAACCCTTCCAACGTACACCCTCGGCATGCTTAAAGTACATCCCCGCGAGCTATCCCGTCAAGGTTGACTTATTATGTACGTTGCAGTAGTATATTTATATGGAAACGCGAGAAGATTGGGGCCGTGCCATCGCAGAAAGCGCGACGCTCCAGCGCAAGGGCGACAGCCCGTACTGGGTCGTTCCATCGGCAGACCCGCCAGGGCAAGTACCTGGTCGACCACGAGGAGCGTACCTGCACCTGCCCCGACTACGAGACGCACCGGGAGCCTTGTGAAGCACATCTTCGCGTCGATACTCCTTTCGCCGCGCGATAGATGATCAAGGTGCCGAAGACGATAACCGAGGCGCCTCCGCGTCACCTACGCCAGGATTGGCCCGCCTACAACGCCGCGCAGACCCATGAGAAAGAGCGCGTCGCGCTCCTTCTGCGCGACCTTTGCTCCGCTATCGACAGCCCGGTCCAGAAGCGCGGTCGGCCTCGCCTTCCGCTCTCTGACAGCGTTTTCGCCGCGATCATAAAGGTCTACGGCGCGACCTCCGGTCGTCGCGCTGAGACCGATCTGCGCGAGCTTGGGGCTAAAGGTATCGTTGAGCAAGGCCCCGGCATACAACACAGCGTTTTCGAACGTCCTGGAAAACCGCGAGCCGTCACGCCGATTTTCCACGCGTATGCTCTCAAGAGAGCGCGACGCCGCTTAAGGCCGTCGAGACCGACTTCGCCGTCGATTCGAGCGGATTCTCGACCTCGACCTACGCTCGCTGGTACAGCGCTAAGTATGGCCGCGAAATGTCACGAAACCTGTGGCTCAAGGCGCACGTCATGGTCGGTGTCAAGACGAACGTGGTTACGAGCGCCGACTATCACGGACGGCTTCGTGCAACGACGGCCCGGAGTATCCCGGCCTAGTCGAAAGACCGCCGCGCGGTTCGCGGTGACCCGCGTTTCGGCCGACAAGGCCTACTTTAGCCGCGTGAACCTCTCTGCGACCGGAGCAGATCGGCGCGCAGCCGATCATCCCGTTCAAAATCAACGCGAAGCCTTATGGGACCGACGTTTGGGGCCGCATAGTTCCACTACTTCATGTTTAATCGCGATCAGTTCTCGAACCACTATCATTACGCTCGAACGTGGAGACGACGTTCTCCATGATTAAGGCAAAATTCGGGTCCCAAGATTCGCTCGAAACCGCCGGTGCACAAGTCAACGAAATACTGGCGAAACTGATCTGCCACAATCTCTGTTGCCTGGTTCACGCCACCTACGAGTTGGGAATCGAAGCGGAGTTCTGGAAGGCCGCCTAGGGCGGGTCCGGCCAGGCTGTTGCGCTTGCCTACGCTTTCGCGTACGCTTCGCACCGGCCCGCCCCCCCCCGCTGCCAGCGCCGCCTCTTGGTTGTGCATCCCGAATTGCAGAAAGACGCCGCCTAGCCATTTCTTCTCGGCGTCGTGTTGCTCGTCGCAAAGCGCCAGCAGCTCAGCGTTATCTTCGGGGCTGAGATCGAGAGTCTGAGCGCCTGGTTTGCGCGGCACGGGCCGTCATTATACGGCCTCGTGACCCTCGGAAGTACAGGGAAGTGCGGCACAGGTACGGTACTCTTTACCTGCAACCCGAGGGTGTTATGCTTACTGCGGCAGGTATGCGCGGGACAATCGGTGGCTGGCGGAAACGCTGGCAGGTGGTTGAAAAGATACCACCGGGATCCTCTCCGCCCCGGGGCCTGCCGTCTTCTTTTCTCATCCATTTCGCAGCCGTTCTATCCACTCTGTCGGCGGCCCATAGTCGGTCCCTGGGGTGTCCGGGTAGATTTTGAATCCTCGTCCCCAGATTTTGCGGCGCAGGCGCTTGGCGGTTAGTCTGAAGAAGTCCAGATGCAATCTGCCAAACTCGTTGACTTCCAGCGCGTCGTGGAGGCTCCCGGCGTAGATGTCGACCAGTTGGAGCAAGCGCGATTGACTTGATTGCAGCGGCCTAACTGACTTCAAACGGTGGGCCGTTCCGAACGCCTCCATCTCCTCGGTGACGTACTTTTTGAGGTCGGCGTACCTCGTTCTGCTGCGCGAAGAAAAGACGGCCTTGAGGTCCCTTCCCCGGGTGTCGGCCTCAAGGCAGCAGCGTTCGAGTAGATGTCGTGTACGATGGTTGGCAACAGAAGCGGGGGCAACAAGGTTCCGTTGCATCTTGGGCTTGTACGCGATGACGGCAGCCCACCTAACGTCGAGGTGGCTGCAGAACTCAGCGGCTTCTTCCTTCTGCTCCCACTTTAGATCGCGCCAGTGAATCTCTTTATCAGGGGCTAGGGAAAAGGCGCGCAGCAAGGGCTCTTATTGCCGCGTGTACCGCCGAGCGATCCTCGTCCTTGATAATCACGCCGCACATACCGAAAAATGCCGAAGGGCCACGAGGGTGGAGTTGCCGGTCGCAGTATGCCGTAACGTCAGTGTAGGGTACCCCCTTCGGATATCCCTCATCTCCCGTCTCATCTATGTACGCGTACATATCCGGCATTGCCAGTGTCTCTTATCATAGACCGGGCGCGTTGCCTTTTATGGGCAACCAGGCCGGACGCCCCTCACTTTAGGATCAGGCCGGGTATTGGGGGCAAAGCCTCGTGAAACTCGTGAAACCGTGAAACTCGCGGAACGGCGAAACCGAAAGGCGGTCGAAGGGGAGCGCGGCCAATAAGGACGGCGACTCGGGTCGTTGAATGATACGATCCATCCGTCAAAATGGAGGCCGCCATGTCCAACGAGCCGCCCACCGATATTGAGGCTCTGATCGACGACCACATCAACGGTT
>CAVUQJ010000010.1:0-5849 GCA_963743605.1 Vulcanimicrobiota bacterium | reverse complement strand
TACCTTAGTAAGAAGCAATGATCATCGGTCATGGCTCGATGCGCGCGAGCTTGTCCGTGGCGATGTCCGCAGGCCCCGAGGCCGCGAGTGCGAACGCTTCTGCTTCCATCATTTGCGTGCCCTCGGCAACGAGCTTGGCGACCTCGTCGGACCCCAATGCGCCGCGTAAGGCCGCCAACGAACGGTCGAACTCGCGTTGCACGCCGGGCCATCGAAAGACCTCGCGCGACGTCAACGCGGCATCAGCAAATCCCAGCAGTCGAGCGGCGCGGACCATATCCGGCGTCGCGATGTGCGGTCGAAGCGCCGTCAGCGCTGCCAGATGAAGCACGGCATACACGGCGATCAGCCGCGCGTCGAGATCGCGCGATAGGGCGAGCGCCTCGCGCGCGCTGCGTTCGGCATCGCCGTAGTGCTCGAGCGCGAGTTCGTAGGTCGCGATGTTGCCGAGGCAGACCCCGAGGTATGGTTCCCGAAACCAACGCAGCACGGGGAGCGCCTCGCGCGCAATCGCGAGCGCCTCCGCGCCCTCGCCGGCGTCGAACAGGCTGGCCGCAAAGGACACCTTCAGGCGTGCGGCCCCGAGGACGTTGCGGTCGGCATCCGGGCTCTCTTCCGGCTCGAGCAGCCGCAGCGCGTCCCGATAGAGCGCGTGCGACGACGATGCGTCGCCCAGCGCGTCTCGCACGTTCGCGAGGGATCCGAGCGCGTAGGGCAATTGCGGGGATTGAAGTGCGCCGGCGATCTCGACGGCTTCGAGGCAGAACGGCGCTGCTTCGGCCGCTCGCCCCGTCATGCACAAGGCGTCCCCGATGAGTTGGAGGGCGTTGGCGAGGTTGGGAGGGTCGTCACCGTCTCGTAAGAGCGCAAGTGCCTCGTGAAGGCGGGTCAGCGCTTCGTGAAACGCTCCGCGCACGAGACGAAGCTTTCCGTCCTTGAGGACCAGCCGCGCGACGAGCGCGCGCGGCGTCGTCGCGTCGATCGCGCGGAGCGCGAGGCCGATCCAGTCGAGCGACTCGACGGTCGAATACAGTTGGTTGGGCGTCGCGACCACCAGGCGCTGACCGACGACGACGTTGTTGTGCAGTGCGAGGGTCCAGTGCAGCGCCGCCGACCAATTGCCGTGCTCGTCATCGAACCACGTCCGGTCGCCGGCGAGCGTCGGCAGGTACCGCTCGGCCAGCTCGGCATATGCCAATGCGTGCCGGCGGGCCGTCCGCGGTTCTTCACCGCTTTGACGCAATCGCTCGCGGGCGTACTCCTTGATGCTCTCCAACAGCCAGTACCGCGTTCCGGCCGGCGCGTGGTCGCAGACGACGAGCGACTTATCGACCAGCGCCGATATCAGCTCGACGACGGCGGTCGCTTCGACGCCGTCGCCGCCGCAGATCTCTTCCGCGGACGATCGCGCGAAGCTTCCGGAGAAGATCGAGAGACGCGCGAGGAAGTGCTGCTCCTTCGCCGAGAGCAGGTCGTAGCTCCAGTCGATCAACGATCCGAGCGCGTGATGGCGAGTGCGTTGCGCGAGGCCGCTGGAAACGAGCAGTTCGAAGCGGTCGCGGAGCAAGTACTCGAGTTCGGTGACGGAAAACGACGCGGCGCGCGATGCGGCCAACTCGATCGCGAGCGGCATGCCGTCGAGCCGGCGGCAGATCCGCAGGATCGCAGGAACGTCGTCCGGCGTGACCGAGCCGCTTCCGGCCGCGTACGCACGCGCCCGAAAGAGCGCGACCGCGTCGCTTTCCGACGCACTCTCTACAGTCGGGGGCGCCTCCGCCGGCGGCAACGAAAGCGGAGGAACACGATACACCGCCTCGCCGAGCGATCCCAAGCCGAGGCTTTGCCGGCTGACTGCGATCACGGTCACGTTCGGCGCCGCCGGCACGATGGCTTGAACCAGACCCGCAACGCCGTCGATGAAGCGCTCGCAATTGTCGAGAATGAGCAGAAGGCGCCGGCCGGCGAAATATGTTCGCAGCGCGTCCACGGCATCGGCCGCCGGACGCAACCGGAGCGTCCGCGCGACGGCGCCGGGCACTTCGCTCGCATCTGCTACCGACGCGACGTTCGACGAACCACGCGCCGTCGTCGAATTCGTCGCGAAGGTCGCCGGCCACGCGCAGCGCGATGCGCGTCTTGCCGATCCCCGGAGCCCCGGTCACCGTGACGAGGCGCGAATCCCCCAGAAGAGTACGAACCGCCGCAAGCTCTGCGTCGCGTCCGATGAACGATGAAGCAGGCGCGGGAAGGTTGCTCGGCGGCGGCGGAAGCGCCGCCGGGATGCCTCGCAATATGTCGTCGCGTAACGCCGTCGTTTCCGGCATCGGCGACGTATTCATGTCGTCGCGCAACCGCCGCTCGAACGCGCGGCAGAGCGCGAGGGCGCCGGCCCGGTCGCCGCGCTGGTAGCGCAGCAGCATCAGTTCGCGCACGGCGTCCTCGCGCCAGGGATCGGCCGTCAGCAGGCGCTCGACGTAGTGGTGAGCGCCGGCGCCGTCGCGTCGCTGCCGGGCGTCGGCGACGAGTTCGCTGAGCGCTTCGACATATTGGGAACGCAGCCGTTCGCGGGCGGCGAGGAGCCACTCATCGGGCAGGCCTTCGAGCAGGTCGCCGGCATACAAGTCTACCGCTTCCGCCAGTCTATCGGTTCGTTCGATGAGCGAGCTGAACTGCCGTACGTCGACGCTGACGACGGCGTCGGGATTCCACTGCACGCGTACGGCGTCGGCGAGAACCCAAGGTTGGGGACCCGCGGGGAGCGCCTCGCGCAAGTGGTGGAGATGGCGGCGCAAGTTCGTGATCGCGGCTTCTTCCGCGTCGTCCGGCCAGATGCGGAAGGCGAGTTCTTCGCGCGCGATCGAGTGCGCCGGGTGCAACAGGAGATAGCCGAGCAGCGGCCCGACGCGCGGTCGCACCTGAAACGGCAGCGGAACATCGTCCCAAAACACGCGCAACGTTCCAAACAGGCGTACGGAGAGCCGGCCTGCAGGGCCGGGACGCGCCAGCCTCGCCATGGTGTTTGCGCTGCGTTCGTCACGCGAGGCGGCCGTCCCGGCCCGACAGGTCGCTAGCGCTCGATCGGCTCCCCCGCGCTCCCCAAGCTGGCCTGTAAGAACTCAGCGAGTGCCGCGATGCCGGCGAAGGCGCGGCGTTGCCCCGTCTTCACGTCGTCGACGGAGCAACGCAGCCTCTCGACCGGCGCGGTGTCTTCGCGCCAGAGGCGCAGAACGAACACGCGCTCCGGTCGCTTGCTAGGGTGCGCCGGCATGCAACGGCGCGTGCGACCGTGGTTGCGCGAGGCGGATTGGTTTTCTCGTGACGAAGGGAAGTCGGCGGTCGGCCTTGCCGTACGGATGCGCGACGATGCGATACGCAAACCCGATCGACGAACGACCCCCGTGCGATTCGCGCACGTCGAACCCGCTCGCGCTGCGGTTGCTCACATAGAGGCTGTCGGCATCGCCTTCGGGCGTCAGGAGCACGACATAGGATTTCGTCGCGTCCACCACGTTTGCGAACGCGGCGTCGATCGCGACATGGGCGCTCCCTGCGCGCAGTGTCGCCTCACCGACGTTGTCAAGCGTCGGCTCGCTCGTCTCCGCGGCGTAGGAGACGACGTGGCGCGACTTCGAGCAGCCGTTCTTGCAGAAGCCCGCGTCGTAGTAGGCGTTGGCCTCGACGTTGCCGCGGTCGTCAACGGTGAAGACGTAGTTCCCTGAAGCATCAGACGCGATGATGTTGTCGGCGCTATCGTCCGTCGTCGGACCCTTCGTGAGCAGCGCCATGAACGCGTCCGGTCCCGCCACGGCAGCGACGCCCATCCCGACGTTTGCGTTCGAGTAGCCGTACACGCCGGCGGTCTCCGTCGCGCCGGACTGCCCATAGACGCCGTAGCCGTTGGTCGAGTATCCGTCGACGGCGATCCCGTTGTGGGACTGGCCTTGGACGCCGTCGCCGCCGAACGAGTAGCCGTAGATCCCGTTGCCGGTGCTCGAGTTCGACCCAACGGTCGCGCTGGCGGTGCCGGTCGACGAGCCGTAGACGCCTTGACCGGTCGTGGCGTCGCCCTCGAGCGCGTTACCGGAGCTGGATTTTGCGCGAACGCCGCCGCCGGAGCCGGCGTTGGTCTCCGTGAGACACGGGGTCGAACGGTTGCACGGCTTGGGTTTGTTCGCACCGACTCCGCTTCCGAGATGCCCCTCGGCGTGTGTAACGCTCGCAACCGCCAGGACACCGGCGGTCACCAGCAACGACGCCGCCGCGAGGACGCCCCGCAATTCGCGAGATCGTTTCATCGTAATGCTCCCTTCTCGTCGCCGCCTTCCGTGAAGACGGCTCGGGGAGCGTATCGCGGCCCCGTCCCACAGACGTCCCAACGACGCTACGCGACCACCCAGGGGCTCGACGCACGAGGTGGCGCTGTCGCCGTATCGTAGATACACCGCCTGGAGGTCTTGACGATGGCGAAATACTTGGTGGAAGTACGATACACGGCCGAGGGCACGAAGGGCGTGCTGAAAGACGGCGGGACCGGCCGGTACAAGGCCGTCGCCGATTTCATGACTTCGCTGAAAGGGAAGCTCGAAGCGTTCTACTTTACGTTTGGCGAGCACGACGCGATCCTCATCATCGATCTTCCCGATCCCGAGAGCGCCTTGGCCGTCGCGATGAGCGTGCGCGCTACGGGCGCGATCCACAGCAAGATTACTCCGCTGCTGCCCGTCGAGGAAATCGACCGCGCCGTCGGGCTTCACGTTCACTACCGCGCTCCGGGAACGTAGTCGAAACCTTCGGGGCCCCGTCGAGTCGCTCAGTCGCCGTGGTGGACCGCGAAGATCGCTCCCGCGCCGTCGAGCGCCACGCCGAACGGTGCTGCGACACCCCCGCGCGCGGCGCCGATCCTGCGCACCGGGGCGACGTTGCCGCTTGCGTGGGGATCGTAGATCAGAATCGCGCCCACTGTGCCGGGGAGTCCATGGTCGCTGACGTATACGTCCCCGCGCGGACCAATGGCGATGCCGCTGGCGGCGCCCATCTCCGTAGCCGGTCCGGCGATCGTCCGCGTGGGCGCGACGTCCCCGTGCGCACCGGCGGCGTAGATCGTTACGCTCGAACCGCCGCGGGGTGCGTTCACGACGAACATTCGCCCCGCAGCATCGGTCGCGATACCTAGGGCTCCGCTAACGCGGCGTGCGCACCGCTGATCACGCGCGCCGGCGCCGCGTCACCGTCGGCATCGTGCGAGTAGATCGTCACACTGCTCGGCTTCAAATTCGCGACGTAGAGGCTTCCCGCAGCGTCGAGCGCGATGCTCGTCGGAGCGCCGAGATGCGTGCGCCGGCCGCGGATCCTGCGCACCGGAACGGCGTCGCCGTAGGCGCCCGGAGCATACATGGTGACGTTGTTGCCGGACCGGTTGACGATGACGTTGCCGCTGTGATCGACGGCAATCCCGGTCGGCTTATCGAGCCCGGTATGCGGACCGCCGATCGTCCGGACCGGAGCAGCGTCGCCGTCGGCATCTGAGGCGTACACCGTGACGCTGTTGCTCGCGCGGTTGGCGACGAAGAGCGCATCGCCGCCGACGACCACGGCGCTGGGAGTCGCCAGCCCGGCGCGAGGTCCTCGGATCGTTCGCAGCGGCACGGCGTCGTTGGCCCCACCCGGGGCGTAGACGACGACGCTGTCGACCGGCTCCTTTGCGTCGCCCGTACCGGCTGCGATAGCAATGGCGGCCGTGACTGCCGCCGCCAAACGCCATTTCGTCATGCTCCAGATTCCCTCAGGCCGGCGGTCGCCGCCTCCGAGTTGGAGCCGCCGCGCCCCCGATATGTCCACTAGCTCCCGAT